>WHSZ01000018.1 GCA_009379845.1 Pseudonocardiaceae bacterium | reverse complement strand
CTGTCCGACCTGATCGCCCACCGGCGGCAAACCGAACGACAACTGGTCGCCGCGGCCAGAACCCGACTGCCGCTCATCACCGGCCACACCCGGGCGGTCGGGTACCGGTCGGTCCACGACGGCGCGGAACACCTCGCGCTGGTCTACGGCGATCTCGGCGACGGTACCGACGTCGCCGTCCACGTCCACACCGAGTGCCTGCTGGGCGACGTGTTCAGGTCGACGGCCTGCACGTGCCGGCACGATCTCGACGCCGCCACCACCGCGATCTCGGCCCGCGGCCGAGGTGTCGTCCTCTACCTGCGCCACCCGTCCGGCGCCGGGGCTGCCGGACACCACACCGCCCCGGATTCCTCCCTCACCACCGAAATCCTCCGCGACCTCGGCGTCCGCTCCACCCGTCCAGCAGCCGAGCCGACGCCCGTTCCCGCGACCGCGCCGCTCGCCTCGGCGTGATCCACCGGACGCCGGTCGCTGCTTCGCACCACTGGAGAAACCATGACCAGACAAGCGCTCGATCCACCACGACTGGGGTCCGTCTTCTACGTCTCCGCGGCCCTGTGCACCCTGTTCGTGCTGTGGGGCACGCTGGCCATCGACAACCTCAACACCGTCACCTCGCTGGCGCTGAACTGGATCACCGGCGAGGTTGGCTGGCTCTACCTGGTTTCTTGCCTGGCCGTGCTGGGTTTCCTGGTCGCGCTCGCGGCGAGCCGCTACGGCCGGATCCGGCTCGGCGCCGAGGGCGACCGGCCGGAGTTCAGCACATGGAGCTGGCTGGCGATGATCCTCGCCGCCGTGATGGGCATCGGTCTGGTCTCCTACGGAGTGGCCGAGCCGATCAGCCACTTCGCCCAGCCGCCCCACGGACTCGCCACACCGGCCAGCAAGGACGCCGCGGTGCGGGCGATGCAGTACTCGTTCTTCGACTGGGGCCTGCACGCATGGGCGGTCTTCGCCGTCTTCGGCATCGCGATCGGCTACTCGATCCACCGTAAGGGCCGCAAGGGACTGGTCAGCCCGATGCTCGCGCCACTGCTGGGACGGCACGTGAACGGGCCGGCCGGCAAGGCGATCGACGTGCTCGCGATCTTCGCGACCCTGTTCGGAACCACAACCTCCCTCGGGCTCGGTGCCCTGCAGATCAACGGCGGCCTGACCCGGCTGTTCGGGCTGCCCAACGGCATCGGCATGCAGACCGCCATCATCGGCGTGGTCACCCTGCTGTTCACGATCTCGGCGATCACCGGGCTGCACAAGGGGATCCGCTTCCTCAGCGAGTCCAGCATGGGCATGGCGGTACTGCTGTTCGGTTTCGTGCTGCTGCTCGGGCCCTCGTCGTTCGTGCTCAACCTGTTCGTGCAGTCGCTGGGCCAGTACCTCGGTGACTTCATCCCGATGAGCCTGCGCACCGGCATCTTCGGCAACCTGGAGTGGATGCAGAGCTGGACCTACTTCATGCTCGCCTGGTGGATCTCCTGGGGCGCGTTCGTCGGCGTCTTCCTGGCCAGAATCTCCAAGGGGCGCACCATCAGGGAGTTCGTGATCGCGGTGCTCGGCGTGCCCAGCGTCGTGTTCTTCCTGTGGTTCACCGCCTTTGGCGGTACAGCGATCTTCGAGGACGCCTTCCGCGGCGGGAAGGTGGCGCAGGCCGCCGCCGACGACCCCAACAACGCGATCTTCGCCATGCTGGAGTCGTTGCCGTGGCCCACGGTGACCTCCGTGGTCGCCATGGTTCTGGTGCTGCTGTTCTTCGTCTCCGGGGCCGACGCGAACACGTTCGTGCTCAGCATGCTCTCCTCGGACGGCACGCAACGCCCCCGTCCGGGCGTCCTGGCCCTGTGGGGCTTCCTGACCGGGGCCACGGCGATCGTCCTGCTGCTCGCCGGGGGCCTGGAGGCGCTCCAGCAGACGGTCATCGTCACGGCGGCCCCGTTCGTCCTACTCATGCTGGCGCTGGCGTACTCCCTGTGGCGGGAACTGCGCACCGACGAGTCCTCCACCACACCACCGCGACTAACCAAGCAGCGGACCGAGGTGCCGGTAGCCGCCAGCGAACCGTAAGTCGCGGAATGCGGGCAGCTTCCGCATTCGCCGGTGAACGGGACCTTCATCCAGTCTCGGTGCGCGCCCGCAGGCTAGGCGCTCACGTCGGCGTGTGCGCGAAAGTCGATGTCTTTGGTTTCCGGACCGGCGAGCGCAGCACCGACGATGGTCAGCGCACCGACGCCGAGTAGCACGATTCCGGTGTAGTTGAACGGCATGACGAAGCCGAGGCCCGCCTGGTAGAAGGCGTAGAACGACGGCACGATCACGGCGAGGCTGTAGGCGAGTCCGTACCCGGATGCCCGAACCGACGTGGGGAAGCGTTCGTTGATGTACGCGGGTAGCACCGCCCACGGGCATACGACCACGATCACGACGAGCACGGTGCAGACGACCGCCAGTCGCGGGTTGCCGGGCCCGAATCGCACCAGGAGGAAGTACACCGTGGTCGCGACGGTGGCCATTACCGCTCCGGCGTACACGAGGAAGGTGCGCCGCCCGATCCGCTGGCTGAGCACGGCGGCGGCGACGTCGACCGCGGCCAGCAGGAGGTAGGCGACCACCAGCAGCAGGGTCGTGGCCTGGCTGGACATGCCGATGCCGTCGGCGCCGAGCAGGGTGGGCAGTACCGCGGCGACCGGTTGCAGGGACAGCCAGAATCCCGTCATCAGGGCGAAAACCTGCAGGAACGCGCTGAGGTTCCGGCCGGAGAACAGTGTCTTGATCGGTGTCTTGGTGCCCTTTTGCTTGGTAAACAGTTCGGATTCGTCGACCGAGCGCCGGTAGTAGGCCACGAGCACGAACGCCAGGACGGCACCGATGACGAACGGGATCCGCCATCCCCACTGCGCGTAGGCGGAATCGACGCCCTGTGCCGGCATGACCAGCAGGAGGAGCAACGTGATGAGGGAGACGGCCGCGTAGGCGAGTGGGAATCCGGTGTTGATGATCCCGCTGTACAGACCGCGCTTGTGTCGTGGCGCGGCTTCCATGGCGAGCGGGTTGGCCGCCGTGTACTCGCCGCCGAGGAAGATACCGCCCACCAACCGAAGTGCGACGAACAGCAGCACGCTCGCCACGCCGAGCTGGTGATATCCGGGTAGCAGTGCCATCAGCAGTGTTGCGATCCCGGCGCCGTTCATCGCGACGATGGTGGCGCGCTTGCGGCCGACGGTGTCGGCGAACCTGCCGAAGATCGCGGCACCGATCGGCCTGCCGATCAGGGTTGCCGTGAAAATCATGCCTCCGGTGATGGCGATCCCGGTCGCGCCGAGGTCCGGTGCGATGAAGTACGCGATCGCCGGGGCCAGGGCGACCGTGGGCAGGTAGATGTCGAAAAGGTCGACGAAGAAGCCGAACCAGGCACCGAGCATCGCGCGCTTCGCGCGGCTGCCGGGCTTGTCGCCAGAACCGGGGCGGGCCGGGTCGGCCGGGTGTGATGTGGTCTTGTCGTCGGTCGCCATGGAACACCTCGCGGTTCAAGTGGACGGGCGCGGGTGGTGCGGGTGGACCGTGCTGCCCGAGGGCGTTCGGCGGGCGGCAACGCGGTGGCGCGTCGCGATCATCGAGATGGTTCACCGGAAGCGTCGATCGGTGTGCGGGCAATAGTGCGCGCGGCGGCAAAAACGTGTCAAGACGGTGACATCGCTTTTTTGCGAAATCGACTTCGCTTTTTAGGCACCGGCAGGTCTCGGCAATCGGCCGGAGGCGCGGCAGCGACAGGACAGGCCGGACGCCTCCGGTTGTTACGGCCGTGCCTGCCCGCTGCGCTCGTCGCCGAAGAACAGGCGGTACCAGGCTCGGGTGACGATCAGCGTCGCCTTCTCGATCGGCACGGCTTCGCCGTACAGGTTCTCGTGCGCGTACCACACGTACGCCGATTGCTCGACCATGCAGGCCGCCGCCTCGGCCGCGAGCTTGGTGGGCATTCCGTCCAGCTGCTCGATACCGTGCTGGTCACGTAGCGCCGCCACGAAGCGGTCGACGTGACGGGAGCGCATCTTCCACCAGAAGTCCCGAAATCGATCGTCCACATTGGCCGCCTCGATCAGCGCGCGCATCACGTCCCGGTTCGCGTAGTAGTGCTCGAGGTAGCCGCGGTTCGCGTCTTGTAGCGCGTCGAACGGCGTAGCGCGGAAGTTGTGATCGGTCGTCCCGCTCGCCCGGTACAGCTCCTCGTGGATGTCGCCGATCAGGCCCTCGAAGAGGTCTTCCTTGTTGGTGAAGTAGCGGTACAACCCGCCGAGCGAGACGCCCGATTCCTCGGCGACGCCACTCATCGTCGCGCCGACGTAACCATCCCTGGCGAACACCCGGCGAGCGGCGCGCAGGATGTGGTCCCTGGTGCGGATCCCTTTGGGCGTGGTCGGGACTGCGGGCACCGAACACCTCCGATGTGCAGACGAACGCGGTGCGAGCGGCGTGGGTGCGAGCCTGCCGCCCCCACGTCGCAAGCACGTTACTTGCCGTCGTGGAACAAAGCGAAGCCACCTTCGAAAAAAAGCGACGTCGCTCTCTTGACTTTACCGTGGTCCCATTCGACGATGGCCAGACGCAAAGCGATCCACGCCGGTTACCGGAAGCGTCTACAACCAGCAGGTGGTCCTCGCCTGCCGCGTGGGGAGTGAAGATCTATGGGTGTCACCGCGCAGGACATCGGTTCCGATCCGGGATCCCGCACCGGCTGGTACCGCAGCAGCGGCTGGTGGCCGGACGCGTCGCTCGTTGATCGTTTCGAACGACTGGTGCGTGCGGCACCCTCCGCGCCGGCGGTCACCGACGATCGGGGCGCGCTGACGCGTGCGCAGCTATGGGCCGAGGCGGGCCGGCTTGCCGAACAGTTCGGCAGCCACGGCATCGAAGCCGGTGACGTCGTCCTCGAGTGCCTGCCCAACTGGGTGTCTTGGCATACCGTATTCCTGGCCTGCCTGCGCCTCGGCGCGATTCCCGCGACACTTCCGGTCGCGACGGACGCCGACACGCTCCACTACGTGTGCGATCTGGTCGGCGCCCGTGCGGTGGTGATGCCGAGCCGCTACCGAGACAGGGATACCGGCGACGAGGCGGTGGCCGTAGCAAGGGCGAGCGCGTCCGCAGTGCTCGCGGTGGGCATGACGCAGTCCGGTGACCAGCTGTGGGAACGCATCCCCGCGCAGCGGGCACCCATGAACGCCCACCCGGACGGACTCGCGCACGTCATGTTCACGTCCAGCACGACGGGCAAGCCGAAAGCCGTCGCGCACACCGAGAACACCCTCGCCGCTGTGAACATCGGGTTCGCGGACAGGTTCGACATCGCCGAGCGGCAACCCATCTTCATGCCCTCCCCGCTCGGGCACAGCGTCGGCGCCTGGCACGGTTCCCGGCTGGCCCTGTTCACCGGTGCACCGCTGGTGCTGCAGGACGGCTGGGACCCGGACACCGCACTCGAGCTCATCAACCGGCATCGCTGCGGATTCTCCGCGGCCGCGACTCCGTTCCTGAACGACCTGATGGCCGCCGAGCCACCACCGGGCGAACCGAAGATGCGGTACCTGCACACCTTCCTGTGCGGTGGGGCTCCGGTGCCGCCCGCGCTGCTGGAATCGGCCGCCGAGCAAGCCCCGAACACGTTCGTGAGCGTGCTGTGGGGAATGACCGAGGGCGGCGTGACCACCTGCCTGCCCGGAGACGACGCCGAGCGGCGCACACGAACGGCCGGCACCGGCCTGCCGGGACTCGAACTACGCACCCTGTCACCGGACGACCAGCTCACCGAGGATGATCCCGGTGAGCTGGTGATGCGGGGACCGGGGGTGTTCGTCGGCTATCTCGGCCAGGACGACCTCTACCGGGAGCTGCTGACCGCGGACGGGTTCTTCCGGACGGGTGATCTCGCCGAGCTGGACGGCGGCTACGTACGGATCACCGGCAGGATCAAGGACATGATCATTCGCGGCGGCGTGAACATCTCCCCGCTGCCCCTGGAGAACCAGCTGGCCGCACACCCCGAAATCGATCGGGTCGCGGTGATCGGGACACCCGATCCCCGCCTCGGGGAACGGATCTGCGCCGTGGTCGTACCGGCAGAGCGCTCCCCCAGTCCCGATCTCCCGGAACTACTGACGTGGTTGCGCGACCGCGGCCTACCGCGACGGCTGTGGCCGGAACGGCTGATCGTCGTTGATCAGATGCCGCAGACGCCGGCCGGGAAGGTCCGCAAGGCCGATCTGCGCCAGCAGGTTCTTCAGGGAACCGTATGACTGGAGTAGAACAGCGCGATGCCCTGGTGCGGCTCGGCGATATCGACGTGGCCTACCGGGTCGCCGGCCGTGGACCGGCGGTGGTACTGGTACACGGTCTGGCCGAGGACCGGCACACCTGGGCGGCCCAGCAGCACGATCTGCCCCACCTGCGCACCTACGCCTACGACCTCCGCGGTCACGGCGACACCACACTGGGCGCGCCCAGCGGTCATCTCGCGCAACTGCGGGACGACTTGCTCAGCTTCCTTCGCGAGGTGTCCGGACCGGCCGTCTGCGTCGGTTTCTCCCTCGGCGGGACGGTCGTGCTCTCCGCGGCCGCCGAGTCCGCCGACCTCGTCACCGGTGCCGTCGTGCTCGGCACATCGACGGTGGTGGGCCGGGCGGCCGCCGGCTTTTACGCGGACCGGATCGAGCTGGTTGGCTCCGGCGGAGCGAGCGCGCTGCACGACGCGCTGCGAGCCGACACCGCGGCAGCACTCGCCAATCCGATGTCCGATGTGGACGGTGTCACGGAGCGCCGGGTGGCTGCCGTCGAAGACGGGGCGGGGTATGCGAACGGCGCGGCGGCGATGGCCGGGCTCCGCACCAGCCCGCTGACCCCCGCGCTCGCCGCCATCCGCTCTCCGGTGCGAGTCATCGGCGCCGAGCACGACACGTTCTGCCCGCGCAAGGCCGCGGACATCATTCTCGGCGCGCTCGAGCACGCCGACTACCAGGAGATCACCGGAGCCGGACACCTCATGAACGTCGACGATCCCAGGGCCGTCACCGACAACCTTCGGGTGGCCGTGGAAAGGATGCTGTGACATGGATCGATGGGGACTGTCGATGGGTGTCAGCCCGCGTGAGCCGCTGAACAAGGTCGGCGAGCTGGCGGGTGAGGCGGAGGCCCTGGGCTTCGAGGCGATGTGGTTCATCGACTTCCAGCTCGGCATGAAGGATGTGTACGCGGCGATGAACCTGGCCGCGCTCGCCACCGAGCGCATGCACATCGGATCCGCGGTCACCAACCTCGTGACCCGGCACCCGACAGTCACCGCGAACGCCACCGCCGCGCTGGACGAGCTCTCCGGCGGGCACGCCATGCTCGGGCTCGGCGCCGGGTGGTCCTCCGTGTACGGCGCCGGAGCCCAGCCGTCCAAGCTCGGTGATCTCCGTGTCGGCATCGCGGAGTTCCGGCAGCTGTTCAGTGGACAGGAGGCCGAGCTGTACGGCACCACGATCCAGCTGGCCTGCGCGCGCCGGCAGATTCCCATCTACCTGGCGGTCTCCCAGCCGGGCATGCTGCGGCTGGCCGGCGAAAGCTGCGACGGTGCGATTCTCATGGGCGCGGCGGATCCGGATTTCTGTGCCTGGCAGCTGGATTACATCTACCAGGGGTTGGAGCGGGCCGGCCGGAGCCGCTCGGACATCGTGATCGACCTCGTGGTGACGATGAGCGTCGACGACGACGAGGAGAAGGCCGTCGCGGACGTCGCCGCCTGGGCCACCAGCCAAGCCGCCACGTTCGCGCCGTGGAAGCTCATTCCCCCGGCGTGGGAACGGTTCCGCCCGGAGTTCGACGCGGCCAGGGACCAGTACCACCTCGTCGAGCACCTGTCGCTGCGCGCCGGGCACAAGCAGGTGGTCAGCGACGAGTTCATCCGTTCGGTCGCACTCGTCGGCAACGAGCGGCACTGCATCGAACGGTTACGCGAGCTCGCCGCACTGGACATCGACCGCATCACGTTCGCCCTGCTGTCCGGCGGTAGGCGACGGCGGATGGACCAGCTCGCCAATCGGTTCATCCCGGCGGTGTCCGGACTTTGACCGCGAACCCACCGCACCATCGCTCCGCCCAGCTCGAAGCACAGGGAGTGCCATGTCCATGACTAGACACGCGGTCGCGGTCGTCACCGCCGCCGCCGGGGCTGGGATCGGTTCGGCCGTCGCCCGGCGGCTCGCCTCGGACGGATTCGACGTCGTCATCACCGACGCACACGAGCGCCGCTGCCGCGAACTCGCCGATCAGCTCGGTACCGAGCACAACCGGCCTTTCCTGTCGTACCCGCTGGATGTGACCGACTCCCCCGCCGTCGAGCAGGCCATTCGGACGGTTGCCGATGAGCGCGGCGGTGTGGACGTGCTGGTGAACAACGCCGGCTGGAGCAAGATCGAACCGGTTGCCGAGATGTCCGTGGACACCTGGCAGCGATGCCTCGACGTCGACCTCAACGGGACGTTCTACGCGATGCGCCATGCCTTGCCGCACATGATCGAGCGCGGCGGCGGCGCGATCGTCAACATCAGCTCGATCGCCGCCTGGGAAGCCAGTACCGAACACGGCGCCGCCTACGCCGCGGCCAAGGCCGGCGTGCTGGCGCTGACGCGGGTCGCGGCCGCCGAGAACGGCAAGCACGGCATCCGCATCAACGCGGTGGCACCCGGGCTGATCTACAACGACTTCCTCCGCAAGATCTACCCGGACGACTTCTTCGCTGGCTATGCGGAGCAACGCTCCCGCGTCGGCAGGGTCGGCAGGCCAGAAGACGTGGCCGGCCTGGTGTCCTACCTCGTCGGCCCGGACGCCGGCTACATCACCGGTGAGGTGTACGGGATCAGTGGCGGTGTGTTTCCCCATGCCTGACCGCCATCCGATCTACTGGCCGATCCACGAGCTGACCGCTGCCTTCCGCACGGGCCAGCTCACCCCGTCCGAACTGCTCGAGATGACGTTCGAGCGGATCGACCGGATCGACGACGATCTGCACGCGTACCTTGAGGTGACCAGGGACCACGCCCGGCAGCAAGCGCGGCGCGCCACCGAAACGTACCGGCGCGCGGACGAAACGACCCCACTGCTCGGTGTGCCGGTGGCGGTGAAGGACGCGTTCCACGTTCGCGACGTACCGACCACCCTGGGCTCGCTGGTCCATCGTGGACAGATCCCAGCCAGGGACTCCGGAGTGGTCTCCCGGTTACGCTCCGCGGGAGCGGTGCTCACCGGCAAGACCAACACCGCCGAGTTCGGGCAGTCCGCGACCACCGACAACCTGCTTGGCCCGAGCACCGCGAACCCGTGGGACACCGACCGCACCCCCGGCGGATCCAGCGGAGGTTCGGCGGCCGCGGTCAGCGCCGGACTGGCGAGCGCGGCGGTCGGATCGGACGGCGGCGGCTCGGTCCGGATCCCGGCCGCGTTCTGCGGTCTGGTCGGTCTGAAACCCACTCCCGGCGTATGCCGCGACGAGCACGGTTTTCGCGCCATGACGGACTTCGTCAGCCCGGGCCCGCTCACCTGGCGGATCGCGGACGCCCGACACCTGGTCGGCGTGCTGGCCGATCGCCGGTATCCACGTGCCACGGCAACCCGGAAGCTGCGCGTCGCCTGGTGCCCGCGTCCCGAGAACCGGCCCGTGATGCCCGGAGTGGTCGATTCGGTTACGCGTGTCGCACAGCTCCTCGAGTCCCTCGGTCACCACGTCGAGCCATACCAGCTCCCGGTCGCCGGCTGGGCCGAGATCTTCGGCCCCCTGGTACTCGACGAAGAGCACCGGGAACGCGGGCACCTGTTGCCCGATCAGGAAAACCTGCTGACCGAGTACGAGCGCGCGACGCTGCTCGCCGGGCAGCGCCTCGACGCGGAAACCGTCGCGCAGGCCCGCCACGAGCTACGCGCGTACCGCGAGCGGCTCGCGCGACTGATCACCGAGGTCGACCTGCTGCTCACTCCCACAGTCGCGGTGCCCGCGTTCCCGATCGACCAACGGCCGCGGGCCGTCGACGGGCAGCCAGTGAGCAGCCTGTGGGGCGCCTTCCCGTTCGCCGTCCCGTTCAACGTGGCCGGACTGCCCGCGCTGACCCTGCCATGCGGACTCGTCGACGGCCTTCCCGTCGGCGCCCAACTCGTCGGCGCACCCCACCAGGAACAGCTGCTGCTGGACTGCGCCGAGGAGCTGGAAGACGCCATCGCCTTCGACGCGACGCCCGTCATCGCCCACTGGTCGGACACCGTGCGGCGCGTCGGGTAGCCCACGGCACGGAGCCACAACTCGTGGAAACGGCGGTATCGCAATGACGACCCAATCGAGCGACCTACCCGAGCTGGCCGGCCGCGACCTGGGCACGCGCCTGGTCGACTACACCGATCGCGATGTGATCCTGTACGCACTCGCCGTGGGTGCGCCACCCGATGCGCTCGACCTGGTCTACGAGCGCGACCTGCACACCCTGCCCGCCTATGGCACCGCGCTCGGCCTGTGGGCGGTGGAAACCGCTGGCCAGCTCGGCGCCTACGACCCGCTGCGATCCCTACATGCCGCCCAACGCCTGGCGATGCACGAGGCCATTCCCACGAGAGGTCCGGTCGAGATGTCCGGCCGCGTCGCCGACGTGTGGGACAAAGGAAAGGCCGCGATGGTCGACATCGAGGTCACCTGCGTGGCCTTCACGGCGACGTACTCGATCTTCCTGCCCGGCTACGGCGGCTGGGGAGGACAACGCGGGCCGAGCCGCGAGCCCGAACCCGAGACCGTCATGAACTGGCGCAGCAGCCACCCGATCCCCGCCACCCAGGCCGCGCTGTACCGACTGACCGGGGATCGCCATCCAGTGCACATCGACCCCACCGTCGCGACTCACAACGGCTTCACACGGCCGATCCTGCACGGCCTGTGCACGCTCGGCACCGCAGCCAGAATGGTCGCAACCGCGGCAGGCAGTCACCCCACCAACCTGACCCAACTCCACGCGCGATTCGCCGCACCGGTACTCCCCGGCCAGACTCTGCACGTGCGGGCCAACGAGGCCACCCCCGAGATCGCGTTCACCGCCAGCGCCGACGACAGCGTGGTGATCAGCGGCGGGCGCGCCGTATTCCGCGGGTAACCGCTGTCCGGCGAGGCGTCTTCGGCGTTGAGCCCAGCACACGTCGGAGGGCGCGGATCGACCGCACCCTCCGACGTTCTTTCGTGTTACTCGGGGGCCTCCTGCAGGGCGCGGACCTCGATGCGGGACTGCAAGGCCGCGGAACACTGCTCCGCCCAAGTTATCGCCGTCTCCTCGTCGGGGGCGTCGATGATCCAGAACCCGCCGACGTATTCCGTCGCCTCCACGAACGGCCCGGGAGTGCGCTTCGCCTCGGCGCCGGTGGCGTCGACGGTGACCGCGGTCGACGGCGGCTGCAGCCCGCCGGCGTGGACGAACGCGCCGGCGTCGTTCAGTGCGGTGTTGAAGCGATCGACGGCAGCCATCATCGCTTCGAGCTCTGCGGGGTCCATCTCCTGCATGGACTCCATCGTCGGCTCTTCGGCGGTGTCGTGCGGGATGGTCAGGAAATACTGCGTCATGGTCTTGCTCCTTGATCTGTGTTTGGCGGCTGGTCGGTTGGCGGGTTCAGCGAGAGCTGGTGACGGTGTCCTGGAACTCCTGGATCATGACCGGAGACGCGTGGATGCAGACGACCCGGAGCGTGCCGGCGCCGGTGTTGGTGAAGCGGTGCCAGGTGTTGGCGGGGGCGACGGCGGTGTCGCCGGCGCGGGCCACGACGGTCTCATCTCCGACGACGATGGTCGCCTCGCCCTCGAGTATGGTCCAGGTCTCGTCGTACGGGTGCCGGTGCAGGCCGGGGCCTTGTCCTGGGTCGGACGTGACGAGAAAGAACGACACGTTCGAGCCGTGCGAGGCTCCCTCGAACCGCAGTGTGCGGCTGTCGCCCACCCGGATGCTGTCGGCGGGGATCGCGAGGGTGGTGGTCATGGTGCTTGGTCCTTCCGGTGCGGCCGTGCTGATGGCCTCCACATTCCCCGGATGCGGGCGTCGCTGACTACGCTTTCGATGTGGATCGAAAGTTCGTGGAGTTCCGGCTGGGTTCGAACGACATCTCGGCTGTCCGGTTCGGCATCTCGCCGGGGTACGAGCTGGTGCACGCCGTGCGTGTCATCCTCTGCCCGCAGACGGCGCCGTTGCATTGGGGATGGTTCCGCACCCTCCAGGGCACACTGCCAGAGGAGGCGTTCCGGCTGATGGCCGTGATCTGCGGTGCGGACGGTTACCTGCCCGACTTCCTCACCGCCACGCCGTCGGGCGATATGACCCCAGAAGAGGAGGCCCAGCGCCTGCGCGAGGTCCCCGACGAGCGGCTGCGGTTCGACTTGGAGAAGATGGTCGTTCGCTCGACCGGCGTCCGGCAGCAGGAGATCCGCGATCTGATCGCAGCGCCGGACCGTGCCAGGACGACGATCGCCGACGCATGGGAGCTCGTCTGGGACGCGCTCCTCTCCCCCGTCTGGCCCCAGATGCTTCGCTTGCTGCGCGCGGATATCGCGGTGCGCGCCCGGCGAAGCAGCGACGCGGGTCTTGCGGAGATGGCCGCCACTCTGCACTCGACCGTGACGTGGGCCGACGAGGTCGTGCGTGTACAGATGCGACGTCACGAAGAGGTCGTCAACTGCGGCGGCACCGGCCTGGTACTCGTCCCGTCGGTGATGATGGCCGCCCGCGGCTGCGCCGTGCTCACCGAGCCGCCCGCGCAACCCACGATCTTCTACCCCGCCCACGGGGTCTCCGAGACCTGGCACCGTGACGGAGCCGACTCGCTCGATGCGCTCACCGCCCTGCTCGGTGCGACCCGTGCCCGCCTGATTATCGAGCTTCAGCAACCGCTGTCGACCTCTGAATGCGCGCACCTGACGGACCTGGTGGTGTCGACGGCGTCGCATCATCTGACCGTGCTCCGCGACGCTGGCCTGGTCGATAGCCGGCGCACCGGCGTGCGGGTCCTCCACACCCGCACGCCACTTGGCGAGGCGCTCGCGGGCATCCGGTGATGCTCTCAGGCGGCGTCCGCTCGCCGAGGGAGGCACCGGGGCCATTTCTGTACGACGGATGGAGATGGCCTCTGCATCAGTTCTCTTGATGCTTTGCTTCAAAAAGATCTACTTGGGTAAACCCTGAGGCTGCCGTAGCTTCGCTTCTCATCGCCATGCCGAAGGCATCAGACAAGGAGTTCCCCCATGTCGGAGCGCGCAGCCGTCTCGATAGAACCATCCGTGCTCAAGCGGAGCATCGTCGCGGGCGCCATCGGCGTCCTGGTGCACTGGTTCGACTGGGCGATCTATGCCTACCTGGCCACGACCATCGCCGAGGTGTTCTTCCCGGCCCAGGACTCCACGGCCAGCCTACTGTCGGTGTTCGCGGTCTTCGCCGTGTCGTTCGCCATCCGGCCGCTCGGCGCGGTGGTCTTCGGCCCGCTGGGCGACCGCATCGGCAGGCGTAAGACACTGTCGATCGTCATCCTGACCATGGCAGGCGCGACCCTGCTGGTTGGCGTCGTGCCGAGCTACGAATCCATCGGCATCCTCGCACCGATCCTGCTTGTCATCGCCCGGTTGTTGCAGGGTCTGGCTGCCGGCGGCGAGTTCGGCAGCGCCGCGACTTTCCTGGCTGAGTACTCGCCGCGCAAGCACCGGGGGTTCGGGGTGAGCTGGCTGGAGGTTGGCAGCCTCCTCGGCTTCCTCGCGGCATCACTCGCCGTCTTCGTGCTCACCGCCACGCTGTCCGAAGAGGACGTCACGGCCTGGGGATGGCGCATCCCCTTCCTGCTCGCCGCTCCGCTGGGCGTGATTGGCTTCTACATCCGGCAAAAGATCGAGGACACGCCGGAGTTCCGGACACTCGAGGAAACCGACAACCTGCCGGACGCACCACTCAAAGAGCTGTTCACCCGCAACCGCAGGCCGCTGACCCAGATGTGCGGCATCGAGATCATGATGCACGTGACGTTCTACGTCGTGCTGGTCTACCTGGTCACCTACCAGACACAGCACATCGGCCTTTCCGAAGGTGGCGCCGCGCTCGCTTCCACCATCACGTCCATCGTCGCGCTGGTGCTGGTACCGCTGTTCGGAGCTCTGTCCGACCGGGTGGGCCGCAAGCCTCTGCTCATCGGCTCGGGTGTGGCGCTCGTGGTGGCTTCGTACCCGCTGTTCCTGATCATGCAGGCCGGCGGCATGGCAGCCGTGCTCGTCTCGCAGATCGGGCTGGGCGTCATCCTCGCACTGATCCTGGGCACTCACGCCGTCGCGATGGCCGAGATCTTCCCGACGCGGGTACGCCAGGGCGGACTATCGATCGGGTACAACTTCACGGCAGCCCTCTTCGCCGGCACCGTGCCGTACGTCCTCACCTACCTGATCGCCGAGACCGGGGTGTCGTTGATGCCCGCGTTCTACCTGATGCTCGTGGGCGCGGTGGGACTCGCGGCCGCTGTCACGCTCAAGGAAACCGTGGGCAGCAGCCTGCTCGCCGACGAGGACGTCAGCGAAACCAGCGAAACCGTGGAGAAGAAGACGGCTGGGTGAACCCATGAACCCACCGTGGCGACCCGGTTGACCCGGGGGCGGCGTGTCACAGTAAGCCATGGCCACGAAACCCGACTTCACACTGGTCCAGCTGCGCTACTTCGTCGCGGCCGCGGAGAGCGGCAGCATGACCCAGGCGGCCAACGACCTCCTGGTTTCCCAGTCCGCGGTCTCGACGGCGGTGTCCCACCTTGAGAAGGAGTTCGGTGTCCAGCTCTTTCTCCGGCACCACGCCAAAGGCTTGTCGCTGACGCGCACCGGCGAACGATTCCTCACCGAGAGCAAGAGTCTGCTCGGCCACGTCAGTGAGCTCACCGAGCTGAGCCACGGTCTCGGTCAAGAGGTCCGCGGCGACCTGCACGTCGGGTACTTCACGACGCTGGCCCCGTTCTTCCTGCCCCGGCTGCTCACCGAGTTCGCCAGCCGTCACCCCGAGGTACGTCTGTCCTTTCTCGAGGGAGAGATCGAGGCGATCCGGGACGCCACCGTCAACGGCAAGGTCGAGGTGGCGCTGGTGTACGACATCGATCTCGGCGATGAGGTGGAACGCGCGGTGATCTCCAGGGTGCCGGCCCACGTCATCGTGGCCGAGGACCACCGCCTCGCCCGCCGCAGACGCGTTCACCTCGCCGAGGTCGCCGGGGAACCCATGGTGCTGCTCGACCTGCCCCACAGCGCCAAGTACTTCACCTCGATAATGTCTTCGGCCGGTGTCGAGCCGAACATCCGGTATCGCTCGACGAATTACGAGACCGTGCGCGCGCTGGTGGCCGCAGGGCACGGATACGCGCTGCTCAACCAGCGCTCCGCGGTGCCGACCGAGTTCCAGGGACGCAGGGTGGCGATTCTGGACATCGCCGACGACGTGGCCGACCTACCGCTTGTCGTGGCCCATCCGCGGGGCGCCAGGCTCACCCGCCGGGCGCTGGCGTTCATCGATGTGTGCCGTGCTATGTGGGAGACGCCTGGCCGATCACGGCGCGACACCGGTCAATGAACGCCTGCGCCCGGGCAGTCGGGCGGACACCCCGCACGCGCGCGAGCACGACCGGCAGCGCCGGAATGTCGTCCAGCAACGGCAACGCCGCGACCCGGCCGCCGTCGTAGGTCGTGGCCGCGGCTGGGCACTGGTTGAGCAGGGCGAAGCCGTGTCCGGCCGCGACCAGCGCGCGTACCGTCTCGAAATTGCAGCTGCGGTAGGCGATCCGTGGTTCCACGCGGGTGCGCTTGACAAGAGCCTGGAAGTACTCGCGGCTGTGTGGCAAGTCCAGCAACACCAGGGGGGCGCCCGCAAGGTCGGACAGCCACAAACTCGAACGGGCGGCGAACCGATGCTCGGCGGGCACGATCACGTATGGCGCCGCCTTGGTGAGCAGCTCGGTGTCCAGCTGGTCGTCGAGGTCGAGATCGTAGAGCAGCGCCACCTCGCACCCGCCGGCGAATAGTGCGTGCTGCAGCTCCGGGATCTCCTGTTCCAGCAGGGAGACGCGCACCGCCGGGTACCTCCCGGCGAAGTCGGCGAGCAGCCTCGGCAGATAGAACGGCGCGATGGTCTGGAAACAGCCGACGGTCACGTCCCCGACCAACGCCTCCCCCAGCCCTCGGGCCCCATCGACCAGGTCGCGGGCGTGGGCGAGGAACGCCCGTGACTCCTGCAGGAACCGCGATCCGGCCTCGGTGAGCGCGAGGCCCTGGGCATGCCGCCGGATCAACAGTTGCACCCCGAGGTGGCGCTCCAGCTGCCCCACCGCGGTGGAGATGGTCGACTGGGTGACCGAAAACTGCCTCGCCGCCGCGGTCATGCTCCGCAGCTCGGCCGCCGCGGCGAAGTAGCGCAGCTGCACCATCGTGAACCCGGGATCGCCCATACCCGCCCCGTCCTACAGCTGGAGATCGCACCCCGTGACCCGCTGGGCGTACGCGCCGAGCACCGCGCGCGCGCCGGCCAGGTCGACCGAGGTGTTGTTGCTGAGTAGGTGCAGACCGAAGCCGTCCTCGAGCACGACCATGGTGCGGGCCGCTACGCTTGACGGCTCGGCCAGCACGAACCGGCCGCTCGCCTGGCCCACCTGGAACACCGCGGAGTACAGCGTGACCTCCCGGTCGAACAGGCTGGTCATCAGGGAGCTGTGCAGGCTGCTGCGGTCGGCAAGGCCATGCATCTCGTACAGCGTCCTGGCGACGTCGTCATCACGTCCGGCCGGTAGCCCGGTGTCGATCGCGGTGGCCAGCCGTCGCTCCGGCTCCGTCTCGGCTTCCACCAACCGAGCCCGTCGCTGGTAGAAGCCCTCCACCACGGTGCGGTGCACGTCGAACATCAGCTCGTCGAGCTCCGGGTAGTGGTAGAGCACCGATCCAGGCGAGACCCCCGCCTCGGCCGCGATATCGCGGATACGGAGGTTGTCCCGGCCCCGCTCGTTGATCGCGCGCATCGCCGCGTTGACCAGCTGCTCGCGTCGGACAAGATGCTTCTTCGATCGTGCCACGCAATCCATATTGATGGATGCGTTCAAATTTATCAATCTCGAATCTGGGTCTTGACTTGCGTATATCACAAAGAGTTGACTTTCTGTTCAAGTTAGAAGCGGTTTTCGGGTCCTCCTCCAGCGCCGGAAAGGATCACCATGTCGCACTCGCTGGCATTCGCTGAACCGCCGAGGTGTCGCCCCCGGCCGACGCCTACCTCGAGGGCGCGTTCGTCCCCGCCGCCTCGGGACGAGGCGTTCCCCATGCCCTGGAGAAATTCACCGGACTTGAGACGACCTGGATCAAGCATTAAAGGAGCCTGAAAACATGACCTTGGCACCGGCCACGCCCGAGCCGTCGACGACCGACCTGGTGAACACCGACAGGCAGCGCATCATTCACCCCTATCTGCCACACAGCGCCACCCACCGCGTGATTATGAGCCGTGGCAAAGGATCCGCACTGTGGGATGTGGACGGTCGGGAGTACCTCGACGCCACCGGCGGCCTGTGGCTCGCCCAGGTAGGCCACGGCCGAGACGAGCTGGCCGACGTGGCCGCCGCCCAGATCAGGCAGCTCGAGTACTTCACCAGTTTCTGGGAGTTCTCGAACCCGCCCGCGATCGAGCTGGCTCAGCGGCTCGTCGGCCTCGCCCCCGGCTCGATCGACAAGGTGTATTTCACCAGCGGTGGCTCCGAAGGGATCGACGCTGCTCTGAAGATGGCGCGCTATCACCACTTCCGGCGGGGGGACACCGACCGCACCTGGATCCTCGCTCGTGAGCGCGCTTACCACGGAATCGCCTTCGGCGGCAGCGCGGTCAGCGGATTCCCGCTGTATCACGAGGGGTTCGGTCCAATGCTGCCGCACGTGCAGCACCTGACCCCGCCCTGGCCGTACCGACAGGAACTCTTCAACGGCACCGAGTGCACCGACTTCTGCATTGCCGAGTTGGAGCGCACCATCACCGAGATCGGTGCGGAGAACATCGCCGCGATGATCGGCGAACCCATCATGGGCGTGGCCGGCATGGTCGTCCCCCCAACCGACTATTGGCCGCGAGTACAGGAAGTGTTGCGTCGCAACGGGATCCTGTTGATCCTCGACGAAGTCGTGACCGCCTACGGCCGGGTGGGCCGGTGGTTCGGGGCGCAGCACTTCGGCGTCGAGCCGGACATCGTCGTCACCGCTAAGGGCATCACCTCCGGCTACTTCCCACTCGGCGCCGTGCTGGCCGGCGAAGAAGTCGCCGAATCCTTGGGCCGCGACCACGGATTTCCGATGGGCTACACCTACAACGGGCACCCGACCGGATGCGCGGTCGCACTGGCCAACCTCGACATCATCGAGCGAGAGGGGCTCGTGGGGCGCGCCACCGAGATCGGCGACTACCTGCTCGGCCGGCTCACCGAGTCACTCAGCGAACTGCCCGTGGTCGGCGAGGTGCGCGGCGCCGGCATGATGCTCGGCATCGAGCTGACCGCCGACAAGGGCACGCGGACGCCGCTGCCCGGCCCGCAGGGAATCGCGGACGCGATACGCCGCGAGCACGGTGTGATCGTGCGGGACTCCGCACAGGGCCTCGTCCTGTCGCCCGCCTTGACACTCACCCGGGACGAAGCGGACCGCGTCACCGTCGCGCTCCGCGAGGTGCTGACGCGCACCGACTCCGATGGAACCGTCCGGAGCTGATCGCCATGTCCACGCCAGTCCTGCAGCGCGCGCTCGGTTTCTGGGGAGCCCTGGCTACCGGCGTCGGGTTGGTCATCGCGGCGACGACCTTGACCAGTCTGGGCAACGCGTTCGGGACCGGCGGCCCCGCGTTCCTCATCGCAGGGTTCGCCGCGCTGATTATCATGATGCTCATCGCCTTCTCCTACTCAGAGTTGGCGAACCTGGTCCCCGGCGCTGGGATGATCGGCGCCTATACGGCTCCCGCGCTGGGCCGGGGACCCGCGATCTTCGGGGTGCTGGCCGGCTACGTCGTGCTGGTGGCCACCGTTGAACCAGCCAACCAGATGGTCGGTGGACTGGCGGCCCACGAACTCGTGCCCGCCATCCCACCCACCGGCTTCGCAATCGGCGTGACGCTCACCTTCTGCCTGATCAATCTGCTCGGCGTGCGCTCCTTTGGCCGGGCCCAGGCACTAGTCACCGGCACCATGATGCTGACTCTCATCGGCTTCGGGCTCGTAGGACTGCTCGGGCTGGGCGGCGGCACGGAGATCCAGGACAGTGTGCCGTTCAATCCCGGGGGCTGGCTGGAGGTGGCGCACCTCGTCGCGCTGGGTACCTACCTGTTCATCGGAATCGAGTTCATCTGCCCGATGAGCGAGGAGATCCGGCGGCCGGGGCGGACCATCCCCCGGGCGATGATCGCCGGCCTGCTGATCGTGTTCTGCGTGGACATGGTGTTCGGGTTCGCCGCGCTGCGCTACGTCGGGCTGGACGAGCTGGCGAGCTCCACCGTGCCGCATTTGCTGGTGGCCGACGGAATCGGGGGCAAGGCCGGGCTGCTGGTCATGACCGCTGCGACGGTGCTGGCCGCGGCGAGCTCGGTCTCGGCGATCCTGGCTGCCGTGCCGCGCATGCTCTACGGCTTGGCGCGCGAAGGCATGTTGCCACGGGTGTTCGCCTGGGTGCATCCCCGGTTTCGCACGCCGTGGGTGTCGGTGCTGGCGGTGACCGCACTGATTGTCGGCGCGCTGCTCACCTTCGCCGACAGCGACGCGGTGCTGACGCTGATCCTTGTCGCCACCGTGATGTGGCTGACCTCTTACATCCTCGCGCAGGTGGACGTGATCGTGCTGCGGGTGCGGTACCCCTCGGCGCCACGTGGCTTCCGGACTCCGCTGTACCCGGTGCCACAGATCCTCGGCATCGGCGCCTGCGTGTGGATGATCGTGAGCATCCACCCCGACGCGGAGATGCGGACGACGATCTGGCTCGGAGCGCTGCTCTGCACGGCCGTGATCCTCGGGTACGCGTTCGTCTGGTTGAAGCTCGTCAAACGCGTGCCGTTCTTCGCCCCGGCACCGCTGCCGGACACCGCCGACCACGAGCAACCGGCCGGTGCGCGATGACCGCCCCGGCTGCGGTGCCGGCCCGCCCGCTCGACGCGCAGGTACGGCCGTTCATCGAAGCGGGCGCCAAAGTGGTGGACCGGACCGCGGACCGCGTCGTGCTGGCCCACGATTCCCTGCGATTCGCCACCGAGTTCCGTATGCAGCGGATGTTGCTGGCCCGCATCCGGCACCTACGGGTGAGCACGGTCGTCCCCGCGATGTCCGGGCCAGGCCATGACGTGACGCTGCGGCTACGGATTCACAAGTCACGCACCGCCGGCTGGGAACGCGGGGGAATCGGGCCAGAGCTCCATGGCCCGGCCGTGGCGAAGCTGGTCAGGACGGTCGATCTCACCAGCTTCTCCGCGACATGGCACGCGGAAAACCGCACCTGGCTGGTGCAGATCGAGCCGTACGCCGGAGCCCACCTGCGGGTCTTCTTCCCGCCGATCACATACGGCATCACGCTGCGCGGTGGTGAGGCCGCGACGCTCATCGACGCGCTGCACGAGACGGCGACCGTGCTCACCCACCACCCGGGAGAACCGCGATGAAAAGTCCACCGCTTCAAGATCGGCAGATCAACCTGTTTCCAGCCAAGAATTAACCGGCCCCTAAGGAACGAGCATGGACTCATTCAACGACTGGCGTCCGCCCGCCGCAACCGAGCAATGGATCCGCTTGGATACCGAAAAGTCCCTGCACACGGCACGAGACGGCGGGCACAACAGATGGCATCCCGACATCACGCCGCTGGCTCATGTGGCCCCTGGGGAGCTCATCGCGTTAGACGTTCGAGACGCGAGCGACGCCCAGGTCCTCGGTCCGGGTGAGTTCGACGTGGAGGCCAGCACCAACCTCGATCTGATCCATCCACTGACGGGACCGATCTATGTCGATGGCGCGGAGATCGGTGATCTACTCGAAGTAGAGATCGTCGACATCGTCCCGGACGAATGGGGCTGGTCGAGCATATTTCCTGGCGGTGGTGGGGTTATGCAGCACCACGTGTTGACGCCGTTCGGGTTCAAGTGGCATCTCGAAAACGGCTTCGCGACCTCATCGCAACTTCCCGGAGCCTCGATTCCGGCGCATCCGTTCATCGGCGTGCTGGGAGTCGCGCCATCCGCGGAACGGCATGCGGCTATGCTCGCTAGAGAGCGCCAGGTCGTGGCGGACGGCGGCGAAACACCGCAGCCATCGCACCGATTCGCGTATCCAGACTCCGAGAACGTCGTGAACTCCGGACTACGAACCAACCCGGCGCGCGAGACTGGCGGCAACTTCGATACCAAGGATCTGACTGCCGGTACGCGTTTCATCGTACCTGTGGACGTCCCAGGAGCCCTACTGTCGTTGGGGGATGTCCACATGGCACAGGGCGACGGCGAGAGTTTCGGGACGGCGATCGAGACCCGCGCCAAGATACTCCTGCGATGCCATGTCATGAAGGCCAAGTCACTCCGCTGGACGCCACGATTCCCTGTTATCAAAATCGACAAGCCAGTCCCTGGCCGCCACCGGGGACCGACCCTGATGACAACGGGCCTCGCATACAACGACGACGATCGAATCTCGTTCCAGAATGTCACCCTGGCGACCCAAAACGCCTTGACTCAGATGGTCGAGTATCTCGTTCACGTCCACGACATGAGCCGTGCCGAAGCACTCGGGCTCTCCAGTCTCGTGGTTGATATCCGCGTATCGGTCATAGTGAACCCTCCCACGCCTGTCGTAAGTGCGGTATTGCCGCTCGATGTTCTCGGTGGACTGGCAGGAAATTGGACCTTGCCGGGCTGAACAGCCCGGCAGGTCTCGGATGAATCCAAGGTCACCCTCGGCGAGGACCCCGCCAAGCCGAACGACGTAAGGCGGCATGCGCATGACCCTCCAAGACTCCCATATCACCCCCACTGAGGAACGCCTTCAGGAGATCCCAGACGCATCACGCACAACAAATGTGTCCGGACAGTTCTGGATCTGGGCAGCGGTGAACCTCGCCCCGGTGAACTGGATCCTCGGCGGACTCGGCATAGCGCTCGGACTGGGACTCTGGGATGCGTTTCTCGTCCTCGCGGTTGGGAACGTCCTCGGCGCCGGGATCTTCGGCGTGTTCGTCCTCATCGGACAACGCACCGGTGTCACCGCCATGGTGCTGTCCCGCGCGGTTTTTGGCCGCGCCGGCGCCTACCTTCCGACCGCGGTACATGCCACGGTCACGATTGGTTGGTGCGCCATCAACACCTGGGTCGTACTAGACCTTCTGGTCACGCTCTTCGGAGAGGTTGGCTTCATCGACCCGTCGGCTGAGAACACCGCGCTCAGGATTGCCATCGCGGCCGTCCTCATGGCGCTCCAGCTGTGGATTGCCCTCGGTGGGTTCAAGGTCATCTCCATCTTCGAGCGGTGGACCACACCACCGACGCTGGCCGTGCTGCTGCTCATGACCGTTACGGCCTGGGGCTTCATCGGCGTCGATTGGTCCTATTCCGGCGCCGGCCTGGAAGGCGCGGCGCGAATATCGGCGATGTCAGCGGTGATGACGGCTATCGGCTTTGGCTGGGGTGTTACCTTCTACGCCTACGCGGCGGACTACTCGCGGTTTGTGGCACGTACGGTGCCGTCCAAACGCTTGTACTTCACCGCGATCATGGGACAGATCATTCCCGTGCTGTGGCTGGGGCTTTTGGGAGCTACGCTCGCCGCCTCGCATCCAGGGTCCGACCCCGGAATGCTCATTGTCGAAAACTATGGTGTTTTGGCAATCCCTGTCCTGCTTCTGGTGATCCACGGTCCACTCGCCAAGAACAGCTTCAATATCTACAGTTTCTCGGTAACGGCCCAGGCGCTCGACATCAAGCTTGGCAGACGTGCGCTGAGTATCATCGCGGCGTCTGTCGCCATGGTGATCGCCACGCTCTTCGTGTTCTTCAGCGAGTACGCGAGCACCATCACCACCTGGCTATCCGCTGCGGCTGTCTGGGTCGCGGCGTGGGCAGGGACGACGCTGGTGTACTACTTCCGAATCGCCCGAGGACGAGTCGATACTAAGGCGCTTTTCGTACCTGTACGTCATGGCGCCACAAGGTCCATCGACTTCACCGCGTTCGTCTCTTTCTTCGCCGGACTCGTATCGGGGTGGCTTCTGATGTACGGCGGGCTGCCAGCCTTCAAAGGGCCGATAGCGGAAGCGCTCGGTGGCGTCGATCTGTCGTGGCTAGCGAGTGGCGTCGTGTCAGCGCTCACCTACTACATCCTGAACATTCGAAGCTCCACGCGGGTAAGTGCTCCCGACGAGGATCTCAAGGAACAGCGGAGGAACCGATGACCACCAGCGCGTCGCCACCGTCGCAGCGGCGAATGAAACGTGTGCTCGGCGTGCCCTCCCTGGTGCTTTTCGCACTCGCCTACATGGTTCCGTTGGGTGTTTTTACCACCTACGGCGTCGGCACCGAACTGACCAAGGGTCATCTGCCCCTCGCATATATCGTGATCATGACAGCGCTCCTGTTCACGGCTTACAGCTACGGCAGGATGGCGAAGCTGATCCCCTTTGCCGGATCCGCCTACTCCTATGCTCGGGGAGCATTCGGTGAACGGGTCGGGTTCGTTTCCGGCTGGACCATCCTGGCTGACTACATGTTGCTGCCATTGGTCAACTACTTGGTTATCGGGCTGTACCTGGGTGAGCTCCTACCGGGCGTTCCCGTCTGGGTCTGGATCGCCGGGGCGATCGTGTCTACAACGGTCCTCAACGTTATCGGGATCAAGCTCGTCACGAGTGTCAATCTCGCCCTGTGTACGGCACAGGCGCTCTTCATACTTGTCTTCATTGTGCTTTCTACGCGTCTGCTCTCCGGAGAAGACGTCCCTTCGCTGATGGCACCGTTCTACTCCGAGACGCTTCCCTTTGACGGACTCCTGGACGGTGCGGCTATCCTGTGCTTCACCTTTCTCGGGTTCGACGCCATCTCGGCTCTGTCCGAAGACAGCAAGAATCCCCGCCGTACCGTGCCACGCGCCATCCTGATCTCCGTCGTCATCGCCGGGATAGTCGCGACGACCGCCGTTTACTTCTCACAGCTCGCATATCCTGACTGGACCAACTTTACGAACGTCGACACGGCTGCCACGGACGTGTTCCGGACCGTGGGCGGTGACGTATTCAACACGATCTTCATCGCCGCCTACGTCGCCGGGTGTGTCGGATCCGCCATGTCCTCCCAAGCCAGCGGCGCACGAATCCTGTTTGCCATGGGCCGCGATGGCGTGCTTTCCAAGCGGTTCTTCGGAACTTTGCACCCACGTTTCCGCACACCAGTGCCGGCGATCATCATCCTTGGTGCGATCTCGTCGGTCGCGCTTGTTGTCGATCTGACCACCGTGGTGTCAGTCCTCAGCTTCGGTGCCTTGTTCGCCTACGTGATGGTGAACCTCGCGGTCATCAAAACCTATCTGATCGATACCAGAACCAAGGACCGGATGTCCGTCTTAAAGTACGGCATCGTGCCGGGTGTGGGCGCCGCCATCGTGTTCTGGCTCTGGACCAGCCTGTCTGCTACGGCCTTCATCGTCGGAGCTGCGTGGGCCGCGATCGGCATCGGATACCTGCTGTACATGACACGGTTGTTTACTCGCAGCGTTCCCAAGATCGACCTTTCCGAGTTCGACGAAGCCCCGCACGAAACTCCCCCTGCCCAGCCGTCCGGCCAGCGGTGACCAATGTGGTCGGCGCCGGCAAGGACATCCGCGAACCTTTACCTCACCTAATCGGAAACGGAGCAGCAATGGCCGGGAAGGCAATCCGAAAAGGAAACACCGAGGCGAAGGCGTACGTTCCTTACCAGACACCGAACGGGTCGGAAGGTGAGGTCTGTTGGATCCGGGAGAATGGCACCGACGGCGTAGATGTGCGTGTCGGAATATGGCGATGCGGAGATGGCGATTTTCCGAATCCTTTCCCGGTAACGTTCGCGGGCGCGGAATCACTGTACGTACTCGAAGGTACCCTCCAGATGGAGTTAGCTGATACCGGGGAGAAAGTCACGGCAAATGTTGGCGATATTGTGTCGGTAGAACGCGGCACCAGAACGGTGTGGACGGTCCCGTCCAGACTCAAGGCGATCATGTTCATTGCCGGAGGTGAGTCGTGACCGACACCGAGCTCGCTTCAGAACCGCATGACGTACCAGTTTTCCACAGTCACATCTGTGGAAAATGGCGCGCTGGCTCCGCGGATCTCCTTCCGGTCATCAGCTCGGCGACCGGTGAGATTATCGGCTACGTGCCGGAATCCGGCAGCGAAGGAGTCTCCGAGGCCGTCCAGGCAGCCGAAGATGGATACCGCGTCTGGCGGGCACTGACCCCGCTCGCGCGATCGCGCCGACTGCTGGAGCTCGCCGAGGCGATCGAAGCCAACGCTCAGGAACTGGCCGAACTCGAGTCGCGTAACACGGGTCGCTCGGTCGGCGCGGTCCATGAGGAGGTGGCACACGGCGCCGATGCCTTCAGGTTCTTCGGTGGTGCGGCGCGGCTACTCGAAGGCAAGGCAGCCGGCGAGTATCTGCCCGGAAAGACCTCGATGATCCGGCGAGACCCGGTCGGGGTGTGCGGGCACATTACGCCTTGGAACTACCCGTTCTTGATGGCGGCGTTGGCGGTCGCCCCGGCGCTCGCCGGAGGTAATGCGTCGGTCCTCAAGCCGTCTGAGATGACCCCGCTGACGAGTCTCAAGCTGGCGGAGATCGCGTCGGAAATCCTTCCGCCCGGTGTCCTCAATGTCATTACCGGCTCCGGAGAGCCCACGGGTGACGCACTGGTACGCCATCCACGGGTCCGGCTGATCTCCCTTATCGGTGACGTGTCAACGGGTCGAACCCTCATGCGCAACGGTGCTTCGAACCTCAAGAGGCTCCACCTGGAACTCGGCGGCAAGGCGCCTGTGATCGTCTATGACGACGCGGACTTCGGCCTTCTCGCGCACACGCTGAAGGTCGGTAGTTTCTGGAACGCCGGCCAGGACTGCACGGCCGCAACGCGCGTGCTCGTAGCTCAGCCCAAGCTCGATTCGTTCCTCGATGATTTCATCCCGACCGTGGAAAGCCTGGTCGTGGGTGAACCAGATGTGCCCAACGTCGAGATGGGTCCGGTCATCTCGGCTACCCATCGCGACCGGGTTCTCGGATTCGTCGAACGTGCGCAGGCCGCTGGTGCCGAGCTGTTGACCGGTGGCCGAAATCTGGGCGATCGGGGTTTCTTCGTCACCCCTACGGTCGTGTTGAATCCGGGCCAGGACTCAGAGATCATCCAACAAGAAGTCTTCGGTCCTGTCGTGACGGTTCAGCCGTTCAGCGACGAGGAAGAGGCGATTCGCTGGGCGAATGGGGTCGAGTACGGTCTGGCCTCTTCGGTCTGGTCCCGTGATACCGGTCGCTTGTTCCGCACAGCGGCCGAGTTGGAGTTCGGCACGGTGTGGCTCAACGACCATTTTCCCATGGCGATGGAAATGCCACACGGTGGTTTCAAGCAATCCGGCAGTGCCAAGGACCAGTCAATGTACTCTCTCGAGGATTACACGACGGTCAAGCACGTCATGCTCAACATCGCGGGGGGCGCGGGCTAATGCGGCCGGCAAAGGCATGTGACGTTGTCGTGGTAGGTGGCGGTATCGCCGGTCTCATCGCGGCGCGGGAACTCAGTCAGCGAGGCCTGCACGTCTGCCTGTGTGAGGCGTCATCTCGCTTGGGCGGAAGGATGATGACGGTATCTTACGGCGGGCGCGACGATGTGGAGCTTGGTGCTACCTGGGTGCACTGGACACATCCGCATCTCTGGGCCGAGATGACTCGGTACGGTTTGGAGTACGTACCTGATCCACGACCCGAGGTAGCACTCGTCCGGGACGGAAGCCAGTACCGTGCCGTGCCATATGACGAGGACGAGTCGGTGCTCATGGGACTACTTACCAAGTTATTGGGGGGAACTGAGAGCGCATTCCCTAATCCGCAACGTGCCACCCCGCATTCGCCTGAGCTCGGAGCACTCGACGGTCTGTCGATAGCTGACCGTCTGGGTCAGCTCACACTCACAGATCGGGAACGCGACTGGGCGGACAGTTACTTGCCCGCGCTGACAGGAGAAACCAATGAAGATGCCGGGCTTGGGACGTTCGCACACTGGTGGTCGTGTGCCGGAGGGGTCGCACGGGCATTCTTGAGCATGTTCGAGGGCGGCCGAATTGCCGGCGGCACAACTCAGCTGGTTGACGCCGTATCAAGAGATATCCGCGGTGAGATCCTGATGTCGGCACCGGTCACGAAGATCGAGCACGCGGCCGGGCAGTCACAGGTCACCCTCGGTACCGCAGAGATTATCCAAGCGCGCCATGTCATCCTTGCTGCCCCGATCAACACGTGGAAGAGCATCGAATTCGAGCCACCGCTGGCCGGCGCGGCCCATCGTGCCTCGTTGGCGGAGAGCGGGGGCGCGAAGGGCGGGCACAAGCTCATCATCCACGTCGCCGGAGACGCGCCAGGCTTTCAGGCGATCATGCCACCCGACGAAGCACTCAATCTAGTGTTCACCTTCACCAAAGTGCCGGGAGGGCAACTACTCGGCGCCTACACCCGCATCGCACCCGAAGCCCCCAGCCAAGCAGCGGTGGAAGCCGCACTGAAGAAACTGAACCCGGACCTCGCACTCGTATCCATACGAACCCACGAATGGACACATGATCCCTACTTCCAAGGCGCCTGGACCTACCGTCGCCCACACGAGATGTCCAGAGACCTGGACATCTCAACGGCAACGCAACCCGGCCTGTCGTTCGCCGGCGCTGACGTCAGCTCGGGACTGAACTGGATGGATGGCGCGATCGCGTCAGGACTTGCAGGTGCGCGCTCGCTACTCGAAACTGATGCGAAGTCCTAGATCGGAGAAAACTCACCATGCACGACGCCCAAGGCCTCCGCGGATTCCTCGACCTCCTCCGGCAGACCGAGGACGAGGGCATCGCAGTTGTCGAGCGATCAGTCAAGACCGAGTTCGAACTCGGCACAGTCGTCAAGAAACTCGAGAACGTAGACGACCGGGTCGTGCTCTTCCAGAACGTGGAAGGACACGACATGCCGGTGGTCATAAACGTGTTTGGGACTAAGGCACGCACCGCCTTGGCCCTCGGGATGGATCGAGATTCGACGGCCCAGCAGACGGTCGCCGAGTTCGCCTCCCGACTCGATCAGCGCGGCGCCACTCGCAAATGCGCACAGGGCCCCGTACAGGAGAAGGTCATCAAGAGCGCCTCGATCGATCTCGGAACGCTGCCGGTTGGAGTGCACGCGCCGGAGCAAGGCGGCAAGTACATCAACTCAGGCGTATTCGTTGTCCGCGACGCGTCGACTGGCGCGCTCAATGGCGGCATCTACCGGCTGATGGTGCAGGGGAAAGACACGCTAACCGTCAGCGTGGATCCAGGACACGACTTGGGCCGTATCATTTCGCGGGGAAAGCAACGTGCAGAGCCCGTCCCCTTCGCCATCATCATCGGCGCCGATCCCGCCGTCTACCTAGCCTCGCAGGCCAAGGTCCCCATGTCCCGCGACCTGTATGACGTTGTCGGCGCGTTGACAGGAGCGACAGTCGATCTCGTGGAGTGCGTGTCGAACGACCTCCTGGTCCCCCCGTCGGCGGAGATCGTTCTCGAAGGGCACATAGTGCCCGGCGAGACGGCCGCAGAGGGGCCGTACGGTGAGTTCTCCTACTACTACGGTTCAGACCCGTGGGCCACACTGTGCCGCATCGATGCGGTCACGTACCGTTCGGACCCGATCTATATGGACCTTCACCCGGTGCATACCGAACACCGCAACCTCTGGCTGCATCCGGGGAGGGAAGCGAGTCTTCTCGCCAAGCTCCAATCGCAGGTGTCGGACGTAACGGCTGCTCATCTCCCCGTCGACGGCGCAGGCATGGTGTGCGTCATCTCGATCGACAAGTGGCACAACGGAGACTCGAAGCGTGCGCTGATGATCGCAATGGCATCGGACGTGTTCATCAAACACGCCGTCATCGTTAACGACGACGTTGACATCACTGATCCCAAGAAGGTCCTGTGGGCACTGGCCACACGCTTCCAGGCTGATCGGGACATCGTTCTTGTGCCCGGCGTTCGCGGGTATGCCGAAGACCCGAGCGGTTACTACGACGGGGACGAATCAACGGGGAAGCTCACTACGAAAATTGGCTACGACGCCACCTTGCCCGCTGCTGAAGATGTGGCTACACCCGCGGACATCCTCCCAGAACCGTACGCTGAGATTGACGTGACCGACTATGTCACCAATCCGTTGCGTTGACCTCGTTGGACGGGTGTCGAGGAAGTTCCGAAGGTCGCCATGGCAATGACGATGGAGATACGACGGATCGTTGTCGCGATCACCGGTGCGTCGGGCGCGGCAATTGGAGTTCGTATTCTCGAGCGGCTGCGCGACCTCGATGTCGAGTCCCACTTGGTGATATCGCCGTGGGGCCGACGCACCATCCAGCACGAGGTCGACTGCGCTGTTCCCGAAGTCGAGGCGTATGCCCACGCCGTGTACAAGCCAACCGATCTTTCGGCCTGCATCGCCAGTGGTTCGTTTCTGACGAGCGGGATGGTCGTCGCGCCGTGCTCCATGCGCACGCTTGCCGCGATAGCGATCGGACTTGGTGGCGATCTCATCACTCGGGCCGCCGACATCACGTTGAAGGAGCGACGCCGCCTTGTGCTTGTTCCGCGGGAGTCTCCCCTCAGTGAGATCCATCTTGAGAATATGCTCAAACTGTCGCGCGCAGGCGCCTCAATCGTGAACCCGGTACCGGCCTTCTACAATCGGCCGACGTCGATCGATCAGGTCGTCGACCAGATCGCTGCTCGAGCACTAGACCAGCTGGGCTTACACGTTTCGGACACACCCCGATGGAGCGGATTCGAGACGTGAATCCCCGCCCTCTTGGCAGTGTCCTGGATCTGGCTCTCAGAACAGCTGCCAGCCCCCGGGACCGCGATGACCAATTCAGGGAGAGTGAACAGGGCTCTCACCGGCGGCCAGTCGTCGTCCGGCGCCGCCGCACGTGGCCGGTGGGCACGAGTGGTCGCAGCTCAGCCGACAGTTAGCGCCCCGTACAGGTCCGGTCGCCGATCACCGAGAAGACCCCACATCCGACGTTCTCGGTCTGCCTGCTCCAGGTCGAGCCGGGCCAGAAACACACCCTCACCCCGCTCGTCAGCCTGCACAAGCACCTCGCCGTGGTGGTCGGTGGCGAAGGAGCGGCCAAGGAACTCGAGCGCCCCTCCGTCACGGGTGCGCTCCTCACCTACCCGGTTACTCGCCACCACGGGCATGAAGTTGGCAGCAGCATGCCCTTGCATGCAACGCAACCACTGCGCCATCGGGCTACCACCTGGATACAGCGGATCCCTCCCAATCGCCGTCGGGTAGAGCAAAACCTGGGCACCCTGGAGGGTCATCGCCCGAGCCGCCTCCGGAAACCACTGGTCCCAGCAGATCCCCACGCCGAGGCGGCCCATCGCGGTATCCCAGACCTGGAAGCCGGTGTCCCCGTCGGCGAAATAGAACTTCTCGAAGTATCCGGGGTCATTCGGCACATGGGACTTGCGGTAAACCCCGAGCCGGCTTCCGTCAGCGTCGATGACAGCGATGGAGTTGAACAGACCATGAGGAGTGCGCTCGTAGAAGCTGACGGGGAGCACTACGCCAAGCTCCCGGGCCAACGACTCCATCCGCGCGACCACCGGCGACCGGTCAATCTCACAGGCGAGCTCGAAGTGGGCTGGATCCTTCTCCTGACAGAAGTACGGACCGGCGAACAACTCCTGGAGGAGCACCAGCTCGGCGCCGCGGGCCGCCGCCGCGCGGATCAGTCGCTCGGCACGGCGGAGATTCTCGTCCTGCCCATCGGTGCAGGCCATCTGTGTCAGCGCAACGCTCAAGGTCATGGGGACCCTCCTGGATGTACGGCACTGACCACAGTCTCCTGGCAGCTCGACGGCTTGGACAACAACAGAAATCGGTGGCACCGAAACCACACTCCAGTCGCCGCATCGAAGAATGCGATGCAGCGCATCAACAGTAGGCGTTTTACACCGGCCGAGCTTGCACGCAAGCTTGGTCTACGGCAGATCGCAGGCACGCCTCGGGCGTCACGGACACGGCGAGCGTGACGTCGCGAGGTAACATGGCGGTCGGCTGCCTGGTGACGGGGCATCTACCACGGATCAGGAAGCGTACGACTCCGTGCGCGACCGGAACGGAAGACATGACGACGCAGACCACGCGCCCGGTTGAGTCGAACGCAGCCGAGGCACGCACCGCGACCTTCACGGCGAAAGCGACGACCCCAGGGCGGCGCACCGAGCTGAGCCCCACCGTGACGCATGTGCAGAGCACAGTGTGGCAGTGCAACTGCATCACGATCCGGCGCCCCGACCACGCGGTCGTCATCGACTCGTGTTGGAACAGCCACGACATCGAGGCCGTGCGCGACTCGATCGGCGGCACAACGACGACCCTGCTGATCACACATGCGGACATCGACCACGTGTGCAGCGTCGGCTTCTTCCCGGACGCGCACGTCGTCATGAGCCCGGAAGGCGCTGCCCGGCTGGCCGACGGCTCCGCCTCGCGAGACCTGGCCGTCGAGGGCGCCAAGTGGGGGCTGGACCTACGCCCGAACCTGCGCGTCGACCAAGTGGTTGGGCCCGACGAGCGCTTCACCGTCGGTGATCTGCACGTCAGCACGGTCGGCGCGCGTGGTCACGCCTTCGACGGCCTCGGCCTCTTCATCGAGGAGGAGGGGTTGTTCGCGGTGGGCGACTATCTCATGAAGTCACAGCACCCGATGGTGTGGTGGTCGTTAACCGAGGCGCGGCGTTCGACCGAGCGGCTGCTGGCCGCCGTGGGACGGTTCGATCCGCGCTGGGTCGTGCCGGGTCACGGACCGATTCTCACGCCGCAGGAGGCCATCGCGGTGGGTGAGGCCGACCTGACCTACCTCGAGGAGGTCGAGCGCGTCGCGGACGAGGCGCACCACGCCGGGGTGAGTCCGCGCGAGTGGCACCTCGCCGTCGAGTCGGTTCCGGTGCCTCGCCCGTGCGCCCCCGACATCGAGATGCTGTCACCACGTCTGCTCAACGTAGCCGCGACCTTCCGCGACCGTGGTGTCGACGGCGAGTTGACCTGGACGTTGAACATGGCCTGAGCAAAGAACCAGCGGGCGATTCGAGGCAACTTTCGTCATCAGCTAGGTGTGGGTGCCGGTCAGCTTCTCCACCACGAGTACTTCGTCGAGTTGCTCCTCCGCGAGGTATCCGCCGCTGAGCACCAATTCGCGGATCGTTCCTTCTCCGGCGAGCGCCCGTCGCGCGATGATCGCCGCCGCGGCGTATCCGATGTGGGGTGTGAGTGCGGTGACGACGCCAACGCTGTTGCTTGTGATTCGGGCGAGGTGGTCGCGGTTGACTTCGATGCCTTCGACACAAAGGGTGCGCAGGATGTCAAGGCCGCGTGCCGTCCAGTCGATGCCTTCCAGGAGCGTGTGGGCGATCACTGGCTCGAAGGCGTTGAGCTGTAGCTGGCCCGCCTCGGCCGCGAGGGTGACGGTGACGTCGTTGCCGATGACCGAGAAGGCAATCTGGTTCACGCTTTCCGGAATGACCGGGTTGACCTTGCCCGGCATGATGCTCGACCCGGCTTGGCGCGCCGGCAGTCGCAGCTCACCGAGTCCGGCCTGCGGACCGGACGACAGCAGGCGCAGGTCGTTGCAGATCTTCGATACTTTGATTGCCGTACGCTTCAAGGTTGCGGATACCTGGACGAAGCAGCCCACGTCCGAGGTCGCTTCGATGAGGTCGACCGCGGATACAACCGGCAGCCCGGTGAGTTCGGCGAGGTGGTGGATCGCGGCTTCGCGGTAGCCAGAGTGCGTCGCGATTCGTGTGCCGATGGCTGTGCCGCCGAGGTTCACCTCGTGGAGAAGTTGGCGGACGTCGTCGATGCGTGCCAGCTCCTCGCGCAGCGTCGCGGCCCAGGCACCTAATTCCTGCCCTACGGTCATAGGGACGGCATCCTGCAGCTGGGTTCGGCCGATCTTCGGGATGGTGGCGAACCGCTCCGCCTTCGCGTTGAGAGCCGCGACGAGCCTCTCGACGGCACCGCGCAGTCGGGCAAGCTCGACGGACAACGCCAGCCTCACCGCGGTTGGGTAGGCGTCGTTGGTGCTCTGGCTGCGGTTCACGTGGTCGTTCGGGTTGACCACGTGGTAGTCACCTTTCGCCAGACCGAGGAATTCCAGGGCGCGATTCGCGATTACCTCGTTGGCATTCATGTTCGTCGAGGTGCCAGCGCCACCCTGGATAACATCGACGACAAAGTGTCGGTCGAGCCTGCCGGCGTGCACCTCCTGGCACGCTCGGTCAATCGCCCCTGCCACGTCATTGTCGAGCAGGCCCAGGTCGTGATTGGCGCGCGCAGCGGCCCGCTTCACCGCACCGAGTGCGGCGACTAGCTGGGGGTGTCGATGCAGAGGCACGCCGCTGATCTGGAAGTTGTCCCGCGCCCGCGAGGTGTGCACACCCCAGTAGACGTCGCCCGGAATCATCCGCTCGCCAAGGAAGTCGTGCTCCAGACGTGCCGTGCAGTCATCGCGCGCCATCATGCCCGCCTCCGCGTTTGGTGGCAACGTCGATCGCTGTCCACGCCAGAGCGGTCGCGGCGTCTCGGATCGCCAGTTCGGCATCCTCGCCGACGCAGTGGTCGGCGAACTCACGCTGATGGTTCAACGCCGGCAGTGAGTTGATACCGATATACGGGTGGATCGCCGGCACGACCTGTGACACGTTGCCCATGTCGGTGGATGCGCGGTTCATCCGCGAGGCCGTCGCGCCGGCTGAGCACACCCGTCCCAGTTCCTCGGCATTGCGTCGGTACGCCGCCAGTGCGGAGTCGTCGGCACGGAACTCGGCGTACGGCTTGCTCTCCGGCTCCACCGAGAGCTCGCATCCGGTAGCGACCGCGCCCGCCTCGAAGCACCGCCACACCCGCTCCTCGATCTCGGCGAGCTCCTGCAGAGACTCCGCACGCACGTACCATCGCCCCTCGGTCAGCTCCGGGATCGCATTGGGGGCCGCACCGCCGTTGGTCACAACCCCGTGCACCCGGACGCTGGGTGGGAGCTGCTGGCGAAGCAGACCGACCGCGACCTGAGCCACGGTGAACGCATCGGCGGCGTTAACCCCCTGCTCCGGATAGGCCGCCGCGTGCGCTGCCTTGCCCCGGTATGAGACGTGGGAGTGGGAGACCGCGAACGGCCGCGCCTCGGCGACGTCGACCGGTGCCGGATGGGCCATCATCGCGAGGTCGAGACCGTGGAACGCACCGCGGTCCAGCATCTCGATCTTGCCGCCGCCGCCCTCTTCCGCGGGCGTGCCGTATATCTCGACGGTGATTCCCAGCTCGTCGGCCAGCGGCGCGAGCGCGAGCGCTGCCCCTACCGAGGAGGCGGAGATCAGATTGTGCCCGCAAGCGTGGCCGAGGCCGGGAAGGGCGTCGTACTCCGCGCACAGGCCGAGGCGGAACGGCCCCGATCCGTATGTCGCACGCAGGGCTGTCTCCAGTCCCAGGTAGCCGACCTCGACCTCGAATCCACCCTCGGACAACAGGTCGCCGACCCACCGCACCGCGCGGTGCTCTTCCCAGGCAGTCTCGGGATGGGCGTGCAACTGTTCGGAGAGTCGGACAAGCCGATCGCGGGCCGCTGAGACCACTCCGGCGGCGTGCTCCTTCGCGACCATCACTCGTCCCCCGGGACGCCGTACGACGGTGCGTCGCCAGGCCGCAGCCCACGGATGACGTAATCGTCGCGCTGCGGTAGCCACAGCTCCACCAGCCGGCGCAGTTCGTGCACAGGATTGTCGTGCCAGTCCACCCGCAGGTCCGTCTCGCGCCACGGCACCTCACGCACCACGGACAGGCCCGCGGAGTGCAGTGGACCCTGCTCGCCGCCGGCGGCAACGCCAGCCTCCAGGGCAGCGAGCAGCCGGAGCTCCAAGTCACCTTCCGCGTTCTCGAATGCACTAGCGACCGCATCGACCACCGCGGCGTCGGCGAGCATGTTGCCCGCCGCGACGACAGACCGACCCCTGTGCTCGCCGACGATGCCGAGGGCACGGCGTCCCGAGTAGATCGCACCCGCACCGGCGAGGTCGAGAACCGTAAGCTGGCGGTAGTCGATGTCTGAGGCCGATTCGGTGACCTCGGCCAGTGCCTTCTCCGGGGCAAGGCCCCGCTCCAGCGCGTCCAGGAGCCGGGTGCCGAGTCGTGGGTCGGTGATGTTCTGAGAGCTGGCGCCGCCGACCCCAGAGCGCAGGTGAACGCAGCGGGCGGCCACAGCGGGGCTCGAGGACGATACGGCCATTCCGACGGCGCCGTTGCCGTCGGTGCCCAGCACTGAGAATGTCATCGCTCCTCCCCCGGAATCACGGCGATCGCGTCCACCTCGACAAGCCACTCCGGGCGGGCCAGCCCGGAAACGACCAGCCCAGTGGAGATCGGGTGCACGCCGCGAGTCCACCGGCCGATGGTGCGGTACACCGGCGCTCGGAAACGTGGGTCGACGAGGTAGATCGTCAGTTTGACCAGGTGTTCCATCCGCGCCCCTGCTTCCTTCAGGAGCATGTCGATATTCGCCATGGCCTGTTCTGTCTGAGCTACCACGTCGCCAATGCCGACCGATTCGCTGGTGTCGAGGTCCTGACCGATCTGTCCGCGCACATAGACGGTGTTACCGGCCACCACTGCCTGGCACAGGTCGTTGTCGAGGTCCTGCTCCGGGTAGGTCTCGCGGGTGTTGAACGGGCGGATCCGAGTGTGTCCGCCGGCGAGAATTTGAGCGTTCATTTGGCGGCTCCCAACATGGTTTCCGAAAAGTCAGCGGCCGGGCGCACGCCATCGCTCGATCCGTCTCTGGTTCCGTAGGCGAGGTAGCCGCGCTGGGTCGTGATGTGGTCGGCCAGAAACTTGGCGTCGTGCCAGACTCCCCAGATGAAGCTCGAGCCACGCCGAGACAGCCACGGGAGTCCCAGGAAATAGACACCCGGCTCAGACGAGACGCCACGTCGGTGCTTTGGCTTGCCGTCCTCGTCGAACGCATCAACTTGGAGCCAGCCGTACTCGGTGGCGAAGCCCGTCGCCCAGACGATGGAGGTGACACCGGCGTCAGCGAGGTCGAGCTCAACGAGCGGGTTCGTCACGCACTCTGGATCTGGCCCGAGAGCGCGGGCTCCCGGTTCCTCGGGCAGACTGAGGCCGTTACGCGCCACATAGGCGTCCGCTTCGTCGAGCAACGACAGGTAGTTGGCGTCACCGCCCGCGATGTTCTCACCCAGGTCCCGCGAAAACCGCAGCGTTCCGTTGTCGAACGAAGCGGTCATTCCGGCGAGCTGCACCCCACGGGCGGCCAGGTCACGGAAGTCGACGGTGTGACCGCCATTCGCTCCACTGACCGCGATGGTGACGTGCTCCGCGCCCTGGGGAGGAGTCTCCGCATCCCACTTCCCGAGCACCCCGAGCCACCAGCAGAAGTCCCGCCCGCGATAGCGACGTGGTGGCCGGTCATGCGGACCGACGGAGAGGTAAACCGGCCGTCCCGATTGCCGAAGCTCGTCAGCGATCTGCACCCCTGACGATCCCGCTCCGACCACAAGTACGGCACCTTCGGGCAGCTGCTTCGGGTTGCGGTAGGCGCTGGAGTGGATCTGCACAGGTACCGCACCATCCGGCACGATTGGTGGAATAACGGGCCGCTGGAACGGCCCCGTCGCGCAGACGATGAAGCGTGCGTTGATGACGCCGTCCGATGTCTGCACGCGGAAACCGGGCCGACCAAAGTTCCTTCGCACTGACGTCACTTCGACACCGCATCGGATCGGCGCGCTGATCTTCGTCGCGTAGCCAACGAAGTAGTCCGCGACCTGCTCCTTGGATGCGAAGCCATCGGGGTCGACGTCGAGGAACTCGAGACCAGGAAAGCGATCGTGCCAGGCGGGCCCGTTCGTAACCAGGGAGTCCCAGCGCTCCGAGCGCCATCGCTCCGCGATTCGATGCCGCTCAAGGACGAGGTGGGGCACGCGGTGGTTGCTCAGGTGCTCACTCATCGCCAGGCCGGCCTGGCCCCCGCCGACGACGAGGACTTCAATCTGTTCCGTCTGTTCCGTCGACAACTCAACCTCCGTCTTCGAGCGGCACTCCGTGCCCCGGGGTTCGGTGCTAGTCATTTCGACCCCTCGGGCCGTTCTCCGTTGGCTAAGACCAGTGCAACCGCAAGCGGACCATCTGTCCAACAGATGTTTTTGGACTAGGTCATCGCAAATCTTGATGTATTAGGTCAGCGGCACGTTCGGCGACCACCATCACCGTGCCGACCGGGTTCACCGACGTCAGAGTCGGGAAAACCGAGGCATCAACGACCCGCAGGCCGGCCACTCCACGCACCCGCAAACTCGGGTCCAACACCGCCATCGGGTCACCGTCCGCGCCCATCCGGCACGTGCCACTCGGGTGGTAGACAGTCTGGTGGGTGGCGCGAGCCACCTCGGAAAGTTCCGCGTCGGACCGCACCGAGGGTCCGGGGAAGACCTCGCGGAGGCGCCAGGACGCGAACGGTTCATGCCTCGCGATCCGTCGGGCCGCTCGCACCCCGGCGAGCAGCATCCGCTCGTCGTGCCCCTCATGGTCGGTGAAGTACCTCGGGTCGATTGCCGGCGGCTGGTCCGGATCCGCCGAGGTGATCCAGATCCGGCCGCGGCTCGCCGGCTTCGCCACATTAGGAGTCAGCGACACGATCCGCTCCGGCAACTCGGCACCGTACGCCTCGGCATGGACCGCCCAGGGCTCGACCGGGAAGTGCATGAGCACGTCGGGCTGCCCCGGGTCACCCTCCAGATTCAGCAGCGCCCCGGCATCCCACCCGCTCGCGCAGACCGAGGGAGGGGTCCTGTTCGCCTCCCAGATCGCCAGCCCCTCCGGGTGGTCCTGCAGGTTTTCTCCCACCCCAGGGAGGTCGACACACACGTCGACACCGGCGGCCTCCAGCACCGCACCGGGGCCGATTCCGGAGAGCTGCAGCAACCGCGGGCTGTCCACCGCACCGCAGCACAGCACGACCTCGCGAGCCGCCCGGATCTCTCGAGTGGCGCCGTCGCCGCCACGCACCAGCACACCCTCGGCACGTCCGGCCTCCAGCAACACCCGCTCGGCCCGGAGGCGGGTCAGCACAGAGAGGTTGTCGCGCACGTCCATCACCGGGTGGAGGTAGTCCAACGAGGTGGCACCGCGCTGGTTGGTCTCGGGAACGTAGCCGACCTCGAAGAACCCGGTCCCCTCCACCCGCCCGTCCATCCGCCCGTCGTTCCAGCGCTCCTGGACGGGCAGGTCGAACGCCTCGGAAGCGGCCGCGATCACGTCGGTGACGTACGGGTTGCGATCCTTCTCGGCGACCGGGCCGATCGTCGTCCGCAGCCGCTCGAAGTAGGGAAGAACGGTCTCCGGCTCCCATCCCGATGCTCCAGCGGCAACCCACTCAGAGAGGTCTGCCGGCAGGGGACGCCACGTGATCATCGTGTTGGCGTTGGAACAACCTCCCAGCAACCGCATGCGAGCCAGCCGGATGCCCGCATTCCCCCGCTCCTGCGGCTCGAGCCGGTAGTCGAGGTCGAACTCGCCCTCCAGCATCTCCGGCCAACGGCGCAGCGATCGTGCTCGCTCTTCCCCGCGGTCGTCCGGACCCCACTCGACCAGTGCCACCGAGGTGGCAGGGTGCTCGGACAGCCGGCTGGCGAGCAGGGCACCGGCCGTGCCGCCGCCCACGACCACAACGTCGTACGTCTCGTACTTCTCCGTGCTCATGAGTACTTCAGCCACGTGGTCTTGAGTGCGGTGAACTTGTCCAAGGCGTGCAGCGACAGGTCACGCCCGAAGCCGGATTCGCCGAAACCACCGAACGGTGTCAGCACGTCCAGCGCATCGACGGTGTTGACCGAGACGGTCCCCGCGCGCAGCCGGCCGGCGACTCGGTGTGCCTGTCTTATGTCGTCGGACCACACCGAGGCGGCGAGACCGTACTTGGTGTCGTTGGCCAGCGCGATCGCCTCGTCCTCGTTATCGAACGCGGTCACACTGAGCACGGGCCCGAAGATCTCCTCACGGGCGAGCCGAGAACCCGGCTGCACCTCATCAAAGATCGTTGGCTGGAGGAACGCCCCGGTCGGCAGATCGGCTGGCCGCTCGCCTCCGAGCACCAACTTGCCCTCGGACCGTCCGGCTTCGATCAGGCGGCACACCCGGGTGACTGCCTCTTCGGTGATCAACGGCCCCATCTTGGAGGCCGGATCGAGCGGATCCCCCACCCGGAGCGCGGCGGCGCGCCCAAGCACCTTGCCCAACAGGGCGTCCTTGACGGACCGGTGCACCAACAGTCGCGAGTTCGCGGAACAAACCTGTCCGGCATGGGTGAAGATGCCGAAGCAGACCCCGTCCGCGGCGGTGTCGAGGTCGGCCACGGAGTCGAAGACCACGTTCGCGCTCTTGCCGCCGCACTCCAGCCAGACCTGCTTCATGTTGGAACGCCCGGCGTACTCCAGGAACATCTTCCCGACCGGCGTCGAGCCGGTGAATGTCACTACGTCGACGTCGGTGTGCAGGCCGAGCGCCTTGCCGGCTACCTCCCCCGCACCGGGAACGACGTTGAGCACGCCGTCGGGCAGGCCGGCCTCCTTGGCCAGTTCCGCGAAGCGGAGTGAGGATAGCGGTGCCTCCTCGGCAGGTTTGAGGACGACCGAGTTTCCGGCGGCGAGCGCCGGGGCCATCTTCCACATCCCCATCTCGAGCGGGAAGTTCCACGGCACCACCGCGGCGACGACACCGAGCGGCTCCCGGCTGATCATGGCAAGGTCGCCGTCCCCGGTCGGCGCGATCTCTCCGTACTGCTTATCAGCGGCCTCGGCGTACCACTGCAGGATGGCGGCAGACCCCGGAATGTCCACGGTGGACGTGTCGGTGATCAGCTTGCCTCCGTCCATGGAGTCCAGGACCGCCAGCTCGTCGGCGTGCTGGCGAACCAGGTCGGCGAGTCGGAGCAGGATCGCCTTGCGTTCGGACGGCGCCAGGCCACTCCAGCGGCGTTCCTCGAACGCGGCGCGGGCTGCCGCCACGGCCGCGTCGACATCGGCCGCGCCGGCGGCGGCCACCTCGGCAAGTACCCGCCCGGTGGCCGGGTCGAGCGTGGGCAAGCGTTGCCCGTCGCCAGCCTCGCGGAACGAACCGTCCACCCAGAGGTCGCGCCGAGGGGTGATTGCCGCGGCAAGCTGCTGCCATTCGGCATGCGTCTTGGTCATCGTGGTGCTCCTTCAGTGACAACGGGGCTGGACGTGGTGGCGGTGGAGTCTGGGGCCGGTCCCCTGCCGACGGCGCGCATCAACACGTAGTAGAGCGGGCTGATCACGACGAGACCAACAATCCAGGAAAGATCGACCCCGCCGATGGCGGTCGCGATCGGCCCGGTGTAAATCGGGGTGCTTAGAAAAGGCACTTGAACGGCGATGCCGAGGAAGTAGCACACGACGGCCACGCGGTTGAAGGTGCCGTAAATGCCGCCGTCGCGCCGGAACAAGGACTTGATGTCGTAGCGGCCGCGCTTGATGGCGTAGTAGTCGACGAGGTTGATCGCGGTCCACGGCACGAGGACACAGAGCAGCAGGAGCATGAAGTTGGTGAAGTTGACCAGGAAGTCATCCTTGCCAGCCAGGGCCATCAGCAACGCACCCGCGAACAGTACAGAGGCGACAATCGCGCGAGACCCCGCCTGTGGCATCCAACGGGGGAAGATGGTCTGGCCGACCGTCATCGCTGACAGCGCTCCGCAGTACAGGTTCATCGCGTTGGTGCACGCGATCCCGATTCCGAATACCGCGATCACTGCCGCACCAATGCCGTTCACGAGCTCTGCCAGGCCGCTGACCGTTTCGGCATCCGGCATGGCCGCCCCCACGACAGCTCCGAGCACCATCGGCAGCAGGGAGCCCAGCACGGCCCCGGCGTAGGTCGCCCAGAAGGCGGGGCGAACCCCGGTGTCCCTCGGCATGTATCGCGTGTAGTCCGAAACGTAGGGCGCATAGGCGATCTGCCACAGAGCGGCCAGCGAGAGCGTGCCCATAAAGCCGAGCCAACTGAATCCTCCAGCACCGAAGGTGGCCTCGGGAACACCGTTAACGAACAGCATCCAGACGAAGGCGAGCGCGAGTGTGAGTCCAGCGACCACGGACATCAACCCGGTGAGGGCGTGGATGAGCCGGTAACCGACCACCGCGCCCGCCACGCTGACAAGGCCGATCAACGTGATGGCGAGCCGCTCGTCCAGCCCCAGCAACCGGGATACCGCCTGGCCGCCGAGCACCAAGTTCGATGCGAAGAAACCGACGTACATCACGATAACCAGCACAACCACCAACAGGCTGCCGAACGAGCCGAACTGGGCACGGGTTTGAAGCATCTGCGGGACGCCCATCTGTGGGCCCTGGGCGGCGTGCATCGCCATCACCACACCGCCGACGACGTTGCCGAGCGCCAACGCCAGCAGGGCACCCCAGAACGGCAGTCCGTAGACGGCCGTCGCGATCACACCGGTGGCGACGGTAAGAAGCATGATGTTGGAGCCGAACCAGATCGTGAAAAGGTTCCGGGCGCGGCCATGCCTTTCATCCTCGGGAATGTGGTCGATCGTGCGGACCTCGACCTCAAGAGACTCGGTGCGTTCAACGTCGTTCATCAGGTGCCTCCGTCCGGCTCACGTTGGCACTGAGTCTCGGCTCACCTGGACGTGGTCACAAACATCATTTTCTGGTCTAGGCCATCGGATACTCACATGCACTACAGCCCTCCTATCGCCGAGGCGCAGTCCTACGCCGAACCGACGCGTGATGCCGACTTGATCTTTTCTGGTAGGGCCGTCCACTCTCGACGCCAGATCTTCCGCATCCGCCCACGCGGTGCGGGAGGGCAAGTGGTCAGCCGTCGCGGTACACCACCTGGCCCTCGACCAGCGTCAGGGCCGCCTTCGCCGCGCTGACGCGCTCGCCGGTCAGGATCGGGCGATCGAGCAGGACAAGATCGGCGAGCATGCCCGGTGCGATGGCTCCCACCTCGTGCTCGGCGTGGTTGGCGTAGGCGGAACCGGCCGTGTAGGCGTCGAGGGCGGTGCGCAGGTCGATCGCCTGTTCCGCTTCGAGGGGTTCGGTGAAGACGTCGTCGCCAACGGCGTGCGGGTCCTCGGGTGGCCCGAGGCGGTTCGCCGCGGTGTAGATGGCCAACAACGGGTTGGGGTCGGTGACCGGCCAGTCGCTGCCCATCGCCAGCCGCCCGCCCGCGCGATGGATCGCGCCGAACGGGAAGTGGTGGGGTTCCCGGTCCCGGCCGAGCAACGGCAGTTTGCGCTCGACGATCTCCTTGTCCCGCCGTGCCCACAGTGCCTGGATGTTGCCGATGACGCCGAGTTCCGCGAACCGTGGCACGTCGGCGGGAGCCACCACGTCGAGATGCGCGATCTGATGGCGGTTGTCGTGCCGAGGCTCCGCGCGGCGAGCCGCCTCCAGGGCGTCGAGGCACTCCCGGACCGCCCGATCGCCCACCGCGTGCATGTGGATCTGGAACCGACGGCGGCCGAGCTCCTGGCAGATCCGGCTGAGCTCGTCCGGCTCGATGAAGGACATGCCGGTGCCGGTTCCATGGTGGAAATTCCCGGCGTAGGGCTCAAGCATGGCACCCGTGCAGTTTTCGCACACACCGTCTTGCATGATCTTCACCGTGGTCGCGCGGAATAGCCCCACGGAGCTGTCGGAGCGGCGCTGCTCGAGGGAGTCGAGCTGATCGAGGCCTTTGTCGGCGAACCACCACAGGGCTCCGACGACCCGGCCGGTCAGCCTGCCGTCGGCGGCGAGTTTCAGGTAGGCAGGCAGCGGGTCGGGCAAGCCCCATAGCGGTCCGACGCAAGCATCCTGCCAGCCGGTGACGCCCACCGAATGCAGATGTCGTTGTACGGCGAGGAGTGCCTCTTCCGCGAACTCGACGGTCACCGGAGGCAGGAGTGAGGTGACGAGGTCACCGGCCCGTTCGACCAGGACTCCGGTCGGGTGTCCGTCCGCGTCGCGGTTGATCCTGCCGTTCACCGGGTCGGGTGTCCGGTCGTCGATCTTGGCCAGCTCAAGGGCCCTGCTGTTGGCCCAGACCCCGTGCGCGTCGTGGCTGATGAAGACCGCCGGCCGGTCCGGCAGGATCTCGTCGAGGAACAGCCGGTGGGGCAGACCACCCGGAAAGGTGTCGCCGTACCAGCCGTTGCCGCTGATCCAATCCAGGTCGGGATGCGCGTTGGCATATTCGAGGATGGCCGACCGGTAGGCATCGACCGAATGGGGCAGGCGGGACAGGTCGCACGTAAGCAGCTGTACTCCGGCGGCCAGGGGGTGCACGTGCGCGTCGGTGAAGCCTGGGAGCAGGGTGCCGCCACCGGCGTCGATCACTTCCGTGCCCGGTCCGGCAAGTTCGTTCAGGGGCCGGGCCTCGACCGCCTGGATGCGGCCGCCTGAGATCGCCACCGACGTCGCGCCCCGGACACCGCAGTAGACCTCGGCGTTGACGATGACCGTGTCGGGATGATGGGAGCTCACATCGATCCTTTCTCACGTGCGGTCAGTATCCCGCTCCTCCACATTCTTTGCGATACACCGCAAAGAATGCGCGGTATTGGCCGCATGTGCAAGACCTTGAAACAGCTTATCGACATAGTGGCTCGTTCGATTTCTTGATGCAGATCATCAATAATGGCGAACATGGCACGACCCAAGGACCAGGCGCGGCGGCGTGACGAGCTGGTGACGGCGGCGGGGCGGGCCATCGTCAGGCGCGGAATGACCGGACTCCGGGTGCGTGACATTGCCGAGGAAGCCGGACTGTCGGCGGGTTCGGTTAGCTACTACTACCCGGACCTCGACGTCCTGGTCCTCGAAGTACACCAGGACGCGGTGGACCGCTTCTACTGGGCGCGGGCGCGGGCAGCCGAGTCCGAGGCCGACCCGCGCCGCCGCCTGGTCCGGCTCGTCGAAGCGGGTATGCCAGCCGACGAACACGATCCGGTGTCTCGGGTCCTGTACGAGACGCATCTGCACGCCTCCCGCAGTCGTACCCACGCGGTTCTGATGACGGCGTTGTGGGACCGCGAGGTGTCGCTGTACTCGGCCGCCCTCGCGCACGGTCGCGATACCGGCGCGTTCGCGCTACGCGGCTCGATCGGCGACGTCGCCGCCAATGCCGTCGCTCTCGAGGATGCGTACGGGTTGCACATCGTGGGCCGGAACTCAAGCCTGTCCGTGCCACGCGCTCAGCAGCTGGTGTTGCGGTATCTGGAGACCGAGACCGGCTGCGAGCTGCCGGCCTCGGCGCCGGTCAGGCGTAGTCGGTCCAGACGGTATTGAGACCCGGGGTACTTGGTAGTTGGCCATGTCGCGGCGATCTCTTGGAGTCCATGGGCGGCATTAGGTGCGCACGTTGGCGAGAGCGTCGGCGATCAGGGCGACTCCGTCCACGATGGATCGCTCGGACAGCGAGGAATAGCCGAAGATCAGGCCGCCGAGGCAGGAGCCGGACAGCCGGTACGGGTTGACACCGTGCACGGCCACGCCGCGGGCGGCCGCGGCGGTGACGACCGCGGATTCGTCTACATCGGACGGTAGCCAGGTGACCAAGTGCAGGCCGGCGGCGATCCCGGCTGGGCGAAGGGCCGGGGCCTTTTCGCGCAACGCGGCCACAAGCACGTCGCGGCGGCGGCGGTAGACCGGGCGCATGCGGCGCAGGTGGCGGTCGAATTCGCCGCGGGCCAAGAAGTCGGCGAACACCAGTTGGTCCAATGTCGGCGAGCCGCGATCGGCGGTGATCTTCGCTTCGGCTACCGCGTCGACGAGGGTGCGCGGCACGACCAGCCAGCCCATGCGTAGGCCGGGCGCGAGAGTTTTGCTGGCGGAACCGGCGTAGATCACCTGATCCGGCGCAAGGCCTTGGATTGCCCCGATCGGCGCCCTGTCGTAGCGGTACTCGGCGTCGTAGTCGTCCTCGATGACCACGGCGCCCCGCCGCGATGCCCAGCGCAGCACGGCCGCCCGGGACTCGGCGGAGAGCACCCCGCCGGTCGGCCACTGGTGCGACGGGGTCAGCACGATGGCGTCGGCGTCGGTGCGGTCGAGCGCGTCGACCAGAATGCCTTCTTCGCCCACTGGCACCCCGACCACCTCAAGCCCGGCGGCTAACGCCATCGGTCGGGCGTCGTCGTCGGACGACGGATCCTCGACGGCCAGCCGCCGCGCCCCGGCCGCGGCCAGCACCGAGATGATCAACGCGATCCCCTGCGCGTATCCGTTGACGATCACCACCTGGTCCGGGTCGACCGAGGCGCCGCGTACCCGGTTCAGGTAATCGGCGAGCGCCTGACGCAGTTCCGGTGTGCCGCGCCTGCTCGGGTAGAGGAAAAGCTCGTTGGGAGCCTCGGTCAGTATCTTGCGGATCGAACGCAGCCACACGGTTCTGGGGAAGTGCGTCACATCCGATCGGCCATAGCTGAAGTCAATCAGCGGCGCCCGCACCGGCTCGGCCACGGACGCCGAGGTGGCGACCGGCTCCTGGTCGATCGCCACCTCGGTGTACCCACCGGCTCGGCTGGTCAGGTAGCCCTCGGCGACGAGCTGCTGGTACGCCTCGACGACCACGCCGCGGGACACCCCGAGATCGGCGGCGAGCGCACGACTCGGCGGCAACGGCGTCCCTACGCGCAGCCGCCCGGTCCGGATCCCGTCCCTGATTGACGCCTCGATCTGCCGGTGCAGTGCCTCGCCGCCGCTGCGCCGAAGATCGATCAGCAGGTCCGCCACCCGCGAAGTGTTCGATGCTCCGCTTGATGACTCGCTCCGCAAGCTCCGCTCGTGGCTCCGCGAGCTCCGCGAATTGGTCCTGGGCTTCGCCATCGAATCGGACCTTATCGAGGGTGCCGATTCGCTGCCAGGCTCATGGTCATGACAATAGCGATCACACCCAGCATCGAAAACAGGCTGGACGGCCAGTTGCGCCGCCCCGGCGACGCCGGCTACGACGAGTCCCGACGGTGTGGAACGGCATGATCGATCGGCGGCCACGCATGATCATCCGTGCGGCGAGCGTCGAGGACGTGGTGGCCGCGGTGCGCACCGCACGCGAGCTCGACCTTGAGATCGGCGTGCGGTGTGGCGGGCACAGCTCGATCGGCCTCGCCGTCCCGGAGGACGGCCTCATGATCGATCTGACCCCGCTCACCGGCGTTCGTGTCGACCCGGCCAGGCGGCGTGCCTGGATCCAGGGCGGTGCCCTGCTCGGCGTCCTCGACCGGGCCGCCCAGCGCTACGGTCTGGCCACCACGGCGGGCAACGTCTCGCACACCGGCGTCGGCGGGCTCACACTCGGTGGCGGCATGGGATGGCTTGCCCGCCAGTACGGCCTGGCCTGTGACAACGTGGTGTCCTACACGATGGTCACCGCCGACGGGGAGGTCGTAAGGGCCAGCCGGACCGAACGCCCCGACTTGTTCTGGGGCCTGCGCGGCGGTGGCGGAAACTTCGGCATCGTCACCGAGTTCGAGTTCCGTCTGCACCCGGTCGGCACCCGGACGCTGGTCGCCGAGTACACCTTTCCGTTGGACAAGGCCATTCCCGCCCTCAAAGCGTGGCGCGACCTGAACGCCGAGGCGCCGCGCGAGGCCACCTTCACCGCCGGCATCGGCCGGGACAACCAGGCTACCCTTGGCTTCGTCTGGGTCGGCGACCCCCAGCGCGCCAGCCGGCTGCTGCACGGCTTCCAGGCGCTCGGCCGGCCCGCGGCCACGCACGTCGCCGAGATGTCCTATGTGGACCTTCAGTGCCGGGAGGACACCGTGGAACGGCATTCGCTTCGCCGGTACTCCAAGGGCCACTACCTCCAGCAGTTCCCGGACGCCGCGATCGAGGCCTTCGTGCACCGAGGTGCCTCAGACGATGAGTTCCGGCCCAGCGTGGGCCTGCAGGCCTACGGCGGGGCGATCGCCGATGTGCCTGACGAGGACGCGGCTTTCTCCCACCGTGCCACGCTGTTCGAGTTCGGCACCGGCACCAACCGGACCGACCCGGCCGACGACGAGATCCGGATCGCCGCCGCCCGGCGTAGCGCCGCCGCCATGGCCCCGTTCGCGCACGGCGTCTACGTCAACGCCCTGTCCGACGAGGGCGCCGAGGGTGTCCACCGGGCCTACTCACCGGACAAGCTCACCCGGCTGGTCGCCCTCAAGGACACCTACGACCCGCACAACGTGTTCCACCACAACCAGAACATCCAACCCAGCACACGATAAGGATGAGGCGACAAATGAACGACACCAAGCCCCAGACCGCGGAGGGGAAGGTGCTCTGGCACTTCACGATGTCATTGGACGGTTTTGTGGCCGGGCCGAACCACGGGATGGACTGGATGGCCGGGACGAACCGTCCCGGCCTGATCGACGAGTACGTCACGACCACGGGCGCCGTGCTGGGAGGTCGAGACGGCTGGGACATCGCCGCCGCGAGTGGAGGCCGCCCGTACGGCGGCGACTGGGACGGACCGATCTTCGTACTCACTCACCATCCCGAGGACGCCACGCCCGCCGACGGCGTCACCTTCCTCAACTGTGAGCCCGCGGAGGCGGTACGGATCGGGCTGGAGGCTGCCGGCGGCAAGAACCTCGAGGTGCTATCCCCGACCATCGGCCGTCAGCTACTCGAACTGGGACTGATCGACGAGATCGACCTACACGTCGAACCGGTCCTGCTCGGCGAGGGCATCCGGCTCTACCACAACCCCGACAGCGAGCCGATCCACCTCCACCGGGTCGGCGAGGCCGACCCCACCTTGGAGGTCAACGTCCGGTACCGACCACAACAGCGCAACGCCGGGTAACCGAGTCGGATAACTGAGCGAACAGCCTGGTGTCGCTGTAACCCGAGGCTATCTCGCCGGACACTCCCGAGCTACGCGGTTCCGCGGTAGGCGACGGTGAGGTGTCCCAAGCTGTCCTGGCCGATTTCGGCATCGACCTCGAACACGTCGCGCAGCCGGTCGGGGGTGAGCACGTCCTCCGGCGGTCCGGTGGCGACCAGGGTGCCGCGATGCAGTAGAAGGAGCCGGTCGCAGAACCGTGCGGCCAGGGACAGGTCGTGCAACGCGATCAGCACGGTCTGGTCCGTGTCGGTGAGTAGGCGCATCAGCTCGAGCTGGTGGCGCACGTCCAGGTGATTGGTCGGTTCGTCGAGCACGATGCCCCACGGTTGCTGGGCGAGTGCGCGGGCGATGTGCGCGCGCTGCCGCTCGCCGCCGGAAAGGGTCTTCCAGCCTCTGGAACGTAGGTCGGCGAGTCCCACCTGGGCGAGTGCGGCGTCGATGATCGCGCGGTCGGTGTGGCTGAGGCCGCGCCACCGGTCCCGGAACGGGGTGCGGCCAAGGGCGACGACGTCGGCGACGCGGAGGTCGCTATCCGAGTCGAGGGCCTGTTCGACGAATGCGACGTATTGGGCGATCTGGCGGGCGCTCCAGCCGTGGATATCGCTGGTCTCGTAGCGGATCGCCCCGCTCGTCGGGGCACGCAGGCCGGCGATACAGCGCAGCAACGACGATTTGCCGGACCCGTTCGGTCCGATGAGCCCGACGGTCTCCCCCGACGTGACGTTCGCGTCGATGTCACACAGGATGCCGGTCCCGGATACCGCCCAGGACAGATCCTCGACCGTGATCCTCACAGCTCACCTCGGCGGCGCAACACGAACAAGAACAGCGGGACACCGATCAGCGCGGTGAACACGCCGACCGGAACCTCCTGCGGCGCGAACGACACCCGGGCCAGCGCATCCGTCCACACCAGAAACACCGCGCCGGCCAACGCGGCGAACGGCAGCAGCGCGCGATGCAATGGTCCGACGAGGAATCGGACACCGTGCGGCACGATCAGCCCCACGAACCCGATCGCGCCGACCGACGCGACCGCCACCGACGTCAGCAACGCGGTGACCACCAGCAGCATGATCCGGGTTCGCCGAACGTTGATGCCGAGCGACGCCGCGGTGTCCGCGCCGAACGAGAACGCGTCGAGCGCCGCCGAGTACCACCAGACCACGGCTAGCCCGAGCGCGGCTACGATCGCGCAGACGATCACCACGCCCCACCGCGCCGAGGCCATCGAACCGAGCAGCCAGTAGGTGATCGCGCGGGTAGCGTCGGCATCGCCGGAAGCCATCAGGACCAACGAGGTGACGGCCGCGAACAACTGGCCCACGACGACTCCGGTGAGCACCACCCGCACCGAGTCGAGACCACTACGGCGCAGCAGCAACATCAACAGCCCGAACGACACCAGCGCCCCGACGAACGCCCCACCGGTCACCCCCAGCGACCCGGCACCGATCGCCAGCACCACAACCAGGACCGCGCCGGTCGATGCGCCATGGGATACACCGAGCAAGTAGGGATCGGCCAGCGCGTTGCGAGTCACCGCCTGCAGCACGGCACCGCAAACCGCGAGCAGCGCGCCCACCACGGCGGCCATCAGTACCCTCGGTACCCGCAGATCCCAGATGAGCGAGTCGAGCAACCGCGGCAGCGGTTCGGCCACGCCGAGCCGGCTACCCAGGGACCGACCGAGATCGCCGTAGCTCACCCCGCTGGTGCCGATCCGCACCGATACCACGATCGAGACGGCCAGCAAGCCGAACCCGATTCCGGACAGCCCCAGCAATGACCACGCCGTACGGCCCCGCGGCGGCGCATCGGGGACCTCCCTGGCCGCTCCACGCGCCGCGGGGTGCAGCACCGCGGCTATGCCAGCCGTCACCTCCGAGCGATCCGAGTCGGTGGCCTGGTTCGGGCTAGCGGACATAGCCCAGGTTCCGCAATCCGTCCATCAGCCGCCGCAACGTGTGCACGGTGCGCACGGAGGGGTCCATCTCGATTCCGGGCACCTGAATGATCCGGTTCCGCCGCACCGCGGTCAGCTGGGACACTGCGGGGTCCTGCCGCATCATCGCGATCTTCTCCCGCGCGCTGTCCCCCAACGCCCCGCGCTTCGAGAGGTCACCGACCACGATGACATCCGGATCGCGCTTGGCGATGTCCTCCCAGGACACCTCGGGCCAGTCCTCGGCCACGTCGTCGAACGCGTTGCGGGCCCCGACCAGCCGGCTCATCTCGCTGGGCATGCCACCCCGGCCGGCGACGTAGGGAAGATCGTTGAGCGTGGAGTACAGCCACAGCACCGACGGCTCCCCCTTCAGATCCCTCCGAATGGAGGCCGCCTCGTTCAGCACCCGCCGCTGCTCCGCCACCAGCTTCGTGGCACGTTCCCGCACTCCGAAGATCCGGCCCAGGTTCTGGTAGTCGCGAAACAACAGGTCGAACGGGGACACCCCGGCGCCGCCGGCGTCCGGGCAATCCACCGCACTCACGTACGACGGCAGGCCAAGCTGCCGCAGTTCTTCCCGGGTGCCGACCTGGTTCCTGGTGTAGAGATCGGCGAACGACGACACCACGAGATCCGGGGTCGCCGCCCGCAACTGCTCGCCGGTGAGCAACTCCGGGCTGAGCACCGGCACCTTCTGGTAGCCGGCCCGAAACTCCCGTGCGACCTCCGTCTTCAGGTTCGACGTCCCTGCCATGCGATCAGCCAGGCCCAGTGCCAGCAACGTCTCGGTCGAGGATTGATCCAGTGTGACCGCACGCTCCGGTGGCCGCTCGAACGACATCCGCTGCCCGCAGCTGGTCACCGTGACCCCACCCGACGATCCACCGGTATTCGACGGGCTCTCGGTGGGCGCGGAGCACCCCACCGCCATGACGAGCACGGCCACCAGACCGAGGCTGGCACCGCTGGGCATGGCCCTCCTTCGATCGGGATGCGCGGCGAACGAGCGAGTTCACCCGAGAGTGTAACGGGAATGGTTGTCATTAGAATCGCATGGCCGGTCCAGACGCACCTAACTAGTATTTGCAATCGACTTGCAACAGTGCCGGCGAGGCGGAGGGAGTACAACCCCGGTGACGACTTCATCGGTGCCGACCACATCCGGGACCGCCGGCAAGCGGTCGGTGCTGCGGGAGGCGGCATTCCTGCGACTGTGGTCGGGAACTACGGCATCGGGCCTAGCGACCTGGGCACTTCCGTTCATCCTCGGGCTCGCCGTACTCGACCGCACGCTGACACCCGCCGGACTGGGGATTGTGCTGGCGACCCGCACCGTCGGTTTTCTGGTCGCAGTGCCGGTCGGCGGGGTGTTGGCCGACCGGCACTCCCGCCGGAAGGTCGTGTTGTGGGCCGGACTGGCCGCCACCGTCGCGACGCCCGTGATCGCTGCCGGGCTCGGGCGCTCAGTCGCGCTGATGGCCGCGGCGGCCACGGTGGTCGGAGCCGGGCAGGGTGCCTGCCGGCCCGCGTTCCAGGCATTGACCGCCGAGGTCGTGGACGGCCCGCGACGCCAGCAAGCGAACGCCGCGATGACGTTCGCGGTTCGGGTCACCACCCTGATCGCCCCCGCCGGGACCGCGCTGCTGGCCACCGTGTTCGGCACCGGGACACTGCTGATCGGTACCGGCTTGCTCTGGTTGGCCGCAGCGCTCGTACCTCCCCCGGGAAGCGCCCCAGCACACCAGCGCCGTACCCGTGCGCCGTTCGTCACCGAATTCACCGACGGCGTACGCGAAGCACGCAGGCACCCCTGGTTCCTCGCCGGGCTCGCCGCGCTTACAGCCGTCATCGCCACCGGCTACTCCGCAACCAACGTCGCCCTCCCACTGGTCAGCCGGGATAACTACGGCACGGAGGCGGTGCTCGCCGGCGCCCTGACCGGCTACACCGCCGGCGCACTCGCCGGCGCGCTGATCATCGCGCGGTGGCGTCCCCGCGCCCAGGGCTGGGTCGCGCTCGCGGCGCTCGCCGGCTACGGCTTCGCCCCACTCAGCCTCCTGCTCGCACCGCATCCCGCGGTCGTGATCGCCGCGTATGTGCTCGCCGGTATGGGAATCGAGCTGTTCAACGTTCCGTGGTTCACCGCCACCCAACGCGAGATCGAACCCGACAAGCTCGCCCGAGTGTCGTCTTTGGACTTCCTGCTCTCCTACGGACTCGCCCCGGTCGGCCTCGCGCTCATCGCACCCGCCATCGACACATTCGGAGCGCAACCAGTACTCGTCGCCTGCACCCTCGCCTGTTTCCTCGTCCCTACTCTTGCCGCCTTGGTACCCGGTGCGCGGCATTTCTCCGGTAAATCCACCGGAGCCAGCCCGCACGAGTAGCCGCCGGATGGCGTTTCAGGCGTTGTCGAGCGGCGGGTCGGGCGCCAGGCTTCCGTCCGGGGCGATGTGGTCAAAGATCTGCTCGACCATCGCGAGCACGTGCGGATCGTCGACGGTGTAGATATGGCGGCGGCCCTCACGGCGCACGCTGATCAGACCGGCCAGCCGCAGCTTGCTCAGGTGCTGGCTCATCGTGGCCGTGCCGACTCCGGCGCGCTCGGCCAGCGCGGTCACATCGTGCACGCCCTGGGCGGCCAGCCACACCACGTGCAGCCGCGTCGCATTGCCCAGTAGCGCGAACGTGCTGGCGGCCGAGGTCAGCTGCGGCTCCGTCGGCTCGGCACGCTGGCCAGCCCCAGGGCCGGTTTCGGCATCGGACACTTCGGGTTTTGTCATGACGCAACCCATTGTCGCGTATAGCCGGCGGACGTCATTACCGAATCACATTTCGTCGTTTGCGAAAACGACGAAACATGTGACAGGATGAGGGTGTTCCGGAGGGGAGTAGTCCGAACGCCCACCGATCGACACGCTGAGAGCCTCGTGGTTCTCCGGTGGTGGGGTCCGTGCCCTGAGCGCGGGTGGACGAGACCTTCGGTCCCAGATCGGCAACGCATACGCGTAGTCGTCGGGATCGAGGTCGCCCCGTGTCCCCGTTCCCGCGACACGCGGGAAAGTGTGGGACGCGACCGTGTGGCATCTGGTTTTGCTGATCGTCTGTGCCGCGGCGATCTACCTATCCTGCGAGTGGTTCCTCAACGCCGTGGAGTGGCTCGGCCGCCGGCTGAACGTCGGCAAGATGGCGGTGGGCACCATCCTGGCCGCGTTTGGCACCGCGCTCCCCGAGTCCGTGGTCACCCTGGTGGCGGTCACCACCGGCGACACGCCCGAAGCCCGCGACATCGGCGTCGGCGCCGCGATGGGTGGTCCTCTCGTCCTGGCAACCATCGCCTACGGCGTCACCGGCTTCGTGCTCCTGACCCGCCGGCGCGCGCGGACTCGCTCGCTGATCGCGGCCCACGCCGGAGCGGATTCGCCACCTGAGGCCGGTCGACAGGAACGTGGCGGCCGACGCGGTGCGGTGTTGACCGAGCCAGCCGAGGCCGCCCGGCTGGCCAAGGACCAGCGCTGGTTCATCGCGGTGTTCGTGCTCAAGGTCGTGCTCGGCCTGGTGGCCTTTGCCATCAAACCGTGGCTGGGACTGTTGTTCTTCGCCGTCTACGCCATCTACTTCTGGCGCCAGATACGCGGCGGCTCCCGAGACCAGCAGCACGACAAAGAGCTGCCGCCACTGAAGCTTCAGCGCAAGGCGGCGCGACCGGCAACCTGGCTGGTGGTCGCGCAAACACTGGGCGCGCTCGCGGTCATCTTCGTCTCCTCGCAGGTGTTCGTGCACCAGCTCGAAGCCATCGGCCCGATGCTCGGCCTGTCCAGCGCTGTCACCGCCCTACTGCTGGCTCCGATCGCCACCGAACTGCCCGAGATCATGAACGCGGTCATCTGGGCCCGACAAGGCAAGATCCAACTCGCCCTGGCCAACATCTCCGGCGCGATGATGATTCAGGCCACCGTCCCAAGCGGCCTGGGACTGCTGTTCACCACCTGGCGTTTCGACACCGCCCTGCTCTGGTCCGGCATCGCCACCATGATCGCCATCATCTACCTGCTCACCACGCTGCGCGCGCACAAGCTCACCCCAGCCCGCCTCGCCATCTCCGGACTGCTGTACGTCGGCTTCGCCGCCGGCCTCATCCCCATCCTCGTCTGACAGGGCAGGGCAGAGTTCCACGCCGGTGACGGTGTCGCGCGGCAGGTGATCGTCGGGGACGCGAGCGCGCTGCCCGCGGTCGCCGCCATCGTCGAGGCGTGGGTGCCAGATGTCCCGCGACGGTGGCGTTCGAGGTCTGAACGGCACTGTCCTAAACGGCACTGTGGTGTCGTCCGATCGGCACGACCATTGGGGTGCGTGACACCGGGTCCGGCACCACCCGGCATGGCATGCCGAACACGGTGGTCACCATTTCCTCGGTCACGGCGTCCGCGGCCACGCCCTCGGCGACAATCGTGCCGTCCTTCATCGCGATCAGGTGGTCGGCGTACCGGCACGCGAGATTGAGATCGTGCAGCACGATCACGATCGTCTTGCCGTCGTTACGGTTCAGATCGGTGAGCAGGTCCAGCACCTCGACCTGGTGGCTGACGTCGAGGAACGTGGTCGGCTCGTCGAGCAGCAGAAGATCTGTGTCCTGCGCGAGCGCCATCGCGATCCAGATGCGCTGGCGTTGTCCACCGGAGAGCTCGTCGACGGGCCGGGACGCCAGATCCAGCGTGCCGGTCGCGACAAGGGCATCGGCGACGGCCTCGTCGTCGGCGGCGCTCCAGTTCCGGAACCAGCCCTGGTGCGGGTACCGGCCCCGGCCGACGAGGTCGGCCACCCGGATGCCGTCCGGCGCGACCGGCGATTGTGGCAGCAGGCCGAGCTTCGCGGCGACGGACTTCGTTGGCAGCGTGTGGATTTCCTTGCCGTCCAGGTAGACCGCGCCCGAACGCGGGGTGAGCAGTCGCGCCAGTCCGCGCAGGAAGGTCGACTTGCCACAGGCGTTCGCGCCGACGATGACGGTGATCTTGCCGGTGGGGATGTCGATCGAGAGGTCGGTGACGACCGGCCGCTGACCGTAGGCGAGCGTCAGCCCGCGGGTGTGCAGACGGTGTTCCTCGCTCATCGGGTACTCCTCATCCGCCCCGTCCGACCCGGTTGGTGTTCGCGAGCAGCCACAGCAGGTACGGCGCGCCCACGATCGACGTCACCACTCCCACCGGGAGTTGGCCGGCACCGAAGGCACGCTGGGCGGCAAGGTCCGCGGCCGTCAGGACGAGGGCGCCGACCAATGCGGACGGCACAAGTGCGATGCCATTGTCACCGGCAAGCCTGCGGGCGATCGGACCGGACACGAACGCCACGAACGCGACCGGCCCTACCGCGGCCGTGGCGGCGCCGACCAAGGCGACCGCGACGACAATCAGCCCCATCCTGCACCGCTCGACCGATACACCAAGCGCCCACGCCGCGTTGTCTCCGAGTTGCAGCGTGGTGAGCCAGCGGCCGGCGAGCAACGCCAACGGGACCAGCACCGCGGTGATCGGGCCGAGGATCTGCACGGTTGTCCAGGTTTTCGCGTTGAGACTGCCGGTGAGCCAGACGAGCGCTTGCCGGGCGTCATACACATCGGTCCTGGTCAGGCTGTACGACACGACACTGGTCAGCATGGCCGCCATCGCGATGCCCACCAGCACCAGGCGGTACCCGGTCACGCCCTTGCGCCAAGCGAGCAGGTAGATCGCCGCGGCCGTCGCCAGGGCACCGGCGAACGCGACCGCCGACACCGCGAATCCGTCCAGGCCGAACGACAGCAGTCCGAGCACGGCGGCCGCGCTCGCGCCGGCGGTGATGCCGATGATGTCGGGGCTGGCCAGCGGGTTGTGCATGAGGGTCTGAAAGATCGCGCCAGAGAGCCCGAAGGCACCGCCGGCCAGGATCGCGACCAGCGCGCGTGGCAACCGCAACTCGTTGACGATATAGCCGATGCCCCCGTCACCCGCGCCGAACAACGAGCGTGCGACGTCCAGCACCGGGACGTCGACGTCACCAAGGGACAGCGACACGCACAGCACCGCGAAGCACACCGCCGCGAGGGCGAGCGTCACCGTGGCGACGCGCGCCCGCCGCCGCCGTCGCGCCCACGCGACGACCACGCGTGGCGACCTGTCGGCGCCCGGCCGGTGTCCGAGATACGTGGCCATCACAGCTCCGACAGCCGGCGGTTGCGGATGAGCAGGATAAGAACCGGTGCCCCGATGAACGACAGCACGACGCCCACCTGAACCTCGCCCGGCCGGGCGATCAGGCGCCCCACGACGTCGGACACCAGCAGCAGGATGGGTGCCGTCAGCATTGAGTACGGCAGAACCCACCGGTAGTCCGGCCCAGTGATCAGCCGGCGATGTGCGGCACGAGCAGGCCGATGAACCAGATCGGCCCGGCGATAGCCGTGGCCCCGCCGCACAGGATCACCGCCGCAGTAGCGGCTGTCGCGCGCGCCACTCCCACCCGCTGACCGAGGCCGCGGGCGACGTCGTCGCCAAGGGACAGCGCATTGAGCAACCGCCCGATGCTCAGCGCGAGAAACACGCCGACCACGATGAACGGCACGATCTGCGTCACCAGGTCCAGGCGGCGACCGGTGAGCGAGCCAACGGTCCAGAATCGAAACTGGTCGAACGTCGTCGCATCGGTCAGCAGCACGGCGGTCGTAACCGAGGTCAGCATCGCGGTGATAGCCGCGCCTGCGAGCGCGAGCTTCACCGGCGTCGCGCCGTCGCGGCCGAGCGACCCGACCGCGTACACCACCACAGCGACGATCGCGGCACCGGCGAACGCGAACCAGATGTAGCCGGCAGCGGCCGTGATGCCGAACAAGCTGATCGCGCACACGATCCCCAACGACGCCCCTGCGTTGACTCCGAACAATCCGGGGTCCGCGAGCGGGTTGCGCGCGACACCCTGCATGACGGCGCCCGCGAGCCCGAGTGCCGCTCCGACGAGCAGACCCGCGAGCAGTCGCGGTATCCGGTTGATGACCACCTGGTGATCGCCGTCGGCTGGTTGGTAGTCGCGCAACGCGTCGGCGACCATGCCTAATCCGACTGACCGGGCACCTACCACGATGCTGAGCAGTGACACCAATGCCAGAACGACGACGAGCCCGACCAAACCGAGCACGAGGACGCCACGCGCTGTGGGCGCCGGCCGGCCGCCGTTGCCGGTGCGGGATCCCGACGTCGCGTCCACTTGTGATGACGACACCGTGGAATTCATGCCGAAGCGGTGACACCCGTCAACACTGTCACGCCCCCGCCTTGTTCGCGGCGTCCTTGAGGTAGGGCCGTATCTGGTCCAGCGCGTAGGGTATCGACAGCGGGGACGGGGTGTTCAGCCCGACGACCGTCGGGTAGTCGAGCACGGCCACGGTGCCGGGGAGCTGGTCGAACTCGGGGATGTCGGTGAGGTCGCTCTTGTCGCCACCGTTGACCAGAAAGGTCAGCAGGTCGGCGCGTAACAGATCGGCCCGCTCGGTACTCACGTTGACCCGAGTCTTGCCGGTTCTCCGGCCTTCCCGCAGCACACGTGGGTAGAGGGTCATGCCGAGTCGCCGGAAGAGCAGGCTTGAGCCGTCCTTCTCGTTGGCGACGATGTACATCGAGTCACCCACTACGTACTGCGCCAGGGAAAACGTCTTTCCCTTGAGCCCAGGGAACTCCCGCGCGGCACCGGAGACCGCTTTGGCAACCGAGTCGATGACCTGCTCGGCCTTGTCCTTTTCGGCCAGGATCGCACCCGCAGTGCGTACAAGATCCTGCCATGGTGTGACCGCATCCCCGGAGGGCGGCCCGGCGATGGTCGGTGCTCGAGCCGACAGCAACTCGTACGTTTCCTTGTCGGTGATGGAGAACGACCCGACAATGAGGTCCGGGTTGAGCGCGATGATCTGCTCGACCGGCACACCGTCGTCGAGTGGAAGCGCAGTGCTGCCGGCGGGCAGAGCCTGCCACGGCACGCGGGATTTCGGCATCAGCGAATCCACCGTGTAGCCAACGGGCTTGACTCCCATCGCGAGCATGGTGTCGGTCCATTGCAGGTCGATAGTGACCACCCGCTTCGGAACCCTGTCGATCGTCGTCGAACCGAACCGATGCTTGACCGTGGCCGGAGATTCCAGTCGCTGTGCACCGCCGGCAGCCGGGTCTTGCTCCGAGCCGCAACCACTGAGACCACCGGCCACCAGCAGGGCGCCGAGCACGACCGAAACGAACCGGGAGAAACACACCGAGCGTCGCATTAGGGAAGACTAACCTAAGTCATGCGAAAATCTAAGGTTTCCAAGATCCCGTTGCCGAGCGGACCCGCCTGATCACCGGCTGCGCTGGCACCCGCAGTCGCAGCGCCACGACCAGCCGGTCAGGAATCGAGAAGCAGCGGGCGGGCGTCGTGCCTAGTGTCGTGACCATGACCTCCATCGAATCCATCACCCTCGAGGCGGCCGACCCGCCGGCCGCCGAGCAGTTCTACAAGGCGGCGTTCGACCTCGGGCCCGACCAGGTCCGGCTCCGCGCCTCGGACGCGCCGACGACCGGCTTCCGCGCCTACACGCTGTCCCTCATCGTGTCGCAGCCCGCCAACGCCGATGCGCTCATCGGCACCGCGCTCGACGCCGGCGCCACCACGTTGAAGCCCGCCAAGAAGGGACTTTGGGGCTACGGCGGCGTTGTCCAGGCCCCGGACGGCGCGATCTGGAAGGTCGCGACGTCGAACAAGAAGAACTCCGGGTCGGCCTCTCGGGAGGTCGACGAGATCGTGCTGCTGCTCGGCGCATCGGACGTCGGCGTGACGAAGCGGTTCTACGTCGAGCAGGGCCTCAAGGTGGGCAAGAGCTTCGGGAAGTACGTCGAGTTCAAGCTGCCGTCGAGCTCCATCCAGCTCGGCCTTTACGGACGCAACGCCCTCGCCAAGGACGCCGGCGTGCCACCGGAGGGCACCGGCTCGCACCGGATCCTCATCCACGGCGACGCCGGGTCGTTCACCGATCCCGACGGCTTCGTCTGGGAGCCGGCCTCGCGCTAGATGTGCGCAACCAGGTTGGACGTCACATCTAGCTAGGCAACGTAGCGGCCTGCCTTCCCTTACGCGGTGTGCTCGACCACCAGTTCCCGCAGTGCTGCGACGGCGGCGTCACCACTCGGAAGCGTGTCGGGGGCGACCAACGACTGCACCGCGAAGCCGATAATCAGTGAATGGACGACCGTGCCGATGGTGTCGGCGGTCGCCACGTCGATGTCGCCGACGTCTCGACCGAGCAACATGGCGGTCAGTTCGGCACGGGCGATCCGGGTGGCGTCGCGCAGGGCGTCGCGAATCTCCGCGGCGAACTCCGCTTGGGCGTAGGCCTGCACGCTGGCCAGGATGAGCTCGCGGTGCCGGGGCAGCGACGCGAACAACTCCTCGAAGGCGATCTGTAGTCGTTGGACCGGGTCCGCACCGACCGCGGCCCGCACCGAGGCGACGATCATGTCGCCCCACTCGTCCTGCGCCTGCAGCGCGGCGAGATTCATCAACGCGTCCTTGGAACCGAAGTGGTAGCCGATCGAGGCGAGATGTGACCCCGAGGCCGTGGCGATGTCGCGGGCCGTTGTGCGTTGGTACCCCTTTTCGACCAAGCATTTCCGTGCACCGGCCAGTAGATCCTCGCGTTGGCTCACGTCGCCGACCCTAGCACTTTCACGTACGTACGTCTTGCGCAAATATTTTGACGAACGTACGATCCAATCATGCCGACCATCCCTTCTCCTGCCGCCGTGCCCGAGGGAAAACCGGTCACCGAGGGCACGAAGCCGGTCCTCACCGGCAGGCGCAGTGCCATGGCCCAGTTCTCCGTCTATCTCGGCTTGCTCACCCCGATGTTCGCGCTGATCGTCGCGGTGCCCTTCGCTTGGGGATGGGGGCTGAGCTGGGTCGATGTCGGGTTGTTCCTGGTCTGCTACGTGATCAGCGGGCTCGGCATCACGGTTGCCTACCATCGGCACTTCACACACGGCGCGTTCAAGGCGAGACTGTGGTTGCGGGCGGCACTCGCGATCGCAGGAAGTACCGCACTGCAAGGACCGGTGATCATGTGGGTCGCCGACCATCGGCGGCACCACGCCTTCGCGGACAGAGATGGTGATCCGCACTCGCCATGGCTGTTCGGCACGACACCGTGGGCCATCGCGAGGGGGTTCTGGCATGCGCACATGGGCTGGAACTTCTCCCGCGACCTCAGCAATGTCGACCGGTTCGCGCCAGATCTGGTCGAGGACCCGCTCATCAGCAGGATCGACCGATTGTTCTGGTTGTGGACCCTGCTCAGCCTCACCGTCCCCGCGCTGATCGGCGGCTTGATTACCTGGTCACTGTGGGGTGCGGTCACCGCGTTCTTCTGGGCGGGGCTGGTGCGCGTTTGCGTGCTGCACCACGTGACCTGGTCGGTGAACTCGATCTGTCACATGCTCGGGAAACGCCCGTTCACCGCCAGGGACAAGTCCGCGAACTTCTGGCCGCTGGCGATCCTCTCGTTCGGCGAATCCTGGCACAACCTGCACCACGCCGATCCGACCTGCGCCCGACACGGCGTGCAACGCGGCCAGCTCGACATCTCCGCGCGGGTGATCTGGCTGTTCGAGAAGCTCGGCTGGGCCCACGACGTGCGCTGGCCCACCCAGCGCCGTCTCGACCGCGCACGAGAGCTAGTCATGCCGACCACCGGACCCGCGCCATTCCGGCGGGTTCCGACAATATCGAAGGAGAGTCATGACGAATCAGACGAATCAGCGGATCACGGTCCGCCGACCGGAGCGAGCCGAGGTACCCGCGGTGGCCGAGGCCTACACCGCGGCCAACCTGCACGACCCCGTGCTGAGCTGGGTGATCCACGACGAGGACGCTCGTCGGCGGCTCACCATCGGCACCTGGCCGGAGACGACAGCGGCCTATCTGGAAAGCATTCTGCACTCAGGGGAGCTGGTGATCGCCGAGGACGAGTCCGGGGCGGTGGCCGGGATCTCGCTCTGGGAGCGGATCGACCACTCTCAAGGAACCGGCACGCCGGGCCTGGAGGACCCGGAGGGCGCCCAGTTCATCGAGCAGGCCTACGGCGAATACGCCGACCGGATGAAGCTGCTGGTCGAGCTCACCGGACAGCGACAGCCGAAGGACACGCACTGGTATCTGCTGAACATCGTGGTCGACTCGGGCCGGCGCGGGCAGGGCTTCGGCGGCGCGATGCTGCGCGAGCAACTGGGGCGGCTGGACGCGGAAGGAGAGCCGGTTTACCTGGAAGCCAGCTCGCCGAGGAACCGGGCACTGTACGAGCGAGTCGGGTTCACCGACCTCGGCGACCCGATCGAGCTGCCCGACGGACCACGGTTGCAGCCGATGTGGCGTCCAGCAAGCGTCGAGGCGCAGCGGTCGCACTCGACCGGATAGCTCGCAGCCGGTCGCCCCTGCTGAGGGGCGCGGGGTTTGCCGCACTGATTCTGCTCGCGAGTTGCGCGACCCCCGCCGCGAGTTCTTCCGGGCCACCCCTGCCGAGGTCAAGGCGAGGCTGCACGAGCTGGCAGGAAACCTGCTCGACTACACCGACGCAGCCGAGGCACCCGAGTACCGGCAGAGCATGTCCGGTGCCCGGGTGGCGTGAGGTGTTCAGGGTTTCCTGAGCACCTCGATGAGCGCGAAGATGCTTTGCTCGGCCCTGCCTTCGGCGACGGCCCTGCGCAACAAATCGTGCAGCGGGTGGTGCCAGCTGACGTCGATGCCCGCTTCCGTGCCGACCGCCAGGGTCCTCGTCGATGGCGTCGTGGAACAACCCGAGCGAGGACTGGAGTTTGCTGTAGTCGCCGGTGTCGATCTCCTCGGCGAACGTCGGCAGCACCGACGCGATCATGGCCAGCCATTTCGCTTCGTGCTCCACGAGTGAGGACGCGGGAAGTCCTCGCGCGGTGACCGGTGCGGCTCCCTGGAAGAAGCCCACGAGCGCAGGCAGCAGTGTGCCCCCGACAGCGGGTTCGAACAGAGCGGCAAGGTCGGAGTCGGTGCCGAGGAAACTGGTGTCACCACCGAGGCCCTCAGTGTCGGCTCGTGGTCGTCGAACACACCGCGGTCACCGCTGTAGTACAGCTGGGTGTCGGCCTTGCCGACGGCCGAGGGCACGTTCTTCACGGCCCCGTCGAGGTAGCGGGCGCCGCGGTCGGCCGCCCACGTCGCCATGGCCCGCGCCCCGGAAGGGCCTCCGCTATTCAAGGTGACCAGCGCTGTGCCGGCCATGGCGGCGGACGAGGGTGCCAGCGCCCGCGAGGTGGCCTCGTAGGTGGTGAGGCAGGTGACAGATTTGGCCACTGTGCGGCGTTTTGTGGGTCCATCGCAGCGATACACGGCGCGGCGGCCGGGCACGGCCCAACGGGCCGCGTGGGGATATCCTGGTGTTCGGCTTGACTTTCTCGCCCGAATAAACGCGTCGGGCTTGGTGCGAGTGCTGCCGGGTGGGAGAGGCGGCTATCGTGGCGGTCGTGACCGCACACGCTTTCGATTGATGCGTCGCAAACACCAGTATTCCTTGCAGGACAGGCACTTCCGTGCATCTCAAGCCTCGTGTCGACTCAAACCCAGCGAAATCCCGAGGCTAGATTCCGAGCTGCCGCATCTGGGCGGCGACGTCGACGACTCCCCAGGTCTCGGCGACTCGGCCGTCGACGAGGCGGCCGATGAAGATCTCGTTCCAGGTGAGGGACTTGCCCGTGGGTGCGACGCCCAGGTACTCACCCTCGTGGGTGCCGGAGACCGTGTTGCGGCTGACGACCTTGTCTCCCTCGGCGATGACGTCCTCGACCTCGACGTGGAGGTCGGGGAATCCGCGCAGGAGCACCGCCCACAGTTGCTTCATCAGGTCCGTGCCGCTGGCATCGACCTGCAGGGGCGTGCGGATGAGGACATCGGGCTGGAAGACGTCGTCGATCGTCGTCGAGATCAGGTGCGGGTCGCCGCTGTTGAGCGCCTCGTTCAGCCGGCGCAGGGCCGCCTTGTTGCGTGCTTCTTGAGTTGATGGCATGTGCGTTTCTCCATTTCCTGGTGCGGGGACAAGAATCCTGGTGCGGGATCAGAAACTGAAGGGGCCGAAGCGCAGCACCGCGACGGCAGCTGCGATCGCTCCGAGCACGAGGGGGCTGACGACGTGTTTCGTCTCATGGCGCCGAATGTGGACGAGCACGGCGACGACCATCACGAGTGCCAGGCCGACCCCGGCCGCGGGGGTAAGGACCTCGAGGATGCCGAGCGCGGCAGGGACGATGAGCCCGACGGCACCCACGGCCTCGACGACACCGATCAGCTTGACCTGCAACGGGCTGACGTCCTCGGCCCACCCGTAGCCGCCGGCGATGAGTTTCTCGCGAGGCTGGAAGATCTTGGCGGCGCCGGACGCGAGGAACGCCGCGGCGAGCACCGAGGCGACGATCCAGAGGGCGATGTTCATCGGGATCTCCTTGCGAGCTGACAGGTGGCAGATGGCTTTTACCGAGTACGACGACGCGTCCGCCCGGAATGTCAGGAATGCCAGACCTCACAGATCTGCCCGCCAGCTCGTCGTACTGGTAGGCACAAGAGCGACAAGGGGAAAGGCTGACCGCATGAGCATCTCCGGAGCGAGCGAGCTCATGAGCGAGCGCCCGCACCTGATCAACGTGGCCTATCGGCTGCTCGGATCACTGGCCGACGCGGAGGACGTGGTGCAGGAGACCTACGCCCGCTGGTACGCGCTGTCCCGACCGCAACAGCAGGCCATCGAGTCCCCCGGCGCCTGGTTGACCACTGTCGCCAGCCGTATTTGCCTCGACCTGCTCGGATCGGCGCGCATGCGGCGTGAGCGCTATGTCGGCGAATGGATCCCCGAGCCGCTGCCTGAACCGACGTCCGATCCCGCCGAGCATGTCACCCTCGACGACTCGGTCAGCATGGCCTTCCTCGTGGTACTCGACTCGATGACGCCGGCCGAGCGCGTCTCGTTTATCCTGCACGACGTCTTCCGCTATCCGTTCGCCGAGATCGCCGAGATCGTGGGGCGTACGCCGGCTGCCTGCCGCCAGCTCGCCTCCTCGGCCCGACGGCGCCTCGGCACCGCACCAGCCACGTCGGCTCCGACAGCTCGACAGGCCGAAATCGTCCGGCATTTCAAGGAGGCGTGGACGGCCAAGGACATCGGCGCCGTCGTTCGGCTACTCGATCCCGACGCCACCGCGACCGCGGACGGTGGCGGCCGCGCGCTTGCGGCACCGGGTCCGATCGAGGGCGCCGAGGCCATCGCGCGTCACTACATCACCCTGGCCACCTTGGCGCCCGACGACGTGACGCTCGAGGAGCGCCTGGTCAACGGCCGCCCCGGCCTGATGATGCATCGCAACGGCGTCACCGGGACGGTGTTCGCGTTCGACGTGGTCGGCGACCGCATCAAGAGCATCTGGGCGGTCCGCAACCCCGACAAACTCCGTGCCTGGAGCTCGACCTGACCCGGCTGGGTGCTTGGCTTTGACCTTGTCGCGGCAGGTGCCGTCGGCCGCGAGGTTGATCAAGTCATCACCCGCTCGCGAGGAGAAAAACGTTTGATCGCTCCGGCTCCGGGCAGCAGTATGCGGCGAGTGGGGTTGACACACGAACAGATCGAGCGGTTCGTGGCCGATGGCTTCCTGAAGCTTTCCGGGGTGTTTCCGGCCGATGTCGGCGAACGGTGCGTGCGCGAGATTTGGGCGGCCAGCGGTTGCGCGGCGGACGATTCGAGTACCTGGACCGAGCCGGTCGTGCGTCTGGAAGGCTTTGCCACCGAACCCTTCCAGCAAGCAGCCACTGTGCCGGAGCTGCACGAGGCCTTCGATGCGCTCGTCGGCAAGGACCGGTGGATTCCCCGCGTTGGGCTGGGGACGTTCCCGCTTCGCTTTCCGAGCGATCGCGACCCCGGTGACGCCGGGTGGCATGTCGAGGCCAGCTATGCCGGACCGCACGGCGAACCCAGGCTCAACCTGCGTTCCCGCGAGCGAGGTCTGCTGATGTTGTTCCTGTTCTCCGACGTCGGCCCCGATGATGCCCCCACCCGGATCCGCGTCGGATCGCACCTCGATGTACCGCCGCTGCTGGAAGCCGCTGGAGACGAGGGCCGGGAATGGATGTCGCTGTGCCAGGAGGCGGTTCCGGCCTCCGAGCACCGACCGGTGTCGTTGGCTACCGGCACCGTGGGTGATGTGTATTTGTGCCATCCCTTTTTGGTGCACGCGGCTCAGCCACACCGCGGCCGCACTCCCCGGTTCATGGCGCAGCCACCGCTGCATCACCGAGAGCCGTTCGATCTAACCGAAACGACCCCGAGTCCCGTATCCCGAGCAATTCTTCACGGGCTGGGGCGCTAACCAGCAACGTCGCCAGTGCGGTGCACCCGGGCTTCCGGACACTCCCCCGCCCGCCGCCCGACCTACCTTTTCAGAGGCAAGCAGCTAGTGATCGCGTTTGGTTCGAAGGAAGTAGGTGACGAGTCCGGCTGTGATGGTCAAGGTTGCCGCGGCTGTGGCGCTCGCTGCGGCGAATCCGTGGGTGAAGGCGTGTTGGGCGGCGTTTATGACGTCCGAGATTCGCGTTCCGTGGGGCGCCGCGAGTTTGGTGGCAGCGCCGAGTGACTCGTGGACTTGAGCGTTCGCAGCGGCTGGTAGGCCAGGAAATGTGGGAAGCGCGGCACGGTAGGTGATGACCAGTGTTGTGCCGAGCACGGCGATTCCCAGACCGGAGCCCAGCTCGAACGAGGTCTCTTGGATCGCGCCAGCTTCGCCGGCCCGATCGACCGTGGCGGTGGACATGATGGCGTCCGCGCCGAGTGTCATCACCATGCCCGCGCCGCAACCTGCCAGGACGAACCAAGCGATCAGCGAAGTAGCTCCAGTGCCGGTGGAGCCGGCGGTGGTGACGGCCAGGCCGGCGAATCCGGCCGCGAACCCGAGCAGGGCACCGGCTATCACCCAGCGGTAGCCACCTCGGCGCGCCAGCCAGGGAGCGAGCATGGCGCCGGCAGCGTTCGCCACGGCCAGCGGTACCAGCGCGAGCCCGGCCTGCAAAGGCCCGTGCCCGGCGACAAGTTGCAGCAGTTGGGAGGCGAAGAACAGCAGGGCGGCGTAGCAGCCGAAGCAGACAAGCACGCAGAGCGTGGCCACCGAGAAACGCCGGTCGGCGAACAGCGAGAGGTCCACGAGCGGTTGCCGCACGCGGCGCTGCCGGTACACGAATATCGCCAGCAGGGCAAGCCCTCCCCCACCGATGACCACTCCTATGGGGTCCACGGAGAGCTGGTCGGCGACGTGCTTGAGCGCGTAGACGATCGCGAACAGACCGACGATGGACATCAGGGCGCTGACCCCGTCCCAGCGTCGTGGAGCAGGATCGCGGGACTCAGGGAGGAGCCAGAAACCGGCGATCACAGCGATGACCACCACCGGCAGGTTGATCAAGAAGACCGCGCCCCACCACCAGTGTTGGAGCACCCAACCACCGAGTGCGGGCCCACTGGCCGCGCCGACACTGTTGGCCGCGGTCCAGATTCCGATCGCCAGCGCCCGCTGGCGTGCGTCGACGAATACGTGTCGGATGATCGCGACGGTCGCAGCCATGAACATGGCGGCACCGACGCCAAGGCCGCCACGCGCGATGATCAACTGGGTCGCCGTGGACGAGGCCGCGGCGCCGGCGGACGCGACTCCGAACACCACAAGCCCTGCCAGCACCAGGCGTTTGCGCCCCAGCCGGTCGGCCAACGTGCCGAAGGTGACCAGCAATGCCGCAACGCTCAGCGGGTAGACGTCGACGATCCACAGCAACTCGGTCCCGGTCGGCAGCAGCTGCTGACTCAGAGCGGGAACCGCGACGTGCAGCACTGTCAGATCGATCCCGGCCAGCAGCAGACTCGCGCACAGGACAGCAAGCGCCGCCCACTTCCGGACTGGTGTGGCAGCAGGCGTCGCGCCGCTACGCCTGCCGGATGCGGGAGTGACGTTCATGCCGGCAGATTTGCAACTACTACGGATCCATACAAGTACTGTCTTTATTGTGTTGTAGTATCATTCTGTATACCTATAATGCTCGCAGGGCTGAGAGGAGTTGCGCATGCGGGAGAACGTCGAGGAGATGCCGGATCACTGCACGATCGAGGCGGCAATGGCAGTCCTGGGGGGCAAATGGAAGCTGGTCATCCTGAACCACCTATTCCCGGGCCCGCAGCGATTCGGCGAGCTCAAGCGGGCCCTGAATGGCATCACACAACGCATGCTGACCCGGCAACTACGCGAACTCGAGGCCGACGGCCTCGTTGTTCGCACTATCTACCGCGAAGTGCCACCCAAGGTCGAATACTCCCTCACTGAGGCCGGCCGCAGCCTCGAAGACATCGCCTACCAACTCGACAACTGGGGACGCTGGTACCGCGACAACCTGGCAGGAGACCAGCAGGGGACCCGACCGTCCGACGGCTAACGGCGCCCACCGTGGCACGTAACGAAATCACGGCCTATCACCTCGGCAGTGATCGCGCCGGCCAGCAACAGCCACTTCCTCATGAGCGGCCCGCACTGCGGGACCAGGGCATTGGCACGCGGCGGGCTGACCGCTGAGGTCAGCCGGCGGGCTTGCAGTACAAGGCGATCGCGCCGCTCTCGAATGCCGTCGAGCTGATCAGCTTCAGGGTCTGCTGGCCCTCGAGCTCGCCGAACCAGCTCGCCCCTGGTGAGTAGACCGGGAACACGAAGAAACGGAACTCGTCGACCAGGCCGAGTCGCACGAGAGTCTGGGCGAGCGTTGCTCCGCCGGACAGGTGGATATCTCCGCCCGGCTGAACCTTGAGGTCCTCGACGAAGGACCGGATCTCGTCGTCGCTCGACACGACAGCCGGCTCAGCGTTGTGCCACTCGAGCCTGAGGTCGGGGTCGGTCGTGAAGACGTACTTCTTGTACGAATGCATCTTCTCGGCCATCGCTTGGTGCGACTCGCTGGCGCCCTCTTCGTGGCGGGCGCCGGGCCAGTACTCGAACATCTCCTCCGCGGTCACCCGACCCACCAGGATGGTGTCGAACGTGGCATAGCCCCGGTCGATCTCCTGGTAGTGGTCCTCGCTCAGTCCGGTCACCCACGCGTCGGGGTCGTCCAACCGCCCATTGAGCGTGGTCATCATCGCCAGCACGACCTTCCGCACCTGTCCTCCAGGGATCCGATTTCGTCGTCGGTCAGGAAGGCTAGGCCGCTGGGCAAGGTCAGGTCTTGTACAGAAGGGACAGCTGGCTGGAAGTTCCGGTACGCAGCTCGGTCGCGGTGTGCCCGATGAAGCGGCCCAACGATCGCGCCAGGTGCGGCTGGTCGTAGTAGCCCAGATCGTGGGCGACATCAGCGATCGGCGCGCCAGTCCCGATCAGCATCGCGGCCTGCCGGGCCCGTTCGATCTGCCGCACCAGCCCAGGGGTGAGCCCGGTTGCGCTCCGGAAACGTCGCCGGACCGTTCGGGCAGTCGCGTCCGGCGACCAACCGCGCAGCACGTCACGCACCATCGGGTCGCGCACGATCACGCCGGCCCGAACCAGCCGTTGCACGAGGTCCTCCGCGCTGTCATAACCCGGCAATGGCATCGTGTGCCCGAAGATCCGTACCGAGTGCCGCGACACATCCGGAAACTCGGTGCCGTCGTCGACGAGACGGTCTGTCGGTAGCCGCTCCAGCATCGTGCCGAGCGACAGCCTGATCCCCACGAACTCCGTCTCAGGCGGGACCGGAGCGGTGGTGGCGCCGGTCTCGGGCCCCTGCACAGCGACCAGCCATTCCCGTCCGGCGCGCCAGGCGACGAGCGTCCAGTGCGCGGTCGCGATCGACGTCATCCGGTTGACGGCATCGCTGTGGCTCCGCCAGACGCGCTCGATGTCGGGTGAGGACGACGGTCGGTCATCGAATGCGATCGCCACGCTCCGACCCCCTCTGGATGGCCTATCGCACCGTGGCCACGGCGGGTACTGGTTCGCGGGGGACGTAGCGGAGCCGGGGCAGGGACTCACCGGCAGCCCAGGCGTTGAAGGCTTTGAGGTAGAGGGTGACGTGTTCGCGGGTGTCGTGGCGACGTTGTACTTGCCCGGCCTCCTTGCGGGCCATCCGGAACATGGTGTTGCGGAACGTCAGCCGTGGGTCATTCCTAGTGAGCCCGACACCATCGATGATGCCGTCGTGCCACGTCTCGAGCTTTCCGGGCTTGTTCACCCGTTCCACGAGGTAACTGGCAGCCCCCGCCGCGCTTTTGATCATCCCGGTCGCGGTCGAGATCCGCTCCCCCAGCGTAATCACATCCCGGATCGCCGGGTGCGCGTCCAGGGTCTCCAGAACCTGGTGATTGGTCACCGCGGCACTACGACCGGACCACGCCGCATCCGACCGGTTCTCGTAGAGATACACCGTGCGCACCATCGACGCCAGCATGTGCGGATACTTCTCGCCCTCGATCGCCAACGCATCCGCGGCGTTCCGCCGTTTCCCGGTGTCCAGCACATCGAAGGTGTCCGGCGGCACGTCGGTGAACACGGTCATCTCGACCGGCATGTCAGCCTCGACGATCGCCGCCAACCGGTGCTGACCATCCACCAAGACACCGTTGGTGTCGAACGCGATCCCCTGATGCGTGACCTTCCAATCACCACGCTGCATCGCCTCGGCAAAGGACCGCAACACCGATTTGGACAGTGGCCGGTTCGATGTATTGGTTTCATCCAACCACCGCTGCGCTGTGCGGGGCGTAATCTTCTGTGTCTTACTACGCACGACACTCCTCACTCACTACCAGCCGGGAACTTCCACCCAGCACATCATGGACGGCCGACCATCGCATCTCACCGGCCACATTATCCAGACCCTACGAGCACGTGTTCATCTCGCATGGAGAAGACCAGACAGCCAAGTCCGGACGAACACAACCAGTTCATCAAAAGGGGCGCGCGTTCTTGTCGCTGGGGAGCGCGAACGAGCCGTTAGTCAAGAGCGCCTACTCGCATTCGACCCCTATGGTGTTCCCCGCTGGGCTAGTGTGCCCAGCTGTGATCATGAAGCGTGTGGCGCTTGTCGGACTGGTACTCATCCCTCTGGTGAGCGGCTGCGCAGCGGAGACACCCGAGGCTCCCGCCACCACCACGTCGACAACGTTGGCCGCGCCGAAGGCGCCGACGCCCTTGCCGGGCTCCACGCCGCCAGGGACGCGGCTGCGATTCGGCGACAAGGCGGTAATCACCGTCGGCAGGGCCGACAACCCGTCACGGGTGGGTGTCATCGTCACGGGCGTCGACAAGGCACCGCCTGCGGACATGGCCGTCCTGCGTCAGTACCCGCAGGTCAACCGCTGGGCATACTTTATCCGCGTCATTCTGGTCAACGAGGACGGCCACGGCAGCTACAGCGGCTACAGTGGTCCGACGCTCTACGGCGACCTGGGAGACGGCGGCGACGCCGGCCAGTTCCAGTTGCTGGGCGCGGACCTGCACCTGCCGCACTGCACCGTGCACAGCTCCCCACCGGGGGAGTGGAGCGCCGCGGGTGCACGGTTTGAGACCTGCCGGATCATCTTCGCGAACCCGAGCAGTGTCCGCCTAGACCCTGGCCACGAAGACGGCGGCATCCATTGGGAGGAATGACCGGCGTTCGTTCGTCACGATCGGGCGGAGCTAAAGCGGGCGAGCTCACCGGCCGGCGATCCAGTCCGCGATCCGGGCGAGCCTCGAGGTCCGCGCCAGGCCGGCGGCCTCTCGGCGGTCCGCCGCGCGGTAGGTGCCGTAGAGGCTGTGCACGCCGAGCCATCGCAGAGGCTCGGGTTCCCAGCGGCGCGCGCGGTGCCCCACCCAAGGCAGGCGAGTCAGCGCGGTGTCCCGTTCCAGGACCAGGTCGGCCAGGGTGCGGCCGGCCAGGTTGGTCGCTGTCACGCCGGTGCCGACATACCCTCCGGCCCAGCCGAGGCCGGTCGAGCGCTCCAGGCCGACGCTTGCCGACCAGTCCCGCGGCACGCCGAGCACCCCACACCACGCGTGATCGGCAGCCACGTCGGCCGCGGCCGGGAAGAGCTGCCGCAGCAGGCTCGTCAGGGACGCGACCGTTCGTGCCGGCATCGCGCCGTTGACGTCGGTGCGGGACCCGAACCGGTACGGCACACCTCGGCCACCCAGGACGATCCGGTCGTCGGCGGTGCGCTGTGCGTAGAAAAAGGCGTGCGCCGCGTCGCCAAGGACGTCCCGGCCGGCCCACCCGATCTCGTCCCAGGTGGACGCCGGCAGAGGCTCGGTGACGATGGCGTTGGAGTTCATCGGCAGCCAGGTGCGTCGCTCGCCTCGGAGAGAGGCGGTGAAGCCCTCCGTGGCGCGGATGACGATCGGCGCGCGGACCGTCCCGTGCTCGCTCACTGGTGCACCATCCTTGAGTCAGTGATCGTGTGGTCGCTGATGCGCCTGAGGTGCTGTCGGGTCATCGCCCTGCTCGCTTGACGCGGTTGATGTCCACTGTGAGATTTGCGAGATCCGACGGTCACCCGGGACGTGTGGACCGTCGACAGGGCTGAGCGCCTACGAGCGCCGATCAGTGAGCGAACCGGCAGCTGCGTCCCGGAACCATCAGCACGTGAAGGCGCCTCCCCACTGGGACTAGCAGCGAGGAGGCTGACGTGAAGTCTGCCAGCAACACCCCGAACGTCGCATCGCCCAGAACCGCGGCCGTGCTGCCGGACGAGCCGCCGGGTGGGGTGACGGCCGGGCTGGACTGGGCTCGTGACGATCACGCCGTGGCGGTCGTCGACGAGCGTGGCCGTGAACGTGTCCGGCACCGTGTCGAGCACAGCGCCGCCGGGCTGCGAGAGCTGATCGAGACCGTGCGCGGCGCCGGCTGCGGTGAAGTCGCGATCGAACGCCCCGACGGCCCGGTCGTCGACGCGTTGTTCGCCGCCGGATTGACGGTGGTGGTGATCAGCCCGAACCAGGTCAAGAACCTGCGCGGCCGCTACGGCTCGGCCGGCAACAAGGACGACCGGTTCGACGCCTACGTACTGGCCGACACCCTGCGCACCGACCGCGCCCGGCTGCGCCCACTCGTGCCCGACACTGCGCAGACGATCTCGCTGCGCCGTGCGGTACGTGCCCGCAAAGACCTCGTCTCCCACCGCGTCGGTGTGGCCAACCAGCTGCGCGCGCACCTGCGCAACGCCTTCCCCGGCGCCGTGGGCTTGTTCGCCGAGATCGATTCCCCGATCAGCCTGGCGTTCTTGACCCGCTTCGACACCCAAGACCGCGCCGACTGGCTCTCCCCCAAGCGGCTGGCGGCATGGCTGAGCAGCGTCGGCTACAGCGGCCGCAGCGACCCGGCCGTCCTGCACACCGGGCGCGTGCGCGCAGCCCGGCTGCTCGCCGAGATCGGCGACTGCCGAGCGAAGTTCCCCACCCCGGAATCGCTGGCCTGCCTGGCCGGCGCCGCACCCTCCACCCGCCAGTCCGGCAAGCTGCGCACCGTCGGATTCCGCTGGTCCTGCGACAAACAACTCCGCGACGCCGTGATCGACTTCGCCGCCGACTCTCGCCGAACCCACCCCTGGGCCGCTGACCTCTACAACCGAGCCCGCGCACGCGGCCACAACCACCCACACGCCGCCCGCATCCTGGCCCGCGCCTGGCTCTACGTCATCTGGCACTGCTGGCAAAACAACCTCGCCTACGACCCCACCCAACACGGAGCCCTGCAACGCCTCCTGCAAGATCAACAAGCGGCAGCTTGACACAGGGCTTCTCACGGCTTGACCGGGCGCGACCTCGGTGACGACGGTGTTCTCGTAAATGGTCACCCCGAGACGCTCGGCCGCAGCGGCCAGGCCGGAGACGAGTTTGGCGGGATGAACGCGCGCGCAGTGGGGTGCCAGAGTCCTCCGAGAACGCCATCGACCCTGATCCGCGCGGCGGTCTCGCTCGCCTCCAGGAGCTCAACGTCGGTATGGGGCCAGGTCATCTCGTTCGCGGCTATCGCCCGGAGCCTGCCCCACTCGTGTGGGACTTCCTCGCGAGGCAGAGCACCGACGCCGACCGCGACCGCGCACTGCGGGCGGCCATCTCGGCTTACCTGGCGAGCGGCGTGACGACAGCCGTCGACATGGCACTCGACGAGCATGCCCTCGCCACCATGCAGCGCGGCGAACAGGCCGGGACCCTGGACCTGCGCGTTGTCGCCCACTGGCTCATCCACCGCAGCACCGACCCCGCCGATGATCTCTCCCAGATCGAGCATGCCGCCGAGCTCGCCCGCACCCACCACTTGGCCTCACCGCCTCCATGCAACCGGTGCACGCTGATCCGGCCATTGTGGACAACTGGCGAGCGATGCTCGGCGACGAGCGTGCCGAGCGCGGATTCGCCTGGCCGGAGAAAACCGCGGCCGGCGCTCGGCTCGCCTTCGGCACCGACACACCCACCGCACCCCATCCGCCACTACCGAACATGTTCATCGCAAGCACCCGGCGCTCCGCACTCGACCCAGGCCTCCCGCCCTACCTCCCACACTTCGCGCTACCGCTGCCGGACGCCGTCGTCCACGGCACCGCCGACGCCGCATGGGCATGCCGCGCCGAGGACGCGGTCGGCACCATCCGGCAGGGTCTGCTGGCCGACCTCGTCGTCCTCGACGGCGACCCGTTCACCGCGGGGCCCGACACTCTGCTGAACACCCGGGTAGCTCGCACCATCTCCGCGGGACGCACCGTCTGGCAGTACGAATGAGGTGCTGGATTACGCGAGATCCAACGGTTGATCTGCTCGCTTGACCGACGCGATCGAGTCGGTCAAAAGGACCCATATCGCCGCGCGGACGCTGCTATTGTTTCTCGCACCGGCTCACAGAGTGATCGAGGGGGGATCATGCAATTCAGGGTTGAAGTCGTACAGCTGACCGACTTTGGGGGCTATCTGGGGGCCGAGGCCAGCCGGACACTGCCGTACATCGAACAGATCGCCCGCGAAGAGGGTATGAGCGCGCATGGTTTTGCCGGGCCTCTGTTCCAGCCATTCGGCGATTTCCTGAAAGGCGACCCGTCCACGCTGGTAGGAGATGCGTTCACGCACATGCAGCGCGGCTTGTGTTTTATAGGCGATGCGGTCATTCAGGCGGGCACCCTCTACGACGGCACCGAGAACGCGAACACCTCACTACTGGAAAAAGTGAGCCTCGCCAAGGACACCGGCGAGGAGGTCACGTTCGGAACCTATGATCAACGCTACGACCCGCACGTCACGCAGGGGCAGTCGCTGTCCGTGTTCCGGGTGACCGACCTGGAGAATCCGAATTTCGACCGCTCGGACCCCGGCTACTACGAAAAAGCGAACAACAGAGCGGGTCCGTCCCTGTTCGTGCTCAACGAGATCTGGGCGAACTGGCCGGGCGGCGACGGGAAGAACTTCGTCGATTCGATGGTCACACCGCTGGCCGGGAACAGCAACAGCATTCGGGCAAACGGCGAGGCGTGGCGCAACGTCGGCCATAACGTGGGGCTGGTCGGCCAGAACATGACTAAGAACGTCGGTGTCCTGGTCGACCAGTTCTGGCAGGGCGAGGCCGGCGATGCATTTCGCCAGTTTCTCGACAAGTACTTCACGAAAACCGTCGTATGGGCCGGCGACACGATTGGCGAGTTCATCGCAACCGGATTCGACGAGTTCGCCAACGTCGTGGATAAGGCCGCCAAGGAAGCCGTCGACGGGATCGACAAGATCTGCAGCATCGTCGACAAGCAGGCCTTGAAAGCGGTCCCGTACATCGGCTGGATCGTCGGTGTGATCATCGAGGCAGGCGATGCCGCGATCGACATCATCAACAGCATCCCGCTCATGCCCGACATTCCGGTGGATCTCGGATCGCTGCGGGACGCGATCCTGGATATCTTCGAAATCGCGAACGGGATCAAAGAGCTGTACGGGGATATCGAAGAAGCCATCAACACGATGCGCGAGTACGTGAACATCGTCAACGAATTCAAGGGCACGATCGCCGAATTCCAGTCGGCAGTGGAAGGCGTGCTGGGAGCAGTTGCCAGCGGAAACGTCGACAACATCGCCGCCGCGTATCGCACGGCCACCGAGAAGTTCGACGAGATGCAGAATCAGATGGATCAGATCAACGAGAAGGTCGGCGGCTGAGCCGCGCGGAGCACCTGCGGTGTCAGTTGTCGATTTGTCACCGCTGGTATTCCGGAAACCCGGACGAGAGCCCGAGGCGCGGGACACGCCGCGCCCACGAAGGGAGTTCCGACAGTGGCCAGCAATGCAGGCGGCGTTCACTTCCCCGGGATGGATGAGGTTCGGCGGGAACTCGCCGCACGCCTCGACCGCGCGCTCAGCAGCGCCCGCTCGCTGCGGGAAAGGGTCGACGAGATCGACCGGAAACTGCGCGACACGCCTGATCCACCCGCCCCCGGGCGTCCGTCCGACGAGGAGGTAGCGCGGTTCAGGAAGTTCATCCTCGGGTATGCGTGGACGCCGGCGTGGCGGCCGGTGATCGACCGCATCGACCGCGGCGAGCTGACCTGGCGGCAGGTCGCCGAGTCCGGGATATCGGGCATGCCGGACCCGGGGATCGCGGCCGCGTTCGCGTCGAGCTCAACACTTCCGCCGCCGAACACCGAGCAGCTGGCCGAGATCGGCGCGCTGCGCCCCGAACAGCCCGCCGGGCACGAGACCCGGCACGACGCCGATCCCGGTACGGCGAGCGAACCCACACCGAAAGACAGCGGAGCCGGACGCTTCTTCGACATCGACGATGACGATCAGTGGTGGTACGACAACCGCCACCGCTAACCGAATCGATCCGTCACCGTGTCGTACGTCGGGCGGCGGTGACGATATCCGGCTCCGCGACGCGCCCACGTGGCGTGTGCGCCACGATCTGGTCGTCGAGATACGCGCACTGGGTCATGTCGTCGTGTTGGCAGTCGAGGAGGTGGTGTAGGTAGTCGCGTGCGGCGCGGATCTGCTCGATCCGTTCGCCGAGTTCGGCGATCTGCTCGCGGACCACGGTCTTCCAGGTCTGGACATCTGAGGTGCCGCTGGCCACGATCGCCGTGTTGTCCAGCGACATCATCCCGGTGACATGGCAGAGGTAGGCCACCCCGATCCGGCGCAAGTCATCTTCCCCGTACTGGCGCCGACCATTGCCATGCCTGGCTTCACCGAAGACACCTTGCCGCTCCCACCACCGCAGCGCCGACGGAGCCAGGTCATAGAGCGCGGCAGCCTGCCCAATCTGCACCGTTGACATGAAGTCGACTTTAACACCGATAGTTAGGGCAACCTAACTCCGGGAGCCATAATGACGAATACCTCCATGACGAACACCGCACCGCCCGACGAGGCGCTGCTTCAGATGTTGTCCGGGTACATGCCCGTCTTCGCGATCCGCGCCGCGTTGCGGCTCGGGCTGCTGGAGGTCATCGGCGACTCAGCGATGACCACGGACGAGCTGGCCCGCCGCACAGCAACGCACGAACACTCGCTTCGACGGCTGCTGCGCGCGCTGGCGGCGCTGGACCTGCTGACCGAGGACGAGCCGGACCGGTTCCGCCGCACCCCACGCGGGGCGCTGCTGTGCCCGCGCACGCCTGGTTCGCATCACGGCCTCGCCACAGTCATGCTCGACGACTCGATGTGGAATGCCTGGCCAGCGCTCGACCACGCCGTACGGACAGGACAGCCGGCATTCGAGCACGTCCACGGCACCGACTACATGACCCACACCGGCTGGGCCCAGCACTCCCAGCTGCGTACCCACGTCAACCTATGGATGCTGCAGGAGACCCGCGCCGTCGCGGCCACGGTCGTCGACAGTTACGACTTCACCCCGTTCAGCACCGTGGTCGACATCGGTGGCGGCAGCGGCCCCCTGATCGCCACGATCCTCGCCGCCAACCCACACCTGCGCGGCATCCTGCTCGACCTTCCGGACGGTATCGGCCTGGCACCACGAGTGCTCGCCGAAGCCGGCGTCACCGACCGCTGCGAGATCCGCACCGGCGACTTCTTCGAAACGCTGCCGACCGGCGACCTGTACCTGTGCAAGAGCGTGATCTTCAACTGGGCCGACGACGACCACGTCCTGACGATCCTCACCAACTGCCGTCAGGCAATCCCCGAACACGGCAGGCTACTGCTGATCGAAAAGATGCTCCCGCCGAAGGTGGACGGCTCGATGCCCGCGGACGTCTATGTCGACGATCTGAACTCGATCGTCTCACTCGGCGGCCGACTCCGGACCCAACCCGAATACCAGACACTGCTGTCCGCGGCCGGCTTCACCCTGACCACACGCCAACTCCCCACCACACCACCCGAATACTCATTACTCGAAGCCACCCCACGGTAAGCAGAGGCCACACCGCAAGGCCAAAGGCTCGGCCGGACGGCCAACTCAGCACCGCGGCCAGCACGACTTCCCAACCGGCCTAGCAGCGTACGTTGAACTTCAGGTGCAGCACCCGGTCGCCCTGGATGACGACGTGGGGATCCTCCAGTAGATGCTGCCCATCGATGCTGCCGAAGTAGCGTTTGCCCGACCCGAACACCACCGGCACCACGTCCATCGCCACCTCGTCCACGAGGCCGGCCGCGAGGATCTGGCTGCCCACTTCGCCGGCGTTCACGGCGATGGTTCGCTCCCCGGCGAGCTTTTGGGCCTTCTCGATCGCAGTCGTCACGTCATCGACGAAATGGTACGACGCCTCGGGGTGCCAGCCCTCGGGCTTGGGCCGGTGGGACACCACGACCACGTGATCGCCCGTGGGCGGCCGACCCTCCCAGCCGTTCATCAGGTCGAACAGGTTGCGGCCCATCACGATCGTGCCGATCGCCTCCCACATCGGCCGGACGTACTCCGCCGATGCCTTTGAGACCTTGAAGCCGCTTCCATCTCCGGAATGGTCGTACTGCTGGTCGCCGCCTTCGGTGATCGGGGTGTCCCCGTTGAAGTACCAATCGTGGAGTGGCCCGACGTCGTCGTTCTCGTCGGCGATGAAGCCGTCCACCGACACCACGCTGTGCATGATTACCGTGCCCACAGGTTCTCCCCTCGAAGTCTCCTTGCGCATTCACCCCAATCTTGTCGCTCCCGAGGGGTCTGGGCTAGATTCGCGCCACCCGCTTCGGGGTTACCCCGACATGAGACTTGAACTGCGTGGCCAGATGATTGCCACTCACCCCGGCGGCGTCGCTCAGCGCACTGACCGGGACCGCGCCATGGGAGATCGCCAACCGCCCGCCGGTGTGCTGGACCAGGTCAAGACCGCGCGACGGTGCCTCGGCAAGTCGCGATCGAAGCTCCTCCTCCAGTACCCGAAGTGTCTCGGTGGCTGATGCGATGTCGCCGAGCTGGTTGCGCGTCCGGTCCAAAGACCGCTGCCAGACGGCGTCGACCGGCACCCATCGATCCCGCAGCTCGGTCGCCGGCATGTCGACGAACGGCGACATCCCCAAGGCTTGAAGTGCACCCCGACGAGCCGCACCCATGTTGGGTACTCGACGAGGAAACGCCTGGTCCATACACCCATGAGCCACCCATCGGTGATCACTTCCGGCGGTACCGAAAGGTCGGAGTCCCACAGGCGGGCGGGTCCGCCCAGGTTGACGAACAGGTGTGCCGACGGCATCGGCGGGACGTTCATCCGGCGGTGGCGCGGCACCCCCGTCAGGCAGTAGATGTCGTCGATGAACCGGTCGAGCGGCGGGGCGGGCACCCGGCCGACGTATTCCATTGACTCAATGTGGCCGACGAGAGTTCAGGTCGCGAGGAAGATCCGCCACCGCGTAGATCGGCCAGCGTGCCCGGTGTCGCCGTATCCCGCGGCTCGGATAGCCAAGGCTGGACACCTCGTCAGAATGGAATACTACTTGTCTTGTTAGATCAACACTTGCACCGAGAAACCGGGCATGAAGTCGATGTTCTCATCCGAGCAAACAGCAACTAGTAGCAAGGTACTTGCTATCTATTCTTATATCTCATAGCCTCGAATGGCGCACTGCTGTGACGTGTGCCATACCCAGGGCGGTTCTTTGCACAGGAGCTGGCCCACCGAGATGGGGTAGCCATGAGCACGTGGGATTACGTAGTCGTCGGTGCTGGTTCGGCGGGGGCGGTTCTCGCGGCCCGTCTTTCTGAGGACCCGGCCGCGCAGGTGCTGTTGCTCGAAGCCGGTCCGGATTACCGCTCTGCCGAGACGCCGCGCCAGTTCCTCGACCGCAACCTTGGCCGCGGCCTGGCTCTGTCGCCCGACCGCGAAGAACTTGACCCTGAGTTCTTCTGGGCGGGGCCAGCCGCACGTCGCCATCCCAGCCAGCCCACCTTTCCCTATCGCCGCGGCCGCGGCATGGGCGGAAGCTCGACGGTCAACGGGCTCTGCGCGATTCGGGGTATCCCCGAAGACTTCGCGGAGTGGGTCAGGATGGGCGCACACGGATGGTCCTATCAGGACGTCCTTCCCGCGTTCATCACGATGGAGACGGACCACGACTACCCGAAGGCGCGCTATCACGGCGGTTCGGGACCTATTCCGATCTACCGCGAGCCCGAGACCGGCTGGGGCGGCATGGACATCGCCCTGCGAGATGCGGCGCTCGACGAGGGGTACTCGTGGGACCCCGACCACAACGCGCCGGATGGCACCGGTGCCGCCGCCTTCGCCATGAACATCCGGGACGGCATTCGAGTGTCCACGAACGACGGATATCTTGAGGCCGCCCGCAACCGTCCCAACCTGACCGTGCGCGGAAACGCGCACGTCGATCGGATCCTGCTGGCACAGGGAAACACCCGCGGCGTCATCCTGGCCAGCGGCGAGACGTACCGGGTCACTGCCGGCAGTGGTGAGGTTCTGTTGTCGGCAGGGGCGGTCCATACGCCCGGTATCCTGATTCGCTCGGGCATCGGGCCGAGCAACGCGCTGCACACGATTGGCGTCGAACCCGTCGTGGACCTGCCCGTCGGCGAGGGCCACCAGGACCATGCGGTCATCTTCGTCCAAGTCCCGGTGACACCGGAATCGCAGGTCTGCGTGGGTAACCGCCCTACCAATGTGGTTGTCCGCTACTCCTCAGGGCTCGCGGAGGGACGCCGGAACGACATGATGATCATGGCGAGCAATCACAACTACTGGTTCGGCCTACTGACCGCCGGCATCGCCGTCCAATTGAACCAGCCCTACTCGCGTGGCCGGTTCGCTCTGAAGTCCTCAGACCCACATGAGAACCCGCACTTCGAGATGGACTTGCTCTCCGACGAGAGGGACCTGATCCGGGTTCGGGATGCGCTGGCCCGCATCGAGCCGATGCTCGATCACCCAACGCTGCGGCGGATCGCGACCGGGACCGCCGAACTGCCACGCACCGACGAGCAGATCCTCTCGATGGTCAAGGATGTCATGCACATCTGCTCGACGGCACGTATGGGAGCCGAGGACGACCCAGCGGCCGTTGTGACCCCGGACTGCAAGGTGATCGGGCTCGAAGGCCTGCGGGTCATCGACGCCTCGGTCATGCCCACGGTGCCGAGCGCCAATATCAATCTCACTGTGATCGCCGTGGCCGAGCTTATGGCGTCGCGGATCTCAGGACGCCCGCTCGGACAGCGATAGGAGTCAACGATGACCACTGTTAGCGACGCGCGATCGAAGGTCGCGAGGCGCTTCCCTTCCAGCGACACGTTCGCCGGGATCAATCGGCCCGGCCGCATCGAGGCCGATGTGAAGAACCTCGAGATCGACGGCGTGCTCCCGCCACAGCTCTCCGGGATCTTGTATCGCTGCGGACCGGATCCTGCTTTCCCACCCTTGCTCGGCGACGACATCTACATCAACGGCGACGGCATGGTGTCGATGTACGTGCTTTCCGACGGGCATGCGGACATGCGGACGCGCTACGTGCGCACCGAGAAGTTCCAGGCCGAACGCCAGGCCGGCCGCCCGCTCTTCGGCGCCTACCGCAATCCCTACACCGACGACCCGAGCGTGCAGGGGATGGATCGGACGACCGCCAACACGAGCATGGTCTGGCACGCGGGCAAGCTCTTTTCCGTGAAGGAGGACGGCCTCACTCATCGGCTCGATCCCTTCACGCTCCAGACACTGGGAAAGTATGACTTCGATGGTCAGCTGCGCAGCAAGACCATGACGGCCCATCCCAAGATCGATCCCGTGACCGGCGAGTGGGTCTTCTTCGGCTACTCGGCTGCCGGAGAGATGACGCCCGACATCGCCTTGTGCACCGCGAACGCCGGCGGCAGGCTGACCAAGGAGGAGTGGTTCCTTCCGCCGTACGCAAGCTGTATCCACGACTGGGCGGTCACCCAGGAGCATCTGGTCGTGCCGATCATGCCGGCCACCACCGATCTCGACCGGGTGATGGCTGGCGGTCCGCGTTGGGCCTGGGATCCGAACGAAACCACCCACGTCGGTGTTGTCCGTCGGGACGGGTCGGCCAGGGACATCGTCTACTTCGAGGGCCCGGCCCTGTGGTCCTTCCACACCCTGAATGCCTTCACCGAAGGCAACCGTGTCCATGTCGACCTCGGCGTGAGCGAAGCCGCGCCCTTCCCGCATGTCGACGGCCAGCTCGTCGACCGCTCCAAGCTGCAGTTCCACCTGACCCGGTGGACTTTCGACCTGGACAGGCCGGGCAGCGAGTTCGAGCAGCGCCGCCTCATTGAGGACGTCGCGGTCGACTTCCCCGAGGTGGACCAGAGGCGACAGACGCGTAGTTATCGCCACGGGTTCATGGCCGGACGTGACTGGTCGCGACCTATCAACCCCGAAGTGGCCAGGGGCGTCTGGTTCAACACGCTGCTGCACATCGATCACGAGACCGGTGAGACCGAACGCTGGTACGTCGGTGAGGACGCGAACCTGCAGGAGCCGGTTTTCGTCGAACGTGGTCCCGACGCGCCCGAGGGGGACGGCTACCTGCTCGCGCTGGTGAACCGGATAACCGAGGGGCGCACAGAGTTGATCGTCGTCGACACCGCGCGCTTCCAGGAAGGACCCGTCGCCACCGTCCACATTCCGATGCACATCCGGCCCACGTTCCACGGACTGTGGGTCTCGGCCGAGGATCTCGGGCAGGTTCCCGACCTCTGGCGCTGAGCTCGAACCACGCCGTCAAGGATTTCCCTATGTGAGCAAAGGTTACTTCAATGACGAAGACAATCTCACGACGCACGCTCGGAACCATCGCGGCCGTGTGCCTGGCCGGCTCCCTGGCGGGTTGTGGCATCGGCGAGACCAACCCCGCCGCCGGTACCGGCGACTCCGGACAGATCACGGTGCTTCGCGCGCCCGTCTTCTTCGAGCCGCTGATGATCGCGAAGCGCCAGGGCTTCTTCAAGGAGGAAGGACTCAACGTCAAGATCGTCGACGGCGGGACCGCCGCCCAGCAGGTCGCCCAGCTGGTATCCGGCAAGGTGAACATCGCCGCGACGGGTGGTGTGTCGACGATCGCGGCGGTGGCCAAAGGCATGCCGATCAAGGCGTTCATGGGCAACCAGAACGCCACACCGCGACCGGTCACCTCGGGAATCCTGGTCAAGAAGGACAGCCCCATCCGCGACTACGGCGACCTGGCCGGCAAGACCATCGGACTCCAGGGGCTCAAGGAAACGACCAACCTCGGCAGCCTGATGGCACTCGAGGACCACGGCGTCGACCCGGGCAGTGTCAAGTTCGTGCAGCTTCCGCTTCCGAACCTCAACGACGCGGTCGTCAAGGGGCAGGTCGATGCCGCCTACAATATCGGGAGCTTCTACCCGACAGGGATCCAGATGGGGCTACGTACCATCGGCTCCCCCGGCAACACCTACCTCAAGGGTGGACCCAACGCCTGGTACGTCTCCTCGGACGAGTTCCTCTCAACCCGCCGCGAGGACATCAAGCGCTTCGTCGCGGCCATGACCAAAGCCACGGAATACGCCATCAAGCACCCGAAGATGGTGCAGGATCTGCAGATCGAGTTCACCGACCAGGACCCGGAGTACGTCCGCAGCGCACCGATCCAGAAGCTGGCCACGAAGATCGACAAGGCCGGCACGACGACCACGATCAAGGGGCTCAACAAGTACCGCTTCATCTCCGCCGATGTCTCTTACGGCGCCGTCGTCTGGCCAGACGCGCCGCAGAAATAGGCCCAGGGGTTGAGAGCTGTTGGTGGTTGTGCGTCGAAACATGCCAGTATGGGCCGGT
>WHSZ01000004.1 GCA_009379845.1 Pseudonocardiaceae bacterium | reverse complement strand
CGGCCGACCTTGCTTACCGGTACGAACTGGCAGCAAGTCCTCGATCAACACCCACTGATCATCGGAAAGCAACTGAAAACGCGACACACCCGGCAGCATCCCAGCCACCGACCGAAACCTTTGTCAGACACGCCCTAGCGCTAAATGGGTCCGTGGCGACCGGAACATGGTCGGAACGGACATCTCCAACCGGGTATTACCGAGGATCGGTATATCACGGAGCGATTCAACTCGTCAGTGATCCCATGGGTAAGACCCTGCGCGGAATGTGGATCGGCTTCGACCGCGAGTTCAACATCGACAGTGATACGTGGGAACTGAACTGGATTGGCGAATCCCCAACGAAATCGGCGCAACGCCAGTACCACTACAAGGCATGAACGAAAACGAACCCTTCCAGCCGTCGTGACGATGGAGCATCCTGCTGCTTGCCGCCCGCTACGTTCAGCTGCGTACCGGACACGCGATCCGAAGTGGAGGCGCACGCGATGATCACACCTGGTGCCGAGCGGAACGGTTTCCCCATCTCGGTCAAGGGCGTTGTCGTTCGAAACGGGCGAGTGCTGTTACTGCGCAGCGAGCGCGCCGAATGGGAACTTCCCGGCGGACGTATCGAACTGGGCGAGACACCCGAACAGTGCGTCGCCCGCGAGATCACCGAGGAAACCCAGTGGCGGGTGCGAACGGGACCCATTCTTGACGCGTGGATGTATCACATCACGGTGGCCGACAAGCACGTTTTCATCGTGACCTACGGCTGTTATCCGGACGGCGATTCCGCTCCAATACTTTCCCAGGAGCACAACGACATCGGGCTGTTCACCGAGGACGAAGTGCCGGTACTCACGATGCCCGAGGGGTACAAACGCTCCATCGCCACTTGGTACGAGCGTCTCCGCTCCATGGAAGGTGGCCGGCCGCGCCACAGAAGCCGCCGCGGTTGACTCGACGTCGGAGCAACTCTACCGTTATGTGACAGACTATCTCACATAGTGGCAGTAGCTCGGATGGGAGGACACTGATGTCCGCGACGTCCCCGAGGCCAGGTGATGGCTGATGCATGCGCACGGCGACAACGAGACGGTGTTCACCTGGGCAGCGCCGCCGCTGAAGTTCGGTATCGGGGCGCTCGACGAGGTGGGCGCCGAACTGGCGGCACGCGGGTTGCGCCGGGTACTGCTGCTGACCGACCCGGGGGTGCGGGAAACGGGCGTGCCCGACCGGGTCCGGGACGGTGTGCTCGCCGCCGGAGTGAAGTGCGAACTGTACGACGGCGTCGTGGTCGAGCCGACCGACGAGAGCATCACCGCCGCGGTGGAATTCGCGCGCGAGCGGGAGTGGGACGGGTTCGTCGCGGTCGGCGGCGGCTCAACGATCGACACCGCGAAGGCGGTCAATCTGCTGACCACGCACGGCGGTGAGCTGCTGGACTACATCACGCCGCCGATCGGTGCGGGGCGGGCGCCGGACGGACCGGTGAAGCCGCTCATCGCGGTGCCCACCACCGCGGGCACCGGCTCGGAGTCGACCACCATCTGCGTCGTGGACCTGCTGTCCATGCACCTCAAGGCCGGCATCAGCCACTCCTACCTGCGGCCCGCGCTGGCCGTGGTCGATCCGCTGACCACGGTGAGCATGCCACCCGAGGTGACCGCCGCGAGCGGGCTGGACGTGCTGTCCCACGCACTGGAGTCCTACACCGCCGTGCCGTTCGACACCCGGCGCAGGCCGGAGGACGCGATGCGCAGGCCCGCGTTCTGCGGCTCGAATCCGGTCAGCGACGTGTGGTGCGAGATGGCGTTGCGGCTCGTGGGCGAGCATCTGCGTACCGCGGTGCTGAACGGCAGGGACCTGCGAGCGCGTTACCAGATGTCACTGGCGGCCACCTACGCCGGCACCGGGTTCGGCAACGCCGGCACGCACCTGCCGCACGCGGGTGCCTATCCGATCGCGGGAATGGCGGACGGGTATCGCGCGTCCGGGTACCCGGAGATGCCGATGGTCCCGCACGGCCAAGCGGTGGCCGTCACCGCTCCCCCGGTGTTCGAATGGACCTACCCGACCAACCCCGACCGCCACTTGAAGGCGGCGGAGCTGCTGTCCGGGCACACGTTCACCCGGACCGACGGTGCCGCCGCGCTGCCTCAGGTGCTCGGCGAGCTGATGGCCGACATCGGCGCGCCTCGCCGGCTGCGGGATTTCGGGTACTCCGAGGCCTCCATCGACGGGCTGGTCGACGGGACGATGAAGCAGACCAGGCAGCTGTCCGTGGTGCCCCGCGAGGTCACCGGCGAGGCGCTGGCCGGAATCATGCGCGCCTCGTTGTGAGCCGTCGGTCCGCTCACTTCTCGACAGGTGACGACGACATCCCCGTCCCGGTGGCCATGCCCGGACCGGGTTCACGAGTACTGACCGGGAAAATGTCGCGCCGGTACGTCTCGGGCAGCAGCTTGGCGCACCCCAGGCTGATCACAGCCACGACGAGCACGTAGCCGACGAACAGCCAGGGCCTGCCGCCGTTCGCGTTGATGAGCACGGCCCCGATCACCGGGGTGAGCCCGCTCGCGAAGATCCCGGAGAACTGGTAAACGGAACCGATACCGGTGTAGCGGACCTTGGTGTCGAACAGTTCCGCCCAGAATGCGGCCAGCGGGGCGTAGATCGCCGCGTAGGCGACGCCGAGTGTGACCGCGATGGCGATCCAGATCAGCGCCGTGTTGCCGGTCTGGATGAGCGCGAAGGCGGGTGCGATGAGCAGTGCGGTCGCCACGACACCCCAGTTGTACACCGCCTTCCTGCCGTGCGTGTCGGAAAGCCGGCCGTAGATCGGGATGGCCACGACACCGATGGCGGCCGCGATACCGATGCCGATCAACGCCGTTTCCCGTGGCAGGCCGAGGTTGTTGGCGATGTAGCTGAGCGCGAGCACCGCGAAGGCGTTGAAGACCAGCCCCTCGATCCAGCGCGTTCCCATCGCCAGAACCAGCTCCCTTGGCTGCGTGCGCAGCAACGTCACGAACGGCACCTTGACCTCTTCCTGCCGCTCGCGAACCTGCCGGAACGCCGGTGTCTCGAGAACCTGCAGCCGGATGTAGAGCCCGACCGCGACAAGCACGATGCTGAGCAGGAACGGGATCCGCCAGCCCCAGCTCAGGAAGGCCGCGTCAGGCATGAAGGCGAGCAGCGCGAAGACGATCGAGCCGAGCAGCAGCCCGCCAGGTACCCCCACCATCGGCCAGCTGCCGTAGAACCCACGCCGGTTCCGGGGCGCGTACTCGACCGCCATGAGCACGGCACCCCCGAATTCGCCGCCGATCCCGATGCCCTGGAACACGCGCATCAGCACGAGCAGGATCGGCGCCCAGAAGCCGATGACGTCATAAGTCGGTAGCAATCCGATGGTGAAGGTGCCGAACCCCATGATGAACAGCGTCAGGATCAGCATCTTCTTGCGGCCGATCCGGTCCCCGAAGTGTCCGAATATGACGCTGCCGACCGGGCGCGCGAGGAACCCGACGGCGAACGTGGCCAGCGCGACCACCGTGCCGGTCGCGGGATCGAGGTCGCTGAAGAACAGCGAGTTGAACACCAGGCTCGCCGCGGTGCCGTAGATGAAGAAGTCGTACCACTCGATCGCCGCTCCGATCGAGCTGGCGAGCGCGACCCGCCGTACCGAGCTCTCGTCGCGGCTCTCCTCGCGCGTTTCACCGTGTTGCGCGGCTTCCATGATGACTCCCTTGAGTTGTGACCGGCGATGTTGTGAGCGGCAGGCTGTGGCCGGCGCGTTGTGCCAAGCGCCGCCAGCTCGGCTCGCCGGTCAGACGATCCCGCCATTCGCGTCGACAATGGATCCGGTCAGGTAGCTGGATACCTCCGACGCTAGAAAGGCGATGCACGAAGCTATTTCGACCGGAGCGGCCATCCGGCCCAGTGGGACCGTGCCGACCAGATCGGCACGCCGCTGCTCGTCGACGTTCTGCTGCATGATTCGCGTGTCCACCAGGCCAGGGCAGACACAGTTGACCCGGATCCGGTCACCGGCCAGCTCTGGGGCCAGCTGCCGGGTCAGTGCGATGACACCGCCTTTCGCCGCGGCATACGCGGCACTGGCGGTGAGACTCCGATGCCTGCCGGCGATCGAGGACACGTTGATGACAGTCCCGCCACCGAGGGAGCGCAGCTGCGGAAGCGCGCTACGCGTGCAGAGATAGACGCTGGACAGGTTGACGGCCAGGGTCCGATCCCAGTCCTCTGGTGTGAGGTCCTCGAACCGGCCAGGCGGCGCGATTCCGGCGTTGTTGACCAGAACGCTCGCCGGACCGAGTGAGTCCGCGATGCGGGTGAACGCATCGCCGATCGCGTGGGGGTCCGTGACATCCGCGTCGACCCACAGGTCGCCGCGGTCGGCGGGGCTGATGTCGATGACGGCCACGCGGGCGCCGAGCTCACGCAGCAGCGTGGCAGTCGCCGCTCCGATACCGCTGCTCCCGCCGGTGACGACGGCGGTGCGTCCGCGCAGGTCCTGGTAGGGGGAGCTCGAGTGCTGGTCGGATGTCGTCTGGGTCTGCATTGGCCCGTCCATTCCGGCACCGAACCCGGGTAGGTGTCGTGCACATTATGGAATTGGATGCCAATATACAGTAGAAACCGGGTCCGGATGTGTCAAGGGACACGCCTGGACCCGGTTTCTGGAAGGTGGCGCGGCGAAAGCGCCGAAATGGTCAGAAGCGCGCTGGGCCTGCTCCTGACCGGAGTGCGCGAGATCAGTCCGCCGTCGGCACCTTTTCGATCACAGGCCGGCGGTGGCGGGACGCCGGTTGCCGTCCGGTAGCAACAGCCGGGGAAAGCCCGGCCGGCGAAGCATCCCGACGAACAGCGCACCGGATACGCTGAGCAACGCCGCGATCCCGAACCCGGCCGGGTACCCGTTCGGCACCAGCAACGGCGCCGCCAGGCCAACGCCGAGCAGCGCGCCAACGGCCTTCGCGCCGTAGAACAGCCCGAAGTTCGGCAGCCCAGCACGATCGCCGAAGTGGTCCTCGACCAACCCCGGCAGCAACGCGTAGCACGAGCCGGCACTCGCGCCGGCCAAGCCGCAAGCGGCCAGCAGCAGCACGGAAAGCCGGAATTCCCCCGCGACAAGCAACAGCAGCTGCGCCGCTCCCCCGGCCATCAGCGCGGCCCAGACCGTGCGGCCACGCCCGAACCGGTCACCGGCCCATCCGGCAGCCGCCCGGGTGACGCCACTCGCGCCGGCCAGCACGCCGACCGCGGTGGCCGCGAAGCCGGCGCTCCACCCGCTGGTTATCGTGAACATCCCGACGTAGGCGATGTTGAAGAGGGCCACCGCGGCGGCGCACAACACGGCGGCATACAGCAAACCTGAGACCGGGCACCTGAGCACCTCGGCGGGCGAATAGTGCCGAACAGCCGGACGGTTGTGGCGCAGGCCCGGATTCACCGACTTGTCCACCGCCCACAACTTCGGGTCGATATGCGCGGGCCACCAGTGCACCGGCGGATCCTTCAACACCACCGCGGCGGCCCCCACGAGCACCAGCACCGCCACGCCGGCGACGACGAGGAACGAGCCGACGCTGCCCTGCCCGGTCAGCTGCCCGGCGAGCACCACGAACGGGATCGAGCCGTACGCGAACGCCCCGCTGACGAAATACGTCCTGGCCGGATGTTCCGGGTACCACCGAGCGACCACGCCGACCCCGGTGCCGTAGATCAAACCGGCGCCGATACCGCCGAGGATCGCGTGGTTCACCACGACGACCACGACGTTGCTGGATCCGCCAAGGGTGACCAACCCGGTGGCACACAGCACCGCCCCGGCGAGCATCGTCGCCGAGGGCGGAACGCCGAACCGGCTCCGCAGCCGCGTCACCGGATACACCGTGGCCGCCTGGCTCGCGGCCCAGATCGCCAGCACCCAGAAGCCCTGCGCAGGGGTCCAGCCGTGGGTCTGCGCGAGCGCCGGCAACAGGACGGCGTAGCCGTACTGCCCCACGCTGGCGGCCAGCATCGCCAGCCCGGCCGCCCATGGCACCCAGCCGCGCGAGTACCCCAGCAGCTCGCGAGCGCTCTCCCCCACCCGGTAGCGCCGACCGTAGACATCACGCACCTCGCGAGGGGGCGAAGGGGAAGCCGGACGTGACATATTTCCCACCCCATTCAGCATTGCATACTGTATGTGGTAGTCTGTATAACACTCTGGCGGCCAGAAGTCCATGGAGGAGGCGCCGGTGCGACGCTACGACGTGAATCTGTCCATCCTGTTCACCGAACTTCAGCTGGTCAGGCGCCCGGAGGTGGCCCGCGCGGTTGGATTCGACGCCGTCGAGTTCTGGTGGCCGTTCGACGCCGCGGCGCCCCCTGACGGGGACGTGGACGCGTTCGTCGCGGCGATCGAGGACGCCGGGGTACGGCTGGTCGGGTTGAACTTCTTCGCCGGTGACATGGCCGGCGGTGATCGCGGGCTGGTCTCCTGGCCCGGCCGCGCCGGCGAGTTCACGGAGAGCGTGGAACTAGCGGTGAGCATCGCGGACCGGTTGGGCTGCAAGGCTTTCAACGCGCTGTACGGCAACCGGGTGGACGGCGCGAGCGCCGCCGAGCAGGACGAGCTGGCGATCGGCAATCTCCGCCGCGCCGCGGACGCCGCTGCCCGGATCGGCGCCACCGTGCTGGTGGAACCGGTGAGCGGGGCGCCGCACTACCCGCTGCGCACCGCGGCCGACGCGCTCGCGGTGATCGACAAGACCGAGCGGGACAACGTCGCGCTGCTCGCCGACCTTTACCACCTCAGCGTCAACGGCGACGACCTTGACACCGTGGTCACCGAACACGTCGGGCGCATCGGGCACGTGCAGATCGCCGACGCTCCGGGGCGCAACGAACCCGGCACCGGAACGCTCGACCTGGAGCGTTACCTCGGCAAGCTGGAGGCAGCCGGCTACAACGGCTACGTCGGCCTCGAGTACAAGCCGAGCGGTGCCAGCGCGGACAGCTTCGACTGGCTGCCGAAAGAAGCAAGGGCGAGCCGCGGAGCACCGGCATGATCGCGGTGGGGTTCATCGGTCTCGGCGTGATGGGCGGACCGATGGCCGCGAACCTGGTACGCGCCGGCTACGACGTCGTCGGCTACAACCGCAGCAGGTCCAAAGTAGACGATCTGGTGGCCGCCGGCGGCAAGGCGGCGAGCAGCGTCGCCGAGGCGGTACGCGGTGCGGACGTCATCGTCACGATGCTGCCGGACTCCCCCGACGTGCGAACCGTCGTGCTCGGTGAGAACGGCGTACTGGCGAACGCGAGCGACGGCGCGTTGCTCGTCGATTGCAGCACGATCCGCCCCGACGTCAGCCGGGACGTCGCGGATGCCGCATCGGGCAACGGAATCCGCGCGCTCGACGCCCCGGTGTCCGGGGGCGAGCAGGGCGCCATCGACGGCACCCTCTCGATCATGGTTGGCGGCCCGGCGGATGCCTTCGACGCCGCCAAGCCGGTACTGGACGTGCTCGGCGGCACGGTGGTGCACGTCGGCCCTTCGGGCGCCGGGCAGACCGTGAAGGCAGCCAACCAGCTCATCGTCGCCGGCACGATCGAGCTGGTCGCCGAGTCGCTGGTGTTCCTGAAGGCACACGGCGTGGACACGGAAGCGGCGATCCGGGTACTGGCCGGCGGGTTGGCGGGGAACCGGATCCTGGACCGCAAGGCGGCCGCGATGACAAGCCGCGAGTTCACCCCGGGCTTCCGGGTCGAGTTGCACCACAAGGACCTCGGCATCGTCACGTCGGCGGCACGGGAGGCCGGTGTGGTGATACCGCTCGGTGCCGCGGTCGCCGAACTGATGGCCGCGTTGAACGCGCGGGGCGACGGCGCGCTGGACCACGGCGCACTGCTGAAGCTCGTCGAACTGCTTTCCGGCCGGGCTTAGGCCCTGTCCCTTTCACAAACTAGGCCTTTTCAGGAGAAAGGATCAGGTGCCCCATGGCGAAGATCCCGGTCATGCGGTCCGTTGTGGACATTCTTGCCAGCGAGGGAGTCGACACCGTATTCGGCTGCCCCGGTGCCGCGATTCTTCCGCTGTACCAAGCATTGCGGGGCCGCGGGATCGAGCATCTGGTTGTGCGTCACGAGGAGGGCGCTACCCATATGGCCGACGGGTGGGCGCGCACCACGGCCAACGTCGGCGTCGCGATCGGCACCTCCGGTCCCGCCGGCACCAACATGATCACCGGCCTGTACACCGCGCAGGCCGATTCCATCCCGATCCTGTGCATCACGGGGCAAGCGGAATCCAGCAAGCTGCACAAGGAAGCGTTCCAGGCCGTCGACATCGTCGAGATCGCCAAGCCCGTCACCAAGTGGGCGGTCCAGGTCAAGGAAGCGGCGCAGGCGCCGTGGATCTTCCGGGAAGCGTTCCGCATCGCGCGTTCCGGGCGGCCGGGGCCGGTGCTGATCGATCTGCCACTGGACGTGCAGAAGCAGGAGATCGAATGGGACGCCGGGATCGACGCCCCGCTGCCCGTCGCGTCACCGGTTCCGCATCAGCCACGGGTGGAGCGGGTGCTGGACATGGTGCTGGCCGCGGAACGCCCGCTGATCCTCGCCGGCGGCGGGGTGATCGGCGGCGAAGCGAGTGACGCGCTGCGCGCCGTTGCCGAACGGCTTCGGCTACCTGTGCAGATCACGTTGATGGGTAAGGGTTGCTTTCCGGAGGATCACGAGCTGTTCGCCGGGATGGCCGGGATTCAAACCTCGCAGCGCTGGGCGAACGCGGCGTTCCTCGAGGCGGACCTGGTGCTGGCGCTCGGCGCCCGGTTCGGCGACCGGCACACCGGTGCGCTGGACGTTTACCGGGGGGCGCGCACCTTTATCCATGTCGACATCGAGCCGACCCAGATCGGCAAGGTGTTCGCCCCGGAACTGGGCGTGGTATCCGATACGCGGGTGTTCCTCGAGACATTGCTGGAGACCGCGTCTCGTCGAGCGACGGCCGGGCGCACGCATCCGTGGGTGGAACGGATCAACGAGCTCAAGCGCGACCTGCCGCGCGCCGACGACTTCGACGACGCGCCGATCAAGGCGCCGAGGGTGTTCAAGGAAATCAACGATTTCTACGACGCCGACACGTATTTCGTGACGGCGATCGGGCTTTACCAGATCTGGTCGGGACAATTCCAGCGCGCGCACAAGCCGCGGCACTACCAGGTGTGCGGGCAGGCGGGCCCGCTCGGCTGGGAAATCCCCGCCGCGATCGGGGTCAAGAAGGCCAACCCGGCAGCCGAGGTGGTTGGCGTGGTCGGCGACTACTCCTTCCAGTTCCTGGTCGAGGAACTCGCGGTCGCCGCGCAATACGACATCCCGTTCGTGCTGATCATGCTGAACAACGAGTATCTCGGCCTGATCCGCCAGGCCGAGAACGGCTACCAGATGAACTACCAGGTCGATATCCACTACGACAGGTACGGCACGGACAACGTGAAACTCATGGAGGCCTACGGCTGCGCGGGCACCCGCATCCTGGAGGCCGCCGACATCCGCCCGGCGCTGGAATGGGCCCGCAAGGAAGCCGAGCGCACCAGCCGACCGGTGCTGGTGGAGATCATGATCGAGCGGGAAGCCAACGCGGCCATGGGCACCGCACTGGACAACATCACCGAGTTCGAACCCGTCCCAAGCTAAGCAGGGTGCCCGCACCGGGGATGGGTGAGCGGGTGTGAGGCGGTAATACCGGACATGTACCGTAATTCACTATGAGCATCGCACTCGCGCAGAACCTTGCCCTGATGCCCGATTGGCTCAATCCCGAGACGCTTCTGCGCGGCCTCGGGCCGTACGTGTTGCTCGGCCTTTGCCTCATCGTGTTCGCCGAGTGCGGCCTGCTGGTTGGGTTCTTCCTGCCGGGTGACTCGTTGCTGTTCACCGCGGGGCTGTTCGTCGCGCGAGATTTCATCGATGCCCCGCTGTGGCTGGTGTGCACGCTGCTCACGGTCTGCGCGATCGTCGGCAACATCGTGGGCTACTGGATCGGCCGCAAGGTCGGTCCCGCGTTGTTCAACAAGCCCGACTCGAAGCTGTTCAAGAAGGAATACGTCGACAAGACGCACGACTTCTTCGAGAAGTACGGCGCGCGGGCGATCGTGCTGGCGCGGTTCGTGCCGATCGTTCGGACGTTCATCACGGCCATCGCCGGCGTGGCGAAGATGGACCCGAAGAAGTACTTCACCTACTCGATCGTCGGCGGCATCTTCTGGGCCACCGGCCTTACCGTGCTCGGCTACTTCCTCGGCCAGATCTCCTTCATCCACGAGAACCTCGAGGCCATGGTCGTGCTGATCGTGTTCATCTCGATCATCCCGATCATCGTGGAGTTCCTGAAGGCGCGTAAGGAAAAGCGGGCGGCACAGCGCGCCGACGCCACCGCGACCCCACCCTCCGGGATGCCCGTTTCTGGCGCGTCATCGGAAGACTGACGACGCGCAACAAACGCGCCGGATTCACCTGCTAAGGGCGTACGGGTGGGACGGCAGATCGGCGGAACGCCGAGCCACGATGGACTGCAGGATCTCTCCCGCCCGCACCACCGTGTTGGACAGCAGCGAGGACGAGATGCCGTGCGTGTGCTCGGTGCTGCCCTGCAGGTACACGCCGCATCGTAGCTCGGCTTCGGACACCACCCGGTAGTCCCGCCCGACCCGGATCTCCCCCGCGCCGTCCCGCCGGCACAGCGTGCCCGCCTCGCCGAGCAGCCGCAGCGGGTCCGTCGGCCGGTAGCCGGTGGCGTACACCAGCACGTCGCAGTCCAGTACGGATTTCTCCCGTGTGGTCAACGATTCCACGGTGGCCCGAACGCCGTCGTCGGCCTCCACGACCTCGGCGAGCCGGGACACGTTGTAGATCCGTAGCCGCTGCTCACCGAGCACCTTCTCCTGGTACAGCCGCCGGTACAGCTCGTCGATCAGCTCGGGGTCGACGACCGAGTAGTTGGTGTTGCCGTGATAGTCCAGGATCATCCGCTTGACGTCGTCCGGAGCGGTGAAGAACTGATCGACGGCGTCCGGGTCGAAGATCCGGTTCGCGAACGGGCTGTCGTCCGACGGGCTGTACCCGTAGCGGGAGAACACCGCGCACACGTCGGCTCGCGGGAACCTGTCGTGCAGGTACTTGGTGACCTCGGCTGCGCTCTGGCCGGCGCCCACCACGGCGAACCGCTCCGGTGCTCGCTCCCCGAGCTCGTCCACCCTGGCCAGAAGGTCGCGGTTGTGCCACACCCGCTCGGTCAGCGTGACACCGTCCGGCAGGTTCGGCTCCATACCGACCCCGAAGACCACGTTGCGGGCCCGGCACACCACCGGCGCCGCGTCGTGTCCCGTCGGCCGCGCGACGACCTCGAAGTGCACGACCTCGCCGTCCCGCCACACCGGCCTGAGCTCGATCACCTCGTGGCCGTAGCGAACCTGCTCGTCGAACCGCCCCGCGGCCCACTCGAGATAGTCGTGGAACTCTACCCGGAGCGGGAAGAGCGATTTCTGGTTGATGAAGTCGACGAGCCGGTCCCTGCTGTGCAAGTAGGCGAGGAAGCTGAACTCGCTGGTCGGATTGCGCAACGTCACGAGATCCTTGAGAAACGACACCTGCATCGTGGCGTCGTCGATGAGCATCCCGCGGTGCCATCCGAACTGCGCCTGGCGTTCGAAAAACAGCGCGCTGACGTCCGCATCCGCCCCGGCACGAGCGTTGTGCTCGTCGAGCGCGATCGCCAGCGCGAGATTCGAAGGTCCGAAACCAACTCCGACAAGATCGTAAGTTGGTGCCTCGCCGTCTCGCAGGTCCTGTGACATTCCCGTCCTCTCGCGCGAGCGCGCCTGCTGGCCGCGGCTCGTTGATCGAAAAGTGGGTCTGACGGCGCGGGGCGGTGCTCCGCTAGAGTCCCGACCGTCACCATGGCGGAGGTAAGCCTAACCTAATGATCTGGACTTCTGATACCCCTCCGAGCGGAGACCCAGCTCGCACAGGCCTTGTGTAGCTAAGGATAGGCTTGCTTCACTGCCACTGCCACCAGAAGTCACCCATTAGAACCCATAGTCACCAGCAAGGAACCACCGCGAAAAGGAGAGGCGATGCGCGTCGTCGCGTTCGGCTACCAGACCTGGGGATTCCGCACCGTGGAGGCCCTGCTCAACTCGGAACACGAACTGGCTCTGGTTATCACACATCCGAAAAGCGACCACGCCTACGAGTCGATCTGGGACGACTCGGTCGCCGACCTCGCCGAGCAGCACGACGTCCCGGTGGTGCTGCGCAACCGGCCCGACGACCAGGAGCTGGTGAGCCGCATCAAGGAGGCCGAACCAGACATCATCGTGGCCACCAACTGGCGGACCTGGATTCCGCCGCAGATCTTCAACCTGCCGCCGCACGGCACGCTCAACGTGCACGACTCGCTGCTGCCCGCCTACGCGGGATTCGCCCCGATCAACTGGGCCGTGCTCAACGGCGAGGAGGAGGTCGGGGTCACCGCGCACATCATGAACGACGAGCTGGACGCCGGTGACATCGTGTTGCAGCAGTCCGTCAAGGTGCAGCCGAGGGACACGGCGACCGACCTGGTGCGCGCCACGACCGAGTTCTTCGGGCCGATCACGCTCGCCGCGCTGGACCGGATCGCCTCCGGCCGCACCGATTGGATGCCGCAGGACCGATCCAAGGCAACGTATTTCCACAAACGCTCCGTCGAGGACAGCCGCATCGACTGGACATGGCCCGCGCCCGACATCGTGAACCTGGTGCGCGCCCAGTCCGATCCGTACCCCAACGCGTTCGCCTTCTACGGCGAGCAGCGCATCCGCGTGCTGTCCGCCTCGGTCACCGACAAGCCGTACGGCGGCATGCCGGGGCGGGTGTTCGTCCGGCACGGTGACGGTGTTGTCGTCACGGCCGGCACACAGGCGCGCAAGGGGCACAGCCCCGGCCTGCTGATCGAACGGGTGCGCACCGAGGACGGCAGCGAGTACACCGGGCGCGAGTTCTTCACCACGATGGGCGGCTACCTCACATCGCACCCGGTCGCGCGGTAACCGTGCGGCCGAACGTTCTTGGTCGCGCCATCCGGGGCCAGTGGCGGCTCGTCACCATCAGCTCGGTGCTCTACGCCGGGCATCAGGGCACCGAGGCACTAGTTCCGGTGCTGATCGGTGTGGTGATCGACGACGCGGTCGCCACCGGTTCCGGCGGTGCGCTGCTGCGCTGGATCGGCGTTCTCGCCGCGGTCTTTCTGGTGCTGTCCATGTGTTTCCGGTTCGGTGCGCGGACCGGTGAGCGAGCGTCCTACCAGGCAGGGCACGCGCTGCGGCTGCAGCTGACCGAGCGGGTGCTCGACCACCGCGGCGGCGCCGAGGCGAATCGGCTTTCCGGTGCGCTGGTGAACATCGCGACCGACGATGCGAAGCGCGTCGGCGCGGTGAACTTGGCACTGCCGATCGGGATCGCCGCGCTTTCCGGCCTCGTGGTCGGTGGTGTGGTGTTGCTGAGCATGTCGCTGACCCTCGGACTGCTTGTGCTGCTTGGCATCCCGCTGCTGCTGTGGGCCGCGCACCTGCTTGGCAAGCCGCTCGAGCGGCGCAGCCATGCCGAGCAGGAACGGGCCGCGCACGCATCCGGGGTCGCCACCGACCTGGTGGGCGGGCTGCGGGTGCTCAAGGGCATCGGGGCCGCGCCCGCCGCGATCGCGCGGTATCGCCGTACCAGCCAGAACTCCCTGGCCGCCACGTTGCGGGCGGCTCGCGCGGAGGCCTGGCACGACGGCGCGATGCTGGTGCTGACCGGCCTCGTCGTCGCGGTGATCGCCCTGGTCGGTGGCCGGCTGGCGGCGCAGGGCGAGATCAGCGTCGGAAACCTGGTGGCAGCCGTCGGGCTGGCCCAGTTCCTGCTCGGCCCGCTGACGATCTTCGCGTGGGTGAACGGGCAGCTGGCGCAGGGCCGAGCGTCCGCGGCGCGCATCGCCTCGGTACTCGCCGCTCCCTATTCGGTGCCGCCCGGTACCGCCGCGCTACCCGAGTCGGTGGCCGGCCGGCTCCGGCTGCACGCCGTGTCGCACGCGGCGTTGCGTCAGGTCGACGTGGACGTGGCACCCGGCGAGCTGATCGGCGTGGTGAGCACGGATCCCGGGGCCGCGACCGCCCTGCTGGAATGCCTCGGCCGCGAGACCGATCCGGCTACCGGCTCGCTGAGCCTGGACGGCGTGCCGCTGGACACCCTGAACCCGGACGAGCTGCGCACCGCGGTGCTGGTCGCCGCGCACGACGCGGATCTGTTCGAGGAAAGCCTCATCGACAACGTCCGCGCCGGAAGGGACGGTGACGTGCGGCCCGCGCTGAGCGCGGCGGCAGCCGACGAGGTCGCGGAAACCCTGCCGGACGGCGTGCGGACCGTGCTGGCCGAGCGGGGCCGGTCGCTCTCCGGTGGGCAGCGGCAGCGTGCCGCGCTTGCCCGCGCGCTCGCCGCCAACCCGCCGGTTCTCGTGGTGCACGACCCAACGACCGCGGTGGACGCGATGACCGAGGCGCGCATCGCGGCCGGGATCCGGGCGACGCGCGACGGTCGCACCACGGTACTGGTGACCACCAGCCCCGCGCTGCTCGCGGTGACCGATCGGGTCGTGCTGCTGGACGGCGGCGCGATCTCCGCGGAAGGCGAGCACGCCGATCTGGTGCACGGCAACGAGCGCTACCGAACGACGGTACTGGCATGAGCGATACCGGCACGAGCGATACTGGCACGAGCGGTACTGGCATGAGCGGTAATGGCGAGCGAGCTGACGCCTTGCTGCCCACGGCCGGCGGCGCGCGGATTCGCGCGGTGCTTGGCGAACTGCTGCGCGCACGCCGGTCGCTGGCCATCGGCGCGCTCGCCACGATGTTCGTGGCCACCGGCATCGGCCTGCTCATCCCCCCACTGCTCGGGCACGTCGTTGACCTGGTGGCCGGCCGGGAACCGGCGGACGCGATAACCACACCGGTGGTACTGATCGTGCTGGTGGCGATCGCGCAGGGCGGCACGACCGCGTTCGGGTTGTCGCTGATCGCGAAGCTCGGCGAGGGCATGCTCGCGTCGCTGCGGGAGCGGTTCGTACAGCGGGCCCTGCACCTGCCCCTGGAACAGGTGGAACGGGCGGGCTCCGGTGATCTGACCTCGCGGGTCACCACCGACGTCTCGATGATCGCCGATGCGGTCCGCAACGCGCTGCCCGAGCTGGCCCGCTCGGTGCTGACCATCGGGCTCACCCTGGTCGGTATGGCGCTGCTGGACTGGCGGTTCCTGCTGGTCGCGCTGGTGGTCACGCCGATCCACGTCGTCACGGTGCGCTGGTACCTGCGCAGGGCCGTGCCGCTGTACGCCGCGCAGCGGGTGGCCGCCGGCGCGCAGCACCACCAGCTGCTCGACACCGTGGGCGGAGCGCGCACGGTGCGTGCGTTCCGGCTCGGTGACGAACATCGCGAGCGGGTCAACCGGCGATCGTGGTCCGCCGTGGAGCTGATGATGCGCGGGGTGCGGCTGGTCACCGGTTTCTACAACCGGTTGAACCTGGCCGAATTCGTCGGGCTCGGGACCGTGCTGGGTGCCGGTTTCGTGCTGGTGCAAAACGGCGCGGTCACCATCGGCACGGCTACCGCGGCCGCGCTGTACTTCCACAACCTGTTCAACCCGATCAACGCGGCGCTCCGGTTGGTCGACGACGCGCAGGTCGCCGTGGCGAGCTTGGCACGGTTGGTCGGCGTCGCCGAACTGCCGGAGCCGGGTGAGCCTTCCGGGGTGCGGCCACCGGCGGACGCGTCGATCAGAGTGAGCGCACTCGGCCACGCCTATGTGCCGGGACACCACGTGCTCCGTGACGTCGACCTGACCATTCGGCCCCGGGAGCGGATCGCACTGGTCGGCGCCAGCGGCGCGGGGAAGACCACGCTGGCCAAGTTGATCGCCGGCGTGCACCGCCCGACGGCCGGTTCCATCGCGCTGGGCGGGGCGTCCCTCGACGAGCTCGGGCCGGCCGCCACCAGGGAGACCGTGGCGTTGATCAGCCAGGAAGTGCACGTGTTCGCCGGGCCACTCGCCGACGATCTCCGGCTGGCCCGGCCGGACGCTTCCGACGAGGAGCTGCGTGCCGCTCTCGACCGGGTCGGTGCGCTCGACTGGGCGCGGGCGCTGCCGGACGGGCTGGGCACCGTGGTCGGTGAGGGCGGGCACCGGCTGACCGTGACGCAGTCCCAGCAGCTGGCCCTTGCCCGGCTGGTGCTCGCCGATCCGCCCATCGCCATCCTGGACGAGGCCACCGCGGAGGCGGGCAGTGCGGGGGCGCGGGTGCTGGAGGCGGCCGCCGACCGAGCGCTCGCGGGCCGGACGGCACTCGTCGTCGCGCATCGCCTCACCCAGGCCGCCCTCAGCGATCGAGTCGTGGTGCTCGACGCCGGGCGGGTCGTGGAGATCGGCAGCCACGACGAGTTGGTCGCCGCCGGCGGTCCGTACGCGACGCTGTGGGAAGCGTGGTCCGACACCCGCCAGCATTCCCCTTGAGATAGCCGGTACGGCGCGAAGTCCGGCAACGCGCACCGAACGGGCCCGATTTACCCCTTGACTTTCCCGCGCGGCCTGACCAGTATTAAACCTGTCGGTTGATAAACCGTAAGGTTGAATAAAGTGACAAGCGACCAGCTCAGCAGCACCTTCGCCGCCCTCGCCGACCCGACTCGTCGGGCGATCTTGGTCCGGCTAGCTGCTGGCCAGGCGACGGTCAATGAGCTAGCCGAGCCGTTCGACATGAGCCTCCAGGCGATCTCCAAACACCTGAAGGTGCTCGAACGGGCCGGGCTGATCACCCGGGGGCGCGACGCGCAGTGGCGGCCATGCCGTCTCGAGACGGCACCGCTGGAAGGCGCATCCGAATGGATCGAGCGCTACAAGGAAAGCTGGCGCGACCGGTTCGATCGGCTAGACCAGGAAATCCAGAAGATCAAACGGAAAAAGGAAGAGGAAGAGCAATGAGCGAGACCGAGTTCATCATCGAGCCGGGCCGGCAAGACATCATCATGACGCACGTTTTCGACGCGCCACGCGACGTCGTGTTCAAGGCGATGTCGGACCCCGAACTGATCCCGAGATGGTGGGGCCAGCGCGGCAACCCGGCCATCGTGGACGAGGCGGACGTCCGCCCTGGCGGCCGCTGGCGGTTCCTCCACCGGGACGACGACGGCAACGAGTACGGCTTCAGGGGTGTCTACCACGACGTCGTGGCGCCCGAACGGGTCGTGCAGACCTTTGAGTTCGAAGGTCTGCCTGGCCACGTGTGCCTCGAAACGATCACCCTCGAAGAAGTCGACGGGAAGACGAAGTACACGGGACTGTCCGTCTACCAGTCCGTCGAGGACCGGGACGGCATGGCGGCGTCCGGCATGCAGGACGGCGCGCGCGAATCGTTGGAACTGCTGGCCGAACTCGTGGCCGAACTCCTCAGCAAGGCCAACAGCTGACCCGTTGACCCGTGAGTACTTCGTGCTGCTCTCGCCGCGGAGTACTCACGGCGTCCGTCCGGTCAACCCATCCGCCGGCGAAACGGCTCGCCCTACGGCGCGTCGCTGCCGCCCATGGACTCCGCCAGGCTGCGCGGGCGCATATCCGTCCAGTTGTCCTCCACGTACGCCAGGCAGGCCTCCCGCGAGTCCTCGCCGAACACCACGGTCCAGCCGGCCGGCACCTCCGCGAAGGACGGCCACAGCGAGTGCTGGTTCTCGTCGTTGACAAGCACCAAGAAACGGCCTTCGTTGTCCTCGAACGGGTTGGTCATTGCCGCGATTCTCCTCCCATCACGAACGTTGTCAGATCAGGCGCGAAAGCCGGCGATCCGGATCGGCCACCGCACCTTCCAGCACGGCAACCAGTTCGCCCGCCAGCCGCCGCACGGTGCCGGCGTCGAACAGCTCGGTCGCGTACCGCAGGTAGCAGTGCACCGGCCCATCGTCTGCCGGCTCGTAGAAGCTGCACATCACATCCGCCTCGGCCGATCCGGTCGGCACCGCTTCCAGCCGCGCGTCGAGCGCATCGAGACCCGCCAGCCTCGCCTGCTCGTGGTGCACCAGCATCACCTGCGGGACGGACCCCAGCTCGAGCGCCCCGGCCACCGCATCGAACGGCACGTCCTGGCGATCAAGCGCGTCCAGGTCGACGTCCCGCACCCTGGCCAGCAGCTCGCCGAAACTCGGATCGCCCCCGGCGTCGGCGCGCAGCACCACGGTGTTGAAGAAGCAGCCGACCAGGCGGCCGAGCTCCTCCTCGGTGCGGCCGGCCACCAGCGTGCCGATCGGCAGGTCGGTACCGGCTCCGTGCCCGGCCAGCAGGGTGGCCAGCGCGGCCTGCAGCACCATGAACATGCTCGTGCCGGTCCGTCTCGCGAGGCCGTCGATGCCGCGGTGCAGCCGCTCGTCGAGCACGAACTCGACATGATCGGCTTGCCCGGTCGGGGCGTCCGGCCGGGGCCGGTCGAACGGCAGGGCCAGGTCGCCCGGCAGGTCTCGCAACGCGGCACGCCAGTACTCGATCTGCCGTGCGTGCACGCTCTCCGGATCGTCGGGATCGCCGAGCAGCCGGTGCGCCCACAGCGTGTAGTCCGGGTAGCTGACCGGCAGCGCGTCCCACCGCGGCGCCTCGTCACGTGCCCGTGCGGTGTACGCCGTTGCCAGGTTGTCCAGCAGCGGCACCACCGACCACTCGTCAACGCCGAGGTAGTGCATGGACAGCAGCAATGCCTGCTCCCCAGCCGGGTCGGTGAGCAACCGCGCGCGCAGCGGTGGCCGCGCGGTCAGCTCCGCCGCATCGCGGGCGAGCTCGGGTAGCCGCGCGTCGAGTGGGCCGTCGAGTACCGGCGGCACCTCGAGCGCGGGCGGTTCCACCAGCCGCTGATGCACCGCACCGTCGTGCTCCGAGAAGACGGTGCGCAGCGGTTCGTGCCGGTGCACCACATCGGCCAGCGCCGCGGCCAGCACGTCGGCGTCCAGGCCGCCGGACGAGCGCAGCGCCAGCGTGTGATCGTAGCCGCGCTGCCCGGCGCGGTACCGCGCCCACCGGTGCCGCTGGTTCGGCGCGAGCGGCAGCAGCACCGGGCGTGCGGTGGCCGGCTCCAGCGACGGCCGATCGCCACTCGCCCCGGCCAGTTGCGTCGCCAACCCGGCCACGGTCGGCGCGTCGAACACGTCGCGGATGGTCAGGTCCACGCCGAACGTCGCGCGGATCCGGCCGAGCAGCCGCATCGAGGACATCGAATGCCCGCCGAGGGCGAAGAAGTCGTCGTGCACCCCCACCTCGGGCAACCCGAGGACCTCCGCGAACAACGCGGCCAGCCGGCGCTGCTGCTCGGTGGCCGGGCGGGCATCCCCCGTCAACGACGACCAGTCCGGTTTCGGCAGTGCCCTGCGGTCCAGCTTGCCGTTCGGGTTCAGCGGTAGCGGGCCGTCCAGCTCGAGCACCATCGCCGGCACCATGTAATCCGGCAGCAACTCCGCGACGTGCGCCCGAACATCGGCCGTTTCCAGCGGTCCGCGCGGCACCACGTAGCCGACCAGGCGCGACCCGTCCACCACGACCGCGGCCTGACTCACCTCGGGGTGCCGCATCAGCGCCGCCTCGATCTCCCCCGGTTCGATGCGGAACCCGCGGATCTTCACCTGATCGTCCACCCGGCCGAGGAAGTCCACGTTGCCGTCGGCCCGCCACCGCGCCCGATCGCCAGTGCGGTACATCCGCGAGCCCGGTGGGCCGAACGGGCACGCCACGAACCGCTCGGCGGTCAGCCCCCGGCGGCCGAGGTAACCACGGGCGAGACCGCGTCCGGCGACGTACAGCTCCCCCACCACCCCGGGCGGCACCGGGTGAAGGGCCGCGTCCAGCACGTACACCGCGGTGTTCGGGTCCGGCTGACCGATCGGCGCCGCGCCGGTCCAGCCTGCCCGCGCCGGCCACAACGTGGAGTTCACCGTCGCCTCGGTCAGCCCGTAGGCGACGAACAAGTTTAACCGGTCCGCCCACCGGTCGATCAGTTCCGGCGGCACGGTCTCGGTGCCAACCAGCACCGTGGCGCCCTCCGGCAGCTCGCAGTGCTCGGGCAGCGCGGACACCAGCGACGGCGGCAGGATCATGTGGGTCACGTCCCGCTCGCGCAGGAAGTCGGTGAGCGGCTCGCCTGGCACCCGCACCTCGTCCGGCGCGAGGACCAGCCGCCCACCGACACACAGCGACATGGACAGCTCGAACACCGCGACGTCGAAACCGATCGAGGCGAACTGCAGCACCCGCGATTCCGGTCGAACCCCCATCCGGTCCACCGCTGTGGCCACCAGGCTGGTGATCCCCTCGTGCGAGACGACAACGCCCTTCGGCCGGCCGGTGGAGCCAGACGTGTAGATCACGTACGCGGCCTGCTCGAGCGCGATCTCGGCGCTGGCGAGCGTGCCACCGGAAAGCCCGGCCAGCTCGTCGGCGACGTCCAGCGCGTCCAGCAACAGCCGCTGGACCCCGGCGAGCTCCGGCACCTTCTGCGCCTCGCTCTCCGTGGCGACCAGCAGCCGGGCACCGGAATCGCCCAGCATGAAAGACAGCCGGTCACCGGGGTGCCCGAGATCCAGTGGCAGGTAGGCGGCGCCGAGCTTGAGCACCCCGAGCACCACCGCCACCAGCTCGGCCGAGCGCGGCACGGCCACCCCGACCACACTTTCCGGGCCGACGCCACGCCTGGCGAGCAGTCGCGCCAGCTGGTTCGCGCGCTCGTCCAGCCGCGCGTAGCTCACCTGTAGCGGGCCGTCCACCACCGCGATCGCATCGGGGCGATCGGCGACCCGCTGTTCGAACAGCGCCGGCAGCGTCGCCTCCTGGACACCGCGCTCCGTCGCGTTGAAGCCGGAAAGCACCCGGTGGCGCTCCTGTTCGGTGAGCACCTCGATGCCGCTCACCGGCAGGCCTGGCTCGGCGGCCACCGCGGCGACCAGCCGGTTCAGCCGCTCCCCGAGCAGCTCGATGGTCGAGCGGTCGAACAGGTCGGTGGCGTACTCGAGCAGGCAGCTGATCGGGCCGTCCCAGCCGTCGCCGCTGTACTCGCAGAAGCTGAACACCAGGTCGAACTTCGCGGTGCCGGATTCGAACGGCTCGAGCGAGGCATCGAGCCCGGCCAGCGAGAGATCATCGCCCGAGCGGTTGCGGTAGCCCACCATCACCTGGAACAGCGGGTTGCGAGACAGCGAGCGGGCCGGGTTGCACTCCTCAACGACCGCCTCGAACGGCACATCGGAGTTGGCGAACGCGGCCAGATCGGTCTCCCGCACCCTGGAAACCAGCTCGGTGAGATCCGGATCGCCGGACAGGTCGGTGCGCAGCACCAGGGTGTTCACGAAGAACCCGACGAGCTCGTCGAGCGCCTCGTCGCCGCGCCCCGCGACCGGCGCGCCGAGCGGGATGTCGTCGCCGGAACCCAGCCTGTGCAGCAGTGCGGCGACCGCGGCGTGCAGCACCATGAACATGCTCGCCCCGGACCGCTGCGCCAGCTGCCGCAGCCCGCGGCAGGCCTCGTCGGGAAGATCCAGTTCGACGGTGTCGCCGGCGAAACTGGGCCGCCCCGGCCGGGACCGGTCCGTTGGCAGCACGATCTCCTCGGGAATGCCGTCCAGTGCGCCACGCCAGTAGTCCAGCTGCCGCGCGGCGAGGCTGCCGGGATCGGACCGCGCGCCGAGCAGGTCCCGTTGCCACAGCGTGTAATCCGCGTACTGCACGGGCAGCGGATGCCAGTCCGGTTCCCGGCCGGCCAACCGCGCCTCGTACGCCGCCGAGAGGTCGCACAGGAACGGGCCGTCCGACCACTCGTCGGTGGTGATGTGGTGCAGCAGCAACACCAGCAGGTGTTCGGCCGGCGCCAGCTCCGCGACCGTTGCCCGCAGCGGCAGCTCGGTTGCCAGGTCGAACGGGCGGTTGATCACCTCGGCCACGTCGATCGCCGGCGCCATATCGACCGGGACGCGAGCCTCCCCGGCCGGCAGCACCCGCTGGAACGGCCGGCCCTCGTGCTCGTCGATCACGGTGCGCAGCGCCTCATGGCGGGTCACCACATCGTCGAGCGCGGCCCGGAGCGCGGCAACGTCCAGCTCGCCGTGCAGCCGCATCACCAGCGGGAAGTTGTATGCGGCCGACGTTCCGCTGGCGCTCTGGATGAGCCACAACCGTTGCTGTGCGAAGGAAAGCGGCAACTCCGCCGGTCTCGGCACGGGCACCAGCGGAGTCCGCGCCTGGCCGGTCTCGCCGACCCGAGGGGCCAGTTCGGCCACGGTGGGCGCTTCGAACAGATCGCGAATCGCGAGCTCGGCGGAAAGCGCGGTACGCGCCTTGCTGATCAGCCTGGTTGCGAGCAGGGAATGCCCGCCGAGATCGAAGAAGCTGTCGTCGATGCCGACCGACCCCACACCCGTCTGACCAGCGCCGAGTATCTCCGCGAACAGCTGACACAGCACCCGTTCCGGCTCGGTGCGCGGCGGCCTGCTTGCCTCGGCCGCGCCGATCGTCGGCGCCGGCAACGCCTTCACGTCCAGCTTGCCGTTCACGGTCAGCGGCAGCCGGTCCACCGCCACCAGCGCGGCCGGCACCATGTAGTCGGGCAGCCGCCGCTTCAGGTGCTCCCGCAACACCGCGGTGTCCTGTTCGGACACCACGTAGCCGATCAGCCGCCGCACCCCACCGGATCCGTGCACGATCACCGCGGCGTGCGCCACGGCGGGGTGATCGGCAAGCGCCGCCTCGATCTCGCCGAGCTCCACCCGGTAGCCGCGGATCTTGATCTGGTCGTCGGTCCGGCCGAGGAAGTCCAGGTTGCCGTCCGCACGCTCGCGAACCAGATCCCCGGTGCGGTACATCCGCTCCCCCGGCTGGCCATAAGGATCCGCGACGAACCGCTCGGCGGTCAGCCCGGCCCGCCGGTGATAGCCGCGCGCCAGCCCGATGCCGGCGATGTACAGCTCGCCGGGCGAGCCTGGCGGCACCGGCCGCAGGTACTGGTCGAGCACGTAGCCGCGGGTGTTCCAGATCGGCTTGCCCACGGTGGGCGTGTCCGAATCGAGCGTGCCGCCGCCGAGCGTGTTGATGGTGTACTCGGTCGGCCCGTACAGGTTGTAGCCGTAGGTACCGGGGGTGTCCCGCAACTGGGACCACACCGTGTCCGACACCGCTTCGCCGCCGAGCAGCACCAGGGTGGGCAGGTGCCCGTCCAGCAGGCCCTCCTCGATCAGGTGCTGGGCATAGGTCGGCGTCACGTTGACGACATCCACCTGGTGCCGGTCGCAGTAGGCCACCAGCGCCTCGGCGTCCCGGCGCAGCTCCTCGTCACAGACGTGCACCTCGTGGCCTTCGACCAGCCACAGCAGCTCTTCCCAGGACATGTCGAAGGAGAACGACACGGTGTGCGCGATCCGCAGCCGCCTGCCAGCCATCGCGACGGTGGGATCGAAGATCGCCTCCCGGTGGTTCAGCTGCATGTTGGTCAGCCCGCGGTACGGGGTGATCACGCCCTTCGGCTTGCCCGTCGAGCCGGACGTGTAGATCAGGTACGCGGGATGCTCCAACCGGTTTCGGCTGTTGCCGGCGAACGGGGCCGGCTCGGTTGCCGGCAGCCCGGCGAGCTCGGCCGCCACCTCCTGGTCGTCAAGCAGCACCCTCGGTACGTCCACGTCCGGTAGCGGGACGGCGCTGGTGGACAGCACGCACAGCGGCTCGGTGTCGGTGAGCATGTGCGCGAGCCGCTCGGCCGGATGCTCGAGGTCCATCGGCAGGTACGCGGCGCCGGTGCGCAGCACCGCGAACAGCGCGACCACCATGTCCACCGATCGTGGCAAGGCCAGCGCCACCACGCGTTCCGGCGCCGCGCCACGGGCGAGCAGCAACCGGGCGAGCCGGTTGATGCGCGCGTCCAGCTCCGCGTAGCTCACCATCTGCTCGTCGCACACCAGCGCCGTGGCGTCCGGGTTCCGCGCGGCCCTGTCGGCCAGCATGTCCGCCACGGTCTCGGTGCCGATCGGGCGGCTGGTGGCATCCCAGCCCGCACGCAACGCCCGCCGCTCGTCCGGCAGCAGTGGATCGAGGGTGGCCACCCGGCCCGGCAGGTCGTCAACCAATCGTTCGAGCAGGGTGGTGAACCGGTCGAGCACCGCCTCCGCGGAGCCGGGTTCGAACAGGTCCGGCCGGTAAGAAAGCGTCACCCGCACCCGCGTTTCCGGGGTGACGATCAGGGTCAGCGGGTAGTGCGTCGCGTCGACGTTCACCACGTCGGTGATGTCGTGCCGGCGCTTGAGTTCCGCCAGCCACTGTTCCCCGTCCGCGGGCCGGAGCACGAAAAGCGTGTCGAACAGCTGGCGATGCCCTGACTCCCGTTGCACCTCGCCGAGCCCGAGGTACTCGTACGGCATCAGCGTCATGCGCTCCGACTGGACGCGCCGCAGCATGTCCAGCACGGATTCCCGCGGATCGAAGGCGATCCGTGCCGGAACCGTGTTCAGGAACATCCCGATGATGTTCCGCACGTCCGGCACGGAAGCCGGCCGGCCCGCGACCGCGGTGCCGAACACCACGTCGTCCCTGCCGACCATGCTGGAGAGCACCAGGCCCCATGCGGCGTTCAGCAGTGTGTTCAAGGTCAGCCCGGCGCGGCGCGCCTCGTCCCGCAGCCGGTCGGACAGCTCGGCTGGCAGCACCCGATCGAGGTTCTCCGGGATCACCGGCTGGCCACCGCGGTCCGAGGAGGCGACCAGGGTGGGCTCGGTCAGGTCGGCAAGCGCGTCCCGCCACGTTGCCCTCGCGGCGTCGAAGTCCTGCTCGGCCAGCCACTCGAGGTAGTCCCGGTACGAGCCGGGCGTGGCCAGCTCGCGATCGTCGCCGGCCCGCTCGTACAGCGCGAACAGCTGCTCGAGGAAAAGCCATGCCGACCACCCGTCCCAGGCGATCAGGTGGTTGGACAGCACCAGCCGGTCGTGGTTGTCGCCGAGCCGGATCAGCATCAGCCGGCACAGCGGCGGGCCGGCCAGGTCGAACCGCCGGGTGCGGTCCGCGGCAAGCAGTTCGGCGATGCGCGCATGCTGCCGCTCCGTGGATTCCCCTGACAGGTCGATCTCTTCGATCGGCAATTCCGGCGCGGCGGCGATGAACTGCACGGGGCACGGCAGGCCGTCGCTGGTGAATCCGGCGCGCAGGCTGGGATTGCGGGCCAGCAGCGTGGCGCAGGCGGCACGCAACCGCGGCAGGTCGAGGGTGCGCGCGAAGTCGAAGGTGGCCTGCGCCGTGTACACGTCCAGGCCGCCGGTGTCGTAGCTCGCGTGGAAGAACAACCCTTCCTGCAGCGGGGACAGCGGCCAGATGTCCCGCACCGGCTGCCCGCTTGCCCGCTGCACCCTGTCGATGTCCGCCTGGGTGAGCGCCACCGTGCTCAGGTCCGAGGGGGTCAGCCCGGCGTTGGGCACCCGCGCGGAGAGCTCCCGCAACGCGGCCAGCCACTCGCCGGCGAGTTCCCGCAACGTGTGTTCCGGCAGTCCGGTAGCCAGCCAGACGCCCCGCAGCTTCGGCCCGTCCGGGGTGTCGTCCCGCACCACGTCGAGGCGAAGCGGCGCGGCATCATCGGCCGTGGGCCCCCATTCCCGCGCGGGCGTCCAGTCGGTGTCGTGCCCGGCGGGGAAACCTCCGGCGTAGTGGAACGCCACCTGGGGTTGCGGCGCGGCGCCGAGTAGCGCCGCGGTCTGCGGGTTGAGGTGACGCAGGATGCCGTAGCCGAGCCCGCCGTCCGGGGCGGCGCGGCGGGATTCCCGCACGGCCTTGAATACCGTGACGGCGTCGTCCGCCGCCGGCAGGCGCACCGGGTGGGCGGTCCGCAGGCAGCCTGCCGTCCGGGACAGATCGCCGGCCACGTCCTGCTCACGCGCGTCCCGTTCCAGGTCTACCAGCAGATCCCCGGCCTCACCCGTACCGCACACCCGCGACACCGCGAGGCACAGCGCCGCGAGCAGCACGTCGGCCGGATCATCGGGCACCGCGTCAAGTACCGCCAAGGTGTCTACAGTGGACACATTGCTGGTAAGGCTGACCGGGTTCTCGCCCGCCGGCACGATGTCCTCGTGGCGGCGGAGGGTGTCCGTCCAATGTGGAAGTTCGGTGAGCCGGCGGGCCTCCTGTGCCTGCTCGCCGACGGTCCGCGCGAACCGGCGAAGCGAGGCCAGCACCGGTGCAAGCCCGGGTTCCCTGCCCTCGGCGATCGCCGAGTACGCGGCGCCGAGGTCCTCGGCGATGATCCGCCACGTCGCGGCGTCGATCACCAGCGGGTGCGCCACCAGCACCAGCTCGCCTTGGCGACGCGCACCGTTGTCGAGCCAGCTCGCTCGCAGTGTGATTGCGGCTTCCGGGTCGAGCCGGCCGGCGGCGTCCGCGGCGAGCGCTTCCGGGTCCCCGCTGTCGGTACGGTGCAGCACCTCGGCGGCACGAATCGCGCCGGCCGGCAACACCTCGAGGGACCACACCGCCGCCGCGTGCCTGGTGAGCCGTTGCCGCAGCCCGTCGTGCGCGTCGAGCACCACCTGCAGTGCGGCGGCAAGGCCATCGAAATCCGCGCCCGCGGGTACCCGCAGCACCATCGACTGCCACCCCGGCGCCGTGCTCCGCTCACGCAGCCGGTGCACGAACGGCAGCAGCGCCACCTCGCCGACACCGTCCGGGTCGGGCTCCGGCGCCGCCGGCTCGTCGGGTGTCGCGGCGGCGGCCAGCGCCGCCGGCGTGCGGTACTCGAACACATCGGGCGGGCCGATCTCCAGCCCGCGCGCGCGGGCCTGACTGGACACGCTGATGGACGAGATGCTGTCCCCACCGAGCATGAAGAAGTCGTCGTGCACGCCGACCTCGGGGCGCTCGAGCACGGCGGCGAAGACCTCGCACAGCATCCGCTCCCGCTCGTTGGTCGCCGCCCGCGCGGGCGCGCTCGACCCCTCGTCGGGGTCCGGCAGCGTCGCCCGGTCCAGCTTGCCGCTCGGCGTCAACGGCAGGTCGTCGAGCACCACGAACGCGCTCGGCAGCATCGGGTCCGGCAGGCGAGCCGCCACCACCGCGCGCAACGCGTCGGGTTCCAGCCGGGCCCCGGACGCCGGGACCAGGTAGCCGATCAGCTTCCCGTGCCGCGCGACGACGACCGCGCGCCCCACGCCTGGCTCGCCGCGCAGCGCCGCCTCGATCTCGCCGAGTTCCACCCGGTTCCCGCGGATCTTCACCTGGTGATCGGTGCGGCCGAGGTAGTCCACGGCACCGTCCGGGCGGCGGCTGACCAGGTCGCCGGTGCGGTACATCCGCTCGCCGGGTGCGCCGAACGGATCCGCGACGAAACGTTCGGCGGTCAGCCCGGCCCGGTCGTGGTAGCCGCGGGCCAGTTGCACGCCGGCCAGGTACAGCTCGCCCGCAACCCCGGCCGGTACCGGCCGCAGGCAGGAGTCCAGCACGTACAGCCGGGTGTTCCACACCGGCAGGCCGATCGGCACCCCGGCCTCGTCGCCGCCGTCGTACCGCCACCACGTGACGTCCACGGCCGCTTCGGTTGGGCCGTACAGGTTGTGCGGCTGCACGCCGGTCAGCGCCAGCCAGCGGGCGGCGGCGTCGCCGGTCAGCGCCTCGCCGCTGCAGAACACCCGTCGCAGGCTCGCCGCCCAGCGGGCGTTGCCGGCGACCTCGTCGGTGCGCAGGAACGCCTCCAGCATGGATGGCACGAAGTGCATGGTGGTGACGTGCTCGTCGCGGATCAGGCCGGCCAGGTAACCGGGGTCGCGGTGCCCGTCCGGGCGGGCGAGCACCACGGCGGCGCCCTCCCGCAGCGCCCAGAAGAACTCCCAGACCGACACATCGAAGCTGGCGGGTGTCTTCTGCAGCACGCGATCGTCCGCCCGCAGCGGGAACTGGCCCTGCATCCAGTCCAGCCGGTTCACGATCGCGCGGTGGCTGACAAGCACGCCCTTGGGCCGCCCGGTGGAACCCGACGTGTAGATCAGGTACGCCGCGTTGTCCGGCCCGGCCGGCCGCGGTTCGGCCGGAGCGGCCTCGTCCGGTCCGTGCACGGCGAGTCGCTCGACGCCCTGCACCCTCGGCAGCCGGTCCGGCACGGTGGTCAGCACGGTGCGCGCGCCCGAGTCGGTGAGCATGAACTCCAACCGCTCGGCCGGATAGTCGAGGTCAAGCGGCAGGTAAGCCGCGCCGGATTTCAGCACACCGAGCAGCGCCACCATCAGCTCCGCCGACCGGGGCACCGCGACCGCCACGATCTCCTCGGGTCCCGCTCCCCTTGCCCGCAGCCGGCCGGCCAGCGCCTCAGCACGGCGATCCAGCACCGCGTAGCTCAGCGTGTCGTCTTCGGACACCACGGCGGTGGCCTCCGGCGCGCGTGCCACCTGGGCGTCGAACGCTTGCAGCAGCGTGGTTTCCGGCACCGCATGTGCGGTCGCGTTCAGCTCGTCCAGCTCGTGATGCTCGTGGCTGGACAGCAGGTCGATCCCGGCGACGCTACGGGCCGGCTCGGCGATCATCGCATCCAGCACCCGCACGAACCGGTCGGCGAGCCGCTGCGCAGCCGCGCCGTCCAGCCGGGCGGCGTCGTATTTCAGGGTGAACTCGATGCTCGCCCCTGGGGTCACGATCAGCGCGACCGGGTAGTGCACCGCGTCGATCACCTCGACGTCCGTGATCCGCAGCGTTCCGGCCGGATCACGCAGTTGCTCATCGCGCGGGTAGTTCTCAACCACGACCAGCGAATCGAACAGCTCGCCTTGCGATCCGGCGAGCCGCTGCAGTTCCCCGAGCCCGAGATGCTGGTGATCGAGCAGCGCGGACTGCTCCCGCTGCAACCGCCCCAACGTGTCCACAATGGACTCGCTTGGGGACCAGCGGAGCCGCAGCGGCAGCGTGTTGATGAAAAGGCCGACAGCGCGCTCGATGCCGTCCACCTCGGCGCCCCGGCCGGACACGGTGGTGCCGAACACCACGTCCGAGCGGCCGGCGAGCCTGCCGAGCAGCAGCCCCCACGCCCCGTGCAGCACGGTGCCCAGCGTCAGACCGTGCTCCCGTGCCCGTGCGGCGAGATCCGTTGTGGCCCGTTCCGGCAGCCGGACGTGCAGCTTGTCCGGCAGCATCTCGCCGCGGGACGGCTCGAGGAGCCGGGTGGGTTCCTCGAGCCCGTCCAGCGCCTCCCGCCACGCGCGGCGCGCGGCGTCGTCGTCTCGATCGGCGAGGCACCCGAGGTAGTCGCGGCGGCTGCTGGTGGCTGGCAACTCGGCTGGGTTCCCGTCCGGCGCGTACCGGGCGAGCAACTCGCGGAGCATGATCGTCACCGACCAGCCGTCCGCGACGATGTGGTGGAACGTGAACAGCAACCGGTGCCGCCGCGCATCCAGCCGGATGAGGGTTGCCCGCAGCAGTGGCGGGTCGTCCAGCTCGAACCGCCGCGCCCGGTCTTCCTCCGCGATCGCGGCGAGCCCGGCTGCCTCGTCCACATCGGACAGTTCGACGTCGCGCCACGGCAGGCTGGCCCGCGCCGCCACGACCTGGATCACCTGACCGTTCGCCCGTTGCCGGAACCCGGAGCGCAGCGAAGCGTGCCGATCGAGCAAGTCCTGGGTGGCGCGGCGCAGCGCGGCGGCGTCCACCGGCCCAGCGAGATCGAACGCCTCCTGGATGGTGTAGACGTCCCGTGCGGCGCGGTCGAACTGCGCGTGGAAGAAGAAGCCTTCCTGCAGCGGGGTGACCGGCAGCACGTCCTCGACGTCGCCGAAACCCTCGAGCTCGCCGGGCTCGACGTGCACCGTGGGGCCGGCCGTCCGCTCGGCGGGCGCCGAGCGGGCCTGCGCCACCCTGGCGAGTTCCTCGACGGTCCGGTGCTCGAACACGTGCCGTGGTTTGAGCACCAGCTCGTGCTTGGCCGCACTTGTCACCAGCCGGATGGCGAGGATGCTGTCCCCGCCGAGCATGAAGAAGTCGTCGTCGATGCCCACCGACGGCAGGTCGAGCACCTCCGCGCACAGCCCGCACAGCAGTTCCTCGCGTGGGCCGCGCGGAGGGCGGCCGGTGGCGCCCGCACCGAGGTCCGGGGCCGGCAGCGCGGCCCGGTCGAGCTTGCCGTTCGGCATCAGCGGCAGCCGGCTAAGCGGCACGAACGCGGTGGGCACCATGTAGCCGGGCAGCGACCGTTCCGCGTGCGCCCGCAGCTCCTTCATCAACGCGGAGACGTCCCGGAACACCGCCGGTGCGTTGGCGTAGCCGTGCAACGGCCGGGAGTCGTCGCCCGGCCGGTAGCTCCGCGCCGGTTCGGCCTCGCCGAATTCCACGTCCACGCTGCCGCCCGTGCCGCTGGCCGACCACGTCGTGGCCACCCGGTAGCCGAGTTCCGTGCCGAGTTCGTGCAGCTCTTCCGGATCCACCATCGCCGTCGGGTCGGGCTCCGGCTGCCCGTCGAGCGAGGCCAGCGCGGCCAGGTCCGGGGCGAGGCGAGCGTTCGGCACGCCGGTGATCCGCAGCCGCGCTGGTCGCTCGGCCAGCCGTTCGGCGAGCGCGTCCAGCCCGTCCAGGTCCGCTCCCCAGCGCAGCGTGGGCGGATCGTGTTCTTGCTCCCGCCGCTGGGTGCGCAGCACCACGTCGTAGCGGTAGCGGCTGAGCTCGTTGTGCTCCCGCGCGCGCTTGATCCGCAGGTCGACGCCGCCGATCTCCGGCGTGCTACGGGCCAGCGCGGGGAAGAAGTCCGGGTCGAGGAGCAGCTCGCCTTCCCAGGCCACCGCGGCGTCCACGTCGGCCCGGCTGGCCGCCTCGCCGGCCGCCCCAGCCCGCAGGCAACGCAGCAGCCGCAGGTTCCGCACGTCGCCGACGAACACCGCGCCGCCCGGCGCGAGCAGCCGCACCGCGTTGCGCAGCACCCTGCTGAGGTAGTCCACGCTCGGGAAGTACTGCACCACCGAGTTGATGATCACCGTGTCGAAGTGGCCTTCCGGCAGGCCGGCCACGTCGTCCGCGGGCTGGGCGCGCAACCGCACCCGCTCGGCGAGCTCGTCGATCCCCGCGACGCGGCGCCGCAGCGACTCGATCGCCTCCTCGGACAGGTCGGTGCCCCAGTAGCTCGCGCAGTCATACGCGATCTTGGACAGGATCAGGCCGCTGCCGACGCCGATCTCCAGCACCCGGCTCGGCCGCAGCTCGCGGATGCGCTCCACGGTGGCCGCTCGCCACGCCCGCATCTCCTCGAGCGGGATCGGTTCGCCGTCGTAGCTGCTGTTCCAGCCCGCGAAGCCCTCGTCGAACGGCTCCGAGCCGGCCGCGGCGTACAGCAGCTCGTGCAGGTTCTTCCACTGCCAAGCCTGGCGCCGTTCGGTGGCCTCGTCTCGCTGCGACGCGCCCACTTCCGGCACCACGTAGGCGACCAGTCGCCGGTCCCCCGGCCGCACCTCGTGCGGCACGACCGTCGCCCGCGCCACCGATTCGTGCCCGGTGAGCACCGACTCGATCTCGCCGGGTTCGATGCGGTAGCCGCGCACCTTGACCTGGTGATCGGTCCTGCCGAGGAAATCGAGCGAGCCGTCCGCGCGCCACCGCACCCGATCCCCAGTGCGGTACATCCGCTCCCCCGGCTGGCCGTAAGGATCCGCGACGAACCGTTCCGCGCTCAGCGCTCCTCGGCCGGCGTAGCCGCGGGCGAGACCACGCCCCGCGACGTACAGCTCGCCTTCCACCCCCACGTCGACCGGGCGCAGCGCCCCGTCCAGCACGTAGCAGCGGGTGTTCGGGTCCGGCACGCCGATCGGCGCCGGCCCGTGCCAGCCCGGCTCGGCGAGCCACAGCGTCGAGTTGACGGTGGCCTCGGTCAGCCCGTAGGCCACCACCACCCGCAGCCGGGGTACCCAGCGGGCGATCAGCTCGGTCGGCACGGTCTCGGTGCCCACCACGAGCACCGCGCCATCCGGCAGCTCGCAGTCCGGTGGCAGGGCGGCGACCAGGGACGGCGGCAGGATCATGTGCGTGACCCCGTGTTCGGCGAGGTACTCGGTGAGCTCCTCGCCCGCCACCCGCCGTTCGGCCGGCACCAGCACGACCCGGCCGCCAACGCACAGCGACATACACAGGTCCCACACGGCCACGTCGAACCCGACGGACGCGAACTGCAGCACGCGGCTGCCGGGGTGCACGCCGAGCCGGTCGATCGCGGTGGCCACCAGGCTGCCCACGCCGTCGTGCGTGACAACCACGCCCTTCGGCCGCCCGGTTGAGCCCGACGTATAGATCACATACGCCGCCTGGTCCAGGCCGATCGGCTCGCGGGGTGGGTCCGCGCCGTCCAGCGTGGCCAGCTCGCCCACGACGTGCTCGTCGTCAAGTGACACCCGGTCAAGGGCGGGTTGCTCCGGCAGCTCGCCGGCCAGCTCGGCGGTGGTCAGGATCAACCGGACACCGGAGTCGGTGAGCATGAACTCGAGCCGGTCCGCCGGGTGGTCGAGATCGAGCGGTAGGTACGCGGCACCCGCCTTGAGCACCGCGAGCAGCGCGACCACCAGCCGAGCCGACCGTGGCAACGCCACGGCCACCACGTCCTCGGCGGCAACCCCGCGCGACATGAGCAGCCGCGCCAGCCGGTTCGCCTCGGCGTTCAGTTCCGCGTAGCTGAGCTGTTCCCGCTCGCACACCACCGCCACGGCGTCCGGCGTGCGGGCCGCCTGCCGTTCGAACAGGGTCGGCCAGTCCTGCTCGTCGACGTCCCGCTCGCGGGCCCCGAGCTCGCCGAGCAGCACCCGCCGCCGTTCGGCCGGCAGCAGATCGATGCGGCCGATCGGCAGCTCCGGATCGGCCACCATGCCCTCGAGCAGCATCCGGAACCGGTGTTCGTGCCCGGCAAGCTCGGCCTGCCCGCAGACGGACGCGTCCACGTCGAAGTCGATCCGGATGCCCTGACCGTCCGGGCGGTCGCACACCGCGATCATCAGATCGCCCACCGGCCCGAGCGCCAGGTGTTCGAAGTGCGCCTCGTGCTCGCCGAACCACAGCCGCTCGTAGAACGGCATCACGTTCACGGTGGGCCCGAACAACTCACGAAGCCCTCCGGACGGCGCCAGCTCGCGCGCCAAGTCCTCGCCTCGGTAGCGCCCGTGCGCGGTGAGCTCCCGGATGCCGAGGCGCACCGCGTCGATCAGTTCGACCATGGACATTCCGGGCCGGACCGCGACCCGCAGCGGTAGCACGTTCGACGCCATGCCGGGCACGCCGCGCTGCCGCGGATCCGCGCGGGCGGTCACCGGCACACCGAGCACGACGTCCTGTGCGCCGGTGAGCCGGTGGGTGTAGGCGGCCGCCGCGGCGATCAGCAGCCGGGACAGCCTGGTGCCCGCGCCAACCGCGGCGTCCCGGATGGCGCTGCTTTCGGTCTCGGGAAGCTCGACCGTGCGGCGCCGCACCCGCGAGCCGGTGGCTTCCGGCAGTTCCACCAGCCGGGCAGGCTCGGTTGCGCCGGCCAGCCGGTCCATCCAGTAGGCCCGGTCGGTGTCACGCTGCTCGGAGTCGCGGTACTCGGCGTCGGCGTCGACCAGCTCGGTCAGCGCCCACGACGGCTTGTCCACCTCGTGCGACCACGGCGGCTCGCCCGTCGCGTACAGGTGTGCCACCCGCCTCGCCACCAGCAGCAAGCCGTAGACGTCGATCACGATGTGGTGGCACCGGATGTACCACAGCACCCGATCGTCGCCGAGCCGGAACACCGCGAGCCCGAGCAGCGGCCCGCGCTCCAGGTCGACGGCCTGCCGGAGATCGGCCCGCATCCGCTCGTCGGCCGCCGCGCGGGGGTCGGGCTCGGCCCGCAGATCCACCACCGGCACGTCCACGACCGGGTCCACCGGAACCTGCCGCGGTTGCCCTTCGAGCTGGGTGAACCGCACGTGCAGGCACTCGGCTTCGCCTGCCGCCTGCCGCGCGGCGGCCGCCAACCGATCCACGTCGACGGCCCCGTGCAGCTGAACGCAGCCGGCGATGTTGTAAACCGGATTGTCCGGTTCGATCTGGGTGGCCAGCCAGATTCCGTCTTGCGCCGCGGTGAGGGGCAGTCCGGTCCCCTCCCCATCGAGCGTCATTCGAGCTCTCCCCCGACGTTGCCGATGTGGCCTTCTCCTTGGCTGCGGTCTACTTCGCGGGTTCCTTCGCCGCCTGCTTCTCGACAAGCGGTGCCATGTTGTCGATGGCGTACGGGATGCTCAGCACCGTGTTGAAGGACACCGCGGCACCGATCGGCGGGTTCTCGTACTGGATGAACAGATCCCGCCCCTGGCGCGCGACGCTGGACCGCTGGTAGGTCTCGTCGGCCTTGATGCGCTTCTCAGCCGCGGTGTCGGAGAGCAGCCACACCATCTGGTCGGCGTCGTCGAGCAGATCCAGCCGCTCCGCGCTGACCTCCGCGGCGTTGTTCTTCCCGGCAACCTTGGTGATCCGGTCCGACGGCTTGAAGCCGAGGTCGGTCATGAACTCGACCTTCGGGTCGTGTGCGGCGAACAGCGCGTACTCGCCTGGTGTGAAGCTGTCCCCGACCGCCACCGTCTGTTTGGCGTACTCGGGGTGCTGCTTGCGGATCGCCTGGAATTTCTTGTCGACCTCGGCGATCTGCTGCTTGGCTTCGGCTTCCTTGCCAACCGCGCGCCCGATTCGCTCGGTCATCACCCGCCATGGCGCCGCGTAGTCCGGGTACTTGGCAGGCTGCCCCACGGTTGGTGCGATCTTGGACAGCTTCTCGTACTGGTCCTTGGTCATGCCGCTGTACTGCGCGATGATCAGATCGGGCTTGAGCTGGGCGACCTTCTCGATGCTGAAGTCATCCCGCTCACCGACGATGGTGGGCTTGGTGCTGCCCCATTTCTGCTTCGTCCATGGCCAGCTTCCGTACGGGCGCTCGCCGAACCAGTCCACCACGCCGACCGGCTTGATACCCAGTGACAGCACGGCATCCTGGTCATTGAGCCCGAGCGTGACGACCTTCTTGGGGTTCTTCGGTAGTTCGGTCGAGCCGTACTTGTGGCTCATCTTGACCCCGGAGGTCGCGTCATCGCTCCCGGTTGATTCGGTCCCCCCGCATGCCGCGAGCACCAGGGCCATCGCGGCGGCGACAAGCGCCATGAGCAGGTTCTTCACGGAATACCGCGCGTGTGGCGTGGACATCGGCTCCTCTTCGGGTCGGTTCTGGCTCGCGCAAAACGTCAATGCGATCGAGCTACGGCGCCACCACCTGAGTTAGGGCAGCCTAAACACATCTCGGCAGAGCCTAAGGTAAGCGTCACCTAACCTCAAGGACGGGTATCGCTCACCACACGCCGCCGGATCATGGGATTCCTCCACTACGCGGGCGGCGTCGACGCGCAACCGGGGCCCGGGCGATGAGGTATCCCTACCCTAAGTCGCGGCGGCTATGGTTGATCGCGTGACGACCACGACCACCTCGCCGGGGTCCCGGACGGCTCCGGAGGCCGGCCCACCGGGCCGGCGTTCCGTGCGGCGGGTGGTCTTCCTGCTGATCGCGCTCGGCGCGCTTGTCGCACTGTGCGTGCTTTCCATCGCGGTCGGCAGCCGCCAGATCCCGCTCGACGACGTGTTTCAGGCGGTGTTCAACCCAACCGGCACCGAGGTCGACGCCGTCGTGCGGAACCTGCGGGTGCCGCGGACCGCGCTCGGCGTGCTGGTCGGGATCGCGCTCGGTCTCGCCGGCGCGGTGATGCAGGCGCTCACCCGCAACCCACTGGCCGATCCGGGGCTGCTCGGTATCAGCGCGGGCGCCACGTTCGGCGTCGTGGTGTCCATCGCCGTGCTCGGCCTCGCGTCGCTACACGGCTACATCTGGTTCGCGTTCGCGGGCGCCGCGGTCGCCAGCATCGTGGTGTACCTGCTCGGTGGTCTCGGGCGGGACGGCGCGACCCCCGTCAAGCTGGCCCTCGCCGGGGTCGCTGTCACCTTCTTGCTCCACTCGTTCACCAGCGCGCTCGTGCTCACCGATCCGCAGGCGCTGAACCGCTACCGGTTCTGGTCCGCGGGCTCGCTCGCCGGCCAGAGCATCGACATCGTGCTGCAGGTGCTGCCGTTCCTGCTCGTCGGGGCGGTACTCGCGGTGAGCAGCGCTCCCGCGTTGAACAGCCTGGCGCTCGGCGACGACGTGGCGACCTCCCTCGGGCACCGGCTGAAACTGGTGCGCCTGCAGGGCATGCTCGCCATCACGCTGCTCACCGGCGGCGCCGTGGCCGTGGCGGGACCGATCGTGTTCGTCGGCCTTGTGGTACCGCACATCGCCAGGATCATCGCCGGCCCCGACCATCGCTGGCTGCTGCCGAACGCCATCGTGCTCGCGCCGTGCCTGCTGCTCGCCGCCGACGTCATCGGGCGGGTGCTCCAGCGGCCGGAGGAGATCCAGATCGGCATCATCGTGGTGTTCCTCGGTGCGCCGTTCTTCATCATGCTGGTCCGCCGTAGCCGGCTCGCGGAGTTGTGACGCATGGCCATTCTGCAGCTGAAGCGGGTCGGCGGGCGTACCACCTTCCGGCTGACCAGACCCCCGGTCTCCGGGGTGCTCCGGCCGTGGCTGTGGCTGGTGTGCCTCGGGCTGGCAGCCGGCACGTTCCTGGTGTTCTGCCTCGGGATCGGGATCGGCGACTACCCGCTCGCGTTGCCCGACGTTATCCGGGCGCTGTGGGGATCGGGCGACGAGTACTCGCTGCTGGTGGTGCGCGAGCTGCGGCTGCCGAGGGCGGTGGTCGCGCTACTGGTCGGCGCCGCCTTCGGGATGTCCGGCGCGCTGCTGCAGACGATCACCCGTAACCCGCTGGCCAGCCCGGACATCATCGGCATCAACCAGGGTGCCGGCACGGCCGTGGTCGGCGGCATCGTGCTCGGGCTTGGCTCCGGCCTTGGCACCCAGGTGCTTGGCTTGGCCGGCGGGTTGGCCGCCGCGCTGCTGATCTACCTGCTGGCGTGGAAGCGCGGAGTCAGCGGCTACCGGTTGGTGCTCATCGGGATCGGGGTCTCCTGGGTGTGCGTCGCCACGACCGACTACCTGATGACCGAGGCACACATCTACCAGGCGCAGGAGGCGATGGGCTGGCTGGTCGGCAATCTGAACGGCCGGGATATGGACTACGCCCGCCCGCTCGCCCTCGCCATGCTGGTGCTGGTGCCCGCGGCGCTGATCCTCAGCCGGTGGATGCGCACCCTGCAACTCGGCGACGAGACCGCGCGTGGGTTGGGCACCCCGGTGCAGCTAACCCGGCTGGCACTACTGCTCACCAGCGTCGGGCTCGCCGCGTTCGGCACCGCGGCCGCGGGGCCGGTGATGTTCGTGGCGCTGGCGGCACCGCAGATCGCCCAGCGGCTCTGCCGGCAATCCTCCCCGCCACCGGTTGCCTCCGCGTTGACCGGATCGCTGATCATACTCGGCAGCGACATCATCGCCCGCCAGTTGCTGACCCATACCGAGCTTCCGGTCGGCGTGGTCACCGGCGCGTTCGGCGCCCCGTTCCTGCTCTGGCTGCTGGCGAGGGCGAACCGCGCCAACGTGGCCTGACCGGGGGTGCGGCGCCTCCGGTTCCGGCCACCCCGTGGTCTGGACCTAGCGTTCTGCTGGCTCGGCGTGGTTGGATCGCTCGAAAGTGTGGGCTTCAAAGGAGCAGCTGATGGCCGAAGTCATCTATCGCAACGCATCGCGCGTGTACCCGGGTTCGCCGCCGGTATCCGCCGTTGACGGGCTGGACCTGGAGGTCTCGGACGGGGAATTCCTGGTGCTCGTCGGTCCGTCCGGTTCCGGCAAGTCGACCGCGCTACGGATGCTCGCCGGGCTCGAAGACGTCGACGAAGGTGGCGTTGAGATCGGTGGCAAGGATGTCACCACGATGCCCCCCAAGGGCCGGGACATCGCGATGGTGTTCCAGTCCTACGCGCTCTACCCGCACATGACCGTCGCGGAGAACATGGGCTTCGCGCTCAAGCTGCGCCGGATGCCGAAGGACCAGGTCCGCAAGCGCGTGGACGAGGCGGCCAAGCTGCTCGAACTGGGCAAGTACCTGGACCGCAAACCGAAGGCGCTCTCCGGTGGGCAGCGGCAGCGGGTCGCGATGGGGCGGGCCATCGTGCGAGAGCCAGCGGTGTTCCTGATGGACGAGCCGCTTTCCAACCTGGACGCGAAGCTGCGGGTGGAGACGCGGGCACACATCGCCGCGCTGCAGAAGCGGCTGGGCACCACGACCATCTACGTGACGCACGACCAGGTGGAGGCCATGACCATGGGCCACCGCGTGGCGGTGCTGCACGAGGGCGTGCTCCAGCAGTGCGACACACCCCGCGGGCTGTACGAGCGGCCGGCGAACGCGTTCGTCGCCGGGTTCATGGGCTCGCCGGCGATGAACCTGAAGACCGTGCCGGTCGGCGGGGACGGGGCCACCCTCGACGGCGTGACCGTGCCGCTTTCCAGGCAGGCGATGTCCGCCCTGGACGGCAAGTCGGAAGTGATCCTCGGTGTCCGGCCCGAGTCGCTACGGCTGACCGGCGGCGACGATGACGGCATGCCGTTCACCGTCGAGCTTGTCGAGGAGCTCGGGGCGGACGCGCTGGTGCACGGCACCGTACGGATCGGCGATTCCGACGAGCGTTTCGTGGTGCGGATGGACGGCCGCACGCCGCCCGGCCTCGGCGAGACGGTCAAGGTCGCGGTGCGCGACGCGGAAGAGGTGCACCTGTTCCACCCCGATTCCGGCTTGCGACTCGCCGCCTAGCTCACCGGCGGAACGTGTCCCTCAGCGGCCTACGGGCCGCCGCTCAGCCGGCGAGCCACGCGGCAAGGCGGTCCAGGAAAGGACGCTGCGCTGCCACGATCTTTTCGCCGGCTCGCTCGAGATCGAACCACGCCGCCCGGTCGATCTCAGGGAACTCCTGAATCCGGCCGGATCCCTTCGGCCACTCCATCTCGAACGTTCCCGGTACGACCTGATCCGGGTCGAGATCACTTTCGGCGGCCCAAACCGTCACGACCTTGCCACCGGATTGCTTGACCGAGCCGAGCGGAACGAGTTCGGCCGCGGGTGCCGGCATGCCGAGCTCTTCCCGGAACTCCCGGCGTGCCGCCGCCTCCGGGTCTTCATCCGGCGGGTACTCGCCCTTTGGCACCGACCACGCGGCCGCGTCCCGCCGCGCCCAGAACGGCCCGCCCATGTGGCCGAGTAGCACCTCGGCCGTTCCGTCCACCCTGCGGTACAACAGGATCCCGGCGCTGTGTTTGGCTGCCACCCGACCGATTCTCCCGGGTGCTCTGACAACCTCACGCGTCAGTACTGCCGGCTCCAGATCGGTGAGACGAGCGCCCACTCGTGGGCCCACTGGGCGGAACGAACCCGGTCGAGCTGCCAGCGGATCAGCGCCACCAGCGCGAGCACCACCAGCCCGATGCCGAAGTAGGACATCACCCCTGTCAGGATCGCGGTGGCCTGCACGTACTCGGGGCCGGACGGCTGCCGGGTTGGCCGGTTGTTCTCGTCGACCCAGATCGGCACCGTGGCGTTCGCGCGCATCCCAGGCCGCGCGGGCACCTTGCCGACGTGCCGGGTCCCGTCCTCGGCCTGCCACCGGGCGCGCACGCGGTTATCAAGCGCCCGGAAATCGCCGGGATTGGCCACCCCGGCGCGCGGGGCGTCCTCGAGCAATACGGCGGTGATGCGGTGGCTGATCGCCGCGCGCTGCGCCGCGAGGTCGTGGGATCGTCCAGCGGTCCACACGGCCACCGGAACCGCGACGATCATCGCCAGCAAGGCGAGTACGACCACCGCTGACTCGACCCGGTCCACGCCTCGGCGAAGTAAACCGGGCGGATACCTCGAAACCCAACCGAACAACCGCGGCCGCGGCCGCGGCTCCTCGCTTTCCATCGCATCCTCCCCAGGGACGACCGGCTCACCGCGTCGAGTAGTACCCAGCTATACCGAGTCGTAATCTCACGTACGCGAGGAAACACGTGTCGCCGGCTCACGTCGAGCTACCGAGGCGGAGACCACTCGACCGGATCAAAGCCGCTGAGCCCGCGCGGATCAGGGCAGTGGCACCGACCACACCAGTTGGGTGCCACCGCTCGGGCGGGCGCGGGTGGACAGCGTCCCGCGCAGCTCGGTGGCGCGCCGCTCCGCGTTGACAAGGCCGCTGCGGGCCACCGCGTCCGGGATGCCGACCCCGTCATCGGTGACGTCCACGACAAGGTCGTCGTCAACCGAGACGGTGATGGTCAGCGAGCGTGCGCCGGCGTGCTGCACCACATTGCTGATCGCCTCCCGGACCACCGCTTCGGCGTTCTCGGCCAGCTCCGCGGGAACCACACCGAGCGGGCCGGTCATCCGGACCGTCGATTCGAGCGAGGTCTCCGCGGTGAGCTCCGCGATCGCCTCGTGCAGCTTCTTGCGCAGTCGCGCGGTGCCTTCCACGCCGCCGTGCAGATCGAAGATCGCGGTGCGGATCTCGTGCACGATCTCGTGTAGCTGGTCGATGCTGTCCGAAAGGCGCCGCTGCAACTCGGGGGCCTTCACCCTGCGATGCGTGCCCTGCAACGCCAGCCCCACCGCGAACAGCCGCTGGATCACGTGGTCGTGCAGGTCCCGAGCGATCCGGTCGCGATCCGCGAAGACGTCGAGTTCCCTGGCCTTGCGTTGTTTGTCGGCCAGTTCGAGTGCCAGCGCGGCCTGCCCGGCGAACGAGGCCACCACCGGCAGCGCGGCCGGATGGAACGCCGGCGTGCCGACCTTCCTCGCGGCGATCAGCACCCCGGAAATCGTGTCCCCGGTCCGCATCGGCAGCACCAGGGCCGGCCCCAACCGGTTCGGCAACGAGCTCATCGAATGCAGGGTCAGATCCTGCACGCTGCGCGGGGTGCGATCCCGGTACACGCTCCCGACCACCGAGGAGTCCACCGGGATCGACGCGCCGGTCGGTATCTCACCGTCCAGCCCAGCCGAGACCCGCACGATCAGCTCGCTCGACTCCTCCGCGACGTCGTCGTCTCCGGCGAACTCGTCCCAGTTGGGGAGCGCGATGATGGTGACGTCGGCCTCGGTCAGTTCGAGCGCCCGGTTCGCGATCAAGTAAAGCGCTTCTTCCGGATCCGTTCCGGCGAGCAGTTCCGTGGTGATCTCACCGGTGGCTTCCAGCAACTGTTCCCTGCGGCGGGCCTGCTCGTAGAGGTGCGCGTTCTCGATGGCGATACCGGCCGCTGCCGCGAGTGCGTGCACCACGACCTCGTCGTCTTCGGTGAACTGCACGCCGTTCTTCTTCTGAGTGAGATACAGGTTCCCGAACACGTCGTCCCTGACCCGCACCGGCACCCCAAGAAACGAGCGCATCGGCGGATGGTTTTCAGGGAACCCGGCCGAAGCCGGATGGGTGGACAGATCCTCCAGCCGCAGCGGCTTCGCTTCGTCGATCACCAGACCGAGCAGCCCTCGGCCCTCCGGAAGGTGCCCGATCTGGTTGCGCGTCTCGTCGTCGATGCCGACGTAGATGAACTCCGCGAGCGAGCCGTCGTCCGCGAATACCCCGAGCGCACCGTACTGCGCGTCCACCAGCTCGGTGGCGGCGTGCACGATGCGCCGCAGTGTCGCGTCGAGTTCCAGCCCGGACCCCACCGCGAGAACGGCTTCCAGCAGCCCGTCCATCTGATCGCGGGCGCTGACGATCTCCTGGATCCGATCCTGTACTTCGGCCAGCAGCTCACGCAACCGAAGTTGCGAGAGGGTGCTGGTCACCCGGCGACCGGGACGCTCGTCGCCCCACTCGGCGCCGGCCGACCATCCGTCGGCTGTCATGTCCGCCGTCTACACATATCCGGGAACACCATTTTCACTGCCTCGCCGGCCAACCACCCGCTCGCCTATCGGCGGTCAGCGCTCTCGGTGTTATTAACGTCGGCTTCACAGGCCTCAACGTTAGCGCGATTTGCGCTGGTTAGCAGGCACGTGGACAGAATCCATCGCTGGCAGTCACCAGAGCGTCAGCCACGCTCCGCGTCGGAGCGTAGTTCTGTGGCGAGAACAGCCGCTTGGGTTCGCCGCTGCATGCCCAGCTTGGTCAGTAGCCGGGAAACATAGTTCTTCACGGTCTTTTCCGCGAGGAACATCCGCTCGGCGATCTGCCGGTTGGTGAGCCCTTCCCCGATCAGATCAAGGAGGGTTCGCTCTTGCTCGGTCAGATCCGCGACCGGCCCGGCCGTTTCCGTGTTGGAGCGCAGCCGGGCCATCAGGGTGGCGGCCGCCCTGGTGTCGAGCAGCGAGCGCCCGGAACCGACCTCCCGCACCGCGGAAACCAGTTCCATACCGCGGATATCCTTGATCACGTACCCGCTCGCGCCCGCGAAGATCGCATCCAGCATCGCCTGCTCGTCGGTATACGAGGTGAGCATCAGGCAGTTCAGCCCCGGGAGCTTGGAACGCAGCTCGCGGCACAGCTCGATACCGTTGCCGTCCGGCAGCCGGACGTCGAGCACGGCCACATCGGGGCGTAGCGCGGGAACGCGCGCCAGCCCCTCGGCGACGGTGGACGCCTCCCCGACGACGGTGATTTCCTCATCCTCGTCGAGGAGATCGGCGACACCACGGCGTACCACTTCGTGGTCATCGATCAGAAAGACCCGCAGCACCGCACACCTTCCATTCAACCAGCTCGCAAACGTCAAGTTTACCCTGGGGGCGCAGGCCCGGCAGCTTCGTTCACTCGGTGGCACTGTCCGGGCGGGCGACGAGCACCGGGCAGTGGGCGTGGTGAATGAGCGCCTGGCTGGTGGACCCCAGTAGCAGCCCGGTGAAACCGCCGCGACCACGGCTGCCGACCGCGACCAGCTGCGCCTTCTTGCTCCACTCGAGCAGCTCGTGCCTCGGCCGGTCCCTCGTCACCACCTGTCGCACCGTGACGTCGGGGTACTTCTCGTGCCACCCCGCGAGCCGCTCGGCGAGCATCCGCCGTTCCGCCTCGTCGATGGACTCCCAGCTGACGTTCATCCGGCTCGGGCTGAAGATCGCCTCGCCGTCCGAGTCGCTCCAGGTGTGCACCGCGATCAGCGGAGCGTTCCGCGACGAAGCCGCTTCGAAAGCCATACCGATCGCCGCATCGCTGACCGGGCTGGCGTCCACGCCAACCACCACCGGTGCGTCGGCTGGACGCTCGACGTCGATACCGGACCCCCGGACCACCACGGTGGCGCAATGCGCGTGCGAGGCGACGGCGGCGGTGGTCGATCCGACGAGCAGCTCACCGAAACCTCCGGCACCACGCGAACCGAGCACGATCATCCGCGCCGAGCCCGACCGCTCGATCAGCAGCCTGGCCGGCAGCCCGATGTGTGCCTCGGTCCGCACCTCGACCTCCGGCTCGTGCGACTTCGCCAGTTCCGAGGCACGCCGCACGATCCGCTCGCCCTCTTCTTTCGCCGGCGCCAGCAACGCTGAATCCGGCGAGCCCACGAAGTACAGCTCGGGCATCAGCACGCCGTGCAGGACGAGCAGCGGAGCGTCGTGACGCGCCGCCTCGCTGACGGCCCAGCGCACCGCGTCGGACGCCTGCTCGGAGCCGTCCACACCCACGATGATCGGTGGGTTACCCACAACCGGGTTGGTCATCTCTTCTCCTCAACTTGTTGCTTACCTGCGAACCTGCCCACCGCGGTCAGGCCTCCGGGACTGGGCGAACCACGGCAACCGGGCACGGTGCGTGGTAGATCAGCGCGCGGCTGGTGGAGCCGAGCAGCATTCCGGCGAATCCGCCGGCTCCGCGAACGCCGACGACGATCAGCTGGGCCTGCCGACCCTGGGCGAGCAAGGTCCGCGCCGCGCGGCCGCGAACAGGCACCCGGCGCAGCGGAACGTCCGGGTACTTCTGTTCCCACGCGGCCAGCTGGTCGTCCAGCTGACCGCGCAGCTCGGCGTCCAGCTCTTCCCAGTCGACCGGCACGTCGTAGACCCGCTCCGTCACGTCTGAGGTGACGTCGCACCACGCGTGCACCGCGACCAGCGGCACACCGCGTATCGCGGCCTCCCGGTAGGCGAAACCAAGCGCGGTGTCACTGGCCGGCGAACCGTCCACGCCGACGAGCACCGGCCTGGTGCTCAGCACCTCGTCGTCCGGGGTCTCGCCGCGCACCACAAGCACCGGGCAATGCCCGTGTCTCGCCAGCGCTGCCGCGTTGGATCCTAGGAGCAACCCGGTGAAACCCCCGAGCCCCCTGGTGCCGACCACCATCAGCGCCGCATCCCGGGATTCGGTCACCAGCGCCCGCACCGTCTCGCCGATCACCGGCCGGCTCTCGACCCGAACACCCGCGACCGCGGCTGCGGCGGTGGCGGCCTCCTGGAGCCAGTCGTGGCTCTGCTTTTCCAGCCCGGTGCGCACCTGGCGCACCGTGACGATCCTCTCCGGGTATCCGCGCGTCGGAATGACGTAGGCGTGCACGAGGCGCAACGGCACATCCCGGCGCACCGCCTCGGCTGCCGCCCAGCGCACGGCGCGCAACGCGGACCGTGAGCCGTCCACGCCGGCGACGACGGGCGCCGCGTTCCGGTTTTCGTTCATAGGGTCGTCTCCTCTTTCTTGCCAAGTCGTCGAGTTTCTTGCCGCGGTGGGCGGGTGGAAAGCGCCATATTCAGGGTCCGCGCATGGCTGGCTGACCAGCAGAGCCGGCAGGCCCCAATAGCTCGTGCCTTTGGTCCTCATCCCCGTTGAGGGCCCCAGACAGGTAGCTTGCGGGGCGAGCAGTGCAACCGGGATGGAGGAGATGTGTCGTTACTGGCGTCGCTGAATCACGACGAGGACCTGGCGCGGGCGGTGCGGATCGGCGAGGTCACGCTGTCAAGGCAACGGCTGCTGGAGGCCGCTACCGCGGTCGCCGACCAGGTCGCCGGCGCGCGATCGGCCGCGATTCACGCCACCGCGAGTCCGGAAACCGTGATCGCCGTGGTCGGCTGCCTGATCGCCGGGGTGCCGGCCGTCCCGGTGCCACCCGATTCGGGCCCGGTGGAGCGCCGGCACATCCTCACCGACAGCGGCGCGGCGCTATGGCTTGACTGGCAGCCGCCCGAGGACGTCGAACTGCCCGCGGTGCCGGTGGACCCTGCCGCGTGTTCGGCCGGCGTTCACCCGGAACCGCCAGAGGACGCGGCCGCTCTGGTGATGTACACCTCGGGCACCACGGGCGCGCCAAAGGGCGTCGTGCTGTCCAGGCGCGCGATCGCGGCCGACCTGGACGCGCTGGCGGATGCGTGGGCGTGGACGCCTGAGGACATCCTGGTGCACGGCCTTCCGCTGTTCCACGTGCACGGGCTGATCCTCGGGGTGCTCGGCGCGTTGCGGGTGGGCAGCCCGCTGGTGCACACCGTGCGGCCGACGCCGGAGTCCTACGCCGCCGCCGGTGGTTCGCTGTACTTCGGAGTGCCGACGGTGTGGTCGCGGCTGTGCGACGACGCCAGCCTGGCGGGCGCGCTGTCCGGGGCACGGCTGCTCGTCTCCGGCAGCGCGGCGCTGCCCTCGCCGGTGTTCGACCGGCTGAGCGCCTTGACCGGGCACACTCCGGTCGAGCGCTACGGGATGACCGAAACCCTGATCACGCTCGGCATCCGGGCGGACGGTGAGCGCCGGGCCGGCTGGGTCGGGCCGGCGCTGGCCGGGATACAGGCCCGGATCAGGGACGAGCGTGGCGGGCAGGTGGCTCCGGACGGGGAAACCGTTGGTGAGCTTGAAGTTCGCGGGTCAACGTTGTTCGACGGCTACCTCGGGCGCCCCGAGGCAACGGCCGCCTGCTGGACAACGGACGGCTGGTTTCGCACCGGTGACGCCGCGGTGGTCGACGAGCACGGCTACCACCGGATCGTCGGGCGGCAATCGGTGGACATCATCAAGTCCGGTGGGTACCGGGTGGGCGCCGGCGAGGTGGAGTCCGTGCTGCTCGGCCATCCGTCGGTCGCTGAAGCGGCCGTGGTGGGCGTGCCGGACGTGGATCTCGGCCAGCGGATCGTCGCCTACCTGGTGGGAAACGGGATCGACGCCACGGAGATCACCGACTTCGTCGCGGGGCAGCTGTCCATACACAAGCGACCGAGGGAAGTCCGGGTGGTGGAGTCCTTGCCCCGCAACGCGATGGGCAAGGTTCAGAAGACGGCGTTGCTGAGCGACGATGCGAGCTGACGCCGCGGTGTACCCATAGCGGTATAGGTACACAACGCCGGGGTTAAAGGGCTTCGGCGAGCATCGCGCGGCGGGACATCACCAGTGCCACGGCGCTCGTAAGCGCGAGGACCGTGGCGCCGAGGAACGCTGGCAGGTAGCTGCCCGTCACGGTGACCACGAAGCCGGCGACGAACGGGCCACCGGCGCGGGCGCCGACCACGAAAATGGCAAGCGTTCCATTGATGCTGGCGTAGTTCGCGGGTCCGTAGTACTCGGCCAGCAGCGTGCCACGAAGCAGCTCGGGCAACCCGAAACCCAGCCCGAAGAAGACTACACACACCACAATGGACAGTGTGGCGGCCGTGCCGTGCCCGCTCGTCAACAATGGAAGGACGAACGCGATTCCTTGCGTGGCGAACAGGATCGCGCTCGCCCGGTACTCCGGCAGGTAGCGGGAAAGCCAGGTCACCAGGATCCGGCCGCACACCTGGAACAGCCCGATCGCGCCGGAAAGCAGCGTCGCCTGCCCGAGTGGGTAGCCACGATCGGTGAGATACGCGACGAACACCACGCTTATCGCCACCCTGGAGGCGGTGGCCGCGACCATGCATACCGTGATCCACCAGAAGGATCCGCTTCGGACCACATCCGAGCGCCGCGCCGACGTTTCCTCCGTCCGTTGTAGACGATCATCGGGTGGACCGGCGGCGCCATCGGGGTAAAGGCCGCGATCGGCCGGCCAGCGGCGAAGCAGCAAGCCATGAATCGGGATTCCGATCACGCCCGTTATCAGCGCCAGCGCCAGCAACGCGTCCCGCCAGCCAAGCCAGCCGATCAGGGAGCCGGTGAGCGGCACGAACACCACGCTTGCCAGCCCGCCGAAGATGGTGAGAACGAGCACCGCGCGGGCTCGCCGCGCGGCAAACCATGCGGCTGTCACCGCGAACGCGGGTTCGTACAGTGTCGCTGCCATGGCGAGCCCGGCAACCACGAACAGTCCAAAGAATACGATCAACGAGTCCACTCGCGACCAACCGAGCAGTACCGCGACGGTCAGCACGCTTCCCGCGGTCATCAATCCGCGCGCTCCCCTGGCCTGCAACCAGCGACCGACCGGGATCGCCACCAGGCCGGACACCGCGATCCCCGCGGCGTAGGCGGCGTTCAGCTCCCCGAGCGACCACCCCAGCTCGGCCTTCATCGGCACGACGAGCACGGAGAACGCGTAGATCAACACGCCCCAGGACACCAGTTCCGTTGCGCTCAGCCCGCTGACCATGAGCCAGCCGTAGTACGGGCGTTTCATGGTTCCAGACTCCGTTGCAGCAGCAAGGTATCCAGCCAGCGGCCGTGTTTGTAGCCGACGTCGCGCAACCGCCCCGCCTCGGCGAATCTGCACCGCCGGTGCAGCGCGAGCGAGGCCTGTGCGTCACTGTCCACCACGACAGCGATCACCTCCCGCACGCCAGCTTTCGCGCATCGGTGTAGCAACTCGTCAAGCAACGCCCTGCCGACGCCCGCGCCGGCCGCACCCGGTGCGACATACACCGATTCCTCCACGGTGTACCGGTACGCCGGACGTGCTCGCCATTGTGTCGCGTACGCGTAGCCCAAGAACTCGCCAGCGGATTCCGCCACCAGGAACGGCAAACCGACCTCGGCGATGGTGTCGAAACGCCGCCGCCACTCCCGCTCATCAGGCGCCGACAGCTCGAACGTGGCCACACCGGTGTGCACGTAGTGCAGGTAAATCCGTTCCACCGCAGCGAGATCTAATGATTCCGCGGGACGAACGTCAGCAGGCACCGGCGATCAATCTTTCTCTATAGTGAACCCGGCTGTTATCATAGCGAAGTGCTTGACCTCGAGCAATTAGGCGCCCGAATCCAGGCGGCACGTACGGAGCGCGGCCTGACGTTGAGCGAGCTGGCCGAGTATTCCTCGGTAAGCGTCAGCATGTTGTCCTCTGTGGAGCGTGGCGGTAAGGCGCCGACCGTGGTGGTCTTGGCTCGCATCGCCGAGGGATTGCAGGTGCGTCTCACCTCGTTGCTCGCGGATCCGGATAACGAACGCGTCATCGTGCGGCGCGCCGCCGAGCAGGACACTATGCATGAGCCCGATGGTTGGACCCGCACCGTGCTGTCTCCTGTCGTACCTGGCGTGAACTTCGAATGGGTGCGGACCACGCTACCGCCAGGTTGCGACGCCGGAACGTTCCCGGCGTACGCAGCGGGATCGCACGAATACGTTGTCGTGCACAGCGGTAGCCTGCGGCTGACCGTCGATGATCGCACCTTTGAGTTGACTGCTGGCGATTCGGTGTATTTCGCGGCAGACGTGCCGCACGGCTACGCGAATCACGGGCGGCGACCGTGTACCTACTACATCGCGGCGCTGATCATGCGGCCGCGCCGCCCCGGCGTGACGCACAACCCGTATCAGCGGCTCAGTTGAAACCGGGGTGCGGGGCTGCGGCCCTGCGTGGGGGTGTGGGGTGCGCGGAGGTTAATGGTGTCGCTTCTCGGGTGTCCAGGGCGCCTGTCGGCGTCGCTGCGCGACGACCCCGCCGGGGGCGGAGCAGCCCGTGGACTCCCGAGCCTCGGCGACATCATCGCGGGCCGTTTCGCGGGCAGGCACGGCGGCCTGCCCGCATCAAGTTTCCGCGCACCCCACACTCCGGTAGTTCGACGGTGCCGCCCGTAGGTAGTGGTTCGGGGTGGCGCGGGAGTGTGTGGGGCCGCTTCGCACCGGTCAAGGGCGCGCCTTTCGGCGTCGCTGTCGCGATGACGCTGCGCGTCACCCGTTGACCGGTGAGCCTCGGCGGCCCCTATTCGGGCAGGAGCGGGCAGGCGCAGGGCCTGCCCGATCATTTGCCCGCACCACACCGAACCCGGCCCGCCTTTTCCCGCGCCACAACACTTTCTTCAGTCGGCCCCCCGAGCGTAGGGATGAATGGCCCATTCATCCCTAGAAACATCGACGGGTGTCGCTGGTGTGTTCGGTTTTTGTCGGGGGTGCTGGCTAATGTCAAGGGTATGACCAGTTCTGTTCCGATCCTGGAGTGCGCCGAGGTGGCGCGGCTCGCGGACGCGGACCTACCCCGTCTCCTGCAAGAACTCGAAGTGCAGTCGCGGCAGTTGCACCTGCAGAAACTGCGCGTGTTGGCGGAATGTGTGGCCCGCGGCGCCACCGCCGGTTACGGCACCGTGTCGTCGATGCTGCAGGACACCCTCAACCTCGGGCGCGGTGAGGCCCGCCAACGCCTCGCCCACGCCACCTCATTGGTGCCCTCCCGCACGATCACCGGCGCGGACATCCCCGCACCCCTAACGCGCACCGGGGACGCGGCGGGCGAGGGGGCGATCGGGCCGGAACACATCACCGAAATCCACAAAGCCCTCACCACCCTCCCCGACTCCACCAGCGCGGACGACCGCGAGCACGCCGAGCGGGTGCTGGTGGAGCTGGCGCGCACCGCCCCACCGCACGCGGTGGCGCAGGCGGGGCAGCGGCTGCTGGCGCACCTCGACCCCGACGGGGCCCGGCCCCGCGACGGTGAACCCGGCGCGCCGCGCAACCTGCTGCGCCGCACCACCCGGGCGAACGGGCGGGTGGTCGGTAGCTTCGATCTGGACGCCGAGTCGGCGGCGCTGCTGGATGCGGGATTGAGCCCACTATCCAAACCCCGCCCGGCCGACGAGAACGGGCCAGACACCCGCACCCTGGTCGAACGCGAGGGCGACGCGTTCGCCGACCTCCTCGCCGCCGCGCTGCGCAGCGGCACCCTCCCGACCGAAGCCGGGGAACAAGCCCGCATGACCGTGACCCTCTCCTGGGACGCGCTGCGCACCGGCACCGGTGCTGCCACCCTGAACGGGCACGCGCCGATCCCGGTGGCCGAGATCCGCCGGCTCGCGTGCTGCGCCGAGATCATCCCGGTCACCCTCACCGGCGACTCCCTCCCCCTCGACGTGGGGCGGGCACACCGCACCGCACCCCGCGCACTCCGCCGCGCCCTCGAAGCCCGCGACGGTGGGTGCGCCTTCCCGGGGTGCAGCACCCCCGCCCGCTGGGCCGAAGCCCACCACCTCATCCTCTGGCAACACGGCGGGACAACCACGTTGCGGAACATGTGCCTGTTATGCCGAGCCCACCACGCGTTAATCCACAACAGCCACTGGGAAATCCGCATGGCACCCGACGGGCACCCCGAATTCCTGCCACCCGCCATCCTCGACCCCGAACGAAAACCCAGACGAAACGCCATCCACACCCAACTAGCATTCCAGGACACCAACTAACCGCAGACCGCGCCGAGGTACGGCGACGAATTGGTGCTCGGCCGCGCCGGCCGAGCACCCGACCGGAAGCGGGGGTCCCAAGGGCGGTGTGACTAAGGCAGCTGAGCGCGAATTCGCTCCCAGGCTTCGACCACGTGACTGCGCTCGGTGCTCGGTGCTCCGATCGCCATCCGCAACAAGACCTGCCCGTCGACCTTGGTGTGGCTCAGGTACAGCGCGCCCGAGTCGTTGAGCCGCTCCAGCATCGCCAACGTCGCCTCGTTCGCATCGTCGGCGGACATGCCAGTCCAGAGTGGACGGAAGCACACCAGCCCGAATGGGTGGTGCTCGCGCAGTTCGAAGCGGGAGTCGGCACGCACCAGGACGGCGAACTCTTCGGCGAGCCCGATTCCGCGACGGATATGCGCGCGCAGCCCTTCCGCCCCATACCAACGGATCACCGACCAGAGCTTCAGCGCCCGGAACCGCCGGCCGAGTGGCACCTGCCAATCCCGGTAGTCGATCACATCACCGGATTCCGAAGCCGAATTCCGGAGGAACTCCGGCAGGATCGACAGCGCGTCGATCATCGGCGCGCGATCGGCCAGCCACAACACGTCGCAGTCGAAGTTGGTGAGCAGCCATTTGTGCGGGTTCGTGGCATAGGAATCGGCATACTCAGCGACACCGTCGTTGAGCCAACGTAGCTCCGGGCACACCGCCGCCACCCCGGCGTACGCGGCGTCCACGTGCAGCCAGATGCCGTGCGCGCGGCAGATCTCGCCGATGCGGGCCACCGGATCGACGGCGGTGGTCGACGTGGTTCCGACCGTGGCACACACCAGCGCCGGCACCGCACCCGCGGCGACGTCCTCGGCGACCAGCCGTTCGAGGTGCGCCGGATCCATCGTCAACGTCCCCGGCTCCACGTCGACCACCCGCACGTTGTTCGCGCCGATACCGGCGATCCGAGCCGCCTTCTCCAGCGCCGAGTGGGTCTGCGAGGAGACGTAAACCGGATAGCGGCCGGCGACGCCATCGGCACGAACCTTCCCTCCACTGGCACGCTGCAACGCGGCAAGCACGGCGACCAGGCTCGCGCTGGACGCCGAATCCTGGATGACCCCGCCGCCGCGTGCGTCCGTGCGGAAATGGTCGGGCAGCCCGAGCAGTTCGGCGAGCCAGTCGACGACGAGCGTTTCCAGTTCGGTGCACGCGGGACTGGTCGCCCAGACCATGCCCTGAACACCGAGCCCTGCCGACAGTAGATCGCCGAGGATGCCTGGACCACTCGTGTTGGCCGGGAAGTACGCGAAGAAACTGGGGTGCTGCCAGTGTGTGACGCCCGGCAGGATCGTGTTCTCCAGATCGGCGAGTACCCGCTCGAATGGCTCGCCGTGCTCTGGCGGATGCGCCGGCAACGCAGCACGGACCTCGCCCGGCTGGGATTGCGAGCGAACCGGATACCACTCGATCGTGCTGAGGTAGTCGGCAACCCAGTCGACGACCTGCTTGCCGTACTTGCGAAACTCTTCCGGCGTCATGTGCTGGCCCATCCGGTTAGATTACTAAGGAAACCGGCAGGCGCGGGCCGCCAGCCCGCCGACGGGCACGACTAGCCAGACGCGTGCAGCCACTCTCTGGGTTTGTGGATCCTTCGCTACACCGGTCACTCCCGCAGCAGCGGCGCCAGGTAATCCCTGGCGAACGCGCGCACCTGAGCATCGTTTTCCAGCGGGATACTGCTCTGCGGTGTGAGCGTGAAGGAGATGGCCAGCCGGACGAACAACTCCGCGACCCCTTCCGGGGTCCGGCCACCCACCGATGATACCCCGCCCGGTAGCTGATTTCCCTGCCACACCAGGAAATCGCGGGCCACCGCGACGACCAGCTCGCCGTTCACGGTCAGGTAAGGAAGCAGGGCTTCCGGATCACTTGCCAGCAGCCGGGTGAGCAGCCGATCCGCACGCGCGTAGCGAACGCCGACCACGAACCCCTCGACGAGGCGGTCTTCCACGGTCGGCAGTGGCCCGACTACCTCGACGATGCTGGTGAAGAACCGCCGGCACTCCCGAACCAGCACCGCCTGCACCAGCGCGTCCTTGTTGTCGAAGCGGCGGTACAGGGTGGCGCGGGAAACCCCGGCGCGACGGGCCACCATGTCCACATTGGTCCGCCGCAACCCGTAGTCGAGGAACTCTTCCAGCGCGGCATCCAGCACGCCCTCGGCCACCGAATCGGTGCGCTGCCCGCTGGCCAGTACCAGTTCGAGCAGGCTGCTGGCTTCGGGCGTGGTCACGAGATCGAGGCTAACAACGTCACGGCTAGGTGGGGCCAACACCGGCGCGGGCGAACCCCGCGCGGGCCCGCGGGCTGTAGCGGGCCTTCTTCGGCAGTATCGGCCAAAGGCGGCGGACGGCCAGCCGCATCCGGCCGTACCAGCGCTCGTCCCGGTCAGTCCAGCTGGCGCCGATCTTGTCCCGGACCACCGGCGGCAAGGTGCCGACCGCGAGCCACCAGAGCACCTTCCCGCTCGGCTTACGCAACACCTTGTAGACCGGATCGGGAACCAGCGGGAACCGCTCCGGCGGCTCCGCCCCCATATCGACCAGTGCTTTCGCGGTGGGCGTGAGCTCGAGCCGCTCGGCGCACACCCCGTCGAAGTACTCCCGGAAGCCGGCGTAATCGGCAGGCATGACGCGTTCACTAACCCCGTAGGCGCGAAACACGTCACGGGATTCCGCGTAGAAGATCTCCTTGTCCCGCTCGGTGAGCGCACCGAGGAACTGGTCGGTGAACTGCAGCGCCGCGTCGAAGATGGTGGCGTGCGCCCAGTAGTAGGTTTCCGGGTCCAGCGCGTGGTACCGGCTGCCGTCCGGGTGCGCTCCTTTGATGCTGGTGTGGTACTCCCGGATCGTCTTGGCCGTCCCCGGACCATTCGGCCAGTCGAACGTGACGCCCTGGATCTGCGGCACCGAGCGGAACACCCGCTCCCACGGCTCGTTGAAGAAGTCCGAGTGATCCTGCACGCCGCGGCCGAGGTCGGGCAGCATCAGCTGCAGCAGACCGGCCCGCACCAGCATCACGTAGATGCCGTTGTCGCCCGCGAAGCGCCAATGCAGCGAACCAGGGCCAGGAACCACCAGGTCCTGGTTCGCCGCATCCGTCGCCGCCATGCCCACTCCCGAAGCGATGAGACATCTTTGATTCTTTGTATCACACCCGGGCGGGCCGGGAAAGGGCGGGACGGGTCAGGCCCGGACGGGGCGAGCCGGGTCAGGCGCGGGCGTTGCGGGCGGCCAGCACCATGTTCCGCAGCGCGGGCTCCACTTCGTGGTAACCGCGGGTCTTCAACCCGCAGTCCGGATTCGCCCACAGCCGCTCGGCCGGCACCGCGTCCGCCGCGAGCCGCAGCAGCTCCTCGACACCACGCTCGTCCGGGACCCGTGGGGAATGGATGTCGTACACACCCGGACCCACGCCACGGCGGAAGCCGATCTCGCGCAGATCCGCGAGCACCTCCATCCGGGACCGGGCGGCCTCGATCGTCGTCACGTCGGCGTCCAGCCCGTCGATCGCCTCGATCACGTCACCGAACTCGGAGTAGCACAGATGCGTGTGGATCTGCGTCGCCGCGGACACACCAGCGGTCGCCAGCCGGAACGATTCCACCGCCCAGTCGAGATACTCCCGGCGATCTCGTTCCCGCAGCGGCAGCAGCTCGCGCAGCGCAGGCTCGTCGACCTGGATCACGCCGATCCCGGCCCGCTCCAGATCGGCGACCTCGTCCCGCAACGCCAGCGCCACCTGCCGCGCCGTCACCGCCAGCGGCTGATCGTCACGCACGAAAGACCACGCCAGGATGGTCACCGGGCCGGTCAGCATGCCCTTCACGGGCTTCTCGCTCAGCGACTGCGCGAACTCACTCCACGGCACGGTCATCGGTGCGGGCCGGGAGACGTCGCCGTGCAGGATCGGCGGACGAACGCAGCGCGAACCATAGGACTGCACCCAGCCGTGCTCGGTGGCGGCGAACCCGTCCAGATGTTCCGCGAAGTACTGCACCATGTCGTTGCGTTCCGGCTCCCCGTGCACCAGCACGTCCAGCCCAATGTCCTCCTGCAGCCGGATCACCCGCTCGATCTCGGCGCCCATCCGGTTGCGGTACTCGGCATCGTCGATCCGGCCGGCCCGCAGATCCGCCCTTGCCCGCCGGATGTCTCCGGTCTGCGGGAACGAGCCGATGGTCGTGGTCGCCAGCGGCGGCAGGTCCAGCCTGCTGCGCTGGGCCTCGGCCCGCTCACGGTAGTCCGGCCTGCGAGCGTCCTCTGGACGCAACGCGTCGATCCGCTGGCGAACCCGCTCGTCCCGACGCACCTCGGAGAACGCCTCGTTCGCCTGCCTGCTCGCCGAGGCGAACTCGCCGGAAGCACCCGCCGAAAGCGCGCGTCCGAGCAGCGCCACCTCGTCCACCTTCTGCCGCGCGAAGGCGAGTCGCGGCCGCACGGCGGGATCGATCGATGTCTCGGCCGATGCGTCGTAGGGCACGTGCAGCAGCGAGCACGACGTGGATACCGCCACCCTGCCGACGGACCCGAGCAGGGTGGCGCATGTGGACAGTGCGTCCCGCAGGTTTGTTCGCCACACGTTGCGGCCGTCCACCACGCCCGCGACCACGGTCTTGTGCCGCAACGAACTCAGCCCGGCGATCTGCTCAGCTGTCTCCGGCGCGGAAACCAGATCCACGCCGATCGCCTCGACAGGGGTGTCCGCGATCACCGGCAACGCGGGACCCAGCTCACCAAAATAGCTGGCCACCAGCAGGTTCGGCCTGCCGGGCTGGCCACCGAGCCGCTCGTAGGCCTGGCGCAGCGCGGTCAGCTCGGCGGCCGAACGGTCCGCGACGAGGGCCGGTTCGTCCAGCTGCACCCAGTCCGCACCGGCCGCGGCCAGCGCGGAGAGCAACTTCGCGTACGCCGCGAGCACGTCGTCCAGCAGGCTCAACGGTGCGAAGCCGGCGGGTGCGTCCGGTGCGGGTTTGGCCAGCAGCAGGAAGGACACCGGGCCGAGCACGACCGGGCGGGTGGTTATCCCGTGCCGCAGCGCCTCGGTGAACTCCGCGACCGGTTTGTCGCCGGCCAGTCGCAACGCGGTGTCCGGGCCGAGTTCCGGAACCAGGTAGTGATAGTTGGTGTCGAACCACTTGGTCATCTCGAGCGGCTGCGCGTCATCGCGACCGCGCGCCATCGCGAAGTACGTGTCCACATCGGACAAGGCGAGCTCGCGGAACCGGGGCGGCACGGCGTCCAGCAGCACCGCGGTGTCCAGCACGTGATCGTAGAGCGAGAAAGTGTTGCCGGGCACCGAATCCAGCCCCGCGCCGGCCAGCTCCCGCCAGGACCGCTCCCGCAGCCGCTCCCCGACGCCGAGCAGCTCGTCCAGCTCGGTACGCCCCGACCAGTAACCTTCCAGCGCTCGCTTCAGTTCACGCTTCGGGCCGATCCGGGGATACCCGAGCACTGTCGCGCCGATATCCGGTGTCCGCGGTGTCTGATGTGCGTTGGTCAATGCTCTCTCCTCGTGAGCTTATTGACCTCGCGAGCGCGCGAACGAGAAGACACGACCACCGCGTCAACGCCCGTCCGGCCCACCCGCGAGGCCACGGACCACGCGCATCGGGCGATGCGCGTGCCGGTGGCAGGTCTTCGGACTCACGGGCACCCACCGGCCGGACGCCGGTTGGACCTACTGGCCGTCGCTTCCCAGACGCTCGATGCGTCCAGTGCGTCATGACGGCGGTCGTTCCCGCTCACCGCTGCGGGGCAGTCCCGGACTCACACCGGGTTCCCTGTTCACCTCGCCACCCCGGCACCGGGGCGGCGAACCACCAGCACGCCCGACCATACTCGATCTTCGCGAATACACAATCGGCTCGGCGCGCGTTGACCTCTTGCCAACAACGGCTCCCTGAGAGAGTGTGTTAAGACCCGGTGCCACGGACCCCTTCTCTCAACGTGGAGTTGATCGCATGGTGACCACGGTTCGAAAGGCCGTCGACGCGCTCCGCGGGCCAACGCCGCTGATCGTCTCGACCCCGCTGCCGCAGCGGGTCGAGGAGAAGATGCTGAACAAGAAGTGGTCCAAGCGGGTGCTGAGCACACCACCGGCCGGCAGCGACCTGAAACCGGTGCTGGGTGATTTCGGCCCCCCGCTGATCGGTCACGCCATCGAGTTCATGCGGCACGGCTACCAGTACGCCCGGCAACGGTATGAGGAAAACGGTCCGGTGTCGTGGATGGGAATGCTCGGCTTCCGGATGGTCGCCATCACCGGAGCGGAGGCAAGCCAAGCGGTGCTTGTCAACAAGGACAAGGCTTTCTCGCAGGACGGCTGGGCGACCATGATCGACCGGTTCTTCCACCGCGGGCTGATGTTGCTCGACTTCGACGAGCACCGCATGCACCGCCGGATCATGCAGGAGGCATTCACCAGGCAGCGGCTGGCCGGATACACCTCGCAGGTCACGCCCTGCGTGCGGGAATCCGTACCGACCTGGAATTCCCGAGGGCCGTTCCACCTCTACCCGGTGCTCAAACAGCTCACCCTGGACATCGCCACCCGGGTGTTCATGGGTGAGTTCAGCGGCCCGGAGGCCGCGCGGATCAACCGAGCGTTCGTCGACGCGGTGCGTGCGCCTACGTCGCTGCTGCGGCTACCGGTTCCGGGCGGCAGGTGGCGCTCAGGGCTGCGCGGTCGCCAGGTCCTCGAGCGGTACTTCGCGGACAACATGCCCACGAAACGGGCGGGGGACGGCGCCGATCTGTTCTCCGCGCTCTGCCACGCCACCACGCCAGAGGGCGAGCGGTTCAGCGACGAAGACGTGATCAATCACATGATCTTCCTGATGATGGCGGCACACGACACGTCGACGATCACCACCTCGGTGGCCGCGTACTACCTAGCCAAGCACCCCGAGTGGCAGGAGCGGGCGAGGGAGGAATCCCTCGCGCTCGGCGACGAGCCGCCGGACATCGACGCGCTGGAGCGGCTGCACACCCTGGACCTGGTGATCAAGGAATCGCTCCGGTTGCTCGCGCCGGTGCCGAGCTACATGCGCCGCACCGTCGCGGACACCGAAGTGCTTGGTCACTACATTCCGAAAGGCGCCCTCACGATCGTCTCCCCCGCGGTCAACCACTTCGATCCGGATTGCTGGACGAATCCCGACGATTTCGACCCTGACCGGTTCAGTGCGGCGCGGCGGGAGGACAAGTCGCACCGGTACGCGTGGATCCCGTTCGGCGGCGGGGCGCACAAGTGCATCGGCATGCACTTCGGCACGCTCGAAGTGAAAACCCTGCTGCACGAGATGCTGCGCACTCATCGGTGGAGCGTTCCGGACGGGTACACGGCCCGCTGGGACTTCACCTCGTTGCCGATTCCCATCGATGGGCTACCCATCGTGCTCGAGCCACGATGATCGAGAACACGAGTGGTAACGCCAGCGGGTCCGCAACCCCCGTTCGGCGATGATGATCTAGCCTGAACGTTACCGCGTCCCCCTACTTCGTGTAATTTTCTACCTACCGTATGCCTGAGCACCTCAACTCATTAGACTCACCGATCGTCCGGCTTCGTTGCGAAGAGGTGCGCAGTGCCTACACCTGGTGACCGACCAGGGCTGGTGGAGTTCGCCCGCAGGTGGACCGACTCAGTGCTGGACACCAGCTTGGTGTCCATCTCCCGTCCGGAGGCAAGAGACCTCTTCATGGGGCTCGCCGAGGAGCTCAGCACCGCGCTGAGCGCCGAGGAACCCGACGCCTCGGCGGCCGCACGGGTCGGTGAGCAGCTTGTCGCGAACAACTTCATCGGCTCGACCGCGCTGTCGCGCACCCTTCAGCACCTCGGCACGGAGCTGATCGCCGTGCTGCCGCAGGATCACACGGACGGACTGCCGGAGCGGCTACACGCCGTGCAGGCGGGACTCATCGAGGGCTATCTCGCGGCGATGCGCGAGCAGCTCTTCGAACGCCAGGAGACGATCAAGAAAGCCGCCCTGCGCGCGCAGGTCAAGGCCGAGCGGGCCCGCGCGGCCAGCCAGGCGCAGTTCGGCGCGGTGTTCGCCTCCGCGGACGTGGGTATCGCGGTTGGCGACGTGGACGGCAAGATCGTGCAGGCCAACGGGGCGCTGGAGCGGATGCTCGGCCGCGAGTCGGGCGGGCTGGCCGGCGTTCAGTTCCACGAACTGGCCTCGGAATTCGACGCCCAGCGGGTGCGGGACGGGTTCGCCAAGCTGAAATCCGGGGAACTTCCCCGGTTTCGCGCGCAGATCGATCTCCGGCGGAACACCGACGACGACGAGCCGATCTCGGCGAGGATCGCGCTGACCCTGGTGGCGGACGGCGATCATGAGCAGTCCTACCCGGTCCTGGTGCTCTCCGACATCACTGATCTGCATCTGCTGCAGGAACGGATCAGCTACCAGGCGGTTCACGACCCGCTCACCGGGCTGCCGAACAAGTCCCGGTTCAGCACCCATCTCGAGACGGTGCTCGCCGCCGCCGCACGAACCGGGGAGCAGATCGGCTTGTGCTTTCTGGACATCGACGGCTTCAAGGTCGTCCAGGACGGACTTGGCCCGCAGATCGGAGATCAGGTTCTGCAATCGGTCGCGAACCGGCTTAGCCGGGTCTTCCGGCGGCCGGACACTCTCGTCGCGCGGATGACCGGCGACGGCTTCGCGGTGGTGGTAGGCGGCGCGGACGTCACCACCCCACTGCTCATCCAGCTCGTCGATGAGGCGCTGCGGGAGCTGGCTGAGCCGGTGTACTTCGATGGCCAAGGCGTGGCGATCTCCGTGAGCGTGGCGATCGTGGTGCAAGCGGCAACCGACTACACAGCTATCGAACTGATCCGCGCCGCGGAAATCACCTTGCACCGCGCCAAGAAGAACGGCAAAGCGCAGTGGATGCTGTTCGACCCGAAGTTGGACGCCGGTGATCGGGCGCGGTACCGGCTGGGTGCCGGCATCGGCGGTGCGCTGGAGAACGGCGAGCTGGCCATGGACTTCCAACCACTGCCGCGACTCGGCGCCTCGAGCGAAGGGCTGTACGCGGTGGCCGCGGTGCCGCGCTGGGACCATCCCGAGCTGGGTTCGCTCTCTTCCGAGGAATTCGGGCCGCTCGCGGTGGAAACCGGGCAGATGCTGCCGGTCGGCCGCTGGCTGATGGAGCACGGTTGTGCCCAGGCCGCCGAGTGGCAGCGCAGGTTCGGCGCCACCACTCCGCCGGTGCGGCTGCGGCTACCGGAACGGTTGATGCGGGACGAGGACCTCGTCGGTTACGTGATGCGGGAGATCGAGCGGACCGGGCTGGACTCGGCCGGTGTGCAGATCCAGTTGCCACCGACCGCGGTGGCCGACGAGCACGGCGAGTTGCTCGATTCGTTGCAGATCCTGCACGAGCGCGGTATCCGGCTGGTGCTCGATGTGGCCGGCACCGCCGAGCTGGACCTGATCCACCGGCACAAGTTGCCGGTACACGGCGTCCATCTGTCGGCCGATCTGGTGCACCAGCTGGCTGCGGAACCGGATGACGGCGGGTTCGTGGCCCGCAATCTCGCACACCTCATCGCGCAGGCACGGACGCTCGACCTCACGGTGACCGCCCAGGACGTGCCGACAACCGAGCTCGCGCGGCGGCTGCACGGACTCGGCGTGACCGCGGCGAGCGGTCCGTTCGCGGCGGAGCCGGGTCCCGCGGAAGAGATCAGCGCGCTGATCGAACGCGTCCCGTCGCACTGAACGCCGGCACGGACTGGAGGCAGGCAGGCATGCGAGTCGGAGATACCGTCGAGGACTTCACGCTGCCCGACGAGCGGGGCGAGCCGCGCGCGCTTACCGACTTCCTCGCGGGCGGACCGGTTGTGCTGTTCTTCTACCCGGCGGCGATGACGCCGGGATGTACCGCGGAAAGCTGCCATTTCCGTGATCTGGCAACGGAGTTCGCCGAGCTCGGTGCGCGGCGGGTCGGCATCAGCAGGGATCCGGTCGCCAAGCAGCACGAGTTCTCCGACAAGCACGGGTTCGACTTCCCGCTACTGTCCGATGAGGACGGCAGCATTGCCGCCCAGTTCGGCGTACAGCGCCGTTTTGGTCCGCTGCACACCAAGCGGCAGACGTTCGTGATCGACACCGACCGGCGGGTACTCGACGTGATCAAGAGCGAGCTGCGGATGAGCGCGCACGCCGATCGCGCGCTCACCGCCCTTCGCGCCCGCTCTACTCGGTGACCAGCCAGCTCTACTCGGTGACCAGCGCGCCCTGCGGCACCGGCTGATCCGTCCGCAACGCTTCGAACAGCTGGCTAGCGGCACCCTCGTCCCAGTACGCGCCGCTGGAGTCGGTCGGCACCGTGGTGCTCGTGACGCCGCCGTTCGAGATGCCACGCATCGCCCAGGCCAGCCCGATGAGGTGGTGGATGTGGTCGCCCTCGTCGATGGTGAGCGCTTCCGGTGCGTCAGCAAGCAGCGGGAACAGCCGGAACGGGTTGAGGAAGGTGGCGGGACTGGCCATCTCGCTGACCATCGCGCCGACGAACTTCCGCTGGTTCTGCACCCGGTCGAAGTCCGAGCGCGGGGTCGCCGAGCTGTACCGCATCCGCACGAAGCCGAGCGCCTGCGGCCCCTCGAGTTCCTGGCAGCCGGCGGGAATCGTGACTCCCGTCTTCTCGTCCTGCATCTTCTCGTCGATACACATCTCCACGCCACCGATCGCGTCCACCACGTTGGCGAAGCCGCCGAACCCGATTTCCGCGTAGTGATCGATGTGTAGCCCGGTGTTCTGCTCCACGGTCTGGGCGAGCAGCGGGGCACCGCCGAGGGAGTACGCCGCGTTGATCTTGCTCGTGCCGTGTCCAGGGATCTCCACATTGGAATCCCGCAACAGGCTCACCAGAGTCGGTTTGGTGTCATTGTCCGGAATGTGCAGCAGCATCATCGTGTCGGTGCGTTGCCCGCCCGCGGCCGCCTCGTCACCGGTGCTCAGCCGCTTGGAATCCTCCGCGTCGAGTCCCTTGCGGCTGTCCGAGCCGACGATCAACCAGTTCGTCCCTTCCGCCTCCGCCGGCCTGCCTGGGTAATCGTCCAGCGCTTTCACCCGGTTGATAGAGAAGTCCAGGTACACCAGGATCCCGCCGAGCAGCAACAGGATCACCAGGAAGATGCTCAGCAGGATCCGACCGGGGCGGCGCCGCTTTTTCTTCTTCGTCCGTGCGGGATGCCGGTCCGTCGGGCGCTCGTCCGGCCGCTGCGGCATCTGCCGCGTACCACGCGGCGGTTCCCGGCGCGACCGCTGCGGTGCCCCTGGCTTCGGCATCATCTGGGCCTGTTGCGGCTGACGCCGGGGCGGGCGCTGTGCCGGCCCTTGCCGCCGAGGCGGGCGGCCGGAGCCGCCACCGTGCTGTCCGCCGTAGCTCACCGTCGCTCACCGCCGTGCGTCGTCATCACTCGAGTGCCCTCCGCGGTCCGAAGCACACTGGTCGCGCCTACGTTAGAGGGACGTGTGGGAGGCCAATTGGTTGCCCCCGCGAGTGTCGTAGCGGAGTACCCGAACGAGACGTCCGGGCTGCGCGCGGTAATCAGCCGCGCGGACGTAACCGCCCACCGAATGCATACAGTCGAGTGATCCGTGGTAATCCCCTCCGCACGGAGGCGGTAAACATGAACGGAAACCTTGCGGTGCAGTTCGGGCAAGACACCGGGCAGGGCTGGCAACAGCTCGTTGATCTGGCCATCGCGCTGGCACTCTGCTCGTTGATTGGTTTGGAGCGCGAGCTGCGTCAGAAAAGCGCCGGGTTGCGCACGCACACCCTGGTCGGTCTCGGGTCGGCGCTGTTCTTACTGATCAGCAAGTACGGCTTCAGCGATGTGCTGCAGCAGGGCGAGATCATGCTCGACCCGTCAAGGCTGGCCGCGCAGATCGTGTCCGGTATCGGGTTCATCGGCGGCGGGCTGATCTTCGTCCGCAGGGACATCGTGCGCGGGCTGACCACCGCGGCGGTGGTCTGGGTGAGCGTGGCGGTTGGCTGCGCGGCCGGTGCCGGCCTGCCGATCCTCGCGGCGTTCGTGACCGCCGCGCATTTCCTGGTGGTGTACGGGTATCCGCCGCTGATCCGGCTGCTCACCCGCACCCGCCCCATCTCCTCGGTGCTGCGCGTGAACTACCGGGACGGGCAGGGAGCGCTGCGCGACATCCTGGCCGCCTCGACGGAGGCTGGATACGCCGTTGAGCAGGTGTCGACGTACCATTCATGGCCGGATCACTACCACGACGAGGATGGTGGCCGGGTCGGCACCACCACGCCGATCATCGACCTGCGACTGCGCGTTGTGGGCCCGCGACCGGTGAGTGACCTGCTCGCGCTGCTGTCCGAGCAGCCGGGGGTGCTCGCCGTGGACACCGGCGAGATCGACGACACCAGCGAGTAGCCGCGGACCGCGGGAGAGACGGTATTGACACCACGGCCGGTCGAGTGGGACCCCTGCACACCGGCAACCGCGTTACCCACCACAATGCAAAGGGTGACCGCGCCCGCCTTCACGCAGCGCTCCGTCCAGCGGCCCGCGCTGGCCATTGACGGCGGCTTCTACCTGGGGTGCGCGGTGTTCGCCGCGCTGACCGCCGTGCTGTCGGAGTTCTACGGCTTCCGGGTGTGGGGCAACTTCGCCACCGTGGCCTACGGGATCGCCGCGCTGCACGCCGGCTGGCTGCTGATCGACACACGCATGCCCACGAGCGGTTGGGTGGCCCGGTTGCGGTCCCGCTGGACGCCGCTCGCCGTGATCGCCGCGGCCGGCATGATCGCACCCCTCATCACGCTGGTGATCAAGCGGCTTACCGGGGTTGACTGGCTGATCACACCGATGTCCTGGGCTGCCCAGCCCGAGGTCTGGGTGATCGAACGCTCCGCGAGCCTGCTGCTGGAGACCGGCAGCCCGTACACCGATATCGCCGCACTGGATCGCGCGCCCGTGGTCAACGACTACACCCCGTACGGGCCGTCGATGACCGTGTTCGGGCTGCCAAGGGCGTTGCTCGGCGACTCGGCGATCACCGACGTGCGGCTGGTGTTCGCGCTCACCGCGGTGCTCACCGTGCTTGGCGCGCTCTGGCTGCTCGGCTGGCCGAAACGGCTGGCGTTCTCCACCATCCCGGTGCGGGCCGCGCAACTCGCCGTCGCCTGCCCACTCACCGCGCTCACCTGGGCGGTCGCCGGCCCCGACCTGGCGATCCTCGGGCTCATCGTGCTCGCGACCGCACTGGCGGCCCGCGATCGCCCCGGCTGGGCCGCGGCGGTACTCGCCGTCGTGCTCAGCGCCAAACTCACCGCGTTGCCCGCGGTGGTGGTGATCGCCGTGCTGGTGTGTGCCCGGCTGGGCGTCCGGGCGCTCGGCACGTTCTGCGCCGTGCACCTGGCCGGATGCGCCCTGCTGAACGTGCCGGTGTATCTGGCGGCCCCGCGGGCGTTCGCCGAACACGTGGTCTTGTTCCCGGCGGGGCTCGGTATGATCAACTCGCCGGCGGCCAGTCCGCTGCCCGGCTACCTGATCGCCAACACCGGCCACACCGGCCGGATGATCGCGCTCGGCATGCTCGGTGTCGCAGCCGTGGCGATCACCGGCTGGCTGCTCGCCCGACCGCCGCGACTGGGTTCCGACGCCCTGCTCCGCATCGCGGTCGGGCTCGCGGCCGCGATACTGCTCACCCCGGCGACACGCTGGGGCTATCTCGTCTACCCGGTGGCACTACTTGGCGCGGCGTTGTGCTTTTCCGTTGCAGAGCGCAATAACTTGGCCAACGCACACGTCCACACCGCGCGCGGGAACGCGCCCGCGCGAGAGCGGAACTAGACCGTGCGCCTACTTCTTCTTGGTCCTGGTCGCGCCACCACGCCCGCGAAGTTGTACGCCGGATTCGGAAAGCACCCGGTGAACGAACCCATAGGAACGCCCCGTGGATTCGGCCAGCGTGCGAATGCTTGCGCCCTTCTCGTACTTCTTCTTCAGGTCTGCGGCAAGCTTGTCTCTCGTGCTACCGGTGATCCGCGCACCCTTTTTCAGGTCAGCCACGTTGTCCTGCCTTCCGCATGAGAGTGTCGAGGGCCACATAACGACCCCTGCCGTCGCAATGATCGACCACAGTCGCCAGGAACGCTAGGCAAGTCGAGAAAATCGACACGAATCCAGTCAGCCTGCGCCATTCAGGCCAACTGCACGAGCTCCAGATAGTCGCCAGACCAGTGATCTTCAGTCCCGTCCGGCAGCAAGATCACCCGTTCGGGCTCTAGCGCCTCAACGGCGCCCGGATCGTGTGTCACCAACACGACCGCACCACTGAACTTGCGTAGCGCGTCGAGCACCTGCTCCCGGCTGGCCGGGTCCAGGTTGTTGGTTGGCTCGTCGAGCAGCAGCACGTTCGCCGCGCTGGAAACCAGCCCGGCCAGTGCGAGCCTGGTCTTCTCCCCACCGGACAGCGTTCCGGCCGGTTGATCGAGCTGCGCGCCACTGAACAGGAAGGTGCCAAGCAGCGTGCGCAGTTGCTGGGCAGGGGTGTCCGGTGCGGCGTGCCGGATGTTGTCCCACACGCTCGCCTCGTGATCGAGCGTCTCATGTTCCTGCGCGTAGTATCCGATCCGCAGACCGTGGCCGGCCGAAACCGTCCCTGAGTCGGGCCGTTCCTTCCCACCGAGCAACCGCAGCAACGTGGTCTTGCCGGCACCGTTCAGCCCGAGCACCACCACCCGCGAGCCACGATCAATGGCGAGATCGACCCCGGTGAACACTTCCAGCGAGCCGAACGTCTTGCTCAGTCCCTCCGCGGTGAGGGGCGTCTTCCCGCACGACGCCGGGGCGGGGAACCGGATCTTGGCGACCTTGTCGTCCTGACGGACTTCCTCGAGATCGGCCACCATCTTCTCGGCGCGCCGCGCCATGTTCTGCGCGGCGACGGCCTTGGTTGCCTTGGCGCGCATCTTGTCCGCCTGCGCCATCAACGCGGACGCCTTCTTCTCCGCGTTGGCTCGCTCCCGGCGCCTGCGCTGCTCGTCGGTGGCGCGTGCGTCCAGGTAGCGCCTCCAACCCATGTTGTAGTCGTCCAGTTCACCGCGCGTGGCATCAAGGAACCACACCTTGTTCACCACGGCTTCGAGCAGCTCCACGTCGTGGCTGATCACCACCAGCCCGCCCTCGTGGGACTTCAGGAAGCCGCGCAGCCACGCGATCGAGTCCGCGTCAAGGTGGTTCGTCGGCTCGTCGAGCAGCAGCGCGGTGTTGGACTTGCCGCCCGCGCCGGCCTCCGAGGCGGCGAACAGGATGCGGGCGAGCTCCACCCTGCGCCGCTGGCCGCCGGAGAGCGTGCGCAGCGGCTGATGCAGCAGCCGCTCCTCCAGCCCGAGGTTCGCACAGATCCGGGCGGCCTCGCTCTCCGCGGCGTAGCCGCCCAGCCCGGCGAAACGCTCTTCCAGCCGGCCGTAGCGGTGGATGGCCGCGTCCCGCTCGGTGGCGTCCACCAGCTCGGACATCGCCGACTGGGCCTTCTCCATCTCGCGCAGCAGCTCGTCGAGGCCGCGCGCGGAGAGCACCCGGTCCTTCGCGGCCACCGACAGGTTGCCCTCCCTCGGGTCCTGCGGGAGGTAGCCGAGGTCGCTGCCGTGCCGCACCGCACCGGCGTACGGTTGGCCCTCGCCGGCCAGCACGCGCAACGTGCTGGTCTTGCCGGCGCCGTTGCGGCCCACCAGGCCGATGCGGTCGCCGGGCTGGACGCGCAACGTCACGTCGGAAAGCAGCACGCGCGAGCCGGCGCGCAGTTCCAGGTCAGTAGCGGTGATCAAGGTGAACTCCGTGGATGTTGTGGTCTCAGCGCAGGAGTGGTCTGCCCACCTGCCGTAACCGGCGGGCTCCCCAGCGACCTAATCCATGCGGACCACGGCTCCAGTGTACGAACAACCGTCCAGCGATTTTGCCCGGCGTGGTGCGAGTCACCGGGCTGGTACCACGAACTGCGTCCATTCTGGACCTGTCCTTGGATCCAGCGGCTGGCTACCTTCTTCGCACGTTTACTGATGGCCAGGAGGGCAGCATGTCTCACCCCCGGCACGTTGGTGACGTCAAGGCCGACCTGGTCTTCTACGGCGGCACGGTTCTTACCCTCGACGCGGCGGACCGGCGCGGCAGCGCGCTCGCGGTCCGCGACGGGCGGGTCCTCGCGGTCGGCGACGACCGAGACGTTCTCGGCCTGGCCGCCGAGCACACCAGGCGGTACGACCTGCGCGGTCGCACCGCGCTGCCCGGGTTCGTTGAAACGCATACCCACCCGTACTTCTTCGGCTTGACCCTGGACGCCGAGGTGGACGCCGGCTCGCCGCCCAACGACGGGATCGAGGACATCGTGGAGCGGGTCGCCGCAGCCACCCGCCGGATCCCGCGAGGCGAGTGGATCGTCGGCTACCGATACGATGACACGCTGCTGCGGGACGGCCGGCACCCGACACGGCACGACCTGGACGCCGCCTCGTCCGATCATCCCGTGCTGCTCGTGCACGTCTCAGGGCACTTCGTCAGCGGGAACTCGCTCGCCCTGCGGCATGCCGGGATCGGAAGGGCGAGCAAGGACCCGCCAGGCGGGCTGATCGCAAGGGACGCCTCCGGCGAGCCGACCGGGATGCTCGCCGAGACCGCGGCGTTCCCGCTGTACGCGCTGCTGCCCAAGAAGTCCGAGCACGACATGGCGGAAATCCTCGGTCTGGCTGGGGACGCCTACCTCGCGGCCGGTGTCACCACGGTGCACGACACCGGCATCGGACTGACCAGCGGCGCGGACGAGCTCGCCGCCTACCGCAGGGCCGTCGAGTCGGGCAGGTTGCGCACCCGGGTGCGTGGCTACCTGCTGGATGACATCGTGCGAGAGCTCGGTCCCGGTGTGCCGGGTCCGGCAGCCGCGGCGGCGCTGGACGACGACCGGTTCCGGATCGGCGGCGTGAAGATCATCTCGGACGGCTCCATCCAGGGGCTCACCGGCTGCCTTTCGGAGCCATACACGTGCGCGCCAAGCGAGCGCGGGATGATGCTGCTCTCCGCTGCCGAGCTGACCGAGCGGATCGCCGCACTGCACGACGCGGGCTGGCAGGTCGCCGTGCACGGCAACGGGGATGCCGCCATCCAGGCGATCCTGGACGCCTACCGCGGGCTGGGAACGGGCCGGGCCGACGGCCGGCGGCACCGGATCGAGCACTGCCAGACGGTGCGCGAAGATCAGCTCGACACGATGGCCGAGCACGGCATCGCGGCTTCGTTCTTCGTCAAGCACGTGTACTACTGGGGCGATCGGCATCGGGACCGGTTCCTCGGGCCAGAGCGGGCCCGGCGGATCAGCCCGCTGGTTTCCGCTGGTGGCCGTGGGCTGCGTTTCGGGCTGCACGCCGACACCCCGGTCACGCCGGTCGCCCCGCTGGAGGGCATCTGGTGCGCGGTGCACCGGCGCACCAGGGACGGCGTGGAACTCGGCCCCGAGCAGCGGGTCGACGTGCGGACCGCACTGCGCGGCTACACCTCCGATGCCGCCTACCTCGGTTTCGACGAGGAGCACGCCGGCACGCTCGAGCCAGGCAAGCGAGCCGATGTCGCCCTGCTCTCCGGTGACCCCACCGCTACGGACCCCACCGCTACCGCCCTGGCCGCGCTAACCGTGGACGCCACCGTCGTCGCCGGCGACCTCGCCTGGGTGCGGGACCACGGTGCCCTGCCCGTCGAAGCGTTCCCCGGACAAGCCGAGCCAGGAAAAGCCTTCCGAGATGGGAGTCCGCCGTGATCTGGTACGCGTTCTACGTAATCCTGTTCACCATCGTCATGTTCGCCATTGGCCTCTATCACTTCCGGCGCACCAAGAACGTGGACGATTACCTTGTCGCCGGCTGGAACGTGGGCCCGATCAAGATCACCCTGACGGTGATCGCCACCTGGGCTGGCGCTTCGGTGTTCATCGGCAGCGTCGGCCTCGGCTACGAGTTCGGCCTTTCCGGCTATACCCGCTTCGGCTTGCCGGCGATGGTGTTCTCGCTGCTGCTGGTGTTCTTCTTCGCGAAGGTGTTACGCCGCACCAAGCTTTACACCGTCCCGGACGTCTTCGAGGAGCGGTTCGGCAAGCCGGCAGGCGTGCTGCCAGCCGTGCTCTCCGCCGGGTTGTACGCGGCCCCGGTCACGGCTATGCAGATCGTGGCGCTCGGCGCGCTGTTCGACGTGCTTTTCGGGATGCCGCTGGTCTGGGGACTGGTGCTGGGCTGGGCGATCATTTACGGCTACACCATGCTCGGCGGGCTGCCGAGCGTCATCGTCACGGACAGCATCCAAACCGTCGTGCTTGTCGTCGGCCTGGTGATCATGGGCGTGGCCACCTGGTCGTTCGCCGGCGGGATGGCCGAGATCGCTCCGGCCGTTCCCGGCGGGCACCTCGACCCGATCGGTGCCAACCCGATCGACACGTTGATCTTCGCGATGACCATCGGGCCGTTCTACCTGATCTGGCAGTCCAGCTGGCAGCGGATCTACGCGGCGCGCACCGAGCGGATCGCGCTGTGGGGCAACGTCGTCGGCTTCGCCGTCGCCGGTTTCGCCATCGCCCTCATCCCGGTGCTGATCGGCATGGCCGCGCGCACCTTCGTCGCCGAGGAGGGCGTGGCACCCGACTCGGTGTTCTATCTTGTGCTGCAAGACATCCTGCCGCCCGCCATCGGCGGGATCTTGGCCATGGCGCTGATGGCGGCGCTGGTCTCCGGCGGTGATTCATTCCTGCTGCAGGGCTCCGCGAACCTCACAAGGGACCTGTACCAGCGCTACCGGCGGCCGGATGCCAGCCAGGCGCAGCTGCTGAAGATCTCCCGGTGGGGCGTGACGGTGATCGGGCTGGTGGCACTGCTCATCGCGTTCTTCGTCACGGACATCGTTGGCATCTACACCTACACGTTGAAGTGGTCGGCCCTCGCGCTGGTGCCGGCGTTCCTCGCGGTGATGTTCTGGCGGCGTACGACCCGGTTCGGCGCGATCGCCAGCATGGTCGCCGGTCTGGCCGTGGCGATCGGGTGGGAGGCGGCCGGCAACCCGTTCGGCGTGCCGGACATCCTGCCCGGCTATCTAGCCGGTGTGGCGGCGCTGGTGTTCGGCAGCCTGCTGACCGGGCACGCGCCTGGCGAGCAGGTGAAGGCCGTGTGGCGGGACGGTCTCGAGCGCCAGTACACCGCGGAGGAGCGCGCACTCACCGGAGAGAGCACGGCCACCGGCGCCGGCGGCTAGAACGTCCCAGCCGCGCGCCCACTCGCCCAATATGGATGCGAATTGGGGTATGCGGGTATCGGGCGCGCTCACTGGCCGGCTTCGGTGAGCACGACCTCGACGGCGCGGGCCCGCCGTGCGGCGTCGTCCAGCACGGTGCGCCGAGGCTCGCGGACGTCCAGCACGCGTGGCTCGGCGATCGCGAACACGTCGCGCAGCCGGCCGTCCTCGCGGACGGTGTCCAGTGCGCCACGGTCACCACCGAGCACCACGCCCGCCAGCTCCGGCAGCACCGGCACCAGCACGTCGACCGTGTCGTCCGCGGCCGCCCGCAGCGCCTGCCGGGCCTGCTCCTTCCTGCGCCGCGCGAACCGCTGCTGCGACCAGCCACCCGCCGAGTTCCGGCCGTGTACAAGGCGACGGTCGGTGCGCGAGGTCAGCACCCGGCCCGCCTCGGCGATCCCGACGCTGTGCCCGCCGAGCCGGACGAGCAGCAGGCCGATCCGTCTCGGCCGCGACACGTGCTCGACCAGCGGCTCGATCGCGAGGCCCTGCTGAGTACCGGTTTCGGTTAGCGGACCGAACGGCACATCCACGTCGACCCGAACGCCGTCGGTGGCCAGCACCCGCACCCGGCGCGGCGCCAGCTCGGTGTGCCGGACGCCGCCGTGCCGCTCGCCGAACCGGGCGAACCAGCCGGCCAACCGCTCAGGGCCGACCTCCACCGCGCGACCACCGCCGGCCACCGCTCGGACGCGGTTCACAGCACGAACGCATCCGACCAGGGCTGACCGCTGCGTCCGGACAGCGCGTCCAGCAACGCAACGGCCTGCTCATCGGTCAGCGAGGCCACGAAGTCGAGCACCGCGCGACCGCGGGCAAGCGCCCTGATCGCGTCCCGCCCCTGCGGCACGTCACCGCCCGCACCAGCCAGGCTCCGCGGATCGTCGCGCGCCAGCTCGCCGTACTCCCGCTCGGCCAGCTCGACGAGATCGTGCAGCCTGCGGGGCAGGCGGTGTGCCTCGTCGCGATCGCTCACCCAGGAATCCAGCGCGTCCACAAGGGAGCTCAGCAACTCGGCCTGGCCACGCTGATGCAAAGCGAAGTCCGGCCGCAGCAACACGAACTGCCGGTGCACGAACTTCAGCACCTGAACCTCGTGCCACGGTTGCTGGTGCAGCGCGACGTGTCCGGATCGCACGTTGGCGTGCTCCGTTGCCAGCACACCGTGCACCAGCCGCGACGTCCAGCGCCCCGAGAACGTGGCGACCGCTTGCTCCGCCTCCATGGAACCGTCGAACGGTGCGGCGAGCAGATCGTCAACCAGGTCGGCGCGCACCGAGGCCACCGCCATCGCGAACGCGTCGTCGTGCGCGATCCAGGAATCCTTCGCGTGCATCCGCCTGCGCAGCAGCTCGAGCGAGTGGCCGGGCCGGCGGCCGCGCGCGAGCAGCGTGCCGTGGTCCAGCTCGGCCAGCTCCAGCGCCTGCCGCTGCCAGTGGCCGAGCTCGGTGGCAACCGCGGCGTGCTGCAGCACCCCGATGCGGTGGAAGTCCTCGAGGTCGTGGATCGCATAGGCGATGTCGTCCGCGGTGTCCATCACGGACGCCTCAACGGTTTGCTGCCATCCCTCCACGGTGCTCTCGAACGGGACGCGGGCCTGCAGCACGTCGCCGAGTTCGGTGACGTATGCGGAGAACTTCGCCGAACCGCTGCCCGGCGCGTCGTCCAGCTCGGCGGCGCCGCGCGGTGGCTGCGGCAGCTCGCGGGGGTGCGGCCGCGGATAGTGCAGCCGGGTCCACGGGTACTTCAGGGTGGCCGCGCGAGTGGCCGCGGTGAGGTCGAGCCCAACGCCAGCCGGACCGCGCGCGTCGATCGTGGTGAGAATCCGGAACGACTGTGCGTTGCCCTCGAAACCATCCACCAGCGCGAACCGGTTGCGCGCGATGCGATCGAGCACTCGCTCGCCGAGGTGCCCGAACGGTGGGTGGCCGAGGTCGTGGCCGAGGGCCGCGGCTTCCGCCACGTCCAGATCGCAACCGCCCAACTTGTCGATCACCGGGGACAGCTCGGGCGAGGAGTTCAGCCGTTCCGCGATCGCCCTCGCCACCTGGGCCACCGAGATGCTGTGCGTGAGCCGGTTGTGCAGCAGCGCCGATCCGGAAGCGCTCACCACCTGCGTCACCCCGCCGAGCCTTGCGAAGTACGGCGAGATCGCGATCCGGTCGCGGTCCACCCGGAACGGGCTCGCCACGAGATCCGCCAGCTTCGCCGTGCTCCCGCCCGGCGGACCGCCCTTGCGGGCCGCGCGCGGATCGTGTTGCTCGTGCGCCATGCACCGACCGTAGCGTCAGGGCTCGGTCGACGGCGCCAGCACGCTCACACCGGGTGTGGTGTGCTCGGGGTGTGGTGGACGTGCTGATCGTCGGGGCCGGGCCGGCCGGCTGGGCGCTTGCCTGGTGTTGCACGGAAAGCGGGCTTCACACCGCGGTCCTCGCGCCCGCGCCGACCGGCGGCTGGCCCGCGACCTACGGCGGGTGGTTCGACGAGTTCGGTCATCTCCCGGCATCGGCCTTCGCCGCCCGCCCACCGGCCACCACGGTGATCACGCGTACCGAGCAACGAGTGCCTCGCGACTACGTGGTGCTGGACAACGACGGGCTCGGCCGGTGGTTGCGGCATCCGTCGGTGCGGACGATCACCGGAACCGCCGAGGAAGTCACGGTGGGCAACAATGGCGCGACGGTACGCCTGACCGACGGGCAGCGGATCGCGGCCGCCGTGGTGGTGGACGCGTCCGGGGTGCGACGAGCGCTGTCCGGCGGTCCGCCGCGCGGTGCACACACCGAGCAGACCGCGGTGGGTGTGCGGGTACCGGCCGGCGCGGTGGGCGGCCTGGCGGATCCGGAGGTCGCCACGCTGATGGACTGGCGGCCGGCACCCGGTGCCCTCGGCGCCTCCGGCCAGGCGGCGAGCTTCTGCTACCGGGTGCCCGTCGGGCACGGCCAGATGCTAATCGAGGAGACCTCGCTGGCACGGCGCCCCGGCCTGCCGCACGAGGTGCTGCGGGAGCGGCTGCACGCGCGGCTGGCCGCGGCCGGGCTCGCCGACCTCGCGCCGCACCGGGAGGAGCGCGTGCGGGTACCGCTCGACCTCACGCCGCGCCGGACCGGCGAGGTGCTGGCGTTCGGGGTCGCAGCCGGCCTGGTGCACCCGGCGACCGGATACAGCCTCGCGAGCTCGCTGCGGCTCGCCCAACCGGTTGCCACCGCGATAGCCGAGGCGCTGCCGCGCTCGCCTGCCGCGGCGGTGCGCGCGGCGCAGCGCACCATCTGGTCGTCCTCGGCGTTCGCCGTACACGGACTGCGCCGCTACGGCCTACGGTCGCTACGCCGAATGCCGCCCGAGTCGCTGAACGCGTTCTTCGAGGCGTTCTTCGCACAGCCCGCCGGGACACAACGGGCATACCTGTCCGTTCGCGACGATGTCGCGGGTACGACCGCGGCCATGCGGGCGGTCTTCCATGCTTCACCACCCTCGGTGCGGCGGCACCTTCTCCGCGCGAGTGTCCCGTGACAGCTGCCTGACAATCGGGTGAGGTCCGTCTAGTCCAAATGAACAATTGGTAACCAAATCACCCATCTGGGCGGCGTACGTACCATGATGTTGGGCGTGAATGCGTACCCCAGCTCCGTGCGCTTCGCCTTCCAGCCCCTGTACAGCTTGCACAACGGGGCCATCGTGGCTGTTGAAGCGCTCGCCAGACCCCCGGCAGGGACGGTCGCTGACCTGTTGCACGCTGCCCGCCGCCAAGGTCAACTGACCGAACTGGACATCGCACTCGCCGCGAACGCGGTATACGCCGCCGCCGAGCAGGAGACGTTGTTACCGCTGCACGTCAACTTGCAGGCCATCACGGCCAGCAGCCCGATCGACGAGTTCCACCCGCTGCTCGAGGCACTCGCGCGAACCGGAAGGCGACCGCGTGAAGTCGTGCTGGAGGTCGGCCCGCCCTACACCGGGGTACACCAGGACACGCTGCTGCGTGGCATGCACGAACTCGTGGACACCGGCTTCCGGATCGCGATCGACGGCGTCGGCGAGGGCGATGTGCCGATGCTGCTGCTCGCTCACGCGCCGGTCGACACGATCAAGCTGGACCGCCGCGCGATCACCGGGCTGCCCGACGACGCGAACTCGGTCGCACTGGCCGAATCCCTCGTGCACCTCTCCGCGCGCAACGACGCCCGGTTGGTCGCGGTCGGCGTGGAAACCGAGAACCAGCTCGACGCCCTTCGCCGGCTCGGCGTCCGGCTCGCCCAGGGCGAGCTGTTCGCCATGGCGCGCTTCGAGATGGCATCTGCGGCGACGACCACGCTGGCCACGCCGGAACCAGCCGCGCAGGACAACCCGGTGGCGCTGTCCCCGCAGTCCGCGCCGAGGGTCAGGGACTTCATTCACCCGGCACGCATGCTGCCGGTGCACGCCACCGCCGACGAGGTCCGCGAGGTGCTCGCTTCCGAGGACGGGCCGACCGGTGTGGTACTTGTCGACGAGCACGAGCGTCCACAGTGGTCGATCGACCGGAACCGCTTCCTGCTCGCGGTCACCGGGCCGTACGGCCACGCGCTGCACGCGCGCAAGGACGCGGCCCGGCTGGCCGACCCGCCGCACGTGATCGGCATCGAGGCCACCGCGATGCAGCTACTCGATCTGGTCACCGACGCGGATTGGAGCCGCACAGGGGACAACGTGATCGTGATCGATTCGGAGGGCCGCTGCGTCGGGATGGTCCGGGTCACCGAGATCGTGCGTGGCGTGGCCGAGGCGAAGATCGAGCACGCGGCCGCGCTCAACCCGCTCACCCGGTTGCCAGGCAGCGACGTGGTGGCCCGCGACGTGGACCGCAGGATCGCGACCGGGCAGGCGTTCGTGACCGCCTGGCTGGATGTGGACGGCTTCAAGGCGGTGAACGATACGGTGGGCTTCGCGGCGGGTGACGATCTGCTGCGCGGGCTCGGGCGCACGTTGAGCGACGCCGCCTCCGGGATGCGCACCGTCACCCTAGGGCACGTTGGCGGCGACGACTTCTTGCTCGTCACCGACCTCGACGAGATCGCAGCACTGGCAAACGCCGTGCTGGACACCCCGTGGAACGCCGAAGGACTGCCGGTCAGCGTGTCGCTTGCCACGCTGGTGTGCGCGGCCGGTTCGGTCGGCTCGTACCGCGAGGTGGCCCGCCTGCTCGCTCCGTTGAAGAAGCACGCGAAGGCGGTCAGCGAGTCGAGCTGGGTGCTCGGCAGGCCAGGCACCGAGCGGGTCGACGTGCTGCGCGGCCGGCGGCACGATTTCCCTCAGCAGCGCGCGGTCTCCTGAGCAGACCGGGACGTGTTCGGTCCGCGACACGTTCATTCCGCGACACGGTGCCGTGTCGCGGAACGGATCAGACCGTGAAGCCCAGTGCCCTCAGCTGCTCGCGGCCGTCTTCGGTGATCTTCTCGGGACCCCACGGCGGCATCCAGACCCAATTGATCCGGTAGTCGGTCACCACGCCCCCGCCTGGCCCGCTGGTCAGCGCCATCTTGGTCTGGTCTTCGATCACGTCCGTCAGCGGGCAGGCCGCCGAGGTAAGCGTCATGTCGAGGGTGGCTGTGTTGTCCTGCTCCACCCGGATGTCGTAGACCAGCCCGAGATCGACCACGTTGATACCGAGCTCCGGATCCACGACGTCGCGCATGGCTTCCTCGACGTCCTCGACGGCGGCCGTGTCACCGCCGGCCTGCGGCGGTTCGGGCAGGCTCGTCGCGCCGCGCTCCTCGGCGGTCGGTTCGGTCATGACGTTCCCACTCCTTGATCCACTTTCGCTACCGCGTCCTTGAACGCCATCCAGCCGAGCAACGCGCACTTCACCCTGGCCGGATACTTCGCGACACCCGCGAAGGCGATGCCGTCGTCGAGCACGTCCTCGTCCGGCTCGACCTGCCCGCGTCCCTGCATCAGTTCAACGAACGCCTCCATCGTGGTATTCGCTTCGCTCAGGGTGTGCCCCACGACCAGATCGGTCAACACCGAGGTGGAAGCCTGGCTGATCGAGCAGCCCTGCCCCTCGTAGGACACGTCGGTCACGGTGTCGCCGTCCAGCTTCACCCGCAACGTCACCTCGTCCCCGCAGGTCGGGTTGACCTGGAACGACTCACCGTCGAACGGGTCCCGCAACCCGCGGCGGTGCGGATTCTTGTAGTGGTCCAGGATGATCTCCTGGTACATGCTTTCCAGCTGCATCGCTCACCCCACCCCGAAGAAGCGTTTGGCCTCACGCACTCCGTCCAGCAGCGCGGTGATATCGGAGAGATCGTTGTACAGGTACAGGCTGGCCCGCACGGTGGCCGGCACCCCGAAGCGCCGGTGCAGCGGCCACGCGCAGTGGTGCCCGACCCGCACCGCGACACCCAGGCTGTCCAGTACCTGACTCGCGTCGTGCGGGTGCACCCCGTCCAGCACGAAGGACACCGCACCGCCCCGGCTTTCCACCTCGGTCGGGCCGACAACCCGGACACCGGAGATCTCCCCGAGACCGCGGATCGCGGCATCGGTCAGCGCGTGCTCGTGCTCGGCGATCCGGTCGGTGCCCACCACGGAAAGGTAGTCAACCGCGGCGCCGAGCCCGACGGCCTGCGAGGTCATCGGCACGCCCGCCTCGAACCGCTGCGGCGGCGGCGCGAAGGTCGAGTACTCCATGAACACCTGCTCGATCATCGAGCCACCGGTGAGGAACGGCGGCATCGACTCGAGCAAATCGCGGCGCCCGTAGAGCACCCCGATACCGGACGGGCCGAGCATCTTGTGCCCGGAGAACACCGCGAAATCCACCCCGAGCTCGGCGAAGTTCACCGGGCTGTGCGGCACCGACTGGCAGGCATCCAGCAGCGTCAGCGCCCCCACTTCCCGTGCCCGCCGGACGATCGGCTCCGGCGGGTTGACCGTACCGAGCACATTGGACTGGTGGCTGACCGCGACGACCCTGGTGCGCTCGTTCACCAGCTTGTCCAGATCGGACAGATCGAGGCGGCCGTCCTCGGTGACCCCGAACCAGCGAAGCTTCGCTCCGGTCCGCTGGCAAAGCTGTTGCCAGGGAACGAGATTCGCGTGGTGCTCCATCTCGGTCACCACGATCTCGTCGCCCTCGCGGATCGCGAAGCGCGCGGATTCCGGTCCTGCCGTCGCGGCGTTGCCCATCGAGTACGCGACGAGGTTGATGCCCTCGGTGGCGTTCTTGGTGAAGACCAGCTCGCCGGCGCTCACCCCGACGAACTCGCCGATCCGCTCGCGGGCGTGCTCGTAGGCATCGGTTGCTTCCTCGGCGAGCTGATGCGCGCCTCGGTGCACCGCGGCGTTCGACGTCTCGAGAAAACTCCGCTCGGCGTCCAGAACCTGCCGGGGCCGTTGAGATGTCGCCCCGGAGTCCAGGTAGACCAGCCGGCGGCCGTCGCGGACCGTCCGGCCAAGGATCGGGAAGTCCTTCCGGATCGTCTCGACGTCCAGCGGAGCGGCGGTCGTGGTCACCGTGCTGCGGCCTCCTCCTGCTTGCCTCCGGTGAAGCGCACGTAGCCGCTCTCCTCGAGCGCGTCGGCCAGCTCGGGGCCGCCCGACTCGACGATCCGGCCCTCCGAGAACACGTGCACGAAGTCCGGCTGAACATGCTTGAGGATGCGGCTGTAGTGCGTGATCAGCATGATGCCCGCGTCATTCGACGCCTTGAAGTCGTTGACGCCCTTGGAAACCACGCGCAACGCGTCCACGTCAAGCCCGGAGTCGGTCTCGTCCAGGATCGCCATCTTCGGCTTCAGCAGCCCGAGTTGCAGGATCTCGTGGCGCTTCTTCTCGCCACCGGAGAAGCCCTCGTTTACGCTGCGCTCCGCGAAGTCGGCCGAAATGTCCAATTTGGACATCTCGTCCTTGACTTCCTTGACCCAGTGCCGCAACTTCGGCGCCTCACCACGCACCGAGGTCGCCGCGGTGCGCAGGAAGTTGGACATCGAAACGCCTGGCACCTCGACGGGGTACTGCATGGCAAGAAACAGGCCAGCTCGACCGCGTTCGTCCACGGTCATGTCCAGCACGTTCTCGCCGTCCAGCAGCACCTCACCGGAGGTGACCTGGTACTTCGGGTGGCCGGCTATCGCGTACGAAAGGGTGGACTTGCCGGAGCCGTTCGGGCCCATGATCGCGTGGATCTCACCGGAGTTGATGGTGAGGTCCACGCCCTTCAGGATCTCCTTGGCGCCCTCGTCGGTCACGACGCTGGCGTGCAGGTCCTTGATTTCCAGTGAGCTCATCTGCTTGTCGTTTCTCCTGGTGTAGCGGGAAAGTCTTTGCTCAGGCACCAACGGCTTCGAGTTCAGCCTCGATCGCCGCCTCCAGCCGCTCGCGAACCTCGGGCACGTCGATCTTCATCAGGATCTCGTGGAAAAACCCGCGCACCACCAGCCGGCGGGCCTGCTCCTCGACGATCCCGCGGGACTGCAGGTAGAACAACTGCTCGTCGTCGAATCTTCCGGTGGCACTGGCGTGCCCGGCGCCCTCGATCTCGCCGGTCTCGATTTCCAGGTTCGGCACCGAGTCGGCACGCGCTCCTTCGGTGAGCACCAGGTTGCGGTTCAGCTCGAAGGTGTCGGTCGCCTCGGCCGCGGCCCGGATCAGCACGTCGCCGATCCACACGCTGTGCGCGCCGTCGCCCTGCAGCGCACCCTTGTAGACCACGTTGGACTTGCAGTTCGGCACCGCGTGATCCACGAACAGCCGGTGCTCCTGGTGCTGCCCCGCGTCCGAGAAGTACAGCCCGAGCAGCTCGACATCGCCACCCTTGTCCGCGAACGTGGCGGTCGGCGAGATACGCACCAGGTCCCCGCCGAGGGTCACAAGGGTGTGCTTCAGCGTCGCGTCCCTGCCTAGTTTGAGGTGCTGTTCCGAAACGTGCACCGCGTCGTCGGCCCAGTCCTGCACGCTGACCACGGTGAGCTTCGCGGAGTCGCCGATCACGAACTCCACGTTGTCCGCGTAGGTGCCGGAACCCTGGTGGTCGAGCACCACGACGGCCTCGGCGAACTGCTCGAGGCGCACCTGCAGGTGCCCGTAGGCGGTGTTGCCCTCGCCGGGCCCGGTCAGCCGGATCACGCTCGGCGCGGAGGCCTTGGTTTCCTTCGGCACGGTCAGCACGGTCGCGGTGCTGAACGACGAGTACGCCTGCGCGGCGATCCGGTCGCTGGGCACACCGGCGACACCGAGCCGGCCGTCCTCCCTGCCCACGGTCTCGACCCGCAGCTCGGACGCCACGTCGGCGTCCACCTTGACCTCACCGTTCGCGACCGCGGAGCCGTCGTGCAGGCCCCGCAGCCGTTTCATCGGGGTGAAGCGCCAGTTCTCCTCGCGCCCGCCCGGCACCTCGAAGGCCCGCACGTCGTACGAGGTGAACCGCTCACCCTTGGATACCGCCGGAACGGTGGCCTCTGCGGCCTCCGCGACAGTGTTGTGGTCTGCACTGCCGGCAGGCACAGTGTTCTCAGTCACCGTCATCTCAGCCGACGGCTCCTTCCATTTGCAGTTCGATCAGGCGGTTCAGCTCGAGCGCGTACTCCATCGGCAGTTCGCGCGCGATCGGCTCGACGAACCCGCGCACGATCATCGCCATCGCCTCGTCCTCGGTCAGCCCGCGGGACATCAGGTAGAACAACTGGTCCTCGCTGACCTTGGAGACGGTGGCCTCGTGGCCCATGGACACGTCGTCGTTGCGGATGTCCACGTACGGGTAGGTGTCCGACCGGGACACGGTGTCCACCAGCAGCGCGTCGCACTTCACCGTGGAGCGCGAGTGATGCGCCCGCTTGGCGATCTTCACCAGACCGCGGTACGAGGTGCGGCCACCGCCGCGCGCCACCGACTTCGACACGATCGTCGAGGAGGTGTGCGGCGCCATGTGCTCCATCTTCGCGCCGGCGTCGGTGTGCTGACCCTCACCGGCGAACGCGACGGAGAGCACCTCGCCCTTGGCGTGCTCGCCCATCAGGAAGACCGACGGATACTTCATGGTGACCTTGGAGCCGATGTTGCCGTCCACCCATTCCATGGTGGCGCCCTCTTCGGCCTTGGCCCGCTTGGTGACCAGGTTGTAGACGTTGTTCGACCAGTTCTGGATCGTGGTGTAGCGGCACCGTGCGCCCTTCTTCACCACGATCTCGACCACGGCGGAGTGCAGCGAGTCGGACTGGTAGATCGGCGCGGTGCAGCCTTCCACGTAGTGCACGTAGGCGTCCTCGTCCACCACGATCAGGGTCCGCTCGAACTGGCCCATGTTCTCGGTGTTGATCCGGAAGTAGGCCTGCAGCGGGATGTCCACGTGCACGCCCTTCGGCACGTAGATGAACGAGCCACCGGACCACACCGCGGTGTTCAACGCGGAGAACTTGTTGTCACCGGCCGGAATCACCGAGGCGAAGTACTCCTTGAAGATCTCCGGGTGCTCGCGAAGCGCGGTGTCGGTGTCCAGGAACTGCACACCCTGGGCCTCCAGGTCTTCCCGGATCTTGTGGTAGACGACCTCGGATTCGTACTGCGCGGCGACACCCGCGACCAGCCGCTGCTTCTCCGCCTCCGGGATGCCCAGCTTGTCGTAGGTGTTCTTGATGTCCTCCGGCAGCTCCTCCCAGCTGGTCGCCTGCTGCTCGGTGGAGCGCACGAAGTACTTGATGTTGTCGAAGTCGATGTCCGAGAGGTCGGCACCCCAATTCGGCATGGGTTTGCGCTCGAACAGCTTCAGCGCCTTGAGCCGCGCCTCGAGCATCCACTCGGGCTCGCCCTTCCTCGCCGAGATTTCCCGAACGACTTCCTCGTTCAGGCCTCGACGTGCGCTCGCACCCGCAGCATCAGAATCGGCCCAGCCGTACTCGTACCGGCCGAGGCTCGCGATGGCCTCGTCCTGAGTCAGTGGCTGCCCTACTGGTGTGGTGGGTGTGCGCTGCTCCGCAGCGGCAGTCATGCGGGCTTCCCTCCATCCGGGGTCTGTTCTTGTCGACCCGCCTGTTTCTGCGCGGGTACGTGTGTCGTGCATGCGGCATCGCCGCGTGCGATCGTTGCCAATCGCTGTACGTGCGTGCCGAGCAGGTCGGCGAACGCCGCCGTTTCGGCCTCGCACAGCTCGGGGAACTCAGCCGCCACATGGGCGACCGGGCAGTGGTGCTGGCACAGCTGCTCGCCACTTCCGAGGTGTTGCGTCGAGGCAGCGTAACCCTCACTGGTCAGTGCCGCCGCCAGTGAAGCGGCCCGTGCGGATGGCTCGCGTTTGGCGAGCACCTTCGAGCGGTGTCGCTCCACCAAGGTAGCCATGCGGCGTTCCGCGAACTCCCGCACGGCTTGTTCGCCGCCGTTCTCCGCGACGAAGCGGAGCGCGGCGACGGCCAGGTCGTCGTAGGCATGCCCGAACCGGGCACGACCGGCCTCGGTCAGCAGGAACAGCTTGGCCGGGCGGCCACGCCCCCGCGAAGCGGTCCGCGGTGCGTCCCTGGTGGTGGCCTCGCCCTCGGCGACGAGGCCGTCCAGATGCCTGCGTACCGCCGTCGAGCTGATACCGAGCTGCTCGGCGACGGCTACGGCGGTGATCGGACCGTGTTCGAGCAGCAGACGCGCGACACTCTCTCGAGTGCGGCCGTCCGCCTGCTCGCTCGTTGCTGGCCCGGTCATTTTCACAACACTATTGTGTCTTATTTCCGGAAGCCCGGCAAAGAGCGCCTTAGGACCGGTGACCGGAGTCACGCCGACCGGGGCCGATACGCTGCTGGACGTGACCGCGGGTGGATTAACGAACAGCAGTGGCACGGCCACGGATGTCGTCGATCGCCCGCCCCCGCGTTCCGAGCCGCAGAACGGCACCGAGTATCGGTCACTGGATGCGATACGCCGGTTCGGAACGGTCGGCGCGCTGCTGCTCGCCTTCGGTTCGCTCGGCGCGGGTGCGGCACCGGTGTTCAACCCGCTACCCGGTGTGCCAGTACTGGGCCTGTTCTCGAGGCTGCCGACCGCCGCCCTTGGTTGCGCGTTCGCCGGGATGTGCATGCTGATCGTCGGCTGGCTGCTGCTCGGCCGGTTCGCGCGGCCCGGCGTCGCCCGGATCGTCAGCCGGGCGCAGCTGGATCGCACGCTGATCATGTGGGCGCTGCCACTGATGGTCATCCCGCCACTGTTCAGCAGGGACGTGTACAGCTATCTCGCGCAGAGCGAGATCGTGCACCGCGGCCTCGACCCGTACACCCGGGGGCCGGCGACGGCGCTCGGCGTCGATCACCCGCTGACCAGGGGCGTGTCCAACATGTGGCGGGAAACGCCCGCCCCCTACGGTCCGCTGTTCCTCAGCCTGGGAAGCGTGATCAGCGGGCTGGTCGGCAACCACGTGGTCACCGGGGTGCTGCTGCAGCGCGTGCTCGCGCTGATCGGCCTCGCGCTGATCGTCTGGGCGTTGCCGCGGCTGGCGAAGCGGTTCGGCGTGCACCCGTCCACCGCGCTGTGGCTGGGTGCGGCGAATCCGCTTGTGCTGTTCCACCTGATCGCCGGTGCGCACAACGACGCGCTCGCGATCGGGTTGATGATGGCCGGAATCGAGCTTGGGCTGCGCTGGTTGCCGAGACGGACACCAGGCCAGCCGCCACCACCCCGCCAGCGTCACGAGTTACTGAGCCTTGCGCTCGGTGCGGTAATCATCACGCTCGGCGCGACCGTAAAAGTGCAGGCCCTCGCGGCGCTGCCGTTCATCGCCGTGATGGTGGCCAGACGGTGGGGCAGTTCGTACCGCCACCTGGTGCGGTCCGCCGCCGTGCACCTCGCCATCTTCCTGCCAACGATGGTCGCGGTGTGCGTGGTGACCGGGCTCGGGTTCGGGTGGATCGGTGCGCTGGACACGCCGTCCCTGGTGCGCAGCTGGATTTCGCCGGTATCCGAGCTGGCGAATATCGGCGGCGTTCTCGGCATCACGCTGAACCTCGGCAACCACACCATGGCGTTGACGTCGGTGATCTACCTGATCGCCACGCTGGTGGCCGCCGTGATCACCGTCCGGTTGCTGCTGGACAGCTTCCACGGCCGCCGGCAGCCGATCATCGCGCTCGGCGTGGCACTCGGCACGTTCTCCCTGCTGCACCCCGCGATGCAACCGTGGTACCTGCTCTGGGCGGTCATCCCGCTGGCCGCGTCCGCGGGTAACTCCCGGTTCCGCCAGGTGGCCACCGCGACCAGCACGGTGCTCGCGGTGCTGATCCCCACGACCGGCAGCACCTTCGACGGTCGCACCTACATCCTCACCCAGGCGTACGCCGGCGCGCTGGTGGTGCTCGCCCTCGCGCTGTTCGTGCTGCATCGCACCTCGCCGCTGTTCAAGCGGAAGCCGCGCACGGACGCCGACGACCGCACGATAAGCGGGACGGCTTAGGCTTGGGAGATGTGAGCACGCCCGACGATTCCCCTGCCGTGGCGATCTCGGGCTTGGTCAAGCGATACGGGCGCACCACCGCCGTGGACGGCGTGGACCTCACCATGCCGCGCGGCCAGCTGCTCGCCATGCTCGGCCCGAACGGCGCCGGCAAGACCACCACCGTCGAGGTCTGCGAGGGCTTCCTGCGCGCGGACGCCGGAACCGTACGGGTGCTCGGGCTCGACCCGGTGACGGACGGTGCCGCGCTGCGGCCCCGGGTCGGGGTGATGCCGCAGGGCGGTGGCGCGTACCCGACGATCCGCGCGGGCGAGATGCTGCGGCTGGTGGCCTCCTGCGCGGCGAACCCGCTGGAGGTCGGCTGGCTGCTTGACGTGCTCGGGCTGCAGTCCGTCCGGCGCACCCCGTACAAGCGGCTCTCCGGTGGGCAGCAGCAGCGCCTTTCGCTGGCGTGCGCGCTGGTCGGCCGGCCGGAACTGGTGTTCCTCGACGAGCCGACCGCAGGGATGGACCCGCAGACCCGGCGGCTGGTCTGGGCGCTGCTCGCGGCGCTGCGCCAGGACGGCGTGAGCGTGTTGCTGACCACCCACCTGATCGAGGAGGCGGAGGCGCTCGCGGACCACGTGGCGATCGTCGATCGCGGCCGGGTGGTCACCCAGGGCAGCCCGCACCAGCTCACCTCGGACAACGGCGACGGGAAGCAACTGCGGTTTCGCGCCCGGGCCGGGCTGAACACCGAGCTGCTTTCCTCGGCGCTGCCGGAGGGCTGCGAGGTGGCCGAGTTCGATCCCGGCTCGTACCGGGTGCACGGCCGGGTGGATCCGCAGGTGGTGTCCACCGTGACGTCCTGGTGCGCGCAGCAGGGTGTGCTGGCCGAAGAGCTGCGGGTTGGCCGGCGTGATCTCGAGGAAGTGTTCCTCGAGCTGACCGGGCGGGAGTTGCGGTCATGAGCTCGCCGTTCCCAGCCGGCACGTTCACCCCGCGGCCCGGATCCGGCCGGGCGGGGCGGATGCTGCTGAGCCACGCGAGGACCGAGGCGGCGCTGACCCTGCGCAACGGCGAGCAGTTGCTGCTCACCCTGCTGATCCCGGTCGCCCTGCTGATCGGGTTGAGCATGCTCGACGTGATCGCGATGCCGGAGCCGAGGGTGAACTCCGTGACACCGCGGATCTTCGCGCTCGCGGTGATGTCCTCCGCGTTCACCGGGCAGGCGATCGCGCTCGGCTTCGACCGGCGGTACGGCGTGCTCAAGCGGATGGCAGCCACCGCGCTGCCCCGCTGGCTGCTGGTAGCCGGGCGGGTGGTTGCCGGACTGGTCGTGGTTGGCGTGCAGCTCGTGGTGCTCGGCGTGGTGGCCGCGCTGCTCGACTGGGCGCCGTCGGGTGCCGGCGTTGTCTGGGCGGTGGCACTGGTGTTGCTGGGGACGTTGAGCTTCGGCGCGCTCGGCGTGTTGCTCGGCGGCGCGTTGAAGGCCGAGATCGTGCTCGCGCTCGCCAACGTGATCTGGTTCGTGCTGCTGCTCGCCGGCGGCATCCTGCTGATGCCCGGCTCGCTGCCGGCGGGGCTGGCCGAGATCGTCTCGCTGCTGCCGTCCGGCGCGCTGACCGAGGGGCTACACACCGCGCTCACCTCGGGTGCGACACCTGGGCCGCAGCCGTTCCTTGTGCTCGCCGCGTGGGGCGCCGGCGCGGGCATCCTCGCCGTTGGCACGACACGGATGTCGTGAGTAAGCGAGACCTGCTTGCCATCGGGTCTTGCTAGGCGCCATCAGACACAGTTTGGGGGCTATAGCACCCAAAAAGACTCACGAGCGTGCGGCACCTACCATCGGTTCGTGCCGGTTGTCGCGTGGTTCCTCCGCCTGGTTGATCGTCTGCCCTACCCAAATCCGCGGGTACGCCGGGCGGTGGCGATCGCCGCGGTGGTGACCAACGGCGGGATCGCGGTCACCGGGTCCGTGGTGCGCGTGACGGGTTCCGGGCTGGGCTGCTCGACCTGGCCGCAGTGCCTGCCAGGCAGCATGTTTCCCGCCCGGCATCCGGAATTCCCCGAGTTGAACCAGTGGATCGAGTTCGGCAACCGGATGCTTATCGGCATCGTCGGGTTCGTGGCGGCGCTCTGCGTGATCGTCGCGCTTCGCACCAGGCCACGCCGCAGGCGCCTGCTGCTGCTCGCCTGGACCATGCCGCTCGGCGTCGTGGTCCAGGCCGTGCTCGGCGGGATCACGGTGCTCACCGGGCTGCTCTGGTGGACGGTCGCGCTGCACTTCCTCACCTCCAGCGTGCTGACCTGGGTGGCGGTGCTGTTGCTGCACGCGTTCGCCGAGGGCGACGAGGCACCCCGGCGGGTGGCGCACGGCCGGATACACCGGCAGCTGATCGCGCTCACCGCGCTGCTTGGCGGCGTGCTGGTGGCTGGCACCATGGTCACCGGCGCCGGACCGCACGGCGGTGACCCGGAAACCCCGCGCCTGCAGGCCCCCATCGACTTGCTCGCAAGGGTCCACAGTGGACTTCTGTACGCGTTCCTCGCGCTGCTGGTGCTCGTCGGGCTGATCGCGCGCACCGGGCGAGACGCGCCCAGGTTCTGGCGGCGGTACGGCGTGCTGTGGGCGGCCGTGCTCGCCCAGGGCGCGCTGGGGATCACCCAGTACCTGCTCGGCGTGCCCGAGATCCTGGTGACACTGCACGTGCTCGGCGCGGAGCTGACCACCGTGGCAGCGGCATCGTTGTGGTGCGCGGCGCGGGATCGCGGCCCGCTGCCCGTCGACGTGGCACCGGCCGGCGAACGGGCGGAGCACCCGAGCCCCGCCTGACACCGGGAGCTAGCTCAGCCAGAGGGCGGCGCGGATGGCGGAGGCGAACCGCAGCGGCGCGCCCGCGTCGGCGACCGCGAACCCCACCGAGGGCTCGGTCAGCTCCAGCTCAAGCAGCACCGGGCCACCGTCCGAACCGCGCAGCACGTCGACCCGCGCGTAGAGCAGATCCGCGCGGCGAATGCCCAGCCGTGCCGAGGCGGCGTCCAGGGTGTCCTCGCCGAGCCGCCGGCACGCCGCGCTGGGCTCGGTGGCCTTCAGCGTCTCATCGGCGTACAGGTCAGATTCGCTCATCGTGGACAGACCGACGACCTTGTGGAACGCGTGCGAGTACACCCCACCGAAGTAGACCAGCGCCGTCTCCCCCGCGATGTCCACATCGGACTGAAACGGCTGCACGAGCGCGGCGTGCCCGGACGCGTGCAGTGCGGCCAGATGCTCGGCGGCCGCGTCCCGTTGGCCGGCGTCGAACCGGCCGACGCCGCGCGAGCCCGCGCCGATCGTCGGTTTCACCACGACGTCGCCGGACGGCCAGTCCGGCGTCTCCCCCGGACGCACAAGCTCGGTGGGTACCGTCGCGACACCGTCGGCAGCCAGCTCCGCGAGGTAGGCCTTGTCGGTGTTCCACCGCACCACCTCGACGGCGTTCGCCAACCGTGGCACCGACGCACACCACTCGAGGAACTCCGCCCGGCGCGCGTCGTAGTCCCAGCTCGCCCGCAGCACCACCAGATCGGCGGTTACCTCGCCCTCGCCCCACGCCACCCACTCGGCGTGGATGTCCAGCGCGCCCAACGCCTCGGGCAGCGCGTGCTCGTCGCCGTCGCCCTCGGGCATCTCCTCGCAAGCGACCAGCAGAACCCGGGCGCTCAACGGCGGAGCAGCGAGCCGGCCATCCGACGCCGGTGCGCCGAACCGATCTTCGTGGCCGCCGTGGTCTCGGTGTCCCAGCTGGCCGCCTCCAGCCCTTCCACCTCGGTCACAAGGGCCTCAGCGGCATCCATACTCGCCACGATCACATCCCCCAGCACGCCGTCCGCCCCGACAAGCACGACCCGCACCCCGGACCGGCCGATGTTCTCCACTACCGCACGCGACGGCTTCCCGTGCGCCGCGACGAACGCCCGCGCGCTCCCCAGTGCCCGCTGCGGCACCGCTACCTTCTCGTCCACGTATCAAAGCCTACTTCGCCACCAACCGCGCCGGCCCGCGCACCTTCGACGGGTCAGCGAGGCGCGAGAGCTTCCAGTGCCTCTTCGGCCCTGCGCATCGACACGGCGGGATCGGCGTCCGGTGAACCGATCTCCGGGTCGAAGTTCAGGTCCACGAACACCTCCGTGATGCCCTGCTGCTCGAGCCGCGCGAAGTCCCCTCGGATCTCGTCGAGGTCGCCGGTCAGCGGGCGACGCTCCGGATCACCACCGGGCCGTACCTTCACCACTCCCCGGCAGATGAACCGCAGCGCGTCGGGGTCGCGGCCGGCCTCGGTCGCCGCGAAGCGCGCCACCTCAACCGACTTGCCGATCGTGTTGGGATCGACCCGGCTGCTGCTGATCCAGCCGTCCGCGAGCCGCCCAGCCCTGCGCAGCGCCGGCTCGGCTGTGCCGCCGAGCAGGATCGGCGGGCGGGGGCGCTGCCGCGGTTTGGGATCGGCCCTGCTGGCCGGCACCTGGTAGAACTCCCCGTCGTGCCGCACGATCTCGTCGCTGAACAGCCGATCGAGCACGGCGACGTACTCAGCCATGCGGCGGCCTCGGTGCCGCTTGTCGACGCCGACGGCCGCGAACTCGTCATCCGACCAGCCGGCGCCGAGCCCGAGGTCCAGCCGACCGTCGGACACCTCGTCCAGGGTGACGGCCTGCTTGGCGAGCACCGCGGGCGCGAAGAACGGCGCGTTCAGCACCGCGACGCCGAGCCGGATGCTGGACGTCTGGCCCGCGAGGTAGGCAAGCGCCACCACCGGGTCGTGCACCGCGCGGTACTGCTCACCCATCGAATCGTCCACTGGGGACAGCAGTCGGGAGTAGGTCCACAGCGAGGCATACCCGAGTTCCTCTGCTCGCCGCGCGACCCGCGCCAGGTTCGTTCGAGTGGCCCATGAGCCGGATACCGGTGCACCGAAACCAATCCGCACGACCCGTACCGTACCCCCTCGGGGATAGCGTGATGGAAGATTGGCAGCAGACGAGATCCACATCGATTGGAGGACGCCGTGCCCAACGCAGTGCAGGTCCGCTCGAGCGGCGGGCCCGAGGTGCTCGAACTCACCGACGTCGAGGCGGCCAAGCCTGGGCCGAACGAGTTGTCCGTGCGGGTGGCGGCGGCCGGCGTGAACTTCATCGACACCTACCAGCGCGGCGGCGTGTACTCGATGAACCTGCCGTTCGTGCCCGGGCTGGAGGGCGCCGGCACGGTGACGGAGGTGGGTTCCGAGGTCACCGGCGTCTCCCCCGGTGATCGGGTGTCCTGGTCGCAAAGCCTCGGCAGCTACGCGCAGCGCGCGATCATCCCGGCCACCGACGCGGTCCCGGTGCCGGACGGGGTGAGCGACGAGGTGGCGGCCGCGGCGCCGCTGCAGGGTATGACGGCGCACTACCTGGTGACATCGACATATCCGGTGCGCTCCGGTGACACCGTGCTGGTGCACGCCGCCGCGGGTGGCGTCGGGCAGTTGCTCATCCAGCTGGCCAAGGCCCGCGGCGCGCGGGTGTTCGGCACCGTGTCCAGCCCCGAGAAGGAGCGACGCGCCAGGCAAGCGGGCGCGGACGACGTGTTCGGTTACGACGACTTCGCCGAGCGGGCCCGCCTGCTCACGGACGGCGAGGGCGTCGCGGCTGTCTACGACGGCGTCGGCAAGACCACCTTCGACGACAGCCTCGCCAGCGTGCGGCGGCGCGGCACCCTCGCGCTGTTCGGCGGCGCCAGCGGGCAGGTCCCGGCGTTCGATCCGCAACGGCTGAACTCCGCGGGCTCGGTTTTCCTCACCCGTCCGAAGCTGGCGGATCACACCGCCACCCGCGCGGAGCTGGAGTGGCGGATGGGCGAACTGTTCGACGCGGTGCGCAGCGGAGCGCTGGATGTGCGGATCGGCGGGCGTTACCCGCTGGCGCAGGTTCGCCAGGCACACGAGGACTTGGAAGGCCGGCGCACCACCGGCAAGCTCCTGCTGCTGCCCTAAACAGCTCCTAACCGACCTGGACGGCGTCCACCACGAAGACGAGCGTTTCGTTCGGCTTGATCTCGCCTTGGCCCTGCTCGCCGTAGCCCTTCTCCGGGGGTACCACGAGCAGCCGGCGGGCGCCCTGCTTCATGCCGATCAAGCCCTCGTCCCAGCCGGGGATCACCTCGCCGGAGCCGATGCTGCGAACCTCCAGCGGCTGGCCGCGCGACCATGAACTGTCCTTCTCCTGCTTGTCCGACCAGGTGACAAGCGAGTAGTGCATCGAGACGCGGTCGCCTGCCCGAACGGCGGGGCCGTTGCCCTGCGAAACGTCCTCGCTGATCAGCTCGTTCGGCGGACCGCAGTCGTCCGGAATGGTGATCTCCGGCGCCTGCCGCGGCTGCCCGGACACCTCGATGTCGCCGGCCGCGCAGGGACGTTCCGCCGAGGCATTCTCGTTCGCCGGCGGCGATGCCTCTGCCGCGGCGCCCACGCTCGGCGTGCTCCGCGCCCGCTCGGGAGAGTCCTGTTCGGAACTCGTGCAACCTACTAGGGACACAACGGCGGCGAGCACCAGGCTCGCTTTCCACGCAGTACGCATACGCACAACTTAAGCAGGCCGAGCCGGTCGACGATCACCGGGCCTCACCACGGAAGGCCGATCATCGGCAGCCCGATCGCCGCATCCACCGCGATCGCCACGAACACGATCATCAGGTAGGTGTTGGACCGGTGGAACAGCCGCATCGGGTTGGTCTTCCCGCCGGCACGCACCTCCCGGTAAAGCCCGTGCGCGTAGAACAGGAACCACGCGCCGGCTACCAGCGCGAACGCACCGTACAGCCAGCTGGTCGCCGGCAGCAGCAGGAAGGTCCAGCCGACCATCACCCACGAGTAGATGACGATCTGCTTCGCAACGTGCTCCGCGGTGGCCACCACGGGCAGCATCGGCACCCCGGCACGTTCGTAGTCCGCGCGGTACTTCATGGCCAGCGCCCAGGTGTGCGGCGGCGTCCAGAAGAAGATGACGCCGAACATCGCCAGCGCCGGCCACTGCACCGTGTTGTCGACCGCGGCCCAGCCGATCACCACCGGCATGCAGCCGGCAGCCCCGCCCCACACCACGTTCTGCGACGTTCGCCGTTTGAGCAGCAGCGTGTACACCAGGATGTAGAACACGACGGTGGCCACGGCGAGCAGCGCGGCAAGCGGGTTGGCGCCGAACCACAGCACCGCGACCGCGGCGGCGCCGAGCGCGAGCCCGAAGATCAGCGCGTTGCGCCGCGGCACGGAGTCGCGCACCAGTGGGCGCCGCTTGGTGCGCTTCATCACCTTGTCGATGTCCGCGTCGATCACGCAGTTCAACGCGTTCGCACTGCCCGCTGCCATGGTGCCGCCGACCAGCGTGACGAGCACCAGCCACGGGTTCGGGATCTCCCGACCGGCCAGGAACATCGCCGGGATGGTGGTCACCAGCAGCAGCTCGATCACGCGCGGCTTGGCAAGCGCGACGTAGGCGGCGACCGTCTGCCGCGCCGTGCTGGGCTCAGTGACCCCGGAATCTACTGGCGCCCCCGCTGACGCACGCGGATCCGCGCTGGTCACGACGCTCCCCGCGCAGCGGTCACCGACGGCATCTCGCTCCTCGATCAGTTCGGGTGGCTCCCGCCAGCGTCATGATCACGTACGGCATGATCACCTACCGCCGGAATCCACCCCGAATGTTAACCGTGTGCTCATCGGGTACCCGTGTCGGGTGGCGAGCGTGCGGCCGTGTGTGAGCCGCGCAACCGAGCGGCTAGGCTGACGGCGACGTGGGAGAACTAATGGGTCGGGGTGAATCGATCCTGCCGCGGTAGCGGCTGCGTGCTGATTACGTACTGATGCGGTGGGCGCACATCCGGCCTGTGCGAGGCAAAAGGGGAGCATCAAGTTCGTGTCCGTCACCGAGACCGCACCCGAGGATATGATCCGCCTGACAACCCCGAACGTGCCCGACGACTGGACCGAGCTGGACAGTCGCGCGGTTGACACGATTCGGGTACTCGCCGCCGATGCGGTGGAAAAGTGTGGCAGTGGCCATCCCGGCACCGCGATGAGCCTCGCGCCGCTCGCCTACCTGCTGTTCCAGCGGGTGCTGAGGCACGACCCTAACGATCCAGGGTGGCCCGCGCGGGACCGGTTCATCATGTCGGCAGGGCACAGCAGCCTGACCCTGTACATCCAGCTGTACCTGTCCGGCTACGGGCTCGAGCTGAACGACCTCAAGGCGCTGCGCACCTGGGAGTCCAAGACCCCCGGCCACCCCGAGTACTGGCACACCCCCGGGGTGGAGACCACCACCGGCCCGCTCGGCCAGGGCCTCGCCAACGCGGTCGGCATGGCGATGGCCGCCCGCAGGGAGCGCGGCCTGCTTGACCCCGAGCCGCCCGTGGGGGAAAGCCTCTTCGATCACCACATCTACGTGATCGCGTCGGACGGCGACATCGAGGAGGGGGTGGCTTCCGAGGCGTCGTCGCTGGCGGGGCGCCAGGAGCTCGGCAACCTGGTGGTGATCTACGACGACAACAAGATCTCTATCGAGGACGACACCACCATCGCGCTGTCCGAGGACACCGCCAAGCGCTACGAGGCGTACGGCTGGCAGGTCATCACGGTGGACGGCGGCGAAGACGTGGTGTCCCTGCGGAAGGCCCTTGACGACGCAAGGGCGGAACTCACCCGGCCCACGCTGATCCAGCTGCGCACCGTGATCGGCTACCCGGCGCCGAACAAGATGAACACCGGCAAGGCGCACGGGGCGGCGCTCGGTGCGGACGAGGTCGCCGAGGTGAAGAAGATCCTCGGCTTCGATCCGGAGCAAAGCTTCGAGGTAGCCGACGACGTGCTGGAGCACGCTCGGCGGGTCGCCGAGCGCGGCTCCGAGGCGCATCGGAAGTGGCGGCGGGAGTTTGACAACTGGGCCACGGCCAACCCGGAGCGCAAGGCGCTCGCCGACCGGCTGGCCACCCGCGAGCTGCCGGCCGGCTGGGCGGACGAGCTGCCGAGCTGGGAGCCGGACGCGAAGGGCATCGCCACCCGCAAGGCCTCCAGCGCGGTGCTCGCCGCCGTCGGTCCGCACCTACCCGAGCTGTGGGGCGGTTCCGCGGATCTCGCGGAGAGCAACAACACCACGATCAAGGGTGCCGACTCGTTCGGCCCTGAACACTCCTCCACCAGCATGTGGCAGGCCAATCCGTACGGCCGCACCCTGCATTTCGGGGTGCGCGAGCACGCGATGGGGTCGATCCTGAACGGCATCGCGCTGCACGGCGGCACCCGGCCGTACGGCGGCACCTTCCTGATCTTCAGTGACTATATGCGTCCGGCGGTGCGACTCGCCGCGCTGATGAAGGCGCCGGTGATCTACGTGTGGACGCACGACTCGATCGGGCTCGGTGAGGACGGACCGACCCATCAGCCGGTCGAGCATCTCTCCGCGCTGCGTGGCATCCCCGGGCTGAACATGGTTCGGCCCTCGGACGCGAACGAGACCGCGGCGGCGTGGAAGGCGGTGCTGGAAGACACCGGGGCGCCGTCCGGGTTGGCACTGACCCGGCAGAACGTCCCGGTGCTCGAAGGCACCAAGGAAAAGGCAATCGACGGTGTGGCGCGCGGCGGTTACGTGCTCGCCGAGGCGTCCGGTGGCGCCCCTCGGCTGGTGCTGATCGGCACCGGCTCCGAGGTCCAGCTCGCTGTCGAGGCCCGGAATACGTTGGAAGCTCAGGGAGTTCCCACCCGTGTGGTGTCCATGCCGTGCGTCGAGTGGTTCGATGCCCAGGACGCCGGCTACCGGGAGAGCGTGCTGCCGTCCTCGGTGCGCGCCAGGGTCGCGGTAGAGGCGGGAATCGCTCAGTCGTGGCACCGTTTCGTCGGCGACGCGGGTGAGACGGTCTCCCTGGAACACTTCGGCGCCTCGGCCGACTTCACCACCCTGTTCCGCGAGTTCGGCATCACCGCCGACGCGGTCGTGGACGCCGCACGCCGCAGTCTGTCCACTGTGGAGGTATCCAAGTGACATCGAACAACCCACTCGCGCAACTCAGTGGCGCGGGCGTATCGATCTGGCTCGACGACCTGTCGAGGGAACGGCTCAACTCCGGCAATCTCGCCGAGTTGATCCGGGATTATCACGTCGTCGGCGTCACCACGAACCCGACGATCTTCGCGGGCGCGCTGGCCAACGGCGCGGCCTACGACGAGCAGGTACGTGAGCTGGCCGATCGCAACGCCTCGGTGGACGCGGCGGTCAAGGAGATCACCACCACCGATGTGCGCAACGCCTGCGAGGCGTTCCGGGACGTGCACACCGCGACCGACGGCGTGGACGGCCGGGTTTCCATCGAGGTGGACCCGAGGCTGGCGCACGACAGTGAGCGCACCGCGGCCGAGGCGCTCGACCTGTGGAAGGCGGTGGACCGGCCGAACCTGTTCGTGAAGATCCCGGCGACCAAGGCCGGCGTGCCGGCGATCACCCGCACGCTCGCCGAGGGCGTCAGCGTGAACGTGACGCTGATCTTCTCGGTCGATCGCTACCGCGAGGTGATGAACGCGTTCCTCGACGGCCTCGAGCAAGCCAAGCAGCGCGGCCACGACATCAGCCAGATCCACTCCGTCGCGTCGTTCTTCGTGTCCAGAGTGGACGCCGAGGTGGACAAGCGGATCGACGCGCTCGGCAACGAGACGGCGAAATCGGTGCGGGGCGAGGCCGCGGTGGCCAACGCCAGGCTGGCGTTCGCCGCCTACCGGGAAGTGTTCGCGAGCGACCGCTGGAAGGCTCTCGAGCAGGCCGGTGCCCGCCCGCAACGTCCACTGTGGGCATCCACAGGGATGAAGGACCCGAACTACCCGGACACCCGCTATGTCACCGATCTGGTCGTCGCCGGCACGGTGAACACGATGCCGGAGAAGACGCTGTACGCCGCCGCCGATCACGCCACAGTGGACGGTGACAAGGTCACCGGCACCGGCGAGCAGGCCAAGCAGGTGTTCAGCACGCTCGAGCAGGCCGGCATCGACGTGGCCGACGTCTACCTGGTCCTTGAGAACGAGGGCGTGGAAAAGTTCGAGAAGTCGTGGGCCGAACTGCTGGAGACGGTCGAGGGGCAGCTGAACCTGGCCCAGGAGTCGATGCAGGCATGACCACCGAGTTTGGCGTCCAGATCGCCGACACGGTGCTCGAGGAGAAGGCGAGCCCGCTTATCGACCGGCTGGTGGCCGATCGGGTGGCCTCCAAGATCGCCGAGCAGGACCCCACCCTGTGGGGCGCGGACGCGCGGGATGAGGCGTCCATCCGGTTGGCGTGGACCACGCTGCACGAGACGTCCCGCCCGCTGGTCGCGGAGATCGAGGCGCTGCGGGACGAGCTGCGGGCGGACGGTGTCGACCGGGTGGTGCTCGCCGGCATGGGTGGCTCCTCGCTGGCTCCCGAGGTGATCACCGGCACGGCGAGCAAGTGGCTTGTCGTGCTGGACACCACCGATCCCGCGCAGGTGGCGGACGCGCTGGCCGGTGACCTCGACCGGACCGTGCTGGTGGTGTCGTCGAAGTCCGGGACCACGGTTGAGACCGACAGCCATCGCAGGATCTTCGAGCGCGCCTTCGCGACCGCCGGCGTCGACGCGGCCAGCCGCATCGTGGTGGTCACCGACCCCGGCTCACCGCTCGAGGCCGAGGCCAAGGAGGCCGGCTACCGCAGGGTGTTCGCGGCGGATCCGAACGTGGGCGGCCGGTACTCCGCGCTGACCGCGTTCGGCCTGGTGCCTTCCGGGCTCGCCGGCGTTGACATCGGGCAGCTGCTCGACGACGCGGCCTCGGCCGCGCCGGCGCTGGCCGAGGATCACTCGGCGAATCCCGCGCTGCGGCTGGCCGCCGCGTGGGCCGCGGCGCACGCCACCGGCGCGGAGAAGCTCGTGCTGGCCGACACCGGCTCGGGGATCATCGGATTCCCGGACTGGGCCGAGCAACTGATCGCCGAGTCCACCGGCAAGCAGGGCACCGGGTTGTTGCCCGTGGTGGTGGAAAGCCCGGACGCGCCCGGCTTCGTTGACTCCGGCCCGGATGCCACCCCGGTTTCGATCGGGCCGGCAGGCGGGGCCGCCGCGATCAGCAGCACGGGTTCGCTCGGCGCCCAGTTCCTGCTGTGGGAGTACGCCACGGCGGCAGTCGGCAGGCTGCTCGGAATCGATCCGTTCAACCAGCCGGATGTGGAGGCCGCGAAGACGGCCGCACGTTCCCTGCTGGCCACGCTCTCCTCGGATGGTCCGGAACCCGGCGCCGCGCCTCCATCCACTATGGACGGTCCGGTGGAGATGTACCCCGCGCCCGGCTTGCTGACCGCGGGCGCCGGAACGCTCGCCGAGGTGTTGCGCACGCTGGTGGCTGCCGCACCTCGGGACGGCTACCTCGCGGTGCAGGCCTACCTCGACCGGATCGAGGATGCCTCGACGGCGCTGCTTCGCTCCGAGCTGGCCCGGCGAACCGGGCTGGCGACCACGTTCGGCTGGGGTCCCCGGTTCCTGCATTCCACCGGGCAATATCACAAGGGCGGCATGCAGAACGGCGTGTTCCTGCAGATCACCGGGGAACACGAGCAGGACATGGATGTGCCCGGACGCCCGTACACGCTCGGCAGCCTGCAACACGCGCAGGCGCTCGGCGACGGGCAGGTGCTCACCGAGCACGGCCGGCCGGTGCTGCGGCTGCACCTCACCGACCGGCTGGCCGGGCTGGCGTACCTTGTGCGCGCGGTGCAGGAGTTGACACGTTGACCCGGCCGGCAAGGCCAGCAAGGCGATCCGATGGCGCAGTCGAGGAGCGGACGTGAGTTCAGCCAGCGAGCAGTGGCAGAACCCGCTGCGGGATCCTCGGGACAAGCGACTCCCCCGGGTCGCCGGGCCGTGCAGCCTGGTGATCTTCGGGGTTACCGGGGACCTGTCAAGGAAGAAGTTGATGCCCGCGATCTACGACCTCGCCAACCGCGGGCTGCTACCACCGGGTTTCGGCCTCACCGGATTCGCCAGGCGGGAGTGGGAACACCAGGACTTCGGCCAGGTCGTCTACGACGCGGTGAAGCAGCACGCACGAACCCCGTTCCGGCAAGAGGTCTGGGACCGGCTCGCCGAGGGAATCCGGTTCGTACAGGGCAGTTTCGACGATGACGACGCTTTCGATCGGCTGGCCGATACGGTGTCCGAATTGGACACCGAGCGCGGGACAGGAGGGAATCACGCGTTCTACCTCTCCGTCCCGCCGGGGGCGTTTCCGTTGGTGTGCAAGCAACTTGCCCGCTCCAAGCTTGCCGATGACGGACCCGAACAGTGGCGCAGGGTGGTGATCGAGAAGCCGTTCGGCCACGATCTGGCGAGCGCGCAGGAACTCAACGCCGTGGTGAACGACGTTTTCCACGAGGATCAGGTGTTCCGCATCGATCATTACCTCGGCAAGGAGACGGTGCAGAACATCCTGGCTTTGCGGTTCGCGAACCAGCTGTTCGAGCCGCTGTGGAACTCGAACTACGTGGACCACGTGCAGATCACCATGGCTGAGGACATCGGCCTCGGCGGGCGCGCCGGCTACTACGAGGGCATCGGCGCCGCCCGTGACGTGATCCAGAACCACCTGCTGCAGCTGATGGCGCTGACCGCGATAGAGGAACCGGTCTCGTTCAACCCAAGGGATCTGCGCACCGAGAAGCTGAAGGTGCTGTCCGCGACGAGGCCAGCCGAGCCGTTCGCGAAGACCACGGCGCGCGGGCAGTACGCCGGCGGGTGGCAGGGTGGTCAGAAAGTCCCTGGATTGCTGGACGAGAGCGGCTTTTCGAAGACGTCGTGCACCGAGACCTTCGCGGCCATCGAGCTCGAGGTGAACACCCGTCGCTGGGCCGGGGTGCCGTTCTACCTGCGTACCGGCAAACGGCTGGGCCGCAGGGTCACCGAGGTCGCGGTCGTGTTCAAGCGGGCGCCACACCTGCCCTTCGACGACACCGCGACCGAGGAGCTCGGCCAGAACGCGTTCGTCGTCCGGATCCAGCCGGATGAGGGCGTGACGATGCGATTCGGTTCGAAGGTGCCGGGCAGCACCATGGAAGTCCGCGACGTCACGATGGATTTCGGCTACGGGCACTCGTTCACCGAGGCGTTGCCGGAGGCCTACGAGCGGCTGATCCTCGACGTGTTGCTTGGCGAGCCGTCGCTGTTCCCGGTGAACGAGGAAGTGGAACTCTCCTGGGAAATCCTGGACCCGGTGCTCAGGTACTGGGAGAAGAACGGCTCACCGGAGACGTACCGGGCGGGGACCTGGGGGCCGCCGTCGGCGAACGCGATGATGGCGAGGACGGGCCGGCATTGGAGGCGTCCGTGAGCGATCATCCGAACGTGCCGGAGCACTGGAGGCGCCCGTGATCATCGATCTGCCATCCACCACCACCTCGCAGGTCAACACCAAGCTGGTCGAGCTGCGCGAGCAGGGCGGCGCGGTGACCCTCGGCAGGGTGCTCACCCTGGTCATCGTCACCGACGATGGCGCGGAGACCGAGGAATCGGTGGACGCGGCCAACGAGGCCAGCAGGGAACACCCGTGCCGGGTGATCGTGGTGGCCCGCGGTACGAAGAAGGCGGCCGCGCGATTGGACGCGCAGATCCGGGTCGGTGGCGATGCCGGCGCCAGCGAGGTGATCGTGCTGCGGCTGTACGGCCCGCTCGCGGCGGAGGGCGCGGCCTGCGTGGTGCCGCTGCTGCTACCGGACACCCCGGTGGTGGCGTGGTGGCCGTCCAGCGCCCCGGCGATCCCGGCGCAGGACCCGATCGGGGCGCTCGCCCAGCGCCGGATCACCGATTCCGCGGCGGAACGCAATCCGATCAGGGCGCTGCTGACCCGCCGCGACAATTACACGGACGGCGACACCGATCTCGCGTGGACTCGGCTGACCTCGTGGCGCTCGATGCTGGCCGCAGCACTCGACCTGCCGCCGCACGAGAAGATCAGCCGCGCGACGGTGACCGGCGAGGGCGATTCGCCGTCCACCGATCTGCTGGCCGCGTGGCTTGCCGGCAGCCTGAACGTTCCGGTTCGCCGGCTGAAGGGCTCTGGGCAGGGCATCATCACCGTGCAGCTCGCCAGGCGGTCCGGTGTGATCGAGTTGCACCGCCCGGACGGAAAGGTCGGCATGCTGACTCAGCCGGGCCAGCCGGCTCGCCGGGTCGCGCTGCAGCGGCGCTCCGTGCGTGACTGCCTGATCGAGGAGTTGCGCCGGCTGGACGCCGACGATGTGTACGCCATCGCGCTGCGGTCGCTGAGCAAGATCTCCCGTGGCCGCGGCGGCTCCTCGTCGGCGAGCAAAACGTCGGCGTCCAGCAAAACGTCGGCGTCCAGCAAGACCTCGGCAGCGCGCAAGACCTCAACGGCGAGCAAGAAGGCGAAGGCAGCGAAGAAGTGACCGGGACGGACACGGTCCGGCACGCCGACTCCCGGCTGCTCGCCGCGGCGGCAGCCGCACGACTGATCACCACGGTGGTGGACGCGCAGCTCGCCCATGGTGCCGCGTCGGTGGTGCTCACCGGGGGCGGCACCGGCATCGAGATGCTGCGGCAGGTGCGCGCCTCGCCCGCGCGCGATGCGGTGGACTGGGCAGCCGTGGACTTCTACTGGGGTGACGAACGGTTCGTGCCGGCCGGTGATCCGGAACGCAACGAGACGCAGGCGCGGGAGGCGCTGCTCGACCATCTACCGCTGGACCCGCGGCGGGTGCACCCGATGGCACCGTCGGACGGGGCCTTCGGCTCGGACGCGGACGCGGCTGCGCGAGCGTACGCCGAACTGCTACCGCCGCGTTTCGACGTGTGCCTGCTCGGCGTTGGCGAGGAAGGACACGTCGCTTCGATGTTTCCCGGTTCGCCCGCGGTTCGGGAGTCGCGACTTGCGGTGGTCGCGGTGTACGACAGCCCGAAGCCACCGCCGACCCGGATATCGCTGACGTTGCCGGCCATCCGGCGGGCGGCCCAGGTGTGGTTGATGACCGCTGGCAGCGGTAAGGCCGATGCGGTGGCGACCGCACTGGGCGGGACGAGCGAGGTGGACCTGCCGGCGTACGGGGCGCGGGGCCAGCAGCGCACCCTGTGGTTGGTGGACCACGCCGCAGCCGGCGGCATCGTGTCGCCATAGTGGTTATCCGCCCGGTATCCAGAGGTCGCTCGGCGCACGCCGCGCTCGGGTTGGGGCGCCAGGGGTGCCGTGGCGAGGTAACGCCAGCAGTTCAGTGATCACCTCGGCGACGGTGCCGGTCCGCTGCCACAGTACGTCCCCGTACGGGTAGTTCTCGGCGCGGTAGCGCGCTGCGACGGCTTCCCCGATCGCACGCAGCGTGTAGGTGTCGACCGCCCCTGCCAGCCAGCGTTCCGCGTGGATCGCGATCACGGCGCCGCCATCCGGATCGCGAAGGTGGATGAACGTGAACCCGTGATCCCACCACTGCCCGGTCGGCGCGGCGATGATGTCCGCGAGGGGCTGTGGGGTGGATACCACCCGCTCCCCGGACAGCTGGTCCCTGAGGATCAGTACCCGGCGCCCGTCGATGCAGGTGCCGAGGAACACCGCGATGTAGCGGTCCCCCTTGACCCAGCGAAACGTGTAGCCGTGCGCGAACGTTCGGGAGCACGCCTGGTTGCCGAGAAACGGGTGGCTCAGCCCCTGCGGTGGATGGTCTATCGTGGGCACGGCAAACCCATTCTTTGGATCGGATGGGTTGCATCGGCCTCGGCGGCTGCCACCGCCGGGGCCTCTTTTTGGTGGATCGGACGGTTAAGCGGTAATCAGGTCACGTAAGAACTCCCGCAGTGCTTCACCCTCCAACGCAGCCGATCGAAGCTGCTCGAAATGCTCGATGTACTCCTTGATCTCATGAGGCGAGCGGATATTGATCGCACGGGTAAGTGTCTCCGCGAGAACGATCGACTCTTCATCTACTTCTGGATCACCCAGAACCGCGAAGCCGTGGTACTGATGCACTTTCTCGTTGCCGTCAAACGGAATGACACCGAGGGAGATATTTGAGTGCCTCGACAGCTCAATTAGTCGTTCAATCTGGTCTCGCATGGCACTCGCCGAGATAAGTTGGCGTCGGACCGCAGTTTCGCTCATCAGGAGGGCGAATCTCTTCGACTGATCGTCGAGCGTCGTCTGCCGCGCAAGCCTTGCATCCACGATGCCATCGAATTCCTCGACCGAGACGGCTGGCCGGCCGAGCCGAAACATGGCTTCGACGTATGGCCGAGTTTGAGCGAGCCCCGGCACAACCTCCATTCCAAAGACCCGAATCTCTGATGACGCTTCCTCCATACGCTGAATGTCTTGCTGAAGGCGCTTTCGTCCCGGGGCCAACTCTCGACGCCATTCGGTGAACTTGTCGGCTGCTCGCTCGGCGAGCGCCACGAGTTCCTCTCGTAGCTTGGAGTCGGCACCAGTGGCCAGTGCCCAAGCTTCCACATCGGACGGTTTAACCCGCGTCTGCCCCAGCTCCGTCTTCGATACCTTGGGCTGCGACCACCCGAGCCGATTGGCCAGCTGACTGGTGGACAGCGAGGCAGCCAAGCGCAGCGACCGTAATCCGGACGCAATACATTGGCGGTCTTCCTCGTCTGGCTTACTCATATAGTAAATCGAACATGCTTGCGGGTGAGGTACTCATCCAGAGGCTCGGCGCACCGCATCGCTACGTCCCGCATACGTCGATACGGCACCACATCGTCGACAAGTTCTGGGCGCAGGAAATGCCCATAGTCGTCGTAGATCATCCGGACAGCGACTTCGTCGTCGATGAGCCAGAAATCCTCGCGTAGATCCGCAAGCTCGGCGCACTCGTGCCGATCATCGTCCGCCCATACGCCTGGACAGGTGTGCCTATCCCGGCACTCGGTCGCAAGGTGTCGCAACGCCATGAGAACCCCTCTCGCTTCGATTCGACTACTTATAATAAGTACTCGAATAATCTAACGCAAGGCGACGTGCCGTCGACGGCCGGCAACTGAGAGCCGCAAGGTTCACAGCCGGTGTGCGTCATGTGCGGGTGCACATTTTTTCCGTGAATAGCGTCCCGTTCGCAGCCGGTGGCCGTCTCACGACGAGAGCGATACGTTGGCGCCTCGCGAGCAGCAGCGACACGGAGGTCACCCCCATGACCACACCCGAGCTCACGCTTGGCTGGCTTCGACTCGGCGGCAAAGGCCGGGTCTCGGACGGTGCGGGCGCGTCGCGACGCGGAACACTGGCCATACCGCCACGCGCCCGCGGACCGCTCGCCGACGTGCTCGCCGTCGTGCTCTCCGCGCTGGACGTCTGGCTTGCCATGCCGGACGAGGTCGCCGTGCAGTGGAAGATCCAGGCCTCCGCGCAGGACGATCCCTCGCTGCCGCATTCGATCGCGCTGTCCGCCGTGGCCTGCCTCGCACTGCTCGCCCGGCGCCGATTCCCGTTCACCACCCTGCTGGTCATCGTGCCGGGATTCCTGATCGGCTGGGCGCAACTGGCCGCCATGATCGCGCTGTGGACGCTGGCGCGCCGCAAGCTGCTCGGCTGGCAAACCGTGGCAGGCGCCGCGCTGGTGGCGATCTCCCGGTTCCTGATGTGGCCGCTCGACGAGTTCGTGGCGCTGAGCTGGCGGGAACACGCCCTGGACGTGATGTGGAGCTTGGTGGTCGCCGGCCTGCCCGTGGCGCTGGGGCTGCTCGCCGCCGCGCGGCAGGAGCTGGACGCCCGGTACACCGAACTGAAACGCAGCAAGGAACGCGAGCAGCGGCTGCATGCGATCGCCGTGCGCGAGCAGGAACGCACCCGGCTGGCCCGCGAGATGCACGACGGCGTGTCCCACCAGGTCACGCTGATCGCGATGCAGGCCGGCGCGCTCAAGGTGGCCGCACCCGACGAGCCGACCGAGCAGAGCGCGGACACCATCCGCCAGCTCAGCCTGCAGACGCTGTCCGAGTTGCGCGAGATGGTCGGCCTGCTGCGCACCAACGCCCAGCAGGCCGAGAACGGCTGCCAGCTGGACCCCGGCACCCTCGACGAGCTGGCCCAGAACGCCGACGTCGAGGTCGCGCTGCATGTCCAGGAGTTGCCGGAGCACCTGCCACCCGAGGTGTCCGCAGCCGCATATCGCACCGTGCAGGAAGCCCTCACCAACGTGTACAAGCACGCCCCTGGCGCCAACGCCGACGTGCACGTGCGTGTCGAGCAGGACGTCCTGCTGGTGGAGGTGCTCAACGGGGCACCGGAGAACCCGCCGGACAGCCTGCCGTCGGGTGGCTACGGCCTCGCCGGCTTGGCCGAACGGGCCGAACAACTCGGGGGCAGCTTCCACGCCGCAGCCACCGACGATGGCGGCTTCGGTGTGCGGGTTAGCTACCCCCTGCAGCCGGCTCCAGCTCCGAGCGCTTAAAGCTCCCGGCGGGCGCGGAGCTTTTCCAGCGCCTCGGCCAGGATCGCTTCGCCGTCCTCGTCGCTTCGCCGTTCCTTCACGTAGGCGAGGTGCGACTTGTACGGCTCGGTGCGCGGCACGTCCGGCGGTTTCGCCTGGTCCTGCCCAGCCGGCAGGCCGCAACGCGGACAATCCCAAGATTCGGGTAGCTCCGCGTCGATCGCGAACGACGGCCGGGATTCATGGCCGTTCGCACACCAGTACGAAACTCGACGTCGAGGAGCGGCCTCACCGCGCTCCGTTTCCCCCATCGGACCGGCGCCCACCCGGGTCCCCCGAATCGCGTTCCCGCCAGACATCAATTTTCACACCCCACCTATAGTGTTCTACTCGGTAGTGCTTTCTTGATGTTTCCAATCGCCAGGTGCCCCGGGGACAGGGCGGCGGTCAGCCCACCTTCACCAGCAGACCGAGCCCCACGATGCTGATCACCCACACTGCCCCGACGAACACCGTTATCCGGTCAAGGTTCTTCTCGACCACACTCGACCCGGAAAGGCTGGACTGCATCCCGCCGCCGAACAGGGACGACAATCCGCCACCGCGACCGCGGTGTAGTAGCACGGTAAGAATCAGCAGGAAGCTCGACACGATCAGCAGGACTTGCAAGAACAGTTGCATCTCTTCCTCGCTACTACGGCGGTTGAGATCACAGGATAGCTGGTAACTCCGACACTCAAGGCAACGGCCCGCCAGCCGCCATCGCGCACAGCTTCGTGAACTCCTCTGCCTGCAGGCTCGCCCCGCCGACCAGCGCGCCGTCGATGTTCTGCTGCCCGACCAGCTCGGCGATGTTGCCGGACTTCACCGAGCCGCCGTACAGCACGCGGGCCTCCTCGGCGACGTCCCCGCCGTACTTCTCGGAAAGCTGCGCGCGCAGCGCGGCGCACACCTCCTCGGCGTCGGCCGGGGTGGCCACCCGCCCGGTCCCGATCGCCCACACCGGCTCGTAGGCCACCACCACGTCGCGGACCTGCTCGGTCTTCAGACCCTTCAGCCCGGCGACCAGCTGCCCGTCGCAGTGCTCGACGTGCCCACCCTGCTCGCGCACCTCGAGCGGCTCGCCGACACACAGGATCGGCTTGATGCCGTTCTTCAGCGCGGCCCGCACCTTGCGATTCACCAGATCGTCATCTTCGCCGTGATGCTCGCGGCGCTCGGAGTGGCCGATCGTCACATACGTGCAGCCGAGCTTGGCCAGCATCGGGCCGGACACATCGCCGGTGTAGGCACCGGACTCGTGCGGCGAGATGTCCTGCGCGCCGTAGCCGAACAGCAACTTGTCGCCCTCAACGAGGGTCTGCACGCTGCGGATGTCGGTGAACGGCGGCAGGACCGCGACCTCGACCTTGCTGAAGTACTTCTCCGGCAAGGAGAACGCGATCTTCTGCACCAGCGCGATCGCCTCGAGGTGGTTCAGGTTCATCTTCCAGTTGCCGGCGATGAGTGGCAGCTTGGCCATCGTTACGAGCCCTCCTCAAGGACCGTCACACCGGGCAGATCCTTACCTTCCAGGAATTCCAGCGACGCACCGCCACCGGTCGAGATGTGCGTGAAGCCGTCCTCCGGCAGGCCCAGGATGCGCACCGCGGCCGCGGAGTCACCGCCGCCGACGACGCTGAACGAGTCGGAGTCCGCGATCGCCCGCGCCACCCCGCGGGTGCCATCGGCGAACGGCGCGAACTCGAACACGCCCATCGGGCCGTTCCAGAACACCGTGCCGGCGCCAGCCAGTGTCGCGGCGAACCGTTGGACCGTGCTCGGGCCGATGTCCAGGCCCTTCCACTCATCCGGGATCCCGTCCACGGCCACCGTCTGGGTCCGCGCGTCCTCGCTCAACTCCTTGGCGACGACCACGTCCACCGGCAGCTGGATCTTGCCTCCGGCGTCATCGAGCAGCCGCTCGCACACGTCAACCATGTCCTTCTCGAGCAGCGAATCGCCGACGCCGTAGCCGCGCGCGGCGAGGAACGTGAAGCACATCCCCCCGCCCACCAGCAGCGCGTCCACCTGCGGAAGCAGCGCCTCGATGACCGCGAGCTTGTCCGAGACCTTGGAGCCGCCGAGGGCCACCGCGTACGGCCGGGGCATGTCGCCGGTGAGCCTGCGCAGCACCTCCAGCTCGGTGAGCACCAGCCCGCCCGCGTAGCGCGGCAGCAGCTTGGCCACGTCGTACACGGACGCCTGCTTGCGGTGCACCACGCCGAACCCGTCCGAGACGAACGCGCCGTCCGAGCCGACCAGCCCGGCCAGCTCCCCGGCGAGCGCCGCCCGCTCGGCGTCGTCCTTGCTGGTCTCCCTCGGGTCGAACCGCACGTTCTCCAGCAGCGCCACCCCGCCGTCGGCCAGCCCGGCCACGCAGTCGCGCGCCTGCTCGCCCGCGACGTCCCCGGCCAGCGCGACGTCGGCGCCGAGCAGTTCGCCGAGCCGCCGGGCAACCGGCCGCAGCGAGTACTTCGGCTCCGGCTCGCCCTTCGGCCGGCCGAGGTGAGAGGCCACCACCACTTTCGCGCCCGCGTCGGCGAGCCGCCGCAGGGTCGGCACCGAGGCGCGGACCCGGCCGTCGTCGGTGATCACGTCGCCGTCCAGCGGGACGTTCAGGTCGGCCCGCACCAGCACGCGCCGACCGGACACCCCCGCGGAAATCAGATCGTCCAGGGTTTGTGCGCCCGCCATGCTCAGCTCAGCTTGGAACCGACGAGCGCGGTCACGTCCACCAGCCGGTTCGAGTAACCCCACTCGTTGTCGTACCAGCCGACGATCTTCACCTGGTTACCGATCACCTTGGTCAGCGGCGCGTCGTAGATGCAGGAAGCCGGATCGCTGACGATGTCCGAGGACACGATCGGCTCGTCGCTGTACCGCAGGACGCCCTTCAACGGCCCGTCGGCCGCGGCCTTGAACGCCGCGTTGACCTCCTCGATCGAGGCCGAGGAGGCGACCGTCGCGGTGAGGTCGGTTGTCGATCCGGTCGGCACCGGCACGCGCAGCGCGTAACCGTCCAGTTTGCCGTTCAGCTCGGGCAGCACCAGACCGATGGCCTTCGCGGCACCGGTCGAGGTCGGCACCACGTTGACCGCGGCCGCGCGGGCGCGGCGCAGGTCCTTGTGCGGACCGTCCTGCAGGTTCTGATCCGCGGTGTAGGCGTGGATCGTGGTCATCAGGCCCTGCTCGATGCCGAACGCCTCGTGCAGCACCTTCGCCATCGGGGCGAGGCAGTTCGTGGTGCAGGAAGCGTTCGAGACGACGGTCTGCGAACCGTCGTAGGAGCTGTCGTTCACGCCCGGCACCATGGTGAGGTCTTCGTTCTTGGCCGGCGCGGAGATGATCACCTTCCGGGCGCCGCCCTCATCCACGTGCTTTCGGGCCTGCGTGGCGTCGGTGAAGAAACCGGTGGATTCCAGCACGACGTCCACGCCGAGATCACCCCACGGCAGCTTGCCTGGGTCCTTCTCGGCCAGCGCCTTGATCGTCTTCCCGCCGATCTGGATGCCGTCGTCGGACACCCGGACATCCTCGGACACCTTGCCCAGGACGCTGTCGTACTTCAGCAGATGCGCCATCGTGGACACATCGCCGAGATCGTTGAACGCGACGATCTCGATATCCTGATCGCTGGCCTGGGCGGCGCGGAAGAAGTTGCGTCCGATGCGACCGAAACCGTTGACACCTACGCGAACCGTCACGGTTGCTCTCCTCGTGACTCGACCCGGGTCGTACCGGGAGTTCCGGAAATTCTCGCTGCGTTAACTCGTCATGACTGAACCGATTCCACCCTAACGTTCGAACGGACCGGCTCGTAGCAGCGGCTACCCGTCCGCACGGACGGCTAGCCTTCTTCCTCCAGCATCTCGGCTGTGACGGCCGATTCGGTGTCCGGCAGGCCCTGCTCCTTCGCCTGCTTGTCCGCCATCGCCAGCAGCCGCCTGATCCGGCCGGCCACCGCGTCCTTGGTCATTGGCGGGTCGGAAAGCTGGCCAAGTTCCTCGAGCGAGGCCTGCCGGTTGGCCAGCCGGAGTTGCCCCGCGGACAGCAAATGCTCGGGGGCTTCCGGGCCGAGGATCTCCAGCGCCCGCTCGACCCTGGCCGCCGCGGCCACCGCGGCGCGCGCGGAGCGCCGCAGGTTCGCGTCGTCGAAGTTCGCCAGCCGGTTGGCCGTCGCCCGCACCTCGCGCCGCATCCGGCGCTCCTCCCAGGACAGCACGCTGGAATGCGCACCGAGCCGGGTGAGCATCGCGCCGATCGCGTCGCCGTCCCGCACCACCACCCGGTCCGCGCCACGCACCTCGCGGGACTTGGCCGTGATGCCCAACCGGCGGGCTGCACCCACCAGCGCCAGCGCGGCCTCCGGGCCGGGGCAGGTGACCTCAAGCGACGACGACCGGCCCGGCTCGGTCAGTGAACCGTGCGCGAGGAAGGCGCCACGCCACGCCGCCTCGGAATCGCAGGTTCCACCGGAGACCACCGACGCGGGCAGCCCCCGCACCGGCCGGCCACGCGGATCGAGCAGCCCGGTCTGCCTTGCCAGCCCGTCGCCGTCCTTCACCACCCTGACCACGTAGCGGGTGCCCTTCCGCAAGCCTCCCGAGCTGATCACGTGCACATCGGAGTGGTGACCGAACAGGTCGTGGATCTCCTTGCGCAGCCGGCGTGCCGCGGCACCGGTGTTCAGCTCGGCCTCCACGACCACCCGCCCGCCCACGATGTGCAGGCCGCCCGCGAACCGCAGCAGCGACGACACCTCCGCACGTCGACAGCAGGTCTTGGACACGTCCAGCCGGCTCAACTCGTCCTTGACCGCCGCGGTCATTGCCACCGGGCCCTCCTCTCCGCCCTCGGTGTCACCCGTGGGCTCGCTCGGTGCTCCCCTGCCTACATCCGCGCTGCCCTGCCTCGTGCGTCCCTCATTCGTCACTCGCGACGCGCAAAGCCTGCCGCAGGCTGCCCGCGAGCGCATCCGGATCGTGCCGCCCCTCGACACCGGACGCGGCGATACGGTCCAGCCGCGCGTGTGCCCCCAAGCTAGTCGCCGCTCGCCGCAGCCGGTCGGGGGTAGGGACGGCGTCCACGTCGGCGATCACGGCGTCTACCCGCAGTTCCGGCGCGTGCTCGGAGAGTACGTCGAGATGGCGCTCCGGGGAGAACCCCGCGGTTTCCCCCGGCTGAGGGATCAAATTCAGCACAACGATCTTGGTCGCCGTGGTCCGCACCAGCGCATCCCGCAGCTCGGGCACCAGCAGATGCGGCAGCACGCTGGTGAACCACGAGCCAGGGCCGAGCAGCACGACATCGGCGTCGAGCACCGCACGTACCGCCTCAGGGCAGGCCCTCGGCACCGTATCCGAGGCGCTGTGCAGGCTGATCCGGTACACCTGGCCGGGGGTGGAGGCCACCGCGACCTGGCCCCTGATCCGCCGAGGCGTGCCGTCCGCCGCTTCGAGGCCGTGCACCTCCGCCTCGATGTCCAGAGGTTCCGGGCACATCGGCAGCACCCGTCCCGGCAGTTGCAGCAGCCGGGCGGCCTCGTCCAGCGCGGCCACCGGATCACCAAGCACCTCGAACAGCCCGGCGAGCAGCAGGTTGCCCACCGCGTGCCCGGCGAGCGCGCCGGAGCCGCCGAACCGGTGCTGGAACACCTCGGCCCACAGCCTGCTTTCCGTACCGTCACCGCAGGGGTGGTCCGCGCCAGCCATATCGGCCAGCGCGAGCGCCGCGAAGGCCTGGCGAAGATCACCTGGAGGGAGTAACCCGAGCTCCCGACGAATTCGCCCGGACGAGCCACCGTCGTCCGCGACGGTGACCACCGCGGTCACCTGCCGGGTGAGCCTGCGCAGCGCCGTCAGGGTGGTGTACAGGCCGTGCCCGCCGCCCAGCGCCACGGCCCGCGGTCTCGGTAGTTCCGTCACTCCCGCCCCAAGTCCCGGTGCACGACCTTCACCGTCATGCCGTCCTCCTTGGACAGCATCGCGGCCAGCTCCTCGGACAGTGCGACGCTGCGGTGCTTACCCCCGGTGCACCCCACGGCCAGCGTGAGGAACCGCTTGCCCTCCCGCCGGTATCCGGCGCCGATCAGCCGGAGCAACTCGTGATAGCGGTCCAGGAAGTCGCTCGCGCCCTCCTGGGTTACCACGTAGTTGCGCACCTCGCTGTCCAGCCCTGTCAGGTCGCGCAACTCGGGGATCCAGAACGGGTTCGGCAGGAACCGCACGTCCATCACCATGTCGGCGTCCATCGGCAGGCCGTACTTGTAGCCGAAGGACAGCACCGTGACCCTGGTCTGGGTACTGGTCTCCGAGCCGAACGCGTCCTCGATCTTGGCCCGCAGCTGGTGCACGGACAGCGCCGAGGTGTCCAGCACCAGGTCGGCCTCCTCCCGCAACGGCGTGAGCAGCCCGCGTTCCGAGGTGATGCCGTCCACCAGCCTGCCGTCCGCCTGCATCGGGTGACTGCGTTTGACCTGCTCGAAACGGCTCACCAGCACGGCGTCGGTGGCCTCCAGGAACAGCACCCTCGGCTTGTACCCTCTGGTATCCAGATCCTTGATCACCGAAGATAGGTCCTCGGTGAACGCCCGGGAACGCACGTCCATCACCACGGCGACCTTGGTGATCACGCCGCGCGCCTGCACACCCAGCTCGACCATGGTGGCGACCAGTTCGGGCGGCAGGTTGTCCACCACGAACCAGCCGAGATCCTCGAGGCATTTCGCCGCGGTGCTCCGGCCGGCACCGGACAGCCCGGTGACCACCGCGACCTCCATACCGGCGCTGCCGGCCTGGGTGTTCTGTTCCGTCACGACTCCGACTTCCCTCCGCTGTTGGACCGCTCTCCGACGAGGGCGGCGTGTACCGCTTCGGCGGTGCGCCTGCCCACCCCTGGCACCCCGCTGATCTCGTCCACACTGGCCTGTTTCAGCCGCCGTAGCGACCCGAAATGCTTGATGAGCGCGTTTTTTCTCGCCTGGCCGAGGCCGGGCACGTTGTCCAGCTGCGACGTGGTCATCCGCTTGGAGCGCTTCTGCCGGTGATAGCGGATCGCGAACCGGTGCGCCTCGTCCCGCACCCGCTGCAGCAGGTAGAGCGCCTCGCTGGTGCGCGGCAGGACCACCGGGTACTCCTCCGCGGGCGGCCACACTTCCTCCAGCCGCTTGGCCAGCCCGACCACCGCGACATCGGTGATGCCGAGTTCGGCGAGCACATCGGCGGCAGCGGTCGCCTGCGGGCCCGCGCCGTCCACCACGAGCAGGTTCGGCGGATAGGCGAATTTCCGCGGCCGGCCGGTTTCCGGGTCGAGACCTGGGCGCTCGGCCTCCTCGCCCGACGAGGTTTCCTTGAGATAGCGGGAAAACCGTCGGCGGATCACCTCGGCGATGGATGCGACGTCGCCCTCCGTGGCGGCATCGCGGATCTCGAAGCGCCGGTACTCGGACTTGCGCGGCAGCCCGTCCTCGAACACCGCTAGCGAAGCCACCACGTCGCTGCCCTGGATATGGCTGATGTCCACGCATTCGATGCGCAGCGGTGCGGTGTCCAATCCGAGCTGCTCCTGCAGTTCCTGCAGCGCCGCGGACCGCGCGGTGAGGTCCCCGGCGCGGCGCAGCTTGTGCTGGGCGAACGCTTCGCCCGCGTTGCGGGCCACGGTGTCAGCCAGCGCCCGCTTGTCACCGCGCTGGGCCACCCGCAGCCGCACCCGCGCACCGCGCAGCCCGGACAGCCATTCGGTGAGCGCGTCCGCGTCCTCCGGAAGCGCCGGCACCAGCACCTCCTTGGGCACCGGGCCGCCGCTCACGTCGGTGCCTTCGGTGTGCGCGGCGACGTCCACCTGCTCGCCGTAGAACTGGCTGAGGAACTGGGCGACGAGCGCGGCCTCGTCCATGTCCTCGACCTTCTCGACGACCCAGCCGCGCTGGCCGCGCACCCGCCCGCCGCGAACGTGGAACACCTGCACCGCGGCTTCCAGCTCGTCGTGCGCGAAGGCCACCACGTCGGCGTCGGTGCCGTCGCCGAGCACCACCGCCTGCTTCTCCATCGCCCTGCGCAGCGCGCCGAGATCGTCCCGCAGCCGGGCGGCGCGCTCGAACTCGAGTTGCTCGGATGCCTCGGCCATCGCGCGTTCCAGCCTGCGCACCATCACGTCGGTGCGGCCGGCGAGGAACTCGCAGAAGTCGTCCACGATCTGCCGGTGCTGCTCGGCGTTCACCCTGCCGACGCACGGTGCCGAGCACTTCTCGATGTAGCCGAGCAGGCACGGCCTGCCGATCTGGGTGTGCCGCTTGAACACGCTGTTCGAACAGGTGCGCGCGGGGAACACGCGCAGCAGCAGATCGAGGGTCTCCCGGATGGCCCAGGCGTGCGAGTACGGCCCGAAGTAGCGCACCCCGGCGCGACGCGGCCCGCGGTACACGTGCGGGCGCGGGAATTCTTCGTGCAGCGTCACCGCGAGCACCGGGTAGGACTTGTCGTCCCGGTACCGGACGTTGAACCTCGGGTCGAACTCCTTGATCCAGTTGTACTCCAGCTGGAGCGCCTCGACCTCGGTGCTCACCACGGTCCACTCCACGGACGCCGCGGTGCTCACCATCTGCCTGGTGCGCGGGTGCAGCCCGGAAAGGTCGGCGAAGTACGAGTTGAGCCGGCTGCGCAGGCTCTTCGCCTTGCCGACGTAGACGACACGGGAGCTCGCGTCGCGGAATTTGTACACGCCAGGGGCGTCCGGGATGCTGCCCGGTGCTGGACGGTAGGTGGACGGATCGGCCACATCGCCAGCCTACGTACGGCCCCGGACATCGCCGGCGCTGGGACCACGGGGGCACGCGGGCGGCCGCGGCAACCCGTCAGCCGGCACTCGGCAACGCCAGCAGCCCTTCCACTACCTCGTCCAGCCGCTCCGCGACCACCTGCGGGCGGTCCACGACCTCCGACAACCGGCCCTCCAGACGGGTCGCGAACCCGGCGAGCAGCCCGGCACGCAGCGCGCCATGCGTGTCCCAGGAGTGCACCGCGATCAGCGCGGTGTGGTGCGGCTGCGACCCGGCCTGCTGGCAGGCCCAGTGGTAGGTGCGTGCCGGCGGTTTGAACGCGGAGATCTCCTCGCTGGAGAGCACACCGCGCAGCGAATCGAAAACCGGGGACCGTGCCATCGACGCCCCGATCATCGCCGCCGAGCCGTGCGTGAAGGCGTACGCCGGGATGCCGGCCTCGGCCACCAGCGCCAGCGCGCGCTCGGCGTCCGGTTGCGCCGGCAGCTCGCCGAATCCGCGCAGCACGTGATCGATCCCGTCCTCGTCCAGCCCGCTGGTGGTGCGCAGCTCGGCACGGGCGACGTCACGGAACGGCGGTGCCTGGCCGGCAAGCGTGAACGCCATGCCATCGCGCAGCGTGCGCGCGAAGAACACGTCCAGCTCGTGGCCTGGGCGACCCACGTCCACGAAGCGCTGGCGCAGCGGTTCGAGGGCGAGCAGCGTCTCCATCACGTCGAACAGCACCAGCCGCGGGCGGGCCACCGGGGCACTCACTGCTCGACCTCCTGCGCCCGCTTGTGCAGCGCGCGCAGGGTGCGAACCGCGTGCACCGCGCGCTCGCGATCAACCGCCTGCACCGCCATCACCGGCACGTACTCGTCCTCCGGCAGCTCCAGCCTCGCCCACGGCGCGCCGTCCGGGAAACTGACCTGCTGCACCAGCTTCCACGAGTACCGCTGGGTGGTCAGCACGTTGCGCACCTCGATGTACTCGGCGTCCGCGCGCACCCGCGGGCGCGCCCACAGCAGGGCGCCGAACGCGAGCAGGATGCCGAACCCGACCATCGCGACCTGATCGGCCACCCCGAACCGCACGCCCGTGTCGCCGCTGCGCAGCAACAGGCCGACCACGGTGAATGCCACGATCAGCACGACGGCCGAGATCACCGAAACCCAGGTGATCCGGCGCGGGCGGAACTGCACCCGCTCGGGTTCGGTCATGATGCCGCCTCCGGTCAAGATGCCGCCTCCGCGGGGGTACACACGTCGGCGGTCAAGTAAAGCCCCGCTCCGTCCATGGTTGCCGGAGGCCACGCAACACCGCCGCGGTGTCCAGTGCCGCCAGGCACGCTTCGAAACCCTTGTCCTCGGCCGAATCGGGCAGGCCGCATCGCTGAAGCGCCTGCTGCTCCGTTTCGCAGGTGAGCACGCCGTTCCCGATCGGCGTCGACTCGTCGAGCGCGACCCTGGTGAGCCCGGCCGTCACCGCGTCGCACACGTACTCGAAGTGCGGCGTGCCGCCCCTGATCACCACACCGAGCGCGACGACCGCGTCGTGATGCTTGGCCAGCGTCTGGCACACCACTGGCAGCTCGACCGCCCCGGACACCCGGACCACGGTCGGCTCGGCCACGCCGGCCTTCCGCCCGGCCTGAATGGCGCGGTCCACCAGCGCGTCGGTGATCCGCGGATGCCAGCGTGTCGCCACGATGCCCAGCCGGAACTCCGAGCAGTCCGGAATCTCCAGCTCCGGCCGGCCCTCACCACTCATACCGACACCCCGCTCATGTGCTGAAGGACCTCGGATGCGGGTGTCCCGCGAAGGCACCGTTCCGCCAGTCACGGGTCATGCGGTGACACCTGCTTCGCCGGTTCGCGGGTTCTCCTCACCGTTGTTCGTCAGCTCGGGAGCACCCTGCGTGTCGTACTGTTCGAGGTCGGCGAGCTCGTGGCCCAACCGGTCGCGCTTGGTGCGCAGGTAGCGCAGGTTCTCCGGGTTGGCCGAGGACGGCAACACCACGCGGTCGAGGACCTCGAGCCCGTAGCCTTCCAGGCCCACCCGCTTCGCCGGGTTGTTGGTGAGCAGCCGCATCGACCGGATACCCAAGTCGGCCAGGATCTGCGCGCCGGTGCCGTAGTCCCGCCCGTCAGCCGGCATGCCGAGCGCGAGGTTCGCGTCCACGGTGTCCGCACCCGCGTCCTGCAACTGGTAGGCCTGCAGCTTGTGCATCAGCCCAATGCCGCGCCCCTCGTGCCCGCGCACGTACAGCACCACGCCCCGGCCCTCCTCAGCCACCGCGGCCAGCGCCGCGTCGAGCTGGTTGCCGCAGTCGCAACGTAGCGAGCCGAACACGTCACCGGTGAGGCATTCCGAGTGCACCCGGACCAGCACCCCGTCGCCGTCCCCGATCTCGCCGTACACCAGCGCGACGTGCTCGATGCCGTCCAGCAGGCTGTCGTAGCCGATCGCGCGGAACGTGCCGTGCCTGGTGGGCAGCCGCGCCTCCGCGACCCGCTCCACCTGCTTCTCGAACCGTCGCCGGTAGGCGATCAGATCCGCGATGCTGATCAACTTGAGGTCGTGGTCGGCGGCGAACACCTCGAGCTCGTCCCGGCGCGCCATGTCGCCGTCTTCCTTCTGGCTGACGATCTCGCAGAGCGCCCCCGCGGGCCGCAGCCCGGCGAGCACAGCCAGGTCAACGGCCGCCTCGGTGTGCCCAGGCCTGCGCAGCACGCCACCTTCCTTGGCCCGCAGTGGCACCACGTGTCCCGGCCGGGAGAAGTCGGTCGCGGTGGACGCCTCGTCGGCGAGCAGCCGGATGGTGCGGGACCGGTCGGCGGCCGAGATCCCGGTGCCGATGCCCTCCCTGGCGTCCACCGTCACGGTGTACGCCGTGCCACGGGCGTCCTGGTTGGTGTGGAACATTGGGGGCAGGTCGAGACGGTCACAGTCCGGCTCGGTGAGCGGCACGCAGATGTAGCCGGACGTGTAGCGGACCATGAACGCGACGAGTTCGGGCGTCGCCTTCTCCGCGGCGAAGATCAGGTCGCCCTCGTTTTCCCGATCCTCGTCGTCAACCACGACGACCGGACGCCCGGCCGCGATATCCGCGATCGCGGCATCGATGTCAGCAAATGCGTCGCTCACGGCGGTTCCTCGCCTCCCACACCATTGTCCCTCGCCTGCCTATGGGCGTACCCGAGCAGGTGCGGCTCGGCGAGCCGTTCCAGATACTTGGACAGCACGTCGACCTCCAGGTTCACTACATCACCTGGTTCGCGCACGCCCAAGGTGGTATCGGAAAGCGTTGTTGGGATCAACGCCACACTGAACTCGTCGATTCCAGGGCTCACCACGGTCAGCGACACCCCGTCGACCGCGATGGAACCCTTCTCGACCAGGTAGCGAGTGAGCGCTTCGTCCACACCGAAGCGGGTCAGGCCGGTCTCGTCCCTGGACAGCAGCACGCCGGTGCCGTCCACGTGTCCCTGCATGATGTGCCCGCCGAGGCGTTGCCCGACCGCTGCCGCGCGCTCCAGGTTCACCCTTTCCCCCTGCTCGGCCTTGGCCAAGCTGCTGCGCAGCAACGTCTCGTGCACCACGTCCACCGCGAAGGTGTCCGCCTCGACATGCACCACGGTCAGGCACACCCCGTTGACCGCGATGGAATCGCCGTGCCGGGCATCCGAGGTGACCAGCGGACCGCGCACGGTCAGCCGCGCCGCGTTCGGTCCCTGCCGCACAGCCGCGATCTCGCCGATCTCCTCGACGATGCCGGTGAACATGCTCCGTTACCTTCCGCTCGCGCGCCGCGCCTGATCCCGCAGCTTCTCAACGGCAAGCGCGGGATCATCCGCGCCGTATACCGCGGAGCCTGCCACGAAACAGTCCACCCCGGCCTCCGCGGCCTGTTCGATGGTGTCCGCGTTGACCCCGCCATCGATCTCGACGAGCAGCTTGAGGTGCCCGGTGTCGGCCAGCCTGCGCGCGGTGCGCACCTTGTCCAGCACCTCCGGCATGAACGCCTGCCCGCCGAAGCCCGGCTCGACGGACATCACCAGCAGCGTGTCGTAGTTCTCGAGGATCTCGAGGTACGGATCGAGCGGCGTGTTCGGCTTCACCGAGAGCCCGGCCTTGGCCCCGGCTGAGCGCAGGTTCTTCGCGATCCGCACCGGGTCCGCTGCCGCCTCCACGTGCACCGTCACGTTGTACGCGCCTGCTTCCGCGTAACCGATCGCCCAGCGGTCCGGGTCGTCGATCATCAGGTGGCAGTCGATCGGGATCTCGGTGGCACCGAGCAGGGCCTTGACGACCGGAAGGCCCAGCGTCAGGTTCGGCACGAAATGCGCGTCCATCACGTCGACGTGTAACCAGTCGGCACCGGGGCCGGACGGTCCGGCGCCCACCGCGGCGGACTCATCCGCGAGCCGCGCGAAGTCAGCGGACAGGATGCTCGGTGCGATCAACGGCTGATGTGCCACGGCTACCCAGTCTAGGCAGCGCGCCCCGGGTCGGGCTCTGGCGGCCGCCCGCCGGCGAGCACCCGGCGCTGCCCGGCATCCGCCGGTCGGGAGCGCAGCCAGCACACCGCGCCCGCGATCAGGAACGCCACCGCGATCAGGGTGTAAACGTTGCCGACCAGCTGTTCGATCAGCGTCCAGTCGGCCGCGTCGGAGCTCACCTGAGCCAGGTCCCAGTGCGGCGCGAGAACGAGCATCGCCCCGCTGCCGAGCACCGCGGCCAGCAGCGAGTACCGGCGCCTCCCGATCGCCATGCCGAGCAACACGATCAGCGCCGGCGCTGCCCACACCCAGTGGTGCGACCAAGAAATCGGCGAGGCCAGCAACGCCCAGATCGCGTTCGCCAGTACCGCGAGCGGCATGTTGTCCGCACGCAGCGCGTATCCCATGGTGGCCAGCATCAGCACCGCGAGGCAGCCGCCGATGCCCACCCACATGATGGTGAGCCCCGGATCGGGCACCTCGAGCTTGGCGAGCAGACCGCGGATCGTCAGGTTCCCCGCGAACGTCGGGCTGAATCCTTCGGCTGTGGAGAGCATCCGGTCGAACCACCAGGTCACCGAGCCCGAGGGGGAGGCGATCCAACCGACCAGCACGGTGCCCGCGAACGTCGCGCCGGAGATCAGTGCCGCGCGAAAGTCCTTACGCAGCAGGAAGAAGGCCAGGAAGGCCAGCGGGGTCAGCTTGATGCCCGCGGCGATGCCGACCAGCAGCCCGCGCGGCCATGCGGTCTTCGGCAGCAGGCAGTCGGCCATCACCATCGCCATCAGCAGCATGTTGATCTGCCCGTAGGCGAAGGTCTGCCTGCCCGGTTCGGCCAGCGTGATCAGCGCCGCGATCCCGATGGTCGCGGCGGCGACGAGGCCGGCCCTCGGCGCCACGTGTCGCGAGAAACGCACCAGCAAGTAGGCGGTGACCAGCACTGCGGCGTGCGACAGCACCGTGAACACGAAGATCGCCGCCTCCACCGGAAGCCAGGTCAGCGGAACGAACAGCAGCGCGGCGAATGGCGGGTAGATGAACGGGAGCTGGATCCCCGAGCTGGTTGCCGGCAGCGTGCCGTAGATGTCACCACCGTCGAGCAACGCCAGGGCGCCGAACCGGTAGATCTGGGTGTCCATGTACTCGTAGTACGGGATATGCGCGGCCATCCAGATCGCGAAGATCTCAGCGAGGATCGCCACAACCAGCAGAATCCGGCCGAGCCGGCCGCCGACGGCACGTTCTGCCACGGACCTGACCGCCAACGCTGTACGCCTCCCTGCTTCGTCCGGTTCCCCGCGAACGCACCATAGCGAAACCGGGCGGTCAGCCGGACGGGCGCCGCAGCAAGGCACAGAACATCGCGTCCGTGCCATGCCGGTGCGGCCACAGCTGCACGTTCGGCCCCGGCCCGAGGTCGGGCATCGCCGGGAAGTACTCGCGCGCGTCCAGCTGCCGCGCCCCGCTGCGCCGCACCGCCTCGGCCAGCACGCCGGTCGTCTCGGCCAGATGTGGGCTGCACACCACGTAGGCCACCACCCCGCCGGGGCGCACGAGCTCGAGCGCGGAGCCGAGCAGTTCCCGCTGCAGGCGGGTCAGGTCCCCGACGTCGGTCGGCTGGCGGCGCCACCGTGCCTCCGGGCGACGGCGCAGCGCCCCGAGCCCGGTGCACGGCGCGTCGACCAGCACCCGGTCGAAACTACCCGCCGGCAGGCCCGGATCGCGACCGTCCGCCTCGTGCACGGTGACCGGCAGCTCGGCGCACGCCGTGCGCACCAGGCGCGCCCGGTGGGCCGCCTTCTCCACCGCGTCCACGGTCGCACCCGACAGGCCGGCGAGCGCGCCGAGCAGCACCGACTTGCCGCCGGGTCCCGCGCACAGGTCGAGCCAGCGCTGCTCGGCCGCATCGGTTTCGACGTCGACGCGGGTCAGCGCGAGCGCGCACAGCTGGCTGCCCTCGTCCTGCACGATGGCGAGGTGTTCGCGCACCGGTTCCAGCTCGCCGGGGTCGCCGTCGTCCAGCCGGACACCGTAGGGCGAGTACGGCGCGAGATCGCCGCCGGTGACCGCGGCCAGTTCGTCCGCGCTCATCTCGCCGGGCTTGGCTACCAGGTGCACCTGCGGGCGGGAGTCGTCCGCGGCCAGAGCGGCAGCCAGCTCGTCCCCGGTGTCACCGAGCGCCTCGGCGAACGCGCGCGCGATCCAGCGCGGGTGCGCGTAGCGCAGCGCGTGGTGCCCGATCGGGTCCTGCTCCCGATCGGGCGCGAGCTCGGCAAGCCATGCCACCTCGTCCTTTTCGGACACCCCGCGCAGTACCGCGTTGGTGAAACCCGCGATGCGCGAGCCTGCGGTCGCACGTACCAGATCGACGGTGGAAGCCACCGCGGCATGCGCGGGAATTCGGGTGCGCAGCAGCTGGTAACAACCGAGGCGCAACGCATCGAGCACCGAACCGTCCATATCGGACAACGGTCGGTCGCTGCAGACCGCGAGCACCTCGTCAAGCAGGCCCCGCGCGCGGCAGGCACCGTAGGCCAGCTCGGTCGCCAGCGCGGCGTCCCTGCCGGTGATTCGCCGCTGCCGCAGCAGGTCGGGAAGCACCAGGTTCGCGTACGCGTCCCTGGTGCGCACCGCGGCCAGGGTGTCGAGCGCGGCCTGCCTTGCCGGGTCCTCAGCGGGCGGAGCGCTCGGGCTGGATCGCCGCCGCGGCGGGCGGTTGTGCGCGGGGCGTGAGGAGTGTTTCCGACGTTCGTTCACCGCAGCCGCTCCCCGGGCTCGATCCTGCTGCCGCGTGCCCAGTCCGCCGCGCTCATCCGTTTCTTCCCCTGCGCCTGCACCTCACCCAGTCTTACCGGCTGGGTGCCGGTGCCCACCAGCACCTGCTTGCGGCCGGCTCGGATCTCGCCGGGTTCCAGCCCGGGATCTTGGCTGGGCACGACCGGTCCGAGCTTCAACCGCTCACCTCGGAACTCGCACCAGGCACCGGGATCAGGGGTCACCGAGCGGATCAACCGGTCGACGGTGGTCGCCGGGTCGGTGAACGGCACGCGGGCATCCTCCGCCGTGACCTTGCCGGCGTAGCTCACCTCGTCCGCCTGCTGTTCGCGAGGAACCAACGTGCCCTCCTCGATACCGTCCATTGTGGACAACATGAGGTCGGCGCCGGTGACGGCGAGCCGGTCGAGCAGGTCTCCCGCGGTGTCCCACTCCCACACGCGCTCGGTCACCACGCCGAACACCGGTCCGGCATCCAGCTCACGCACGATGCGGAAGGTGCTCGCGCCGGTGATCTCGTCACCGCTGCGGATCGCGGCCTGCACCGGCGCGGCCCCGCGCCAGGCCGGCAGCAGGGAGAAGTGCAGGTTCACCCAGCCGTGCTGGGGGATGTCCAACACGGACTGCGGCAGCAGAGCGCCGTACGCGACGACGGGGCAGCAGTCCGGTGCGAGCTCGGTGAGCGCGCACCGGAAGTCCTCGTCGATCCGGGCCGGGGTGAACACCGGGATCTCGTGCTCGTCGGCGAGCGCGCCAACCGGCGAACGCTCCAGCCTGCGGCCCCGGCCGACCGGCGCGTCCGGCCTGGTCAGCACGGCCACCACCTCGTGGCGCTCGGAGGCGAGCAACGCACGCAGCGTGGGCAGCGCGGCCGGCGGTGTCCCCGCGAATACCAGCCGCATCAGCCGTGCGTACCGCGAGGCGTACTCGCCGGCGTCGAGCCATCAAATACCGCCGTTGCCATAGCAGCCGAAGGTACTCACCGGCAGCTAGACAATCTCCAGGGGGTCCAGCCGCACCCGCACCGAGTCGGGCTCCTTGCGCGCGGTGCGCCGCGCCACCGCCGCGGACAGCGCCCCGGCCAGCGCCCTGCCCTGTGGCCGCGCCACCCGCACCAGCGCCCGCTCCCGATCGGCGTTGCCCTCCCCGTCCAGCTCGCCGAGCGGCACCGGGCCAAGTACCTCGCCGCCTTCCGGCACCTCGAGTTCGTCCAGCAGGGCGGCGACCGCGCTGGGCACCCCGTCCACGGTGGCCATCCGCACGGCTGGCGGGAACCCGAGCTCGGTTCGCCCGGCGAGCTCCTGCTCGGCGTGCCACGCGGGGTCCCAGCGCACCAGCGCCTGCACCGGAACGAGCGCGGATTCGGCGATGACCACGACCCTGCCGCCGTCGCCTGCCGGGCGCACCAGCGCGGCCGCGGTCATCCACCTGCGCAGCGTTTCCTCGCCGGCACGCAGGTCCGCCCGCCCCAGCAACGCCCAGCCGTCCAGCAGCAGCGCCGCGCCGTAACCGCCTTCCGCGACCGGCTCGGCGCCCGGCGTCGCGACCACCAGTGCGGGCGAGCCGGGCACGCTGGAGAGCACCTCGTCCCGGCCGGAGGTGCGCACCGTCGCCCCCGCGAACGCCCTGCCGAGCTCCTCCGCGGTACGGCCGGCGCCGACCACCACCGCGCGGATCCGCCTTGATCCGCACTCCGGGCAGCGGAACGACGGTTCGCCGTGCCCGCACCACCGGCAGGTCGCCGGCCGGTGCTCGCCGTCCCGGTGCCTCCCAGGCAGCGCCAGCGGGCCGGCGCATCGCCGGCACCGGGCGGGCGATCGGCAGTCGCCGCAGGCCAGCGCCGGCACGTAGCCGCGGCGGGGCACCTGCACGAGCACCGGGGCACCGTCCCGCAAGGCCCGCCTGGCCACGTCGAACGCCACGGACGGCAGCCGGGCGGAGCGGGCCGCCTCGTCACGCGCCAGCTGCGCGTCGCTCTCCCCGATCGCGGTGACCCTCGGCGCCGCCGTGCGCACCGTGTCCCTGCTCGCCGCGATCGCGTGCGCCCAGCCCGATTCGACCAGTAGCTGCGCCTCCGCGGTGCGGGCGAACCCGGCGACGAGCAGCGCGGTGCCGGTCTGATGGGCGCGCTGCACCAGCACGTCCCGCACGTGCGGGTACGGGGCGCGGGGTTCGGCGTGCAGGTCGTCACCGTCGTCCCAGACCACGAACAACCCGGGCTCGGCGACCGGCGCGAACATCGCCGCCCTCGTCCCGACGACCACCTTGGCGATGCCGCGGCGCACCGCGAGCCAGCGCCGGTATCGCTTGGCCGGCCCGAGGTCGGCGGAAAGCGCGACCACCCGGTCGGCGCCGAGCAGCGCGGTGCAGGCGGCGTGCAACCGGTCCACGTCCCGGTGGTCGGGGACCACGAGCACGGTGCCCCTGCCGGCGGCCGCGGTCACGGCAGCGGCCGCTGCCAACCGCGCCGGCCAGTCCTCGTCGGGCGCCGCCTGCCACACCGCGCGGGCGTGCCGCTCGGCAGCCAGCGCCTCCATGAAGGCGGTGCCGCGGGGGTAGCGGTGCCAGCCGGTGTGCTCCGGCGGGGGCGGGGCGCCGGTCGGCTCCGCCACGTCTTCGGCCTCCACCTTGGCGTGCCGGGGCGGGATGGCCAGCCGGAGCACGTCGACCATGCAGCCGGCGTAGCGGTCGGCGACACCGCGGGCGAGCTCGGCGAGCTCCGGGGTGAGCACCGGTTCGGGCGAGGTCACGCGTTCCAGGAAGGCGAGGCGTCCGACGTGGTCGGTGTCGGACACACGCTGGACGAGGTAACCGTCCACCAGCTGGCCGGCGAACCGCACCCGCACCCTGCACCCCGGCACCGCGTCCGCGTCCAGCTGCTCGGGCACCTGGTAATCGAACGGGCGGTCCAGGTGGGCCAGCGGGACGTCCACGTACACCCGCGCGATCGGCAGGTGCGCGGCAGGCCGCCGCTCCCCTTTTCGCGCGCGCCGGGTGCTGGTCATGGTCGCTGTCTCTACCAGAGCCCGCCGACGCCCCCCTTCCGCACCCAGGTATCACCTCGCGGCATCTTGTGGAACGCATATCGTAACCAATGCGACACAGTGTGCGGTTGATCAGATTGGCAGCCGTCGAACCCGAAGGTGCTCTGTTGACAGCGATACGACCGCGCCAGCCACGAGTTCATCGTGCACAGCAGGCAGGTTCGCCATTAACAAGCTGGACTGCTCGTCAGGCGTCAGGCGGTCAGCCGAACGCAGCAACACGAGCGAGGGAACGTGAGCTCCGGTCAAGGCGAGCATCGTGGCAAAGTCACTGTCCGCAGACACGATCACACAATCGTTAGCCACCGCGTACGCCAAGATTTTTTCGTCGGTCGCCGTCAACATTCCGACTTCGCCCACGTGCATCGCCTCGTACCTCGCCGCCAGTTGTGCGGTGACTCGCGGCGATAGGTTCGCGTCGACGAGTAGCTTCATGCCGGTCGAGAGAGCGGCAACTCACGCTCCTGGACCACGGCAGCAGCAAATTCGAGTGCGGCGAGGATATCCGCCCGATCGAGGTACGGGTAGTCCTCGATGATCTCCTCGATAGTCCGGCCGGCGGCCAATTGCCCCAGCACGGCGGACACGGTTACCCGCGTGTCACGGATGCAGGGCAACCCCTGCATCCGCGCTGGGTCGATGGTGATCCGCTCGTGAGCCACCCTTTGATGGTACTCAAGATGAGTACTCCGACTAGCTGAGCACTCGGAGCAAGTATCCGGCTCACGCGCCGGCGGCGGATTTCAGCGCGCCGGCGCGGTCGGTACGTTCCCAGGGCAGGTCCAGATCCGGGCGGCCGAAATGGCCATACGCCGAGGTCTGCGCGTAGATCGGGCGCAGCAGGTCCAGATCCCGGATGATCGCGGCCGGCCGCAGGTCGAACACCTCCGCGATCGCGGTCTGGATCTTCACAGGGTCCACCGTCTCGGTGCCGAACGTCTCCACGAACAACCCGACCGGCGCCGCCTTCCCGATGGCATACGCGACCTGCACCTCGATCCGTCCAGCCAGCCCGGCGGCCACCACGTTCTTCGCCACCCAGCGCATCGCGTAGCTCGCCGACCGGTCCACCTTGGACGGATCCTTGCCGGAGAACGCGCCGCCGCCGTGCCTTGCCATCCCGCCGTAGGTGTCCACCACGATCTTGCGGCCGGTCAGCCCCGCATCCCCCATCGGCCCGCCGATCACGAACCGGCCCGTGGGGTTCACCAGCAACCGCGGCTCGGTCACGTCCAGCGCGAGCCGCTCCAGTTCCGGCGTCACCACGTGCTCGCGGATATCCGCACCAAGGGTGCTTTCCAGGTCGATGCCGTCCGCGTGCTGCGTGGACACCACGATCGTGTCCAGCTTGACCGCCTGCTCCCCGGCGTACTCGATGGTCACCTGCGTCTTGCCGTCCGGCCGCAGGTACGGCAGCACCTCGTCGTTGCGCGCCTGCGCGAGCCGGCGCGACAACCGGTGCGCGAGCGCGATCGGCAGCGGCATCAGCTCCGGCGTGTCACCGCACGCGTAGCCGAACATCAACCCCTGATCGCCCGCGCCCTGCCGGTCCAGCTCGTCAAGCGCGCTCTCCAGCCGCGATTCGTACGCGGTCTCTACGCCCTGCGCGATGTCCGGGGACTGCGAGCCGATTGCCACGTTGACGCCGCACGAGTTGCCGTCGAACCCCTTGGCCGACGAGTCGTAGCCGATCCCGAGGATCACTTCCCGGACCAGGCCGGGGATGTCCACGTACGCCTCGGTGGTCACCTCGCCGGCGACATGCACCTGGCCGGTGGTGATCAGCGTTTCCACCGCGACGTGGCTACGCGGATCCTCGCGGAGCAACGCGTCCAGGATCGAATCGCTGATCGCGTCGCAGATCTTGTCCGGGTGCCCTTCGGTGACCGACTCGCTGGTGAACAGCCGCCGGATCGATCCGTTCACGTCTCGCTCCCAACTTCTCGCCGCTGAGCCCGCCATGAGCGCCATGGGCCGGCGTTGAGCCGCTGAGGCAAGCGTACGGCTTTCAGCGCCGGCGCAGGCTCATCACGGCATCCCAGACCGCGACGGCCAGCTGGGACTTCGCGCCGAACGGGATCTGCGTCTCAACACCGTCCGCGGACAGCAGCCAGCCGTCGTTGTCCTCGACTTCGAAGGCTTTGCCCTCGCCGACGGCGTTCACCACAAGGAGGTCGCAGCCCTTGCGCTTGAGTTTGGCCCGCGCGTGCTCCAGCACATCGGCGCCGGAATCCCCCGTCTCGGCGGCGAAACCGACCAGCGTCTGCCCCGATTTGCGGGCCGAGACCAGTTCGGCGAGCACGTCGGGATTGCGCGCCAGCGCGATCGGTTCGGGCTCCAGGTCGGTTTTCTTGATCTTGTGCCCGGCCAGCCTCGTCGGCCGGAAGTCCGCGACCGCCGCCGCCATCACCACCACGTCGGCGTCGACGGCCGCCAGATGTATCGCGTCCCGGAGCTGTTCGGCGGTACCCACGTGCTCGACGCGCACGCCGGCCGGCCGCGGCAGCGGAGCGGTGTGCGCGGCGACCAGCGTGACGTCGGCACCCCGCTGCGCGGCGACTCTCGCCAGCGCGTAGCCCTGCTTCCCGGACGAGCGGTTGCCGAGCCAGCGCACCGGATCGATGGGCTCCCGCGTGCCGCCGGCCGACACCACCACCCGCATGCCGGTCATGTCCCACGGCAGCGCGTCCGGACGGGCGAGCAGCAACCGCGCGAGATCCACGATCTCGGCGGGATCGGCGAGCCTGCCCTTTCCGGAGTCCGCACCGGTCAGCCTGCCGGAATCGGGTTCGGTGACAACGGTGCCGCGCTGCCTGAGCAGCGCCACGTTCGCCTGGGTGGCCGGGTGCTCCCACATCTCGGTGTGCATCGCGGGGAACATCAGCACCGGGCAGCGCGCGGTGAGCAACGTGCTGGTCAGCAGATCGTCCGCCGTGCCGTGCGCGGCCTTCGCCAGCAGATCCGCGGTCGCCGGCACCACCAGCACCAGGTCGGCCTCCTGGCCGAGGCGCACATGCGGCACCTCGGGCACGTCGGAGAACACGCCGGTGTGCACCGGCTGGCCGGACAGCGCCTCGAAGGTCGCCGCGCCGACGAACCGCAGCGCGGCCTCGGTCGGCACGACGCGTACCTCGTGCCCGGCCTCGGTCAGCCCGCGCAGCACCTCACAGGCTTTGTAGGCGGCGATTCCGGCGCCTACACCGAGGACGACGCGGCGGGTTCGGGCGGGCTCGACCGGCCCGGCCGGCGCTGAATTCACTCGCCCTCGGTGTGCTCGAGCAGGCCGGTGTGGATTTCCCGAAGGGCGATGGACAGCGGCTTCTCCCGCGGCCCCGGCTCGACCAGCGGGCCGACGTATTCCAGCAGGCCCTCGCCGAGCTGGGCGTAGTAGTCGTTGATCTGACGGGCGCGCTTGGCCGAGTAGATCACCAACGCGTACTTCGAGCTGACCTTCTCGAGCAGGTCATCGATGGGCGGGTCGGTGATGCCCTCCTGAGCCAGGGCAGGCTCGGTCTGCATGCCAAACGCGGTGGGGATGCTCACTCAGAACGCTCCTGTGATGTCACGAAGATGGGATGTCGCGAAGATGAGACGTCACGTAGATGTGTCACCAGTTATCAAGGTTAGCAATTCCCGCGCGGCCGACCGCACGTCGGCGTTCACCACGAGCGTGTCGAATTCGTCACGGGCGGACAGCTCCCGTTCCGCGGTCTCCAGCCTGCGGGCCACGACGGCGGGATCTTCGGTCCCGCGCGCGGTGAGCCGGTCGACCAGCTCCCGCCAGGTCGGCGGGGTCAGCATCACCAGCACCGCCTCGGGCATGGCCTTGCGGACTTGCCTGGCACCGGCCAGCTCGATTTCCAGCACGGCCGGCCGACCGGAATCCAGCGCCCGTTCAACCGGCCCGCGCGGGGTGCCGTATCGGTAACCGGCGTACTCCGCGTGCTCGAGCAGTTCACCAGACGTGATCAGCCGGTCGAACGCGGCATCGTCCACGAAGTGGTAGTGCTCGCCGTCGTTCTCCCCCGACCGCGGTGGCCGTGTGGTGACCGACACACTGAAGTAGAGCTCCGGCAACAGCCGGCGCAACTCGGAGACCACGCTGGACTTGCCGACGCCGGACGGCCCCGAGACGACGAGGAGCCGGGGTCGAGTGAGGCCACCCGATCCCGGCCCACCGCCAGTTACTTCGCCAATCACTCGCCCTGGAACTCAGCCAGAAGCGCCTTGCGCTGCCGGTCTCCGAGTCCACGCAAGCGCCGGCTCGGTGCGATCTCCAAGCGCTCCATGATCTGCTGGGCCCGCACCTTGCCGACACCCGGAAGTGCCTCAAGCAGCGCGGATACTTTCATCTTGCCCAAGACCTCGTCGCTGTCCGCGGCGGAGAGCACGTCGGAGAGTGTTGTGCCGCCGCGCTTCAGCCGCTCCTTGAGCTCGGCCCTGGCACGACGGGCAGCAGCAGCCTTCTCCAGCGCTGCGGCCCGCTGCTCCTCGGTCAGCTGGGGAAGGGCCACGATTTCCTCCGAAAGGTGGTCTGATCTCGATCGACAGCGCGACCGTACCGACCCGGCTATGCGCTGCACAACGCGGGGTCGCCCTGGTAAGGCGAACTTCTTAGCGGTGGGGGGTGCCGGCAACGATTTCATCGCGGGCTCGCAGCGCCGCATCGCGCACCGCCCGAGGGTCCGGACCGGCCCGCAGCACGTCCCTCGACGAGCTCGGCAACACGTGCCGCAACTGGGCTCCGAACACCGTGCGCAGCTCGGAAAGCCCCGCACCCTGCGCCCCGTAGCCGGGCGCCAGAATCGTCCCCCGCAGCTCGCTGATCTGCAGTTTCGTGCTGCCGACCGTCGCGCCGATCACCACGCCCACACTGCCGAGCGGGCTGCCGGTGCTGGCACACAGCGCCGCGTTTCGCCGGCCAGCGGCGTCCACAACGCCCTGCGCGACGCTGCTCCCTGAGCCGGCAACCGCGCGCTGCACTTCCGCGCCCTCCGGGTTGGAGGTCAGCGCGAGCACGAAAACCCCGCGCCCGGTTTCCTCCGCCTTGGCGAGCGCGGGCTCGAGCGCGCCGAAACCGAGATACGGGGACAGCGTGACGGCATCCGCGGCCAGCGGGGCGCCATCGGCGAGAAACGCGTCCGCGTAGGCGGCCATCGTCGAGCCGATATCGCCTCGCTTGGCGTCCGCGAGCACTAACGCGCCGGCCTCCCGGGATTCCGCGATGACCCGCTCGAGCACGGCGATGCCGCGTGAGCCGTACGCCTCGAAGAAGGCGCACTGCGGTTTGAGCACGGCCAGCTCGCCGGCCAGTGCCTCGACGCAGGTGAGCGCGAACCGCTCGAGCCCGCTCGCGTCCCGAGGCAAGTCCCACGCATCCAGCAACGCCGGATGCGGGTCGATCCCCACGCACAGCGGCCCCCGGTTGGACACCGCCACGGCCAGCCGGGACCCGAACGGAGCCCTCATCGCGCCCTGCCCTTCCCCGCCATAGGCGCGCTCACGAGCCGCGCAGCGCGGCGTGGAGCTGCTGTAGCGAGCCAACCCCGATATCACCCCGGATGAGCGCTTCGATGCCCTGTACGGCCGCGGCGGCACCCTGCACGGTGGTGATGCACGGGATGTCCCTGCTGACCGCGGCCGTGCGGATCTCGTAGCCGTCCACCCGGGGCCCGCTGTTCCCGTACGGCGTGTTGATCACCATGTTGATCTCGCCGCTCCGGATGATCTGCACGATGTCCACCTCGCCCTCGGTGTTCTCGGTGTGCTTACGCACCACGGAGCAGGGGATCCCGTTGCGCCGCAGCACGTCCGCGGTCCCCGAGGTCGCCAGGATCTCGAAGCCGAGGTCGGCAAGCCGCTTCACGGGGAACACTAGGGAACGCTTGTCCCGGTTCGCGACCGACACGAAGATCCGCCCGCTGGTCGGCAGCGAGCCGTAGGCGGCAGCCTGCGACTTCGCGAACGCCTGGCCGAACGAGACGTCGATGCCCATCACCTCGCCGGTGGACTTCATCTCGGGTCCGAGCAGCGAGTCCACCCCGTGCCCTTCCGGGGTGCGGAACCGGTGGAACGGCAGCACGGCCTCCTTCACGGCCACCGGCGCGTCCGCGGGCAGCCATCCCCCGTCGCCCTCCGCCGGCAGCACGCCGGCCGCCCGCAGCTCCTTGATCGACGAGCCGGCCATCACCGCGGCCGCGGCCTTGGCCAGCGGCACCGCGGTCGCCTTGGACACGAACGGCACGGTGCGCGACGCCCGGGGGTTCGCTTCGAGCACGTAGAGCACGTCGTCCTTGAGCGCGTACTGGACGTTGAGCAGCCCGCGCACCCCCACGCCCCTGGCGATCGCCTCGGTTGAGTCGCGCACCGCGTCCAGATCGTTGCGGCCAAGCGTGATCGGCGGCAGCGCGCAGGACGAGTCGCCGGAGTGGATCCCGGCCTCCTCGATGTGTTCCATCACGCCGCCGAGGTAGAGCTGTTCGCCGTCGTACAGCGCGTCCACGTCGATCTCGATCGCGTCGTCCAGGAACCGGTCCACCAGCACCGGGTGCTCGGGCGAGACCTCGGTCGCGCGGGCGATGTAGCCCTCCAGCGTGGCCTCGTCGTACACGATCTCCATACCCCGGCCACCGAGCACGTAGGACGGCCGCACCAGCACCGGATAGCCGATGTCGTCGGCGATCCGCTTGGCTCCCTTGAACGAGGTCGCGGTCCCGTACCTCGGCGCGGGCAGGCCTGCCGAGGCGAGCACGTCGCCGAACGAGCCGCGGTCCTCGGCGAGGTTGATCGCCTCCGGCGGTGTGCCGATCACCGGAACCCCCGCGTCGGCGAGCCGCTGCGCGAGCCCGAGCGGGGTCTGCCCGCCGAGCTGGACGATCAGCCCGGCCACCGTGCCGGAGGTCTGCTCGGCGTGCACCACCTCGAGCACGTCCTCGAAGGTGAGCGGCTCGAAGTACAGCCGGTCCGAGGTGTCGTAGTCGGTGGAAACCGTCTCCGGATTGCAGTTGATCATCACGGTCTCGAACCCGTTGTCCCGCAACGCGATCGCCGCGTGCACGCAGGAGTAGTCGAACTCGATGCCCTGACCGATCCGGTTCGGCCCCGAGCCGAGGATCAAGATCTTCTCCCGCTCGCGCTGCTCGGTCACCTCCGATTCCGAGGACTGCCAGTCCAGCTCGTAAGCCGAGTAGTGGTATGGCGTGCGCGCGGCGAACTCGGCCGCACAGGTGTCCACCGTCTTGAACACCGGCCGCACGCCGAGCCGGTGCCGCAGCGTGCGCACCCCGTTCTCGCCGGCAAGCTCGGGGCGCAGCGCGGCGATCTGCCGGTCCGAAAGCCCGTACCGCTTGGCCCGCCGCAGCAACGGTTCGTCCAGCACCGGCGCGGCGGTGATCTCGGTGCGCAACTCGACGAGCGAGCCGATCTGGTCAACGAACCACGGATCGATCCCGCACGCCTCGTGCACCTGCTCGACCGTCGCGCCGAGCCGCAGCGCGCGTTCCACCGTGTACAGCCGGCCGTCGTGCGGGGTGCCCAGCTCCTTCAGGCAGGCATCGACGTCACCGGCCGGGTCCGGCACCGTCCAGAACCCGACCGCCTTGCGCTCCATGGAACGCAGCGCCTTGCCGAGCGCCTCCACGAAGTTCCGGCCGATCGACATCGCCTCGCCGACGCTCTTCATGGTGGTGGTCAACGTCTGGTCGGCGCCGGGGAACTTCTCGAACGCGAACCGCGGCACCTTGACCACCACGTAGTCAAGGGTCGGCTCGAAGGACGCCGGCGTCTCACCGGTGATGTCGTTGCTGATCTCGTCCAGCCTGTACCCGATGGCCAGCTTCGCGGCGATCTTCGCGATCGGGAAACCCGTCGCCTTGGAGGCAAGCGCCGACGAGCGAGACACCCGGGGGTTCATCTCGATCACCACCATCCGGCCGGTCCCCGGATGGATCGCGAACTGGATGTTGCACCCGCCGGTGTCCACCCCAACCGCGCGCAACACGTCGATGCCGACGTTGCGCATGTGCTGGAACTCGCGGTCGGTGAGCGTCATCGCCGGCGCCACCGTCACCGAATCCCCGGTGTGCACGCCCATCGGGTCCACGTTCTCGATCGAGCACACCACCACCACGTTGTCGTGCCGGTCGCGCATCAGCTCGAGCTCGAACTCCTTCCAGCCGAGCACGCTCTCCTCGATCAGCACCTCGTGCACCGGGCTCTCGGTCAGCCCGAGCGAGGCCATCCGCTCCAGGTCTTCCGGGGTGTGCGCCATCCCGGAACCCAGCCCGCCCATCGTGAACGACGGCCGGATGACCACCGGCAGACCGCGGTTCGCCACGAACTCGCGGACCTCGTCCATCGAGTGGCACAGCGCGCTGCGCGGCACGTCCGCGCCAACCGAGGCCACGATGTCCTTGAACTTCTGCCGGTCCTCGCCTCGCTGGATCGCCTCGATGTCCGCGCCGATCAGCTCCACGCCGTACTTGTCGAGCACGCCCCGCTCGTGCAGCGCCACCGCGGTGTTCAGCGCGGTCTGCCCGCCGAGCGTGGCGAGCAGCGCGTCCGGCCGCTCGGCCGCGATCACCTTCTCGACGAACTCCGGCGTGATCGGTTCGATGTAGGTCGCGTCCGCGAACTCCGGGTCCGTCATGATCGTCGCCGGATTCGAGTTCACCAGGCTGACCCGCAACCCCTCGGTCCGCAACACCCGGCAGGCCTGGGTGCCGGAGTAGTCGAACTCGCATGCCTGTCCGATCACGATCGGCCCCGAGCCGATCACCAGGACGTGCTCGATGTCTGTCCGCTTGGGCATCAGCGAGCCCCGTCCATCAGCCGCACGAACTCGTCGAAAAGGGGTGCCGCGTCGTGCGGGCCGGCGGCCGCTTCCGGGTGGTACTGCACGGAAAACGCCGGCACCTCGAGGCATCGCACGCCTTCGACGGTGTCGTCGTTCGGGCAGTAGTGGCTCACCTGCGCGGCGCCGAACGGGGTATCGAACCGCGCGCCCGGTTCGCCCTCCAGCGCGAACCCGTGGTTCTGCGCGGTGATCGCCACCTTGCCGGTGTTCACGTCGATCACCGGGATGTTGATGCCGCGATGCCCGTAACGCATCTTGTAGGTGCCGAGCCCGAGCGCGCGGCCAAGGATCTGATTGCCGAAGCAGATGCCGAACAGCGGGGTACGCCGTTCCAGCACCCCCTCGGTGAGACCGATCGCGTGCCGCTGGGTGGCCGGATCACCCGGCCCGTTGGCGAGGAACACGCCGTCCGGCTTGGTCGCGAGCAGGTCGTCCATCGTGGACGTCGCGGGCAGCACGTGGACCTCGATGCCCCGCGCGGCCATCATCCTCGGGGTGTTCGACTTGATGCCGAGATCCAGTGCGGCGACCCGGAACCGGCGCTCGCCGGCCGCCGGCACCACGTACGGCTCCGGGGTGGTCACCTGGCCGACCAGATCGGCGCCGGCCATCGATGGGCTGGCCAGCACCTTGGCCAGCATTCCCTTGTCGTCCTCCAGGGCCTGCCCGGAGAACACTCCGGCGCGCATCGCACCGTGTTCCCGGATGTGCCGGGTGAGCGTGCGGGTGTCCACCCCGGAAATACCCACCACGCCCTGGTTGTCCAATTCGGACTCGAGCGATCTGGTGGAGCGCCAGTTCGACGGGATCCGCGCCGGATCGCGCACCACGTAGCCGGCGACCTGGATCCGATTCGACTCGTCGTCCTCGTCGTTCCACCCGGTGTTGCCGATCTGTGGTGCGGTGGCCACCACGATCTGCCGGTGATACGACGGGTCGGTCAGCGTTTCCTGGTAGCCGGTCATCCCGGTGCAGAACACCACCTCACCGAGCGTCCGGCCGGATGCCCCGTAGCCGCTGCCCCGGAAGACCTTGCCGTCCTCGAGGACCAGCGCTGCCGGTACCTGCTGCGTACTGCTCACTGCTTCCTACTTCCCCTGCCCATGCGCGTTTTCCACCGGTACGGCGGCGCGCAACATCTCGATCCACTGTGGATAGACGGCCTTGTCGTCGCCACGGAAGCCGGTATCCAGCTCGTACTCGCCGAGCCGCCAGCGCACCACCAGCAGGCCTTCGGTCCCCATCACCTTGCCCGCGAGCGCCCGATCGGTACGCGCGTCGACGAGCGAGCTGGCTGGGATCCACAGCGTGGCTGCCCCGGTGCGTTCGATCACCAAACCGCTGGCGTACCAGCGCAGCGCCCCGGCCGCGCGATGGCCGATATCCCCGACGGTGATCCGGTCCTGCCAGTCGCCGGCGTTCACCGTGCCGACATACACCCCGGTGGTCTCCAGCAGTACGGACTCCTCGAGCAGGCGCGAGGGAACGTCCGGAAACGCGGGCAGCACGGCGCGCTGCCGCCGCGCTCGACGCTGCCAGCCGAGCCACATCGCGAGCAGGCACAGCACGAACAGCGCCAGCACCGCGAGGGTCAGCAGTGTCCGCGTCATCCGGCGATCCTCTCCTGTCCCGCGGTGACGCGGCCACGCAACACCGTGCCGACCACCCGTGCCATCAACTCCATCCCGTCGTACGGGGTATTGCCGGCAACGCTCGCCAGCTGCTCACCCCGCACCGTCCAGCGCGCGTCCGGGTCCACCAGCGCGAGGTTGGCTGGCTCGCCCACCTCGAGCGGCCGCCCGTGGTCGGCAAGCCCGGCGATCTCCGCTGGACGCTCGCTCATCACCCTGGCAACCCCGCGCCAGTCCAGCAGCCCGGCTACCTGCATCGTCTCCACCACGATGGACAGCGCGGTCTGCAGCCCGAGCATGCCGGGCTTGGCCTGCGACCACTCGCAGTCCTTGTCCTGCGGGGCGTGCGGCGCGTGGTCGGTGGCCACGCAGTCGATCGCCCCGTCGGCCAGCGCGGACCGCAGCGCCTTCACGTCCGCGGCGGTGCGCAGCGGCGGGTTGACCTTGTTCACCGGATCGTAGCTGGTCAGCCGCTCGTCGGTGAGCAGCAAGTGGTGCGGCGTTACCTCGGCGGAGACCCACACGTCGCGCCGGTCTTTCGCCCAGCGCAACACCTCCACGGTACCGGCGCTGGAGACGTGGCAGATGTGCAGCCGCCCGCCGGCGTGCTCGGCCAGCAGGCAGTCCCGCGCGACGATCGTCTCTTCGGCGCTTGGCGGCCAGCCGGCGAGCCCGAGCCTGGCGGCGCGCTCGCCCTCGTGCGCCTGCGCGCCGGCCGTCAGCCGGGGTTCCTCGGCGTGCTGCGCGATCACCGCGTCCAGCGCCACCGAGTACTCCAGCGCGCGCCGCATGATCAGCGGGTCGTCCACGCAGTACCCGTCGTCGGAGAACATCCGCACCGCCGCTGCCGATGCCGCCATGGTGCCCAGCTCGGCGAGCTTGGCGCCGTCAAGGCCAACGGTCACGGCTCCCACCGGGTGCACGTCGACAAGGCCGATCGCCTGGCCCCGCCGCCACACGTGCTCGGCGATCACCGCGTTGTCGGTCACCGGGTCGGTGTTGGCCATCGCGAACACCGCGGTGTAACCGCCGAGTGCGGCCGCCCGCGAGCCGGACTCGATGGTCTCGGCGTCTTCCCTGCCTGGCTCGCGCAGATGCGTGTGCAGGTCCACGAACCCGGGCAGTGCGACCAGCCCGGCCGCGTCCAGCATCCGCATGCCGTCCGCGGCAAGGTTCGGGCCGATCTCGCTGAGCACGCCGTCCCGCACCAGCATGTCGACCGGATCACCCTCGCCGTACGGCCGCACACCCTTGATCAACAACGCCGTCACGCCGCCTCCAGCCCAGTTGTGAACACCCGGCCCGTCATGGGGTGGCCTCCTCGCCGGCGAGTAGGTGGTAGAGCACCGCCATCCGCACGTGCACGCCGTTGTGGACCTGCTCGGTGATCGCGGCGCGCGGCGAGTCGGCGACCGCCGAGGCGATCTCCATGCCGCGCAGCATCGGCCCCGGGTGCAGCACCACCGCGTGCTCGGGCAGCATCGCCTGCCGTGCCTCGGACAGCCCGTAGGTGATCGAGTACTCCCGCGCGGACGGGAAGAAGCCACCGTGCATCCGCTCGGCCTGCACCCGGAGCATCATGATCGCGTCGAGCGATGGGAGCTCGGCGTCCAGCGTGTGCGAGACGGCGACCGGCCAGCTCGCCACGCCAACGGGCAGCAGGGTGGGCGGCGCCACCAGCACCACCTCCGCGCCAAGCGTGCTCAGCAGGTGGACGTTCGACCTGGCCACCCGGCTGTGCAACACGTCGCCCACGATCGCGACGCGCCTGCCATCGAGGGGACCGAGCCGCTCCCGCAGGGTCGCGGCGTCCAGCAACGCCTGCGTGGGGTGCTCGTGCATGCCATCGCCCGCGTTCACCACCGCGGTGCCCTCGGCGTGCAGCCAGTGGGCGAGCCGCTGTGCCGCGCCGGATGCCGGATGACGGATGACGACGCAGTCCGCGCCTGCCGCGGACAGCGTCAGTGCGGTGTCCCGCAACGACTCACCCTTGCCGACCGACGATCCGCTCGCGGAGACGTTCACCACGTCCGCGCTCATCCATTTGCCGGCGATCTCGAACGACGCTCGGGTGCGGGTGGAGTTCTCGTAGAACATCGTGACCACGGTGCGCCCGCGCAACGTCGGCAGCTTGTGGACCTCGCGACCGAGCAGCGTGCGCTTCAGGTTGTCCGCGGTGTTCAGCACGGCCGTCGCGGTCTTCGCGCTGAGCCCCTCGGTGCCGAGCAGGTGCTTCATCGCCGTCCCCCGCGCACCACGACGCCATCGGCGCCATCCACGTCGGCGAGGCGCACCACTACGTCCTCGTCCCGCGAGGTCGGCACGTTCTTGCCCACGTAGTCGGCGCGGATCGGCAGCTCGCGGTGCCCGCGGTCGACAAGCACGGCGAGCTGAACCGCGCTCGGCCGGCCGTGGTCCCGCAGCGCGTCCAGCGCGGCCCGGATGGTGCGACCGGAGAACAGCACGTCGTCGACCAGAATCACCAGCGCCTCGTCGATCCCGGTTTCCGGCAGCGAGATCTCCGCGAGCGGCCGGTTCGGCCGGCGGCGCAGGTCGTCCCGGTAAAGCGTGATGTCCAGCGCGCCGGCAGGTACGTCGACGCCGGAGAATTCGGTGATCCGCTCGCGCAGCCTGGCTGCGAGGCTGGTGCCACGGGTGGGGATGCCGAGGAGCACGACCGGCGGCTTGTGTTCCGCGTCCAAGGTCGTCTTCTCGATGATCTGGTGAGCCATGCGGGCGATAGTGCGTGCGACGTCACCGGCGGAAAGCAACTCCCGCCCCCCGGCCGAATTCGCCGCGCCACGCGACCGTGACGCCACGTCTGGACCTCCTTCTCCGCCTCACTGGACGGATCATTAAAGGATGTCGGTGGCCCCGCCTGCTGGTCTCCCGTTCGGCAGTAGCCGAACTGACCGTATCAGGCACGGACGGTAAGCCGACTGGGTGGTGTAACCCATCTCGCCCAACCGCAGCAGCCACTGCACCTTGACCTGGTGACGACAGTCGGTAACCATTACTCTGCGTATCGATCTCACGATTGCCGCGGCGGCACTACCCGCCGACGGAGCGAATGAACGGAGAACGCCACATGGGCGACTATGCCAAGGCGCTCGGAGCCAAACTCCGGGGGATTCGTCAGCAGCAAGGACTGTCCCTGCACGGGGTTGAGCAGAAATCCGGCGGCCGGTGGAAGGCCGTCGTGGTGGGCTCGTACGAGCGGGGCGACCGCGCGGTCACGGTTCAGAAGCTGGCTGAACTCGCGGACTTCTACGGCGTCCCTGTCGTGGAGTTGCTCCCCGAGGGCCGTGTGCCGTCGGGCGCCGAACCCGCCACCAAAATTGTGATCAATCTGGAACGTCTGCAGCAGCTTCCCGCCGAGAAGGTCGGGCCGCTCGCGCGTTACGCGGCGACCATCCAGAGCCAGCGCGGCGACTACAACGGCAAGGTGCTGTCCATCCGGACGGAGGATCTCCGGTCGTTGGCCATCATCTACGACATGACACCCGGCGAGCTCACCGAGCAGCTGATCGACTGGGGTGTGCTGCCTCCCGAGGCACGGCCGTCCAAAGAGGAGTGAACCCGGCTGGTTGCGCGTCGTGCGGGAGACTCACAGCACGGCGCGCAGCTGGTCGGCTATTCCACCGATCCGCCCGAGTACCCCGTTGACGAACCGCGGTGAGTCCTCGGTAGACAGCGTCTTGACGAGGTGCACGGCCTCGTCGATGGCGACCGGATCGGGTATGTCGGCTGCCCACAGCAGCTCGTAGAGGCCGAGCCGGAGCACCGCGAGATCCAGCGGCGGCATCCGCTGCAACGACCAGCCCTCCGCGTGCTCGGCGAGCAGCTCGTCGATCCGCGTGAGGTTTTCCTGCACGCCTTCCACCAGCGTCACGGTGTAGTCGGCAACCGGGTCCACGTCCGGCGAGCCGATGCGCTGGCTGAGCAACGTCACCGGGTCCATTTCGCGGACCGCGGCCTCGTACAGGAACTCGATGGCCCGCTTGCGGGAGCTGCGGCGGCCACCGGGGTGTCTTTCCGCCATCTCAGGCGTTCACTCGGCCAAGATAGCGCCCGTCGCGGGTGTCCACCTTGATCTTCTCGCCGGTGCTGATGAACAGCGGCACGTGGACCTCGGCACCGGTCTCCAGCTTCGCCGGCTTCGAGCCCCCGGTGGAGCGATCGCCCTGCACACCGGGGTCGGTGTGCTCGATGACCAGCTCGACCGAGGCGGGCAGCTCCACGTACAGCGGATCGCCCTCGTGATTCGCGACGATCACATCGGTGTTCTCCAGCATGAAGCTCGCCGCGTTGCCGACGATCTTGCTCGGCACGGTGATCTGGTCGTAGGTGTCGCCGTCCATGAACACGAAGTCCGAACCGTCGTTGTACAGGTAGGTCATGGTGCGGCGGTCCACGGTTGCGGTGTCGACCTTGGTACCGGCGTTGAACGTCTTGTCAACGACCTTGCCGGAGAGCACATTCTTGAGTTTGGTGCGGACGAAGGCACCGCCCTTGCCCGGCTTCACGTGCTGGAACTCGACAACGCTCCAGAGCTGGCCATCGATGTTGAGGACCATGCCGTTCTTCAGATCGTTCGTGGTGGCCACGGGGTCAGGCTTCTCCTCGCAGATCGGATTCGTGAGTGACGGGTGCGCTGTCTAGGCGACGGTGAGCTCTTTACTGCTCAACGTGAGGATTTCGGGAGCGTCGTCCCGCACGACCAGCGTGTCCTCGATGCGCACACCGCCCCGCCCGGCGAGATAGATACCGGGCTCGACGGTCACCGCCATACCCGGGGTAAGTGTACCGACCCCGGTGCTGGCCAGCATCGGTGCCTCGTGGATCTCGAGCCCCACGCCGTGCCCGAGCCCGTGCGGGAACCGCTCGCCGTACCCGGCTTGGGTGATGACCTCCCGCGCCGCGTTGTCCACCGAGATCACCTCGGCACCGGGCACCGCCGCTGCCCGGCCGGTGGCCTGCGCGGTGCGCACCACTTCGTAGATTTCGCGCTGCCATTCGGCCGGCTCGCCGATGACAAGGGTGCGGGTCATGTCCGAGTGATAGCCGTCAACCAGCGCCCCGAAATCCAGCTTCACGAAGTCGCCCTTGGCAAGCACCGTGTCGGTCGGCCGGTGGTGCGGCACCGCGGAGTTGGCACCGGCGGCGACGATCGTCTCGAACGACGGGCCGGCCGCGCCGTAGTCGAGCATCCGGTTCTCCAGCTCGCGGGCGATCTCCCGCTCGGTACGCCCGGCTCGGATACTCCCGTGTTCGAGCAGGTCGACGAGCGCGCGGTCGGCGGCCGCGCAGGCCATCCGCAGCGCCTCGATCTCGGCGTCGTCCTTGATCTGCCGCTGCGCCTCCACCATGCCGGGCGCCCGCTGAAGCTCTACTTCCTGCGCCGCCTCGGTGAGCGAATCGAGGCCGTCCACGGTCACGTGCTGGCTCTCGAAGCCGACCCGGCGGTACTCCTCCGGCCGTTTGGCCGCCCACGCCACGAGAGCCTCGGCACTGGGCCGCTCGATGACCCGCTCGAGCTCCGGCACCTGAGCGGCGGACTGCGTGCGGTAGCGCCCGTCCGTGCCGAACGCGGTGCGCTGCTCGTCGCCCTGCCGGTCAGCGGCGTGCACGAGCAGCGCCGCGTTCGAGCCGGTGAACCCGGTGAGATACCGGACGTTCAGCAAATTGGTCACGAGCAGGGCGTCCAGCTCACGCTCCCGCAGATGTTCGCGGAGGGCTTCCCGCCGGTGCAGGTGTGCTTCGGGCATACCCGCGAGCTTAAGACCTCCTTGGCCGTACAGTGAGGGGATGTCCGCGTGGTTGCTGCGTGCGGTTGTGATGTCGGTGGTGCACGCCGCGGTGCAGGTGGCGCTGTCCGCCGTCGAGGTGCGGATGCCCACCGATCTGAGCGTGGTCCGGCCGATCGTGCTCGCCCTGCTGATCGGCGTGGCCGCGCTGTGGGGAGCGCTGGACGGCTGGTTGCGCCGGCCGGACCGGGGACGCACCTGGTTCATCGCGGCGTTGATCAGCGGGCCGCTCTCCGGGGTGCTCGCGGTGATCGGGCGGGGCGTCCTCGTCGATCAGACCGGCGTGAGCGAGTTGGCGCCGGCGCTGACCGGTGGTGCCGCGTTCATCGCGTTGCTGGTGCTGGCGCCCGCCGGACTCGGATTGCTCGTCGGCGGGCGGATGCAGCCACCGGACGACGTCGCCGAACGGGAGCGAAGGGGGCGGCGCACCGAGCCCGCCCGGCGCCCGAGCCCGCACCCGCGCGCGCGGACGGAGTAGCCGCATAACGGCCGGAAAACGGGCCCGCACCGCTCTATCGTGAAGATATGTCGAAGCAGACCCTGGAGGTCGCCGGGCGCGAGGTGACGATCACCCACCCGGAAAAGCTGATCTTCGCGTCCGGTGGGCACACCAAACTGGACCTGGTCCGGTACTACCTTGCCGTCGCGGACGGCGCGCTCCGTGGCGTCGCGGGCCGGCCGATGATCCTGAAGCGCTTCGTGAAGGGGATCGAGGAGGAGGCCTTCTTCCAGAAGCGCGCCCCCGGCAACCGGCCGGACTGGATCGAGGTCGCCGAGCTGAACTACGCCTCCGGCCGATCGGCCGAAGAGGTCGTGGTCCGGGACGCCGCGGCGCTGGCCTGGGTGGTGAACCTCGGCTGCGTCGACCTCAACCCGCACCCGGTCCTTGCCGAGGATCTGGACCATCCGGACGAGCTGCGCATCGACCTGGACCCGCTGCCGGGCGTCCCCTGGGCCCAGGTACTCGACGTGGCGCACCTCGCGCGCGAGGTACTGGAGGACCACGGCCTCACCGGGTGGCCGAAAACGTCGGGCTCGCGCGGTTTCCACGTCTACGCCCGCATCGAGCCGCGCTGGTTGTTTCGCGAGGTGCGGCTGGCCGCCGAGACCGTCGCGCGGGAAGTGGAGAACCGCGCGCCCGACCTAGCCACCAGCCGGTGGTGGAAGGAGGAGCGGCAGGGCGTGTTCGTCGACTTCAACCAGAATGCGAAGGACCGAACGGTCGCCTCGGCGTACTCGGTGCGCCCGACCCCCGATGCCCGAGTTTCCACCCCGCTGCGCTGGGCCGAGGTACCGGGGTGCCGCCCGGAGGACTACACCCTGGACACCGTGCCGGAGCGTCATTCGGCGAACGACGATCCGTGGCGGGGCATCGACGATGCGCCGGGATCGTTGCGGGCGCTGCTCGAGCTCGCGGAACGGCTCGGGCCGGCCGAGAAACCGCCAAAGGGGGCCGGCCGCCGGGTGCAGACCATGCCGCTCATCGAGATCGCACGCGCCAAGACCAAGGCGCAGGCGCAGGACGGGCTGCGGCGGTGGAAGGCGCGGCACCCGGCGGTGGCGGACTACCTGGAGCCTGCCGACGTCCTGCTGGACGGGATGCGAGGCCGGAGCTCGATCTGGTACCGGATCCGGATCAACCTGCAGCACGTGCCGGCAGCCGAACGCCCCGAGCAGGAACCGCTCGAGGTGGACTACGACCCGTGGCCGGACGCTCCGGGGCAAAGCCGTTAGCTCGGGCGTCCTTCCTCGGGCTCGACGTACCGGGCGAGCACCTGAAGCTCCGCCCGCATTCGCTCGGCCATGGCCTGTTGCCCGGCCCGCTGGTATTCCGCCAGCGCGGTACGACGCTCCGCCGCCTCGGCGCGGAGAATCTCCCTGACATCCTCCGGGTCCAGTGCCCGGCGCTCGACATCCGAACTGAGCCCGACGGTTCCCAGCGGCAACGCCTGGCTATCGTCGGGCACCGGCACCGCTTCCGCGTTGGCGATCGCGGCCAGCGCCGATCGAATGGTCGCGGTGGCTGTCTTGTCCCGCTCTTTCAAGGCCTTTTTCAGGTCGTCGCGAAGAGCTTGTCGTACCGGCATGGTCATCAAGGCTAGGTGGCGGCCGCGGCCAACTCGACCGGATTTCCCGCGCACGGCTCAGGAGCGGTCGACCAGCTCCGGGCCCTTGCCGTAGGAGTCCCACACCTGCGGGCTCACGTCACCGATCGGGGAGGAATTCAGCTCAACCACCCCGGGTGCGTGAACACGCCACAGTTTCCCGCCGTCGAGGAGAAAACCCACACCCCTGCCGGGTGCCTGTTTCGCGGGGGTTCCCGGCGTCAGCCGCCCGGCGACCGACGCCTTTTCCAGCACCGGGACGTGCCCGTCCAGGATGTTCTTGGCCAGCTTCTCGGCCACCGAGCGACGTTCGATCCGCAGCAGCTTGCCTTCGATCACCAGATCGACCGTCCGCATCGGGGAAACCGCGGCGAAACCGTCCAGCACGTTGAGCGCCCGCCCGGTGTTCGCGCACCCTGGCGCGTTCGTGATGTCCAGCCCGAAGTGCCGCATATCGGTTGGCGCCCGCTGGTTCCGCGTCGCGCGCACCACGTCGATGGGTATCCGGCCGCACGGATCCTCCGCGGACACCGGGGCGTGCCCGTCCGGTTGCCGCAGCAATCCCGGCCCTTCCCGCCACGGACCCGCGACGTGCACCGCCCGGTACGGGTGCCGGGTGAAATCCCGGTCCCAGAACGTCAGCGTCGTCCCCTTGGATGTTTCGTGCGCGACCGCGAAAGCATCGAGTTGCCGCACCCACATCAAATCCGCGCTGAACGCGTCGACGATCGCCCGCTCCCTTGACGCGTGGGTGCTCTCCACCGGCCGGAAGCCCGAGTCGGTGAGCGCCTGCACACCGTCGCCGAACGCGGGATCCTTGGCGCGCAACACGAATTGCCCCGCGCCGTTCCAGCCGGCTTTGCGCCCGGTTGTGTCCGTGAACATCAGGTAGAACCAGCCGTCCAGGTACACCGCACCCGGCTGGCCGACGCCGTAGCTGTTGCGCACCGGCCGGTCGCCTGCCGGCGTGACGATCGGCTCACCACCGTTCGCCCGCGACCAGTGCACCCCGTCCTCGCTCGTCGCCAACCCGATCTTGTTCCCGTGATCGTGATCTCCGGACGCGCCGGTGTAGTACAGGTAGTAGGTATCCGCGACCTTGATCACCGACGGGTCGCAGGTGTGCATCGCGTCGAAACCGCCTCGGCTGCCGCTGAACACCGGATGCGCGCGCCCTCCACCGGACACCCCGAACGGGCCGTCGACCGACGGACTCTCGGCGTAGAGCACGTCGTCGCCCGGCGGGCGTGCGCTGCCGAGCTGGCTGCACCACCACATCCGCGTCATGCCGCCGTCCTGCATGACGGTCGGCCCGTAGTTGTACGGCGAATCCCCGCCCCCGGCGGCCACCACGTTCCTACTCTGCCGCTCGTTGCCGACGGTGAGTTCCCGGGGCGCGGGGGCCCGCGGGTCCTGCTGACCGCCGGCCTCCGTCGTCCCGGTCGCGGGCGTGCACGCGGCGACCAGCCCAGCGGTCGCGACGCCGGCCAGTACCGCGGTCACGACCCTGCTGAACGGGCGTCTGGGTGACATGGCGCCGCGTGACCTCCTCGATGGGTGTGGCGCGCCGCCCGCACGGGCGCGAAACCACGAAAGTCAAGTGTAGGCACCCCGCGTTCCACGGCCTGGCGGCCACGTCCGGCGGACCACCGGTATTTCGCCGCGTCACGCGGCATACCGGCATCGGTCGCGACGGCGAAGCCGTCAACCGTTACCGATCATGTCCGCAGTCGTGACACCGGCGTGACGGTAAACCGCCCGTGCGGCCCACTCAGACCAGCGAGTACCGCACCGCGAACGACGCGGCTTCGAGGCGCGAGTGAGCGCCGAGCTTGGTCAGCAGCGATTGCACGTGGCTGCGCACCGTGGTGACCGAAACACTCATCCGCTTCGCCATCTGGCCGGTCCCGAACCCCTCGACCAGCAGCGCGAGACATTCCCGTTCGCGCCTGGTCAGGTGCGCGGCCAGGCGGTGCATGTCGCTCGACGAATCCGGCCTTACCCGTTCGTGCCACGACGCGGGCACATCGATCAGGACCTCGCCGCGCGCGACCCTTTCGATCGCCCTGGTGAGGTTCGCGACGCCACCGGTCTTGTGCACGTAGCCGACCGCGCCGGATTGCAGCGCGTGGAACATGCCGTCCTTGTCGGTGTCCGCCGTCAACATGATGACCTTGGTCTGCGGGCTCGCGGCCAGCACGGCGGACACTCCCTCGACACCGTCGCCATCGGCGAAGCGCCGGTCGAGGAGGCATATCTGTGGCCGGCTCTCCCCGACAAGAGCTACCACCCCGGCAAGGGAATCGGCGACACCGTGAATGGTGAACTCGCGTTGTTCCAGTACCGTGACGAGTGCTTCCAGGAAGACGACATGGTCGTCACCGAGCACGACGGTGGTGGTCATGAGCTGGTCCCTTCGATGCCGGCGGTAGCCCGTGTCGGCTGTTCCGAGAAAGCAAGTTCCACCCGCGTCCCATGGGGTTCACGATCTTCGAACCGAAGCTGCGCTCCGCACACCCGCGCCAAGCGATCCACCACACCCAGTCCGATCGTGCCCCACCCACCGGGAGCGGCACCGAATCCAGGTCCGTTGTCGCTGATCGCGATCACCGGTGTCGGGTGATCGTGGAGCGCCAGCTCGACCCGGCCGGTCGGCCCGGCCGCCCGCAGCGCGTTCTGCACCAGGTTGCTCAGGATGCGCCACAAAATCGTGCTGTCCACATGCAACTTCAGGTCCGCCCGCGCCACGAACACGATTTCCGCGCCACCCACCAGCGTGTGCACCGAGACCAGCTGTTGTATCAGCGGTCGAACATTGATCATCGCCGGCGTGGCGTCCTGGGATATCGCGCCGCGGATGATCTCCACGAGGCGACTCAGTTCTCGCTCGACGAGTTCTACCCGGGCTCGCGCGGGCGATGAGAGCGAGGTATCTCCGCGTACCGCTTCGATCAGGTAACCAAGCGTCGCGAGATCGTGCCCGACATCGTGCAGGGCACCACGTAACGCGTCCGCACCGTGGTCGGCGTTGCGCCTTCCCCTGCTCGTGCGGCGGTCACCCGACATGTTCACCCGACTCTCCCCTTCGCGCTGACGCGACTTAGCGCATTCAGGGCGACCTACGCGAACCGATGTGACGATCCGCGGCAACCCGAAACAGCTCCGTCGTCCATTGAATCGTCAACGGTGTGCCGACCGTTGCGCACGAATGGCCCTAATCAGCAGGGACTTTATGCCCTACAGGGCCATTTGCCGGTTAACCGATTACGCCGAACGCAGTTTTGTCATGACGGCAGTGGGTGCTAGGGGGAGACCTGTCGGGTGGTTATCAGGGTCTTCCATGGGCCATCTGGCACATCGACGTCGTCCACGAAACGCCAGTCGACGCGATCGTTCTTGCCGTTGAGCTCGCTGAAGCCAAGGCATCCGTTGAGTGCGGGCGAGACATCCATGCCCGCCCCGCCGTAGCGCTCGTTGGCCGGCCGGACATCGTCGCTGCCGAAAACGTACTCGGCGTCCCGGTACTCACCGGGACCGGCGTCTTGAATCTGGCCGTAGCACGTCCGGCCGTCACGGGTGATCTCCACCCAGCGGTTCTTCATGAAGCTGAACCCGCGATCGTCGGCATGCTGGGCATATTCCGGTTCATCCGCCCATGGCACCACCTCGGCTCGCTGCCGGAAAGCCACCGGATCGCCGACGTCGTTGAACGGCAGGTCCAGATAGAAGGGGTTCTCCTTCGGCGTCATGCTGGTGGGAAAGTATCCGTTCTCGGCGGTGCGCTGTTCGGTGTGACACTCGTCCTGCCGGACAACACCATCGCAGCCGCCGTAATGCCGCATCCACTGCCCGTCGTACGCCGAGATCACCTGGCTGCCATCCGCGGCATGAGGGTCGAAGATTTCCCCCACCCAGAACGTCGTCGCGGTGATATCGGTATGCCACGGATAGTGCCCGGCCCCGGACGCTCCGGGTGCCGCGCACCCCGACAGCGCCAGCAGCGCTACCGGTAGGGCCACGTGTATACGCCGCACCTATCCACCAGCCGCGAAGCTGTAGTCGTCGGTGGTGAGCGTGCCGTTGCCGATCAGCGCCAGTCCGAAGCTGATCGCGGCGGCGTCGGTGGGCGCGGGCGGCGTCGTCCACGTCGCCTCGGTCCAGTCGGCAGCCGAGCCGAACCACGGGCTCGACGTCCAGTACGTCCAGTTGCCGGACACCGTCCGATAGTACAAGGCGAACTGACTGGTCCCATTCGCCTTATACCAGGTGCCGAGGTCGTAACTCTGCCCTGGTGTGATCGCCGGCGTGCAGCCGGCCGCGTCCCAGCTCGGCAGCAGCTTGGCGTCACCGTCCACGTGGCCGGTTATGTCCAATCGCTGCGCGGCCTGCCCGCTGTGCGCGTCGGCGGTTCGCGTCCAGGTCGGCGTGTTGGCGCCCCAGCCGCCCGGCATCCAGCAATCCGGGAAACCCGAGCCGCCGGTCGCTTCCTCGAGGGACGTGTTGCTCAGCGCCGTATTCACCGGTGGCGGACTCGCCTGGGCGAAGCTGTAATCGTCCGTGGTTAGCGTGCCGTTGCCGATCGGCGCGAGCCCGAAGCTCACGCCAACGGCTTCCGGTGGTAGTTCAGGTGTGGTCCACTTCGCCTCGGTCCAGTTGGTGGCTGGGCCGAACCAGGGGCTGGACGTCCAGTACGTCCATGCGCCCGAAGCCGTCCGGTAGTACACCGCGAACTGGGTTATCGCGTCCGACTTGTACCAGGTGCCGAGCTCATAGCTCTGCCCAGGCGTCCCAGCCGGGGAACACGCCCCGGTATCCAGGGTGGGCATCAGCTTGGCATCGCCGTCGCTGTATCCGGTCACGTCCAGCCGTTGCGCCGCCTGCCCGGTGTGCGCATCGGTGGTTCGCGTCCAGGTCGCCGTGTTCGTGCCCCACCCGGTCGCCATCCAGCAATCCGGGAAACCGGAACCGCCGGTGGAATCCTCCAGCGACGTGTTGACCAGCTCGGTGTTGGTGGCCGGCGGAACGGTCACGACCGGCTGCACCGCGCCACCGACGACATCGTCGACCGTCTTCACGGTGGTGCCGAGCGATCCCCGTTGAGCCAGCCAGGAAAGGAACTGGTCCAGCAGCGCCGGGCTGATCGCCAGCGAACCGCAGTTGTCGCACACGTGGTGGAAGGTCAGCGGGACCCAGCCTCCGCCGCTGCCCTCCGCGTTGGTCACGGCGCTCTTCAGATCATCCAACGTCCAGTTCCCGTCCTGCTGGGCGGGTGCCGGAACGTTGTACGGGTTGGTCGGCGGAATCGGCCCCGCGTAGGGGCAGCCGGGACATCCGAACCTGGTCTGCAGATCGCCGAGGGTGCGCGCGCTGTTGTACCCGCACTCCGCGACGATGTCCTCGAGCTGGGAGTTGTGTGTGGCGTACGGGTACGCGAACGACGTCTGCGGGAAGCCCCAACTGGTCAGGGTGGCACGGGAATTGCAGATCTGGCGTCGTGCCTCGTCCGCGGGAACGGTGGTGAGATCGGGGTGCGTCACGGTGTGCCCTGCGATCTCGTTGCCGCTCGCCGCGAGGCTGTCCAGATTGGCTCTTGTGAGGTGGCCGGCTGTGCCGACCGGGCCGGTGGTGACATAGAACGTGCCGTTCATGCCGTGCTGGTTCAATATCGGCAGCGCGTTCATGTTGTCCGCATAGCCGTCGTCGAACGTCAGGCTCACCACGGTCTGCCCTTGCGCAACCGCCTTCGGCGCGCCCCCGATGGCGTACACCATCGACAGCCCCAGCAGGGCAACGGCCAGCACGACCACCACCCGCCGCGCGTAGGCGATGGCGCCAACGGTCATGACACGGTTCGGACGGGTATACGGATTCGAAGGCATGCGGAAGCCACCCAGCTCTCGACGTCAGGCACTTCGAGACGTTAGAGCTCGCGAAGCGCAACCGCCTCCCATCGTTGGACTAGCAGTAGTACGTCATTCGCGGGGGGCGGGCGCGGTGCGCGAAGATCTCATCCACCTGCATGAGCCGGAACTCGTATGGCTGTACGAGGACAATTCTGCCGCGACGGCGGAGAGTGGTTCTCGTGCCCTTCGTTCGTACCTTCCTTGTCGACGACCACCTCATGCTGACCGAAGCCTTGGCAACCACGCTGTCCGCCGCGCCGGACATCTGGATCGTCGGCAAGGCGGCGACAAACGACCCGGCGCTGGTGGACTCGGTAGTCCGGCAGAACCCGGACGTCGTGATCATCGATCTGGACGCACCCGGTGTTCGCGGTAAGGAATTACTGCGAGAGCTCATCGCCTCGGTGCCGGCCACGCACATCGTGGTGCTTACCGGTAGCCAGGACACCGCAAAGGTCATCGATGCCGCGCGCGCCGGAGCCGACGCGTGGGTGCCAAAGGAAAGCACCACCGAACACCTGCTCACCGTGCTGCGCGCGGTCATGGGCGGGCACGCCTGGTTTCCACCAGAGTATCTGGGGGCAGTACTCCGGCAACTGCGCGCGGACGTGCGGAACGTCCGCGATTGCTCCGGTCCACTGGACGTGCTCAGTGGCAAGGAACGGGAAGTGCTGCTCGGCATGGTCGAGGGCACGCGCAGTGGTGAGATCGCCATGCAGCTCGGTGTTTCCCCGAACACGATGCGAACCCACGTACGCAACATTTTCAAGAAACTGCACGTACACAGTGGACTTGAGGCGGTAAAGGTTGCTCGTGCCGCGGGCATGGCACCCAGAACGCCATCCGCGCAACCCCGGGAGAAGGCGGTGGCCTTCCCAGTACAAAGAACGTAGTCGCGTTCACCTCACCACACGAGTTGAAAAATTAACTAGCTACGTATCGTCGATTCGACGGATCGACGAGCACAAAAACCTGTCGAACTTATCGAGTGGCGGTAGAATGGAATCCCAAGCCAGTACGCGTGAAACACCAGCACAGAATGTGTGTTTAGCGCCCACCCGGATCGTTTCGGCGCCGGCCGCGACGACGGTCCGCGTCTCGAGCACCAATGGTTCGGTCCCAACAACACCCGGCACAGTGGGCATCGTCGGTATGGGCTATGTCGGCCTGCCGACGGCGCTCGCGCTGCACGCCGCCACGATCCCCACCATCGGTATCGACGTGAGTATCGAACGGCTGCGAACCATCGAGGCCGGGGCGGCCGACCTGGTGGCCGAAGATCACGCCAGGTTGTCAAAGGCGTTGGCCGACAAGAACTTTCGGCTAACAACTGATTTCGAGTATCTGGCCGAAGCGGATACCGTGATCATATGTGTGCCCACGCCGATCGACCATCACCTGAGCCCGGATCTCGGCCCGCTCACGGCTGCCTGCCGCGTCGTCGTCGAGCGCGCCCGCCAAGGGCAGACTTTGATCTTGACGTCCACCAGCTTCGTCGGCACCACGAAACAACTGCTCGCCGAGCCGCTGGCCGAACGCGGCTTCACCATTGGCAAAGACATTTTCGTCGCGTTCAGTCCGGAACGAATTGACCCCGGTAATTCACAGCACGCACAAAGCGAGACACCGCGTGTCGTCGGCGGCATGACGCAGAAATGTACGGACCGCGCGAAGGCTGTGCTTGAATTTGTCACACCAATCGTGTACTCGGTTAGCTCGCCCGAAGCGGCGGAGCTCACCAAACTGTACGAGAATACGTTCCGCGCGGTCGGCATCGCATTGGCGAACGAATTCGCGGAAATTTGCGGCACGCTCTCTCTCGACCCGATCGAGATTACGAACGCGGCGGCCACCAAGCCGTACGGATTCCTCGCGTTCTACCCGGGCCCCGGCGTGGGTGGCCACTGCATCCCGTGCGATCCGCACTATCTGCTCTGGCAACTCCGCAAGGTGCGGCGCGGCGCTCCGCTCGTCCAGCAGGCCATGACCGCGATCGCGCGCCGGCCGAAGCACGTCGTCGACAGGGCCGTTGAAGCGCTCTCCGATGCCGGGCGCGGAATGGCCGGAGCCAGGGTCGTTGTCGTCGGCGTCAGCTACAAGCCGGGCGTGGCCGATGTGCGGGAATCCTCCGCATTGCAGATCATCATCGAGCTCGAAGCACGCGGTGCGAAGGTCGCCTTTCACGACCCGCTCGTGGAGCGCATCGCGCTATCCGGAGACCGCCGCATGGAGACCGTGCTGGACCCGCACGGGCAGGACTGGGACCTCGCGATCGTCCACACGGTGCACCCCGAGCACGAGTACGGCTGGGTGGCCAAGTGCCCGATCGTGCTGGACGCGACCTACCGCTTCGACTCGGCATCGCAGCGCGAGCTGGTATGAGCCGCACCACCAACCTGGAAACAGCGGAAATGCAACGAAAGGCTGGAATCAGTGAGAAGGGATGGGCACCGATGAAGTGTCTGGTCACCGGAGGTGCCGGCTTTATCGGCTCGCATCTGACCGAGTACCTGCTCGATCTTGGACATGAGGTCGTCGTGCTTGACGACTTCAGCACCGGCAGCGAGCTCAATCTCGCGCGTTCGGCTGGGCACGAGCGGCTGACCGTGGTGCGCGGCTCGATCTGCGACGCCGACATCGTCAAGCGGTCCATGGCGGGTGTCGGCGCCGTCTATCACCTCGCCGCCGCGGTCGGAGTGTTCACCATCCTCAGCAAGACGCTGGACAGCTTGCACACCAACCTGCGTGGCACGGAGACCGTGCTGGAAGCCGCGCGGGAGAACGGGGCACGGATCCTGGTGGCCTCCACCAGCGAGGTGTACGGCAAGAACACCAAGATCGGGCTGACCGAAGAAGACGATCGCGTGCTGGGCTCCCCGCTGAAGAGTCGCTGGTCGTACGCGGAAGCGAAGGCACTGGACGAGACGCTCGCCTACACCTACGCGATGGAACACAGCGTCGGCGCGGTGATCGTGCGCCCGTTCAACACCGTCGGTCCGCGGCAGACCGGCACCTACGGCATGGTCATCCCCCGGTTCGTCAGCCAGGCCCTCGCCGGTGAGCCGCTCACCGTGTTCGGATCCGGCGAGCAGATTCGATGCTTCTGCCACGTGCTGGACGTTGTCCCGGCACTGATCGCACTGCTCGAGGACGAGACCGCGCACGGCAAGGTGTTCAATCTCGGCAGCTCCGAGCAGGTCAGCATCGGCGAGCTCGCCGAGCGGGTGCGCACGGCGACCGGCTTGGTCAGCCCGATCGTCCAGGTCCCGTACGAGCAGGCATACGGACCCGGTTACGAAGACATGCAGCGCCGGGTTCCGGACTGCGGCAGGGCCCGCGCCCAGGTCGGATTCTCGCCGAGCCGAAGCCTTGACGACATCCTCGCGTCGGTGATCGCCGAGCACAGCGCACCGACCACGGCCGAGCCCGTATGCGTGCCGCGGTAGTTCTGCTCTGCGAACTGCTGGTGCTCGCCATGGTGCCACCGGCGGCCGGGTTGGTCAGCGGGCCGACCCGGCCGCACACGATTGCCGCGCTCCCGCACTGGAACCTGGGCCACGGCGCGGACTCGGTGCTCTCCCGCGGCGACACCTTCACCGAGGTCACGCCCTGGTTGTACGGAGTCGAAGAGGACGGCACGATTCAGCGGCAACCGAGCGCCACGGCGGGCTCCGCGAACCGGCACCTCGAGCGGCTCCGCGCCGCCGGGCTGAGCATCGTGCCCAGCATCGCGAACGTGTCCGGCGGTACCTGGAACGCCGCGCCGGTCAGGCGCATCCTGCACGACCCCTCGGCGAGGACCGCGCACGTGCGGGACATCGTCGAACTGGTCCGCTCGCGCGGTTACGACGGCATCGACATCGACTACGAGGAGCTCCGATCGACCGATCGGGCGGCCTTTACCCGGATGCTGACCGAACTGGCCGACGGGTTGCACGCGATGGGCAAGCGGCTGTCCGTGGATGTGTTCGCGAAGACCACCGATGCCGGTTACGACGAGCGCAACAAGGCACAGGATTACGCCGCGATCGGGCAGGTCGCCGATCAGGTTCGGCTGATGGCCTACGACTACCACTGGCAAACCTCCGCTCCGGGACCGGTCGCGCCGATCGGCTGGGTGGCCGACGTGCTGGACTACGCGACCAGCCAGATCCCGCCCGAGAAGATCGTGCTGGGAGTACCGATGTACGGCTACGACTGGGCCCGCGGCCGCGCCAGCCCGATCACCTGGTTGCAGGCGTTCGGGCGATCGCGGAAGTTCAACGCAAAGGTGCACTGGGACGGGTTCAGTGAGTCGCCCCGGCTGCGCTACACCGACGATCAAGGCGTGGAACACGAGCTGTGGTTCGAGAACGCCTACAGCGCGTCGGCGAAATTCGACCTGGCGCGGCGCTACAGCATCGGTGGCGTCTTTCTCTGGCTGTTCGGTCCAGAGGACGACTTCGTCTGGACCAAACTCGGCCGGCACTGGCGGCCGAGTGATCCCATCGAAATACCCGAGTAGGAGGGTGTCTGGTGATCCCGATCTGGTTACTCGCCCTGCTCATATTCGGCGTGAACTTCGTTGTCTGGGGCGCGCTGGGACTGGCAAGGCTTGCCGAGGAACGTCGAGCGGCCGCCGAGGAGCGGTTGGCGGTGCGCCGGGGGCTCGGCAACGTGGTACCGCTTTCCCGGATGAACCTCCGTGACGTGGCCGTACTGATGGCCGCGCACAACGAGGAAGTCGTTATCGACGCTTCGCTCTCCGCGCTCGCCCGGCTCATTCCGGCCGGGAACATCTACGTCGTTTCGGATGCGTCCACCGACCGCACAGTCGAGCTGGCCAAGGCGCACGGCGTCAACGTCATCGAAACGGCGAGCAATGTGGGCAAGGCAGGGGCGTTGCAGGAAGGCATCGACCGCTTCGAGCTGGCGACCGGTTACCGGGCGGTGCTGCTGCTCGACGCGGACACCCGCCTCGACGATGGCTACTTCGACACCGCGCTACCGCTGTTCGACGATCCGTCCGTCGTCGCGGTAGCCGGTTGCGCGCGCACCGACTGGAACTACGGACCACGCTCGTTCGGTTCGTTCGTGCTGACCTGCCATCGCTCGCGGATCTACGCGTTGCTGCAGCGGCTGCTGAAGTTCGGCCAGACGTGGCGGCGCACGAACGCCACTTATATCGTGCCGGGATTCGCGAGCATGTACCGCACGCGGGTGCTGCCGCACATCGATATCAACCCGCCCGGTCTGGTCATCGAGGACTTCAACATGACCTTCGAGGTGTACCGGCGCCACCTCGGCAAGGTCGGGTTCTCCTTGCACGCGATCGCGATCACCCAGGACCCCATTCGGCTGGCCGACTACGTGCGCCAGACGAAACGCTGGGCGCTGGGTTTCTGGCAGACCGTGCGGCGCTTCCGGCCGCGGCTCGACCTGTTCACCGGCATGCTGACGCTGTCGATTTTGGAGCTGATCACCGCGAGCCTGCTGCTGATCACGTTGCCGTTCGTGCTGGTGTTGCTGGTGATCCCGGAGTTGTTCGGCGTCATGCAAGGCTGGCCGATAATCGGTCCGGCGTACCACACGGTCGGTGAGTACGTCGATCTGACCACGATCGGGTTGGGCGTGCTGCTTCCGGACTACCTGCTCACCGTGATCGTCGCGGTCCTCGAGCGCCGCCCGCGCTACCTGCTCGGCGGGTTGCTTTCGGTGCCGATGCGGATGCTGGACGCGGCGATAACGCTCTACAGCCTGCCTCGTGCCTGGCTTGAGCGGTCCACCGGTCGGTGGGTGAGCCCGGCCCGTCGCGCATCGATCGCTCAACCAGATGCGGCGGCGACGGTACCGCATTTGATGCATGCACCGGAGCGCTCCGAAGCTCAGGCTTAGTGGTGGCCGTGCTCGATGACTGTCCACTGTGGAAGGAGCACCGACGATGCGGGTAACCAGGTACGAACCAGGCACGCCGTGCTGGGTCGATATGGGTTCGCCGGATCCGGCCGCCACCGCGGAGTTCTATCGCGGGCTGTTCGGATGGGACTTCGTCGACACCGGACCCGACACCGGTGGCTACCAGCTGTGCACGGTGCGCGGGCTTCCCGTCGCGGGTATCGGTTCGCAACAGGAGCCCGGTCCACCGTGGTGGACCACGTATGTGTCGGTGGCCGATGTGGACGGCACCACCGAGGCGGTGCTCAGGGCGGGCGGTCAGGTGCTCGCCGAACCGCTGGACGTCATGGAGATCGGCACCATGGCGGTGTTCGCCGACCCACTCGGCGCGACGTTCTCGGCGTGGCAGCCGGGCAACATGGCCGGCGCCGAACTGGTGAACGAGACCGGCGCGCTGTGCTGGAACGAGTTGGCCACCCGGGATCTCGCGCGATCCGAGGCGTTCTATCACTCGGTGTTCGGCTGGGCCGCGAAGACCCACGTGTACGGCCCGACGAGCTACACCGAGTGGCACCTCGGCGGCCGCACGATCGGCGGGATGATGCCGATGGACGAGCGGTGGCCGGCTGATCGGTCCCCGCACTGGCTGGTTTACTTCGCGGTGGAGGGCACCGGCGCCGCCGTGCGGCGGGCAACCGAGCATGGCGGCGCCGTCACCGTACCGGACACGGACACCCCCGCCGGCAAGTTCGCGGTGCTCACCGATCGGCATGGCGCCACCTTCGCGGTGATCACCTTGGCCGGCGCGGCAACCAATATCGCCTGACCGATCGCTTCACCGAGCGGCCACGAGTCGCCGGCGCACGATTCAGGCGGCGCACGATTCAGGCG
>WHSZ01000101.1 GCA_009379845.1 Pseudonocardiaceae bacterium | reverse complement strand
GTAGCCGCCACCTGGGTAGCCGCCACCTGGGTAGCCGCCACCTGGGTAGCCGCCACCTGGGTAGCCGCCACCTGGGTAGCCGCCACCTGGGTAGCCGCCGTAGCCCCCGCCGCCCTGCTGGTTCTGCAGGATATTCCCGCCACCACCAGGACCACCGCCCGTCACGCCCTGCTGGTTGAACTGACCGCCAGGGCCGTAGCCGTAGCCCCCGCCACCCTGCTCGTTCTGCAGCACGTTGCCGCCACCGCCAGGACCGCCACCGGCCACCGCCTGCTGGTTGAACTGGCCACCCGGCCCATAGCCGTAGCCGTAGCCACCGCCACCTTGGGCGTTTTGCAGCACGTTGCCGCCACCGCCGGGACCGCCACCGGCCACGCCCTGCTGGTTGAACTGGCCACCCGGCCCATAGCCGTAGCCACCGCCACCCTGCTCATTTTGCAGGATGTTCCCGCCCCCGCCGGGACCGCCGCCGCCCGTCACGCCCTGCTGGTTGAACTGCCCACCAGGTCCGTAACCACCCGGATAGTAGCCGCCGTAGCCACCGCCACCTTGGGCGTTCTGCAGCACGTTGCCGCCACCACCGGGGCCATAACCACCGCCGCCAGCCACCGCCTGCTGGTTGAACTGGCCACCCGGCCCATAGCCATAGCCACCACCACCCTGCTCGTTCTGCAGGATGTTCCCGCCACCACCAGGACCCCCACCGGCCACCGCCTGCTGACTGAACTGCCCACCCGATCCGTAATCGGGATACCAACCCCAGCCTTGCGGTCCCCAACCCCAAACCATGCCGCCTTGCTGGTTCTGCAGGATGTTGCCGCCGCCGTCATCGCCCTCGGCCACGGCCTGCTGATTGAACTGGCCGCCACCAGCGCCGCCACCCTGCTGGTTCTGCAGGATGTTGCCGCCGCCGTCATCGCCCTCGGCCACGGCCTGCTGGTTGAACGCCGAACCCGAGCCACCACCCTGCTGGTTCTGCAAGATGTTGCCGCCCCCGTCGTCACCTTCTGCGACCGCCTGCTGGTTGAACTGGCCACCAGCACCGTCACCCTGCTGGTTCTGCAGGATGTTGCCCGCTTCCTCTGTCATCTCTCACCTCTGTGCTCTCGCTGACAGCCGACTGCTGCCCTCGGGCAGGCCGTCAGCCAGCTGCGACGTCGGAGCGCGTCGTGTGCGGTTTAGCCGAGCATCTACGTCGCGATGCGCGGCCAGGCCAGCCCTCGCTGCATGTATAGGCAGCTTCCCGGCCGGGTCCGTGGCGTGTCATGAGTAGCCGGCTACTCGACTCCGCACCAGACGCTCGGGCAGTACTCAGCAGCGGGCGTAGTGAGCCACCGCTCACGGCAGGCGGTCCTGCGGTTCCGCCACGCACCCATCCGGGCCACACATCTGCCCGTCGCCCGCGATGGTTACCACCGGTTGGCGCTCCTGCCACGCGCGGCGATCGCCGAAACCAATGACGCGCTGCGATCGCCAAGAACCCCGCCTGGCCGGCCGCACAATGCTCCGGCTCCGACGAGCAACGACGAGGAACCGAGCATGACCGGACCGGCCGCCCCGCGTGGCGAGCGGGACGTTCGGGCACCGTGGCGCGCTGGAACCGGGCGCGACGCGGATATCATTTTCCTGCGGAGGCGGTGGAATCGCGCACGATGAGCTGCGCGGGCATCGTCAGGGTACCGGGTGTGGGGTCTCCCTCAATCGCGGCGAGCAGAAGCTCCGCGGCTGTGCGGCCGAGCTCCCCCAGTGACATGTCCACAGTGGTCAGTGGCGGGCGGGCGGCATTGGCCATCACCTCCCAGTTGTCGAACCCTACCAACGCGATCCCGTCCGGAACCGGCTTTCCGGCTTCCCGCAGACTCTCCGCCACCCCCCTGGCTATCTGATCGTTTCCACAGAAGATCGCGTCGCAGTCCGGTTCGGCGCGCAGCACGATGTGCGCCGCCTGCCTCCCCCACTGCTCACTCCATTCGCCGTTGTGCACGCGGCCGGTGGCGAGCTTCAGGCCCGCCTCGGCCAGCGCCTCATTGGCCTGCTCGGCTCGGACCTTGGCGGCGTGATGATGCGCTGGTCCGGTGATGTGCGCGATACGGGTTCGCCCGATCGCGACCAGGTGCTCGACGGCCATCCGGGCACCGGCCGCCTCGTCGGGTACTACCGAGATGTCCGCGGGGTCGGTCGACGGTGCGAGCGCGTAAACCACCGGCACCGGCAACGACTCGGACAGCGGTGGTCGTGGATCGGTGCGGCGACCGGTGACGATCAGGCCGTCGATCCGGCGGGACAGCAAGGTCGCGATGTGGTGTCGTTCCCTGATCGGGTCTCCCCTGGTGTCGCACAAGAACACGGAGAGCTCACCGGCGCCGAGCGCGTCCTCGGCACCGAGAAGCACCGGCAGGCTGAACCGTCCGATGTGGTCGGTGGTGATGAGACCGACCGTGTAACTGCGGCCCGCCAGAAGGCCCCGCGCCAGCGAGTTCGGGCGGAAGCGAAGTTCCTCGGCAGCCGCGAGAACGCGCTCTCGGGTACTGTCCTTCAACTTTCCTCGGCCGTTGAGCACCTTCGAGGCAGTGCCCGTCGAGACGCCGGCTCGCGAGGCGACCTCGGCGATCGTGACGCGACCGGCGCTCGGTCCCGTTGAGGAAACTTTGCTCAATCCGTTTCCCTACCTTTCCCAAGGCGCCCTCACCGCACGGCACAACGTCACCGGAGTGTAGTTCACAACCGTTGGCAATAAGAACGATTCCTTGACCGCTTGGCGTGTGACCCTTATCTTAACCGCGAAGGAAAACCTTTTCCTTTCACGTGCTCATCATCACCCAATCGGCCCCAGCACATGTCGAGGGAGTACTGGATGACCTCGCACCCCGCACTCTGGACCGAGGCCGCCGAGAATCGCGGACCGGTCCAGCTCACCCCCCGAGCGGCCGTGACACTGCACCCGGCATCGGATGCTCGGATCACCGCGGGTCTGTGGCACGAGCGGCGAGCCGTGAACGCGCGCTCGAGCATTCCCGACGGGTTCGAGCGGCTACGCGAAGCCGGCAACTTTCATGACCTGAGGCTGGCGGCCGGGACGGCAACCGGCGAGTACGTGAACGACCTGCCTTTCATGGATTCCGACCTCTACAAGTGGCTGGAAGCCGTCGGGTGGGCGCAGTCCGCCGCCGAGCTGCCGGATCCGGGCACGCAGATCGACTTCGCGGTCGAGTTGCTTGGCGCTGCCCAGGAACCCAGCGGCTACCTGCAGTCCTACTTCCAGGTGCTCGGCGGGGGCGAGCGTTTCTCGGATCTGGCGTGGGGTCATGAGCTGTACTGTGCCGGGCACTTGATCCAAGCCGCGGTCGCCCACCAGCGCGTAACCGGTCGCGGCGACCTGCTGGACATCGCGTGCCGGTTCGCCGATCACGTGGACGACGTGTTCGGCCCCGGTCGCGCCAGGGGTATCTGCGGCCACCCGGAGATCGAAACCGGGCTGGTCGAGTTGTATCGCTGCACCGGCGAGCAGCGCTATCTCCGGCTCGCGCAGGAGTTCATCGATCGGCGTGGCCACGGTTTGCTGGCAACGGCCCGGCAACGCGGCCGCTCGCATGGTAGCCGGTACTGGCAGGACCACCTGCCGGTCAGGGACGCCACCGAGGTCGCGGGGCACGCGGTGCGCCAGCTCTACCTCCTCGCCGGAGTCGTGGACGTGGCGGTGGAAACCGGGGAACGGGAACTGCTCGATGCCGCCAAGCGGCTGTGGGAGGACATGGCGGCCACCAAGACCTACCTGACCGGAGGTATCGGAGCCCATCACACCGACGAGGCCTTCGGCGACGCGTACGAGCTGCCGAGCGAACGAGCCTACTGTGAGACATGTGCCGCCATCGGATCGGTAATGTTCAGCTGGCGGTTGCTGCTGGCCACCGGGCGGACGCGGTACGCCGATCTGATCGAACGGACGCTCCACAATGGATTCCTCGCCGGCGTGTCGCTGAGCGGCGATGAGTACCTCTACATCAACCCGCTCCAGGTCCGGGACGGGCACCAGCCCAACGACGGGGACCGGGACGCCTTCCGCACGCCGTGGTTCCGGTGCGCGTGCTGCCCGCCGAACGTCATGCGGCTGCTCGCGTCGCTGCATCACTACGTGGCGGCAACCGATGGGTCCGGGCTCGTGCTGCACCAGTACATGCCGGGCGAGTACGCGACAGGCGAACTCGCGGTGCGGGTGGATACCACCTATCCATGGGACGGCACGGTGTCCGTCGAGGTGATCAGGGCGCCGAGCGAGCGGTGCTCGTTGGTGTTGCGCCTCCCGCAGTGGGCCGATCGATACCAGCTGTCGGTCTCTGGAGAACACATCGACGTGACGCCCGATGACGGCTGGCTGCGCGTGCTGCGCGCCTGGCAGCCGGGCGACGTCCTTCGCTTCGAGATGGAGATGGCGCCACGGCTCACGGCGGCCGATCCGCGCATCGACGCCGTCCGAGAATGTGTCGCGATCGAGCGCGGCCCCTTGGTCTACTGCCTCGAACAGACCGATCAGCCGTCCGATATCCGGCTCGACGATGTCGTGCTGGACGCGAACGCACCACTGCACGCCGAGCACCGCCCCGATCTGCTCGGCGGTGTCGTGACCCTCACCGCGTCGGGCGGTGTGCGGGAACGGCCGGACGATCGCTCCTGGTGGCCGTACCGGCCGTTGCCGGAGCAGCCGGTGACCGTGCCGGACGAGGTGTCGATCACCGCGATCCCTTATTACGCCTGGGGAAACCGTGATCGAGCCGCGATGCGTGTCTGGCTGCCGAGACGCTGACGGCCGCCAGAATCCGTCCCGTAAAGGTGGCAATTGTGTGGCTACGAGCAATGGCGCTTGCGCTGGCGATACTTTTCGCGGCGACCGCCGCGTGCGGGGTATCGCCTGACCAGGGCCGCGGTCCCACGGTCCTGACGCTGTGGGCGCGATCTGACCAGCAAGCGTTTCTTCAGCAGATCATCGACGGTTTCAACCGCTCGCAGCGCGACGTCCGGGTCGTACTCACCATCGTGCCTGCCGACAACTTCGTGCAGAAACTCGGTGTGGCGGTGGCCGGGGACGCCGGACCCGATCTCGCCTCCATCGACATCGTCTACGTTCCCCTGTTCGCCTCATCCGGGGTGCTCGCCGATATCACCGCGAAGACCCGCGGGCTGCCGCACCTGAACAAGCTGAGCGGCCCGCACCGGTCGAACGCCGAGTACCGGGGCAGGACATACGCGCTGCCGTTCAGCGGAGACGCCTCGGTGCTGTACTACAACGTGGACCTGTTCCGTGCCGCAGGCCTCGATCCGGACCGTCCACCCCGGACATGGGGCGAAATGTATCGCGCGGCGCGCAAGATCCGCGCGCTCGGAGGCGATCACTACGGCTATTTCTTCTCCGGCGCGGGTGGGGGCCCCAACATCTTCACGTTCACACCGTTGATCTGGGCGAGCGGTGGCGATGTGCTTTCCAGCCGTGGCGGCAAGGAGCGGCCGCTGGTCGGTGTCGATCCCACCGTTACCGATGCCCTGCGGTTCTATCGCAAGATGTGGACCGACGGGCTCATCGACCCGCAATCCGCCGCGGATTCCGGAGAACAGGGCATCAACACGTTCGGCTCCGGCAAGATCGGCATGTACCCGACCGGCGCGTTCGGGCTGAACACGCTGAAAGAGGACTACCCGAACCTGAACTTCCGGGTGACACCCCTGCCGGGCAAGCACGGCGGCAGCTCGTCGTTCACCGGAGGCGACGACATCGCCATCACGGAGAACTCGAGGCATCGCGACGAGGCGTGGCGTTTTCTGGCGTGGAGCACCAGAGCCGACGTCCAGCGTCGGTACTTCGGCGACCAGGGCGTCATCCCGGTACGGGAGGACATCGCACTCCGCGACTACAGCCGGAAGGGGCCGGAGCACGCCGCCCTCGCCAAGGCACTCGTCAACGGGCAGACGGTACGCAGCGTTCAGGAAAACGCGCTGATCAATTCGGACACCTCGCCGTGGGCAACGATGATCTCCCGCGGTGTCTTCGAAGGAGCCGCTGAGCAAGCAGCCGATCAGGCGCAGTCAGACATGGAGAACATCCTGTCCCGAGGCTGACTCGAGGTACGGGGAACGGAGAGAACCATGCCGCACATCGCCGGCAGAGTTCGTGCCAGGACATCCCGCGGCCGGCGTCTTACCGGGCTGCTACTCGTCGCACCGGCCGTTCTGCTCGTCACCGTCTTCTTTCTCATTCCGCTCGGCTCGACCGTGTGGATCTCGCTGCACAAGTGGCCGCTACTCGGCGAGCCGGAGTGGGTGGGACTGGCCAACTACGAGGCCATACCTGGTGACCGGACCTTCCTGCAGGCCCTGCTGTTCACCCTGCTCTACACGGCGATCATCACGCCCGTGCTGTTCGCGATCGGGCTCGGGCTCGCCTTGCTGGTCCGGCGATCACAGCCGGGCGTCGGCTTCTTCCGCACCGTGTGGTTCATGCCTTACGTTGTCGGGCTTGCCTCCGCCTCGTACCTGTTCCTGTGGCTGTTCAACCCGCGAGTCGGGTTCGCCAACAAGATATTGCAGCAACTCGGGATCATCGATCAGCCCGTGCAATGGATGAACAGCGTCCCCACGGCGTTGTTCGCGGTGACGGTAATGGTGGTGTGGAAAGTCGTCGGCTTCCACATGCTGCTGTTGATGTCCGGCCTGCAGTCCATTCCGGACGAAGTACACGAGGCGGCGCTCGTCGACGGATCCGGACCGTTGTCGACTCTTGTCCGGGTAACACTGCCGCTGATGCGTCGCACCATCGCGCTGGTGTTGGTGTTCTCGGTGGCGGGATCGCTACTGGCCTTCGAGCAGTTCTTCATCATGACCAGTGGTGGTCCTGGCAACCGAACCTTGACGATCGTGTACTGGATCTACCACAGCTCGTTCACGAACTTCCAGCTCGGCTACGGATCCGCGATGTCAGTTGTGGTCCTCGTGGTGCTGATGTGCATCAGTGGCGTGCAGCTCGCGGTGCTACGCGACCGCCAAACATGAAACGACGCCAGGAAGCCAGCGACATGGCGGATCGGACAGGGAGCGACGGATGACCACAACCAGCCCCGCGAACCGGACCAGCGCCGCCCAACCGGCCCGTGCGGAGCAGCCGCGCCCCGGCCGCGCGCGCGGGATGCCGGGCTGGGCGTGGTGGGTCATCTGCGGGTTGATCGGCATCATGTTCCTCGCGCCGGTTGCCCTGTTGCTCAGCACGGTGTTCAAGACGCCGGAGGCCGCGGTCCAATCGCCGCCCGACTACCTGCCGTCGCAGCCGTCCGCGGAAAACTTCTCGGACCTCGGCAGCACGGGTAGCGGCGTGTGGCGCTACATCGCCAACACGTTGGTGGTCTCGCTGGGAACGGTCGGCCTGAGCGTGGTGGTCAGCACGCTGGCCGGATACGGCTTCGCGCACTTCCGAGTTCCGTTCGGCGGCGTGCTGTTCGGGACCGTGCTGCTCAGCATCATGATCCCGTTCCAGGCGATCCTCCCGTCACTCTACAAACTGCTGCAATTCCTCAGTCTGCAGAATTCGTTGCTCGGGCTGATCTTGGTGTACGCCACGTTCCAGATGCCACTTTCGGTCTTCCTGATGCGCAATTCCTTCGCTCAAGTACCCGTTTCGCTCGTGGAGGCGGCCGAGATCGACGGCTGCTCCAGCCTCGGTGCGTTGCGGAGGGTGATGCTGCCGGTGGTACGGCCGGGGATGATCTCCGTGGCGTTGTTCGCGTTCTTCTCGTCGTGGAACGAGTTCCTTGCCGCGCTTGTGCTGCTCTCCAACGATGACAAGTTCACCCTTCCGATCTTCCTCACGTCCATTGCCACCGGACGGCTCGGTGCCATCGAGTGGGGCGTTCTGGAAGCCGGCGTACTCGTGACGATGGTGCCGTGCGTCCTCATCTTCCTACTGCTCCAGCGCTACTACGTGAGGGGAATCGTCGCCGGCTCGCTGAAGTAAGGACAAGTCGCGTCCGCGGGACGCGAACAGCTTGGCGTGGCGCCGGCCATCCGCCAAGTCGCTGGCGAGCGCGAGCGCGGGCAGCCAGCGCGTTCCGGTGAGCGTCGGCAGGTCGGCTCGGGCCAAGGTGAGGCTCGTTGCCAAGCCGATGGATCGGTGTTGCTCGAGCATGCCGAGGTGGGTGACCGCGAGCGCCCAGCTTGTCAGCGTCCACATGCGAGTGCGTCGCGCACTGAGTGCGGCGAACCCGGTGTGCAGCAAGGTGATCTCGGCCAACGCCCGCGGGCGCAGCCGGGCCTGACGGGCGGATCGCGCCGTCGAGAGGAGCACGAATCGCGCCCATGCCCTCGGCCGCCACCGACCGTCCCGCAGCACCGCCAGCAACTCGTTCGTCGCCGCCCGGCTACCGCTCAAGGTCAGACTCATGGGGAGTCGTCGTCGGCTCGGTACGCGGACTCGGTTGTCTCGATGACGATCTCGGAGTGAAGCGTGCGATGGACAGGGCACTTGTCGGCGATCTCGAGCAGGCGCCGCCGCTGATCGTCGTCCAGCGGCCCGTCGAACCGGATCTGGCGCTCGATCCGGTCCACCATCCCGTTTCGCGTCTCGCAGTCGGCGCAGTCCTTGGCATGTATCTGGGAGTGCCGCAACGCGACGCTCACGTGCTCAAGCGGCCACTCCTTGCGTCGCGCGTACATCCGAACCGTCATCGATGTGCAGGCGCCCAGCCCGGCCAGCAGCAGATCGTAGGGTGACGGCCCGGTATCGGCACCGGTCGGTTCGGGTTCGTCGGCGGTCAGCGCGTGGTGACCCGCGGTGATGTGCTGCCCGAACGCGCCCACGCCGCTCTCGGACACTGTCACCTGTCCTTCCGCGGGTATCGCCTTCTCCGCGTCGGTGTCCGGGTCGAATGCGTGCCGGCCGGCCCAGGCGGCGAGCACGGTGGCGACGTAGCTGGCGTCGGCATGCCGGGTGAGCAGGTGGTCGGCGCCGTCGATGGCCACGAAGGATTTCGGGTGGCGGGCCGCGTCGAAGATCCGCCGCGCGTTGTCCACCCCAACCGTGTCGTCGGTCGGCGAATGCAACACCAGCAGTGCGGCGCCGAGTTTCCCGATGCGCTCGGCTTGTGGCTGCGCGGCGATATCATCGAGGAGTTGCCGGCGGATGCGGAACGTACGGCCGGCCAGGCCCACCTCCGCCTCGCCGCGTTGCTCGATCTCTTCTCGCTGCTCACCAAGCAGTTTTACGATGTGCCCGGGGTCGGCGGGCGCGGCGATCGTGGCCACCGCTCTGGTTTCCGGTATCCGGCTCGTCGCCGCCAGCACCGCGGCCCCGCCAAGTGAGTGTCCGATTAGGAGGGTGGGCGCGACGTAGTGTTCCCGGAGGTAGTCGGCCGCGCGCACCAGATCCTCGATGTTGGAGCTGAAATCGGTATGGCCGAAGTCGCCGCCGGACTGCCCGAGACCCGTGAAGTCGAACCGCAGCACCGCGATCCCGAACCCGGTCAACGCCCGGGAGATCCGGCCGGCGGCGAACACATCCTTGCTGCACGTGAAGCAGTGCGCGAACAGCGCGAACGCCCGCGGTGTCCCGTTCGGCAGTTCGAGGCGGGCGGCCAGCGACGCGCCCCGCGACCCGGTGAACTCGAGCTTCCTGCTGTCACCTGCCATCCGCTTTCCTTCCCCGCGCTTGTCCGGCCACCTGTCCACTATGCCGGGGCCGGCATTTCGTCGCATGCTCTTGGTCCGCTGACCTATCGACGCTCTCGACCCCGAGTACCGACCGTTATTCGATCGCGCACAGCAGCAGGCCTACCGTGTCCACGGCGATGCGCTGTTTGCGGCCGTCAGGTTTCTTGGAGCTCGTCTCAGATCGCGGCCCGCACGGCGTCGAGGAGGCTCGCAGCGCGGGTGTCCGGCACTCCCTCCATCACGTGGTTCATGACGTAGCCGAAGGCGAGTCCGGTCGCCGGGTCGGCGAACCCGATCGAGCCGCCGAGGCCGGGGAACCCGAAGGCCGTCGGGCTGTGCCAGTACGCGTCGGGCGTGGGCAGGCCAAGGCCGAGACCGATCCGGACGGGGATGCGCAGGACGCGGTCGATGCCGCTCGCGTGCTCGGCGGTGGCGGCCGCCAGTGTCCCTGGCGTCAGGATGCGGTGCCCGTCGACCTCGCCGATGAGCGCGGCGTAGAAGCGGGCCAGCGCGCGGGCAGTGCAGATGCCGTTTGTGGACGGCATCTCGGCGAGCTGCTCCTCCGGCCGGTTGTGGTCTTGAGGAGGCGTCACAACGCCCATCGTCCGTCTGGTCAGCGATGTCGGGTCGGCCCACGCGGCCATCACGTCGCGCATCGGTTCGGGGACCGCGTCGAGGTCGACGTTGGCCAGCGCGTCGAAGTCCGGCGGGGCCCAGACGATCCGGCTGACCCGGTGCAGCTCCTCCTTGGCGAGTCCGATCCACAGGTCGAGGCCGAGTGGTGCGGCGATCTCCTCGGTGAGGAACGTCCCGATGCTGCGCCCGCTAACCCGGCGGACGACCTCGCCGATCAGCCAGCCATAGGTGAGGCCGTGGTAGCCGACGTCCGTGCCGGGCTCCCAGTGCGGGCGCTGTGCGGCGAGCGCGGTGACCATCGGGTCCCACGCGACGGCCTGTTCCGGCGTGACTGGGCGGTCGATCGCGGACAGCCCGGCCTGGTGGGTCAGCAGCCACCGGACCGGGATACGCTCCTTGCCGCTCGCCGCGAACTCCGGCCAGTACTCGGCGACCGGCGCTCCGAGGTCGAGCTCGCCGCGCTGGGCCAGCAGCAACGCGCAGGTGGCTGTCACGGCCTTGGTGGTCGAGTAGATCACCTGGAGGGTGTTGTGCTCCCACGGCCAGCCGGTCTCGGGGTCGGCGAGGCCGCCCCACAGATCGACGACTTTCCGGCCATGCAGGTAGACGGCGACCGCGGCGCCGATCTCCGGTCCTCGCAGGTTGGTCGCGAACGCCTCGCGTACTCCTTCGAACCCCGGCACGGTCTCTCCGCCGATTTCGGGCATGCGGCATCGCCTCTCGTTCAGGAATGTTCGGGTGGGCGGACGGCGCTATTTGTCAGTCACGCCATTTTTCGATGATCCAGGCACAGACCTCGGCCTCGGTCATCTCGGGGAACTCCTCGACAAAGTTCGCGAGCGCCCGGGTCGCCTCGGCCGGGTCCAAGCCGTGGGCCTCGGCTTCCCGGAAGTAGTCCTGGCGGGCGGCGGTGGGGCGGCCGCCCCCTGCGCCCCGACCGGGCAGGGTGTTACGCCAGTGCATGAGTTCCTCCAACCGGTCGGCTGACCAGCCTGGTGCCCCGTCGACCTCGACGTCGGGCTCGGGAAAGGGGTGCTTCGATCCGCTGGGGTGGCGGGAGCGCCACTTGTGCACCGCGTGCCGGCTCACGCCGAATGCCTCGGCGACGCCGACGACGCCGATGTAGCGCTCGGTCATGGCATCAGCTCGTTCGGTCAGGCCCGCTGGGGTTCCATGACTACCATGCCCGGAACGTCGTCTCTGCCGTGGGCAACGTATTCCGATCGAGTAAACGTTGTCAACGATAGAGACCGATATTTTCGGGTACCATCACACCGGTTTTGAGACCAGGTCTTCGGGAACAGGCGCTGAGCTATGCTGCTCTGTCGTGCAGGAGACGCGCCTCGACGTTGCTCGGATTCAGGCGGCTCGCCGGGTCATCGACCCGGTCTTTCTCGACACTCCGCTGTACCGCTGCGAGGCGCTGGAGCCCGGCCTCGGGTGCACGGTGAGCATCAAGCTCGAAACGGCGAACCCGGTCCGCAGCTTCAAGGCCCGCGGCACCGAGCTGGTCACCAGCCTGCTCGCCGACAGCGGCTCGCGAGCCGTGGTGTGCGCCAGCGCGGGCAACCTTGGCCAAGCCCTCGCCTGGTCCGGTCGCGGCCGCGGGCTCGACGTCACCGTCGTGGCATCCCGCTTCGCGCCGGCGGCCAAACTTGACCGCATCCGCGCATTGGACGCCAAGGTGGAATTGGTGGACGGCGACCTCGACGTGGCCCGCGAGCGGGCGGCGGCCCTCGCGCAGCACCACGACATCCGGCTGGTCGAAGACAGCCTGGACATCGAGACCTGCGAGGGCGCGGCCACCATCGGCCTGGAACTGGCGGACACGGTGGCCGCCGCGCCGCCGTTCGACACCGTCCTGATCGCCCTCGGCGGCGGGGCACTGGCCACCGGCGTGGGCCATGTGCTCAAAGCGCGGGCACCCGACACCGAGGTGATCTGCACCCAGCCACTCGGCGCACCGGCGATGACACGCTCCTGGCACGAACGACGCGTCGTCAACACCGACTCGACCAACACCATCGCCGACGGCGTCGCTGGCCGGCGCCCCATCCCGGCCGTCCTGAACGACCTCCTCGTGGTCGCCGACGACGCCGTCCTGGTCCAGGAAGCCTCGATCATCACCGGAATGCGGATGCTCCGGGACGACGCCGGCCTCATCGTCGAACCCTCAGCCGCCCTCGGCATCGCGGCGATCCTCGAAGACCGTGACCGCTTCGCCGGCCGGCGCGTCGTCACCATCGTGTGCGGCAGCAACGTCGACCTGGACGCCTACCACCACTGGGTTGACGCGGCCCCACCCGTACGAACATGACCGGCGGGCAAAACGCCGACACGCCCTACGCGACCCGCGACGTTCCGGGCGTATCCGGTGGTTTCTCGGCGATCAGGAGGGCGTAGCCGATGAGCCCGTCGGCTACCGTCCGCCTGGCCAGCGTCGTGTAGCGCAGCACGGCGTCGACGTCGATCCCCGCTTCGGCGAGCCGGCCGGGTGCGCTCATGCGCAGCAGCCGCAGTCTCGCTTCGATCTCGTCGATCATGCGCGCGATGGCGGTGTCGTGCGGTTCGGTGTACACAGTGCGCAACCCCGCGCGCCGCAGGATCGCCGAGTACTCCTCGAGGGGGCGGGCGTCGGCGATGCACGCGACCCAGGCGGTCAGCGTGGATAGCCCCGCGGGCAGCCCGCCGCCGGCGATCGTGACATCCGTGATCCCTATCCGGCCGCCAGGCCGAATTACAGTCCCCCGACCGGGCGGCCCGACACGTGCGCGTGCACGGTCACATCCAGGTGCATCGGCTCGCCTTCCGAGTAAGTCCGGTAGGCCCGCAGCGCCTGCCGGTAGGCGCTTTCGAAGGAATCGGCCGGGTTGCCGTGCTTCATGATCAGCGGGAGATCATTCACTTCCATCGTGAGCGGAACGAAGACCAACGGCCGCTCACCATAGGTGTGGACGTAGGGCGCGTCAGCGTCGACGCAGTCTCCGAACCACGTGAAGCCGGCTTCGGTGAGCAGGCTTGGTGTACTCGGGCTTGGCGTGCCGCGCGGGCTGATCCAGCCTTCCGGGAACTCCGGTGGCCGATTCGAGAAGTTGACGGCATCGTTCGACGTGCTCGCGTTCTTGACTGGTGGAGAGCATCACTGGCAGAACGTCTTGCGACATGGCATACGCGCACACCTCGTGGCCCACGTCCGCGATGGCACGCACCGCGTCGGGTGCGGTTTTCGCGAACATGGCGCTGGTCATCACGGTGCGCGTGAGTTCCCGCCGCCGCAGGATGTCGAGCAACCGCCAGATCCCGGACCGCACGCCGTGTTCGCCCCATGAGCGCGCTTCGGTAGGTATCCACCTGTCCGGATGGCAACGGGTTGCCGATCGGGCTGACACCGGGAGCCTTGCCGTCTGCCCATCCCTCCAAGGCGAGGTTGACGAATATGTTCGTCCGTCACCCAGAGGTCCCTGATCAGCGCGTCGCCCTCACAGGCGTGGCCGGCAGGCCGCGTTTCGGCGCTAGCGGGCGGCGATCGCCTCGATCTCAAGCAGCCAGGCGTCATCATAGATTCCCGTGATGATGACCGTCAGCGCCGGAGAATGCTCGCCAAGCACCTCCTGCCGGACGGCGGAATTCTCCTCGCGATATGCCCTGTCCGAAAGGAACGTGGTGACCTTGACCAGATTGGACAGCTCCATACCATGATAGGCGAGCGCCGCGGCAACGTTCGCCCACACCTGACGGCACTGCGACCCGAACCCGTCCGGAACGGTGCCGTCCGGCGCCACCGGAATCTGACCACTGACACACACGATGCGCGCCGGGGTATGGATTTCGTATGAGTTGACATAGCCGCCGCCATCGGGCACCGCCGGACCAGGAACAATCACGCGCCGAATAATCACAGCGCGGTCTCATCCGTGGCAACCGGGTTAGCACGGACGTGGCCTTCGTGTCGGGCCGTGCCGGGGCCGGCCAGACGCTCCGAAATATTTCGAAACATGTCCACATCGGTCTCCGAAACATGGCGCATCGCGGAATGCGTAGAGATCGTATTTGGCCTTACTATCCCGATTTTTGCCTCTTCGTCTTTCGGGATAGTTTCGATAGCATTTGCTCACAGCGGGCGCCGCAGGCCCCCTGTGGCTGCCGTGTCGAGGAGGAGAGATGGCGAAGACCGGCGCACGCCGAGCCACGCTTGCCACCATCGCCGAAGCCGCCGGTGTCTCGCTGCCGACCGTGTCGAAGGTCCTGAACGGCAAGGACGACGTCGCCGCCGACACCAGGGCGCGCATTCGGAACCTGTTCGAGGAGCACAACTACGTGCCGGTCGGCACCCGCCGTACCAGCAACAAGGCGTTGGTCGACCTCGTCTTCAGCGCCCTGGACAGCCCGTGGGCTGTGGAGATCATCCGCGGTGTCGTGGAGTCCGGATTGGACGTTGTGGTCTCGTCGATGACGAACGCCCCGCGCCGGCTCCGATGGGCCGAATCGCTCGTGAAGGAGCGCAGGGCAGGCGCCCTGGTTGTGACATCTGAACTCACCTCTGCCGACCGGCGAATCCTGCAGCGGGCCCAGATTCCCCTGGTGGTCATCGATCCCGTCGACCTCCCCGATCCGGACCTACCGAGCGTCGGCGCGACCAACTGGGGCGGTGGTCTTTCGGCCACCGAGCACCTCATCGAACTCGGCCATCGGAGAATCGGCGTCATCGGCGGACCCCCCGGCTTCCTGTGCAGCAGGGCGCGCATCGACGGCTACCGCACGGCGCTCGAGCGGGCCGAGGTCGCGTTCGACGCCGATCTGGTGCGGCACGGCGATTTCCATCACGAGGGTGGGTACCGCAGGGCGTTCGAGCTCCTCGAGCTTCCGGAACGGCCGACCGCTATCTTCGCCGGCAGCGACGAGCAGGCCCTCGGCACGGTCGAGGCGGCCCGGGTATCGGGGCTGTCCGTACCGGCGGATCTCAGCGTGGTCGGCTTCGACGACCTTCCGGTGGCTCGGTGGTCCTCTCCCCCGCTCACCACGGTGCGCCAGCCGCTTGCCGAGATGGGGCAGCACGCCGGCCGGATGCTCGCCGAGTTGATCGCCGACAACCCACTGAACAGCCATCGCGTAGAGCTCGCGACCCAACTCACCGTGCGGTCCTCCACCGCACCACCAGCCTGACGCACCCGCCTCCCGATTGAGGAGCCCCGTGAGCGGCCATGACAGCGGACTCGCCCGCACCGCCGGAGTGGGCTGGGCGGATCCAGATCGCGCGGATCAGAGCCGGCACTGTCGCACGCCGGTCGGTCACCGTTGACCGTCGGCGGCGTGCTCGGCCTCGCCGTCTACGAGTGCGTGGAAGCACGGCCTGAGCAGGGCCGTGATCGCCTCGGGTGGAGCGTCGCGCAGCCCGTCGAGGCGAAGCAGGTGGCGACCGAGCACGGTGCCGAGGGTGAGCGCGCCGATCAGTCCGGCGCGCAGAACGGCGTCATCGCCGGGAAACGCGGCGGCGGCATCCCGCTGCTGGTTGGTGACCGCGGCCCGGACCTCCTTTGCCGCTTCGGGGTGGGTCAGCATCGAGCGCAACATGGCCAGCGTGGCCGAGGGTTCGGCTTCCAGCTTGTCCCCGAGCGAGGTCAGCAGGTGCTCGGCCGCCTGCTCAGGGGTGCCGGTGACCGGCTCGTCCGGGGCAATCTCGGCCACCAGGGCGAAGAGCTCCTTCTTCGAGCCGAAGTAGCGCATGACAAGACCGGGATCGGTCTTCGCCTCGGCGGCGATGGCTCGGATGGTGGTCCGGTCGTAGCCGGAATCGGCGAACAACCGGCGTGCGGCGGTAAGGATGCGGTTCTCGGTTTTCTGTCGCTGCTCGGCTCGCGAGGTACGCGGTTGAGAGGTTGCCACACGCTCAGTCTACGTCTGTTGACTCAGTGTGCATACCCCTTGCGTCGGCGGGCTGCTGGGCGCGAACGGCATTCCCCATTTCGTTAAGGGGATAATGCGCGAGGAATATCCGAACTTGTTGGGCAACTCGCCGCTGTTGGGGCCAGATGTGGGGTGCGCGGATTTTCCTCGTGGGGTTTCAGGGTGACGCTGACTGTGCGGTGGTGTGGGGTGCGCGGATTTTATGGTGTCGCTTCTCGGGATTCCAGGACGCCTGCGGCGTCGCTATCGCGACGGACCGCCTCCGGGCGGTCCGTCCTGGATTCCCGAGCCTCTGCGACACCAGGGGCAGTCCGTTGCGGGCAGGCCGGGTGGCCTGCCCGCTTGAGCCGCGCACCCCACACGCAGTTTTACTTTTTCGAGTAGTGCGGCGCTTTGCTAATGCGACGATTTTCTTTGTTTACTCGAACGTGTTGTCGATTTCCGG
>WHSZ01000069.1 GCA_009379845.1 Pseudonocardiaceae bacterium | reverse complement strand
TCGGGCAGCTGTGCGCGCGAATCGCGAAGTATCGCGGCTACCGCGTGCTCGGTGTCGACCTGGTGCCGGAGCGGCTCTCGATGGCCGCCCGGCACGGGGTCGAGGTGCTGGACGCGCGGGAACACGACGACGTGGCGCGCGTCATCCAGGTACGGACCGACGGGTGGGAAACCGATTCGGTCATCGACGCGGTGGGCATGGAGGCACACGGGTCGCCGATCGGTCAGCTCGCGCAGATGCTGACGAAGATGCTGCCGCGCGCGGTCGCGGCGCCGATGATGCAGCGCGCCGGGTTGGACCGGCTCGCGAACCCGGCTCGCAACCGGAAGGTTCGGGCGTTCCTGCTCTGGACCCACCGCAACCACTACACCGGCGACATCGACGTCCCCGACCAACTCCGCGGACGCGGAACCCGACCCGCCATCGAGGACGACCACCGCTGGACGCTGGTCCGCCGCCTTCGTCCACGACGACAAGGGAACCCGGATCATGCTGGGCGCCGAGCCGCTCGACCTACCCAGCCCGCTGGACGACCTCGTGCACCAACTCGCCGACAATCGACGCGGCCACGCCGTGGCCGGCCACACCGACAACCACCCCTGGCTGTTCCCCGGCGGCGCTCCGGGACGCCCGATCACCGCCGCTCACCTGATGACCAGACTCCATCCGCTCGGCATCCAGGCCCGCGTGGCACGCAGGACGGTCCTCATGGATCTCGCCGCCCAGCTACCACCGTTCGTGCTCAGCAAGCTGCTCGGCATCCACATCGGCACCGCCACCAACTGGGCACACTAAGCCAACCCATCCAACGCCACCTACGCCGCCGAAATCTCCCGGCGGACTGCGGGCCCGGACCGGTCCGAAGCTTGAAATGAGTTCCCCAAGATCGTGGAGCCATGGACTCTGGACTCTGCAGATCGGGGACTCCTGGCTCGTCTCACTGGCGAGGGAGTGGGGTTGACCCCCTCTCACGTGTCCACCGGTCGGTGGACACGGGGTGTCGGTGGGTCACACGTGTCGGATGGCACCGGCTCGAAGCGAGCCTGAACTCATGACGAATCCGTCCGTTCGCATCGCTCGCTGGAGCGCCCATCACCCGTGTCGCGCGATCGGTGGCTGGCTCGTGCTCGTCGCCGTATGCCTGGGTGTCGGGATCATGGTCGGCAACAACTCCGCCGTCACCGCGGACTACCGGGTCGGTGAGGCGGGTCGGGCCGAGACGCTCGCTGCTGAGGGAGGACTCCAGCGCCGGCCCGTGGAGCATGTCCTGATCACGGCGCCGAACGGCGCGGAACTGGATCACGACGCCGCGGAGGCCGCCGCGCGGGACGTCCTCGTCCGGATGTCGAAGCTGCTCGTGGTCAGCGACGTGAGCGAACCGATTCCGGCGCAGGACGGCAGCGCATTGCGCGTTGACGTGACTCTGGACATCGAGGAGCGTGAGGCGGCGGAGGTGGTCGATGATCTCCTCGCGGAGACCGATGCGGTTCAGGACGCTCACTCCGGGGTCGTGGTGGCAGAGACCGGCAGTGCGTCGATCGGTCGGGCGGTCGAGCAGCAGCGCGGTCAGGACATCACGCGCGCCGAGTTGATCACGCTGCCAATCACGCTGGTAGCGCTGTTGTTGATATTCCGGTCGCTGACCTTGGCGCTGGTGCCGGTGCTGCTGGCGTTGTCGTCCATCGCTGCATCGGTCGGGCTGTCGATGGTCGTCTCACACGTCTTTCCCGATGCCGGTGTCGGAATGAACGTCATCATCCTGATCGGGATGGCGGTCGGTGTCGACTACACCCTCTTCTACCTCAAACGGGAACGCGAGGAGCGTGCCCGGGCAGGCGGAAATCTCTCGCCCACCGCTGTCGTCGACCTCGCGGCCGCGACGTCCGGGCGCGCCGTCGTCATGTCCGGGATCGCGGTGGCAGTCTCCAGCGCCACCCTGTATCTCGTTGACGACGTCATCTTCTCCTCACTGGCCACCGGCGCCATCCTCGTCACGCTAGTCGCCGTGGCCAGTTCGATGACCGTCCTGCCGGCGACGCTGGCCAAGCTCGCCGCCGTCGCCGAGCACCGGGCCGCGCGACGGTACCAGCAGGTGCGGACGCCGAAGGACAGCAGGATCACCGCAGCGTTGATGCGCGGCATCGGTCGTCGCCCCGGCCTCACGTTAGTGGTCTCGACGCTGGCGCTGCTGGCGCTGTCCGCGCCGATCCTGGGAATGAAGATCACCGACATGGGACCGGAAACGCACCCGCGTGACCTGCCGGTGATGCAGGCCTTCGACCGGCTCACCAGCGCCTATCCGGAGGTGAAGGCGATTCACCAGGTCGTCGTGCGCGGCGACGGTCCAGCGGTGACCAAGGCGCTCGGTGACCTCGAGAACCTCGCCCTCGACGACCCTGCCATCAGCGGGCCGGCGACGCTACGTACCTCCGCCGACGGACGCGCCCACGTGCTTGACCTCGCGGTGCCGCACTTCGTCAGCGAACAGGGCGCGCAGGACTCCCTACAACGCCTGCGTGACCAGTACCTCCCAGCCACGCTCAGCACGGTGGACGGTGTGGAGTACGCGGTCAGCGGTGACATCGCGCGCCATGTCGACTACCCGCGGCACCAGCAGCAGCGCCTGCCGTGGGTGGTCGGCGCGCTCCTGTTCGTGACGCTGCTGTTCACCGCCTCGGCGTTCCGGTCGGTGGTGCTCGGCGTGATCGGGGTCGTCCTCAACCTGCTCTCGGCCGCGGCCGCGATCGGCGTGCTGACCTGGGTGTTCCAGGGCCAGTGGGCCGAAGGGGTGCTCGACTTCACCTCAACCGGCTCGATCGGCTCGCGGGTCCCGCTGTTCCTGTTCGTGATCCTCTTCGGACTCTCGATGGACTACCAGTTCTTCCTCATCAGCCGGATTCGCGAGGCGGTGGTGAACGGCGTCCCCACCCGGCAGGCAGTCTTCGACGGCATGCGCCAGTCGGCATCGGTGATCACCAGCGCGGCGATCGTGATGGTCACCGTGTTCGCCGCGTTCGTCGTGGTGCACCTGATCGAGATGAAGCAGACCGGCTTCAGTCTCGCCGTGGCCGTCCTGATAGACGCCTTCGTCGTCCGGACGCTGGTCCTGCCGTCGCTGATGCTGCTGCTCGGCGAGCGGGTCTGGTGGCCGACACGCGTGCCCTCGACTCGCGTCCCGGCACCTCCGTCGTTCGTAGGCTGAACGACATGCGCGGCTGGTATGCCCTGATCTGGGTGGTCTTCGGGCTGTGCCCCGGTCTGGTCGCCGTGCTCGGCGACACCGGCACGCAGCGGTACGGTTCGGTCGCGGTCCTCGGCGCGATGGGGGTCGGGTACGCACTCGTGACCCTGCTGCCCGAGCACCAGGCGATCCAGCTGACCTATCTCGTCCTGCTCGTCCCCGCAGTGGGGGCGATGGGCTACCTACCGGGCGGCGGAGCCGCGCTGTTCGTGCTGACATTGCCGCAGTTCTGGCTGCTCACCCGTACGCCATGGCAGGCCGTCGGCGTCAGTAGTGCCGCCGCGGCGGCGGTTGTCGTGGGAGCGCTGGCGCGCACCGCCGGCGCGGTCTCGGGCAACGCCGTGGTGGCCGCCGCGGCCTTCGCGGTTTCGGTGCCGATCGGAGTGTGGTGGCACCAGAACGAGCAGCGCACCCACGCGCTCGGCGACGAGCTGGCGCGGACCCAGCAAGAGCTTGCCGAAGCCCACCGTCGTGAGGGCGCCGCACAGGAACGCGACCGTCTGGCGCGGGAGGTCCATGACACCCTGGCGCAGGGATTCGCCTCGATCACCGCCCTAGCGGAAGCGGCGCGGGTCGCGTCGGACCCGGAGCAGCACTCTCGGCTCCTGACCTCCATCGAGACGACAGCGCGTGAGAACCTCGCCGAGGCCCGCGTGCTCGTCGGCTCGGCGCCGGCGGCCGCACCCGGACCGCTCACCCAGTCGCTGCGGCGCACACTCGACAGGTTCGCCGAGGACACCCGCGTCACGGTGAACGCCGAACTGGCCGATGTCGACCCGGACCCGCACCTACGGGGGACGCTGCTGCGGTGCGCACAGGAGTCCCTGGCCAACGTCCGCAAGCACGCCTCCGCCACGACGATCACGGTAGTGCTCACCCAACGCCAAGACACCCTCGAACTGGAGATCACCGACGACGGTCGCGGGTTCGTCGTGGCCGACGCGCGCGGCTTCGGCATCGACGGTATGCGGCGGCGGCTCGCGGAACTCGGCGGCGAGCTCACCGTGACCAGCTCAGTCGGCGATGGCACCCGGGTCCTCGCCGAGCTGCCGATCCAGAAGGATGATCACTCGTGAACGTGCGCATCGTCGTCGCCGACGACCACCCGGCCATGCGCGCGGGCGTGGCCGCCCTGCTCGCCTCCGAGCCCGGCCTGGAGATCGTCGGTGAGGCCGGCGACGGTCACGAGGCAATCGAGCTCGTCGCACGACTGCGGCCGGACGTTGCGGTCCTCGATCTCCGCATGCCGGTGCTCGACGGCGTCGCCGTGACCACGCGGGTCGTGGATGAACACCCCGCGACAAAAGTGCTCATCCTCACCACCTACGACACCGACAGAGACATCGAGCGGGCGATCGACGCCGGCGCCCTTGGCTACCTGCTCAAGGATGCCGGCCGTGACCAGCTCACCAGTGCCGTACGCGCCGCGGCGCGCGGTGAAACAGTGCTAGCCCCCAGCGTCGCGACCCGGCTGGTCGCCCGGATGCGTGCCCCGACGCCGGTCACGCTGAGCCCACGCGAGACAGACGTCCTGCAGGCGGTCGCCGACGGCCTTTCCAACCCCACGATCGGCGTGCGGCTCCACATCACCGAAGCCACAGTGAAGACTCACCTGCTGCGGATCTTCGCGAAGCTCGACGTCAGCGACCGCACCGCTGCTGTCGTCGCGGCCATGGAGCGAGAGCTTCTCCCCCGTCGCGGCAACCCGAAATCCTGATCCGGGTGAGGACACCCCGACTTTGCAGCCGACGTACTCAGTTTCGCCCGCCGGTTAGGGGGTCCTTGGCTGCGCCGATCCCGGTCGATCGAGGCAAGCCCGGCCCGAGGATCCATGTCCTGTCCAACCATTCCGCGGATTCGGCTGGCGGTGGAGGTATCGACCACCAACACACAACGGCGCTCTCAACCCTGGTCCGAGCGGTCGCAACTGACGGACAGAACCACCACGGGGACGCGCGAAACTGGCAAGCTGCCGCCGCACCCGACAGCATTCAGCAAATTCTGATTCCGGTGGTTACCAATATGCTCCTCGAGCCGCACATGTAGCCGCCTCACGCCGGGCTCTCGATGGCCCCTGGACAGCCCCTCGGCAGACCCGGCGCCGCGCCGCGTGTCCGTGCCCGGCTAGGAAATGTTGACCATCCACGCGATGCCGAACTTGTCCACGCACATACCGAACTCATCGCCCCATATCTGCTTTTCCATCGGTACCGACACGGTACCGCCGTCCGAAAGCTTGGCCCAGTAACCGCGCAACTCCTCGGCGTCGTCACCGCTGAGGCTCACCGAGATGTTGTTTCCCGGGTTGTGTTCCATCCCGGGCGGAGTGTCGGCGCCCATCCGGGCGAATCCGCTGTCGGTCTCGAGCATGGCGTGCATGATCTTGTCGGCGCCCGGGGTGCCCTCCTCGCCGAATTCACCGAAGGTGTTCAGGGCCAACGTTCCACCGAAGACACCCTTGTAGAACTCCATGGCTTCCCGCGCGTTGCCGGCGAAGCTGATGTAGGGATTGAGGCGCGAGGCCATCAGATCCTCCTTAGTCGTAGCTAAATCCAGTGCTCGCAGACTAGCCGCGTGCACCGACAAAACCGGTAGCACCGGCAAGAATTCAACCATCGTTGATATCTTGCATAGGCCGGGGATGATGTGCTGGTGAGCGGATCCTCCGGTAAACGCCGAGGCCCCCGCGGCGACGGCATGGACACCCGCGTCGCGCCCGCTGGCGTCCGCCGAGATCGAAACGCTCGTCGCGGCGGTGATGCCGAACGTCCAGCGCTACCTCACCGGAGCGCTCAACGACCACACTGGCTGACGAACGCGGCAGGGCCGCGCACCGGGACGGATGCGCTACCCTCGACCCGTTCCGGATAACAGATCAACGTTCCGATGAGCGGAATAGGTGGGAACTGTGGAGCAGCGCAGCCAGCAGTGGTACGGAGGGAACGATCGGGACGGCTACATTCACCGGGCATGGATGCGCCGCGGGCTACCGAGCTCGGCTTTCGATGGTCGCCCGCACATCGCGATCGCCAATACCGCGTCGGACCTGACGCCCTGCAATATGCACCTGGACGAGGTGTCCACCAGCGTCAAGCAGGGCATCTCGGCGGCGGGCGGGATCCCGCTGAACCTTCCGACCGTCTCGCTCGGCGAGACCCTGCTTCGCCCCACGGCGATGCTGTGGCGCAACCTCGCGGCGATGGCCACCGAGGAAATACTGCGGGCCAACCCGATCGACGGGGTCGTGCTGCTCGGTGGCTGCGACAAGACCATCCCGGCGTTGCTGATGGCGGCCGCGTCGGTCGACCTGCCGGCGGTCGTGGTGCCCGGCGGCCCGATGCTGACCGGTCATTTCCGCGGCACCCCACTCGGTTGCGGCACCGGCGTGTGGCAGCTGTCCGAGGAGGCCAGGGCGGGCAGCCTGACCCAGGAGGAGTTTCTCCGCTCGGAATCCTCGATGATCCGTAGCAAGGGGCACTGCAACACGATGGGCACCGCGTCGACCATGGCGTGCATGGCCGAAGCGCTCGGCATGACGCTGCCCGGAATCGCCGGCACGCCCGCTCCGGACAGCAGGCTGCTCGAGCAGTCGCATGCCACCGGCGAGCTCGCGGTCGAACTCGTTCATCAGGGCCGGCGCCCTAGCACGGTGCTCACCCACCGGTCGTTCCACAACGCGATCGCCACGCTGGCCGCGATCGGCGGTTCGACCAACGCCGTCGTTCACCTGCTGGCCATCGCCGGACGCCTCGGCGTGCGGCTGAGCCTCGAGGACTTCGACCGGATCGGCGCGGACATCCCGCTGCTCGTGGACCTGCAGCCAGCCGGCCAGCATCTGATGGACGACTTGTACCGGGCCGGTGGCCTGCTCGCCGTGCTGCACGAGATCCAGGATCGGCTCGATCCGCAGGCCGTGACCGTCACCGGTAAGCCACTTGTCGACTACCTCGGCAACGCCCAAGTATGGGACGACACCGTCATCCGGAGCCGGACGGCACCGCTGCTCGAGGACGCCGGCATCGCCGTGCTGCGCGGCAACCTGGCCCCGGGCGGCGCCGTGATCAAGCCGGCGGCGGCGACCCCGGAACTGCTGCGACACCGCGGGCGGGCCGTCGTCTTCGACAGCGTCGAGGATCTGCACGCCCGGCTGGACGACCCGGACCTCGACGTCGACGAGAACTCCGTGCTGGTGCTGCGCGGGTGCGGCCCGAAGGGCTACCCGGGGATGCCCGAGGTGGGCAACATGCCGCTGCCGAGCAAGCTGCTCGCCAAGGGCGTGCGCGACATGGTGCGGATCAGCGACGCGCGGATGAGCGGCACCGCGTACGGCGCCGTGGTGCTGCACGTCGCGCCGGAGGCCGCGGCCGGCGGACCGCTCGCGCTGGTGCGTACCGGTGATCCCATCGTGCTCGACGTGCCCGCGCGGCGGCTCGACATCGACCTGCCGGCCGAGGAACTGGAGGCCCGGCAGCCCTCCGAGGCGAGCGCGGCCGGATACGCCGCACCGGTTCGCGGCTGGGAGCGGCTCTACGTGGACCACGTCCTGCAAGCCGATCGAGGCGCTGACCTGGACTTCCTGGTGGGTTCCAGCGGCCACGAGGTGCATCGCGAATCCCACTGACCGGCGAGTACTGCGAGACTTGCTTGTCAGAGTCGAGCCATCAAACTGCGAGACTTGCTTGCAGAGTCGAGCCATCAAACACAGCGGTTGCGACCGTAAGTACTCACTGGCAGGAAGGCGGGGTTCGGCATGACCGATAACGCGGAGCTGATCATCTGGCTGTATCCGACGTCCGGTGAGCCGTTCGCGGTGACCACCACCGACTTCGGTACCGAGGAGCAGGCGATCGACGCGCTCGACGGCGCGTTCGGGCAGGGCAGCCCGTTACGGCTGCACGAACGCGATGACGACCGGGGCGAGACCATCCTCGTCGTGAACCCCTCGAACATCGTCGCGGCACGCGTGCACTCCACGACCGCCGCCACCAAGACGGGCCAGTACCTGTGAACCGCGTTGCCGTGGTGACCGGAGCGGCACGCGGCATCGGCCGCGGCATAGCGCTGGTGCTTGGCGAGGCCGGTGCCACGGTGTACGTCACCGACCGCGAATCCCGCGAGCACAAGCACTCCGCCCTGCCAGGGACGGTCGAGGACACCGCCGAGGTGGTGGACCGCCGGGGCGGAAAGGGCGTACCGCTGGTCGTGGACCACACCGACGACGATGCCGTCGCGGACCTGTTCGAGCGGGTGCGGGCCGAGCACGGCGGCCTCGATCTGCTTGTCGGCAACGCGTTCGACGGCAACGCGCTGCCGTTTCGCGGCGGCCCGTTCTGGGACCTGCCCCTCGAACACTGGCGCAACATGATGGAAAGCGGCGTTCGCGCGCACCTCGTCGCCGCCCGGTTCGCAGCGCCGCTACTGATCGCCCGTGGTGCCGGGCTGATCGTGCTGACCGGCTACACCGCCCCGGACGAGGAGGTGATCGCCGGCAATCTCTATTACGACCTCGCGATGAGTGCGACCAGCCGGCTGGTTCGCTCACTCGCGTACGACCTGCGCCCGCACGGGGTGAGCGCACTCGCGATCTCGCCGGGCTTCACCCGCACCGAAGCGATCCGGGCCGAGATCGACGAATTTCCGCCCGGCACCGATTCGGTGGAATTCCCCGGCAGGGCCGTTCGCGCGTTGTTCGACGACCCGGAGGTCGCGAGGCACGCCGGGCGCACCATTCCGGTCGCCGAACTCGCCGATCAGTACGGCTTCACCGACCTACCGCCCGACGCCGATCCGTGAGTACGTTCGCTCCATAACGCCGAGACGTACTCACGGGCGGGGCACTTCGGCGCAACTGTCCCTGACCACCAGCCTGGTCGGCAGCACGCGCGAGTCGGGCAACGAGCCGCCCGCGTCCTCGTCGAACTCCTCGAGCAGCATCTCCATCGCCGCCTGGCCCATCTCGTAGGTGGGCACCGACACGGTGGTGAGCGCGGGCCGGATGTAGCTGGCCAGCGACACGTCGTCGAAACCGACAAGCGAAACGTCGTCCGGCACCCGCAGCCCGGCGTCGGCGAGCGCGGCCATCGCACCGACCGCCATCCGGTCGTTCGCGGCCACCAGCGCCGTCGGGCGGACCGGCCAGTCGGGTAACGAGCGGGCGATGTCGTACCCGCTCTGCTCCTGGAAATCGCCCTCCCGCACCAGCTCGTCCGGGGACTCCACGCCCGCCGCTCGCAGTGCCTGCCGGTAGCCCTCCAGCCGATCTTGCACGGTGTTCGACGACAGCGGCCCCGCGATGAACCCGATCCTGCGGTGCCCCAACCCGATCAGGTACTCGACCGCGTCCCGTACCGCCGCGACGTTGTCCACCCGCACCGAGGGAAACTCGAGCCGGTGCCGGCCAACCACGACAACCTTCGTGCGGTACGGCTGCAGCACGTCACGCAACATCGGCATCGTCGTGCTCCCACCGGCGATGATGATGCCGTCCACCCTGGTCTTCACCAGCGTGTCGAGGTAGGCCGTGGTCTTCTGCACGTTGCGATCGGTGTTGCACAACACCACGCGATAGCCGCGGGTCGATGCGGTGTCCTCAACGCCGCGCACCAGCGCCGGGTAGTACGGGTTGGAGATGTCCGGAACGACGAGGCCGACCGCGGACGTCCGCTGGTGCAGCAACGCCCTTGCCAAGTCGTTCGGCCGGTAGCCCAGCTTGTCGATGGCGTCCAGCACGCGTTGCCGTGTCTGCGGCCGGATCGGTTGGTCCGCCGACTTGGGGCTGATGACCCGCGAAACGGTCGCAACCGATACCCCGGCCGCGGCCGCAACATCTCGAATGTTCATCGGCCTTCCCATGTCATCGAATCAACGGACCACCGGCCAGATTAGGCCTATGGCACCAGCACCACCTTCATCGGATCGCCATCCCGCTCTCGTACCACCCGGAACGCCTCCGCGATGTCATCGAGCCCAAACCGGTGCGTGACGAGCTCCGCACCGCGCAGCTTGCCCTCGGCAGCCATCGCGACGGCACGCTTCACATTATTTCCGCCCTCACCGCGGGAGGTGTACATGCTGATGTCCTTGCGAACAACCGCGCTCAGATCCAGTGAGACCCGATCCGGATAGAACGCGACGAAGAGCATCTTCCCGCCACGCTTCGTCGCCTCCACGCATTGCTGCGGTGTGTCAACCCCGCCGGACGCCTCCACACACAGGTCGGCTCCCTCACCACCGGTCAACTCGAGCACCGCGTCCGCGGGATTCACCTCCCGCGCGTTGATCACGTGATCGGCACCGAGTTGCCGGCCGAGTTCCAGCCGGGACGGCCGGGTACCGATCAGAATCACTTGCCGCGCCGCCATTTGCTTACACAGTTGCACGGTCATCAGGCCGACGGGGCCGGGGCCGAACACCACCACGTTCTCCCCCGCCACGAACCCGCCTGCCACATCCAGCCCGTACATGCCGGTGCCGGCCGTGGTGATCAACACGGCGTCCTCAAAGGACACCGACTCCGGCATGCGGTACAGCGCCTTCACGTTGTGCACCGCGTACTCCGCGAAACCACCGTTGGTCGTCAGCCCGGTGGCCCGGTGCCCCTTCGCCGGATTCGCGTAGTTGAGGCAGGCCGTGTACCGGCCGACCAGACAGTTGTCGCAGCGACCGCAACCGGCGTGCGCCTCGATACACACCTTGTCGCCGATCCGGAACTCGTCCACGGTGTCGCCGAGCGCGACGACGGTGCCGGTCCACTCGTGTCCGGGGATGAACTCCCCGAACGGTGGCGTCTGCGGAAAGTGCCCACCGAAGATCTTCAAGTCGGTACCGCAGGTTCCGCACATCGCGACCTTGACGAGCACTTCGCCTGGACCGGGCAGCGGCACCGCGCGCTCGACGACCCGAATGTCGTCAGGGCCGAACAGCACCGCCCCGCGCATGGTGTCCGGCACCGCGGCGGTGCCAACCGGGTCAGCGAGTGCTGCTTGGACTTCAGTCATGCCTAACCACCTTCACGAAGAGCGTGCCCGGTCGCCGCGGTATGCGGTTCGGCGCCGGAGCGATTTCCCATCATTTCCAACAGAGTCCGCGCGGCCGTTGTCCCGAAGACCGGATCGTTGATCGTGACGTCCAGCTCGTCCAACCGCATCCGGGGGGACAGCCGCGCGCGCAGTGTCGTGCTGAACGCGTCGTTGGCCGCGGGATCGTGCAGCACACCTGCAGGGCTGCCCACCACCGACCAACCGAGCCGTGGGATGAGTACCGCCACCTGCCCGGTGGAGGCGTTCAGCCGTTCCGCCATCGCCTCAGCCACCACCACCAGCTCGTCCGCGGTGGCCCGAACGTTGGTGTTGTTCGGATTGTGATAATGCGTCGGCCGATCGCGAAGTGCGATCGGAATGGTGTCCTTACCGCCGAAGCAGTGGTATTCGAGCCCGCCGGGCGCGACCACCTGAGCGATTCCGGCTCGTCCGGCCGCGGTCAGCCTGCCCGGCCGCACCGGTGCGTAGATGTCGTCCGGGAACAGTTCGCCGAGCAACTCATGGGTGGTGAGGTCCAGTACGCCGTGGAAGGTCCCGCCGTCGATCAGCCGTTCCATGGCGGAGCCGCAGGCACCGGAGGCATGGAACGGCACGGCGCCCAGCCCGGAATCCGCCAGCACCCGCATCGCCGCGGTGACCGCGGGGTGCGTGTTGCCGAACGCGGTCAGCGCGACGAGCGGGCCGCCCGCACCGTCCTCGGTGTCCGGCACCGCGGCCATCCCCGCGACCGCGGCCGCGGCTCGCCGCAGCACGCCGGCCACCACCGGATTCGCTCCACCGAGCAGATCGCCCACCGAGAACATCAGCGTCACGTCGCTGTCCCCGACGTACTCGCGGACGTTTCCGGACGCCACCGTCGAGACGATCAGTTTCGGGATCCCGTACGGCAGCTCGCGCATCGCGGCGGCCGCGATCGAGGTGCCTTGATTACCGCCAACGGCGAGAATTCCGGACAGCTCACCCGCCGCACGCCAGCGTTCGAGCACGGCACGGGCGCCGGCGGCCATCACCGCCATCGCCTCGTCCCTTCGCGCGCTCACCCGCAGCTCGTCCAGCTCGCTGCCGGCGGCCGTCGCCACCGCATCGGCCGGCACATCCACCCCATCGCGGACCACCCAAAGCCCCACGTCCAGCACCCGTACCGGCCAGCCGTGCCCGACCAGCTCGGCGCGGAGGAACGCCACCTCCGCGGCCTTGGTGTCCACTGTGGCCAGTAGGACGATGGGCGGTTTCATCCGGTGACTTCCGCCAGCGGCGCGATGTCCACCGCGAGCGGCACCTCGCCAGGGCGCATCCCTCGGATCTGCCCGGCCAGCAGCGCGACCTTCGCGCAGTCTTCGAGATACTCCGTGCGGTAGTAAGCGGTGCGCAGATCGGGGCCGACCGTGATCGTGCCGTGCTCACGCATCAGCACCCCGCGGACCTCAGGGTCGGCGAAGGCCTCGGTGACCTGATCGGCGAGCTCCGAGGAACCCGCCGGCAGCAGGTCCACGGTGGCGACCTTGCGCAGGTGCGCCCGCGCCGCGGTGTGCACCAACGGAACCGGCTCGTCCGCGACGGCGAAGGCCACCGAGTACGGCGGGTGGAGGTGGGCGATGCCGCCCACCTCCGGCCTGGTGCGGTAGACCTCCACGTGCCACCGCCATTCCTTGGACGGAACCCGGCCCTGATCCAGCACCTCACCTTCGAGGTTCATCAGGACCGTGTCGGAGATGTCCATCTCCCCTTGGCATCCCCCGGTTGCCTTGATCAGCACCAGGTCGCTGCCGGGTACCCGGAGGCTGTTGTTCCCGCTCACCCCGGCCACCAGGCCACGCTCGTAGCCGCGGCGGGAGATGGCGACCAGATCCTCGCGGAGCAGGCGCAACGTCGCGGAGTCCACCTCGGTCATCTCGCCTCCCGCTACGCCCGTTCCGGGTAGTCGCTGTTGGTGATCTCGACCTTGAACTGGCGCACCTCCTGCACGTACGCGGTGAGATGATCCGCCATCCGATCCAGCATGGCGAGCCCCTTCTCCTTGCTGGACCGGAACGGGTTACCGATCACCGCGGTGTCGCAGTACTCGTGATGTTCCATCGGCACCCAGATGTTCTCCGATCCTTGGAACTTGACCGTCGCCGTACCGTCCACTTTGGAGAAGGCATCGGTCATGTACGCGGGGGCGTGGGCCCGATCCTGGACCGCACGATCCATGTTCACCAACCCGTCGGCGGTGGCCATCAACACCGAGGTCTCCAACTCGCTCGAGTGCCAGCCGGGCGTCTCCTCCGGTGGGTTGTCGAACAGATCCTGCACCACGCTGGCATCCCGCTCGGTCGGCGTCTTGTAGTAGGAGATGTAGGCACCGGTCTCGTAGCGCAACTGCCGCATGATCTCGTCGATCGGCTTGGTGTTGGATCCGTGATGACTGACGAAGATGATCTTCCGGAAGCCGTGGTAGATCAGGCTTCGCGCCAGGTCGTTCATCACCCGGCGGTATGTCTCGGCCCGCAGTGTCACTGTGCCGGCGCCCTCGAGATGCCGCCCCATGTGGTGCGGTGAGTAGCCGAACGGAACCAGCGGGGAGTAGATGACGTCGGCCGCCTTCGCCGTCCGCTCGACCACTTCCATGGTCACGTAGCTATCCGTCCCAAGTGGAATATGTGCGCCGTGTTTCTCGGTGCTTCCCAGTGGGACGAGCACAACATCCTGGCCGTCCTCCGCCAGCCGTTCGGCTACCTCGGCAAAGGACAACGCGAGGATGTTGTGCTTGCGCACCTCGTTGGCATCGGCGTCGACATAATCTTTCTCGCTCATACTTCCCTAACCCTCCGAGGCTTTACTTTTCTGAATGACGCTTCTGCGTGAATGGCACTTCCGGACTGAAAGATTCAACGCCAGCGTTTGTCTCCGTCCCACGGGCCGAGGTCGCGCACCGCGTCCCCGATTGGTCCCTTGTCGACCAGTTCGGACACCTTGATCTCCGGGCCGGTCAACACACCCATCTTGCGAAGCTTCTCGATCGTCTGCCGCATTCGCTTGTCATCCAGCCCGTCGTTCACAGGGAAAACCCCTTGCTGTTCGAGCATGACGTCGTAGGCAGCAGAGATGGTCTTCTCGTCGAATCCAGTGGATTTGGCGACGATCGGAACCGTCTCTTCCTTGTTCTCGTACATGAACCGGTGTGCCTTGGTGATCGCGGTGAGGAACTTGACCGCGTTCTTCCGGTTGTTTTCCAGCCAGGACGGTGACACGAAGTACGTGCCGTAGTGGTAGTTCGGCGTGATCTTGTTCAGGTTCTCGAGCACATGCAGGTTCTTGTCCTCGGTCTGCGCGGACAGCGCCTGCTCGGTCTGCAGAATCGCGGACTCGATCTTGCCCTGTAGCAGGCTGGAAATGTACGACTGCGAGTCAACGGGCACGTAGTTGACGTCGCGCTGGGTCAGCCCGCCGGATTCCAGCACGATGCGCGTCATGATTTCCCGGAAGGCCCCGACTTCTTGAACCCCGACGTTCTTGCCGCGCAGATCGGCCGGCTTGGTGACGTCCTTGGGAGTCACGGCGGCGACCGCGAGCAAGTCCGTGTAGGAGCCGATTATCTTCACGTCCCCACCACGGGCGTGCGCGTTGGCGACCGGTTCGAAACTGGACGCGCCGACGTCCAGGTTGCCGCCGGCGACACCCTGCACCACCGATACTCCCGAACGGAAATTCGTTGTCTTCACGGTCAGGCCTGCTTCCTTGAAGAAACCTTTCTCTTGTGCCACGGCGATATCGGAATTGGCGAAGCTGGTCTTCCCGGTCGGCAGACCCACCTGGATCTCGTTATCGTTCGACTCGGCTTCCTGCGGTCCCTCGCCGAACGCACCACAGGCGGGGAAGAACAGCACCGCTGCGGCGAGCACCGCCCACAGTTTTCTCGATCCGACAGCCATTGTCGGCCTCCTAGGTATCCCGGCTTTGTGTTCCAGCTATCCGTCGCCGTGCCAACGAACGATTCGCCGTTCCACCCACTCGAGCAGTGCGGTCAGCAGCACACCGAACAACGCGATCACCACGATGGGCACGAACATCCGGTCGGTACGGAACTGGTTGGCGTTGGTGACGATCAGGTTGCCGAGTCCAGCGAACGCGGTGAAGAACTCGGCCACGATCACACCGATCAGGGCGCGGCCGATGGCCAGCCGGAGCCCGGTGACGATGTAGGGCACCGCGGACGGGAAGATGAGATCTCGCCACATTCGCCGTTCCCGCGAGCAGAACGAGCGGGCCACTTCGATCAAGGCGGCATCGACCTCTTGCACGCCGCGCATCGTGTTGATGAGTACGGGGAACAGCACGAACAACATCACGACGACCGTCTTCGCGGTAGGCCCGAAGCCGAACCACAGGACGATCACCGGAATCAACGCCACGCTCGGCGTGGCATACAGCGCGTTCATGGGTAGCTCGAGCAGCGCGGCCACGATCTGGCTTCGCCCGGCGAACAACCCCACGGTCAACCCAACGGACACGCCGATCAGCGAGCCCATTCCCAGCACCACGAGGCTCTCGCTGAGCGCCTGCGGCAAGGTGCCGTCCGCCATCATGTCCGCCGCCGCGTTGGCGACGGCTGTCGGGTAGGAAAGCAGAATAGGGTTGATGGAACGCCCGTAGATCTCCCACGCGAGCAGGATCGCCGCGACGGACGACAACCGCAGCATCCACTTGACGCTCGGCGAGAGGGTGCGCGGCCCGGAACGTCGCTGCCGCGAGGCCTGTGCGGGCTGCGCGGTGTGATCCACCGAGCCCGAAACCGCCGTAGTCATGCTGCCTCCAGCGCGGTTTTCCCTCCGGCCTGCAACGCCGACCACAGCCGCTCGCGTAGTTCGGGGTACGCCGGATGGGACCGAACGGAGTGCGCCGAGCGCGGCCGTTCGATCGGGATGGGCACTTCAAGGGAGACTTCGCCTGGCGGGCCGCTGATAACCAGGATCCGGTCGGCCATCAGGATCGCCTCGTCGATGTCGTGTGTGATCAACACACCGCTCATCCGCTCGTTGCGCTCCCACAGCTGCAGCACCTCGTTCTGGAGCAGCTCGCGGGTGATCGCGTCAACGGCGCTGAACGGTTCGTCCAGCAGCAACAACTCGGGTTCCACCGCGAGTGCGCGGGCGATCCCGACGCGCTGCTTCATGCCGCCGGACAGCTGGTGCGGGTACTTCTTGTCGACGTGCGCGAGGTGCATGATCTCCAGCAGCCGGTCGACCCGCCCGTCGGGGTCGGTGCGGCCCTGGACGGTGAGCCCGTACTCGACGTTCGCCCGCACGGTCTTCCACGGGAACAGCCCGAAATGCTGGAACACCATAGAGATCCGCGGGATCGGATCGACGACCGGCGTGTCGTCGAGCAGCACCGTGCCGGTCTCGATCGGCAGCAGGCCACCGATCGCGCGAACCAACGTGGTCTTGCCGCCGCCGGACGTGCCGATGATGCAGATGAACTCCCGCTCGGCCACGGCGAGCGATACCTCGCGCAGGATCTCGTTACCACCCAGCCGGACGGACACCCCGTCGACAACGAGTTTCTGGTGCGCTTCGGACAAGTCGACCTCCCCAAGGGATGGCACGAATCAGGTCAGCTCACCGAGTCGGTCGAACATCGGGACTCGGGTGAGGGGCGCGTGGAACGGAATGTAACGCTTTTCCGTAACCCTTTACATCGCGGAAACATAGAGCTGCCCGCATGAGTGTGTCAAGGGCCACATCGCTCGCCCACGAAGCTTGACCGATGCGGAGCAGACGCCGCTGCGAGTCCTTCAGAAGCCTTCAGAAGCCGGAAGAGAGCGCGACGCGAGCCGGCTAAGAACCGGCGAGCGCCCTGCGGAACAGCGCTTCGAGTTCCGCGTGCGTCGGCGTCTCGTCGTTGAGCACGGCCTGCATCAGCAGCCCGCAGGTCAGCGTCGCGATCAGCTGCCCGGTCAACGGATCGGTGCGCGCGATGAACAGTTCGGCCAGCGCGCTGTCCCACGCCGCCGCGGCCTGCCGCAGGTGCGGCCGGTGCAGCGCGACGGCATAGAGGTTGTACTCGGCGATGGTGTGCTCGCGCTGTTCGGTGATCGAGGCCAGCACGAAGTCGGCGAGCGCGGCCGCGAGGTCGACATCGGGTTCGAGGTTCTGATCCCAGCTGCGCAACTGCGTGACGCTGCGCTCGGCCGCCTCATCGAGCGCGGCGGCGACGAGATCGTCCAGTGTCGCGAAGTGGTAGGTCGTGGAGCCGAGCGGCACCCCAGCCACGGCCGCCACCTTGCGGTGCGTGAGCGCCTCTATGCCGTGTTCGGCGACCACGGTGATAGCGGCCCGAGCGATACGGTTCGGCCGATCGGGGTCATTGGGGCCGCGCATCCGCTTTCTCGTCACGGGCTTATTCGTCGCCATAGCCGTGAAACGCCCCCTCGCGCCGTCCGAATCCGTAATCACCACAAGCTAGCCGCTTTCTCGCCGCGCCGGCTGCCGCTGTGTTTCAACGCATTCTGGCAGACTTATGGACATTCGTACACATTATGTGTACATTTGTACGCTCATAACACCGCGGCCGCCACCAGCGGCAGGACTTGATCAGATGGGACTCCGCCGGCATGAAAGACCTCTACATCGACGGAAGCTGGACGGAAAGCTCGTCGTCTCAGTCCGGTCGAGCCGTGCTCAACCCCCATGACGGCAGCGAGCTGAGCACGGTCTCGGAAGCGAGCCACGCCGATGTCGACGCCGCGGTAGCCGCCGCGCGTAACGCGTTCGACGGCGGTCCGTGGCGGCGAACCTCCGCGCGGGAACGGGGCGAGTTGCTGCGGCTGGTGGCGGATCTGCTCGTTCGGGACCGCGAGGTGCTGGCGCGCACCGAGAGCCTGGACACCGGCAAGACCCTCGCCGAGGGCCGGATCGACGTCGACGATGTGACGGCGGTGTTCAACTACTACGCGGGTCTGGCGGACAAGGACGCCGGCCGGACGGTGGACGCCGGCAACCCGGATGTGGTGAGCCGGGTGGTTTACGAGCCGATCGGGGTGTGCGCGCTGATCACCCCGTGGAACTACCCGTTGCTGCAGCTGTCCTGGAAGCTGGCCCCGGCCCTGGCAGCCGGCAACACCGTGGTCATCAAACCGAGCGAGGTGACGCCGCTTTCCACGTTGCGGCTCGTCGGCCTGGTCGCGGAGGCTGGCGCGCCGCCGGGCGTGGTCAACCTGCTGCTCGGCAGCGGTCCGGTGGTCGGCTCGGCGATGGTGGAGCACCCCGATGTCGACCTGGTCTCGTTCACCGGTGGCCTGGCAACCGGGCAGCGGATCATGGCGATGGCGGCGCCCGACGTGAAGCGGGTCGCGCTGGAACTCGGTGGGAAGAATCCGAACGTGGTGTTCGCCGACGCCGACTTCGACACCGCCGTCGATTACGCGCTCGCCGCGGCGTTCCTGCATTCCGGCCAGGTGTGTTCCGCCGGGTCGCGGTTGATCGTGGAGGACCGGATTCACGACCGGTTCGTCGAAGAGCTCGCGAAGCGCGCCGATGAGATCCGGCTTGGCAACGGGCTGGACGCGGAGACCGAGTGTGGCCCGCTGGTCTCCGAGGCACAGCGGTCCAAAGTGGAGGGATACATCGCGCAGGCGATATCGGACGGCGCGAGGCTCGTCGCGGGCGGCAGCCGGCCGGCCGAGCCCGAGCTGGCCAGCGGCTACTACTTGCGCCCCACCGTCTTCGCGGACTGCACCAGGGACATGGCGATCGTGCGTGAGGAGGTGTTCGGGCCGGTCGTCACGGTCGAGCGGTTCAGCGACGAGCAGCAGGCCATCGATCTGGCCAACGACACGGACTACGGCCTCGCCGGCGCGGTGTGGACAGCCGACGCGTCCGTCGCGCAACGCGTCGCCGCCGCGCTACGGCACGGCACCGTGTGGATCAACGACTTCCATCCCTACCTGCCACAGGCCGAGTGGGGTGGCTTCGGTAAATCCGGTGTCGGTCGCGAGCTCGGTCCAAGCGGGCTGGCCGAGTACCGCGAGGCCAAGCACATCTACCACAACATCAGACCGGCGCCGATGCGCTGGTTCTCCGGCGAGCGGTCCTGACAATTGGTCTCCAGATTGGTCTCTAGAGGGGTGTTCCGATGAGCACAGGCGACTACGACTACATCATTGTCGGCGGCGGCTCCGCTGGGTGCTCGCTGGCCAACCGGCTCAGCGCGGATCTGGCCAACAAGGTGCTCGTGCTCGAAGCGGGCCGCCCCGACTGGATCTGGGACATCTTCATCCACATGCCGGCAGCGCTGACGATGATCATCGGAAACCGGTTCTATGACTGGAAGTACGTGTCCGAACCGGAGCCGTATATGGGTGGCCGGCGAGTCACGCACGGCCGGGGCAAGGTGCTCGGTGGCTCCAGCTCGATCAACGGGATGATCTTCCAGCGCGGCAACCCGATTGACTTGGAACGCTGGGCTGCCGATCCGGGGATGCGAACCTGGGATTACGCGCACTGCCTGCCGTACTTCAAGCGCATGGAAACCTGTATGGCAGGCGGCGACGAGTGGCGCGGCGACGACGGTCCACTATGGCTGGAGCGCGGGCCGGCCACCAATCCCCTCTTCGGCGCCTTCCTCGAAGCCGCCCAGCAGGCCGGCTACCCGCTGACCCCCGATGTCAACGGCTACCGGCAGGAAGGCTTCGCCCGGTTCGACCGCCTCATTCGCAACGGCCGCCGCTGGTCGGCTGCCCGCGCCTACCTGCATCCGGTGAACAACCGCCCGAACCTCACCGTGCGGTGCTATTCGCAGGTGAACCGGATCTTGTTCGAGGGCAACCGCGCGGTGGGCGTCGAGTATGACCGGCTCGGCCGCTCCCGGCAGACCGTTCGCGGCGGCGAGGTCGTCCTCTCCGGTGGCGCGATCAACACGCCACAACTGCTGCAGCTGTCCGGTATCGGCAATCCCGACGACCTCCGGCCGCTCGGCATCGACATGGTGCACGCGCTGCCCGGCGTCGGGGAAAACCTGCAAGACCACCTCGAGGCCTACATCCAGCACGCGTGCCGGCAACCGGTCTCCTTCAACCCGGCGCTGAAGCTGCGAAACCGCCCGAAGATCGGCCTGCGGTGGATGCTCAACCACTCAGGGCCAGCGGCGACCAACCACTTCGAAGCCGGTGGTTTCGTCCGGGGCAACGACCGGGTCGACTATCCCAACTTGATGTTCCACTTCCTGCCTATCGCGGTCCGCTACGACGGCACGCCGGTGAACGCGGAACACGGCTATCAAGTCCACATCGGACCGATGTACTCAGACGTTCGCGGCACGGTGAAGATCAGGTCGACGAATCCCAAGCAACACCCGGCTCTCCGGTTCAACTATCTGTCCACAACGAACGACCGCAAGGAGTGGGTGGAGGCGATCCGGGTCGGCAGGGAGATCCTGCGCCAGCCTGCGTTCCAGGAGTTCGATGGTGGCGAACTCTCCCCCGGTCCTGAGATCGACAGCGACGAGGCCATCCTCGCCTGGGTCGCCAAGGACGCCGAGACCGCCTACCACCCTTCGTGCACCGCACGGATGGGCGTGGACGCGATGTCCGTTGTGGACCCCACGTCGATGAAGGTGCACGGCGTCGACGGGCTTCGGGTGGTCGACGCCTCGGCGATGCCGTACTTGACCAACGGCAACATCTACGCGCCGGTGATGATGCTCGCCGAGAAGGCGGCCGATCTCATTCTCGGCAACACGCCACTTGCCCCTGCCAGCACCGAGTTCTACCGGCACCGTGCAGCGCGACACCCGGGTCGTGGGTTCGATGAGCCCACGGAAAGTGACGCCAAGTCAGGAAGGTAATACCGTGACAACGAGCCAAGTGCACGAGGAACGAGGACGTCACGAAGACGAGGCACTGGCCGGCGAGTCCGTCATTTCAGTACGCGGATTGTGGAAGGTTTTCGGCCCGAGGGCGGCGGCCGTTCCGAACTCGCCCAAACTGCGCGAGCTCGGCAGGCGCGACCTGCTCGACCGGACCGGCTGCACCGCCGCGGTCCGGGACGTCGGTTTCGATGTCGCGGGCGGCGAGGTTTTCGTCGTCATGGGGCTGTCCGGTTCCGGCAAATCGACACTGGTGCGGTGCCTCACCCGGCTGATCGAGCCCACCGCGGGTGAGATGCTGTTCGAGGGTGACGACATGCTCGCGGCCAACCACAAGCAGCTCCGCGAGCTGCGCAGGAACAAGTTCTCCATGGTGTTCCAGCACTTCGGATTGCTGCCGCACCGCAGGGTGATCGACAACGTCGGCTACGGCCTCGAGGTCAAGGGCGTTGGCAAGACCGAGCGAACCAGGCGCGCGCAGGAGGTGATCGAGCTCGTCGGGCTGGGCGGCAACGAGAAGTCCTACCCCGATCAGCTCTCCGGCGGCATGCAGCAGCGCGTCGGCCTCGCGCGCGCACTCGCGGCCGATCCCGATGTGCTGTTCTTCGACGAGCCGTTCTCCGCGCTCGATCCGCTGATCCGCCGCGACATGCAGCAGGAGGTCATCCGGCTGCATCGCGAGGTCGGCAAGACGATGGTGTTCATCACCCATGACCTTTCCGAAGCGCTGAAGCTCGGCGACCGGATCCTGATCATGCGTGATGGTGAGATGGTTCAGCTCGGCACCGGTGACGAGTTGGTCGGTGCGCCCGCCGACGACTACATCAGGGACTTCGTCCGTGATGTACCGCACGGTGACGTGCTCACCCTGAAGTGGATCATGCGCGATCCGCGTCCGGACGATCCGCTCGACGGCCCGGAGCTCGGGCCCGACGTGGTGGTCAGGGAGGCCACCCGGCAGGTCCTGCAAGCGGACAAACCGGTGAAGGTCGTCAGCGACGGCGAACTGCTCGGTATCGTCGGCGACGACGAGATTCTCGCCATCGTCGCCCGGCAGGAAAGCGGCGCGTGATGTCCACGGCGCAGCTTCGGGACACGATCACCACCCGGCGGCCAAGCAAGGGCGCGTTGGTGGCCGGCATCCTGGCGGTGTGGCTTGTCGCGTGGCTGGTCCTGCGCGGCACGCACACCCTGCCGCTCGGCGCCGCGCAGCTGACCGGGTTGCACGAGTGGCTCAACGACGTCAACGACTCGATCGGCGCCAACCGCAATAGCAATCCGCTATTCCTCTACTTCTTCAACATCATCCGGCTGATCGTCGACGAGTTCACCACGTTCATTCAGACGGTGCTTTCCGAACCGGCCTTCGACTCCCCCATCCCGATGCTCGGGTGGCTCGGGGTGGTCGCGGTGGCAGGCTACGTCTGCTATCTCGTCGCTAACATCCGCGTCGCGCTGCTCGCCATGGCCGGTCTTGTGTTCCTTGGCCTGCAAGGGCTATGGACGGAGAGCATGGACACGTTGGCGCTGACCATCTCCGCGGTGCTGATCGCGTTGCTGTTCGCGATCCCGCTCGGCGTGTGGGCGGGGCTGTCCGATCGGTTCAACCGGCTGATCACGCCGGTGCTCGATTTCATGCAGACCATGCCGACATTCGTCTATCTGGCGCCGTTGACATTGTTCTTCCTGATCGGCCCGGCATCCGCGACGATCGCGACGCTGATCTATGCGGCGCCACCGGTTATCCGGCTCACCGCGCACGGCATCAGATCGGTGCCGCGCGACATGGTCGAGGCCAGCGAGTCACTCGGATCGACGAGGCGCCAGACGCTGACCAAGGTGCTGCTGCCGGCCGCGAAACGCACCATCGTGCTCGGCATCAACCAGACGATGATGGCGGCGCTCGCGATGGTCACCATCGCGGCGCTGATCGATGCACCGGGGCTCGGCAAGACGGTGATCAAGGCGCTGCAGACCCAGGATGTTGGCACGGCCTTCAACGGTGGCCTTGCCATCGTGGTGCTCGCGATCATTCTGGACCGGGTGACAACGGCTGCCTCCGCGAAGGCCCGGCCCTCGCACACCGCGCCGAGCCGGGGTGCCGCGATGTTACGCCTTCCGATGCTGATCGGCGGTGGCGTGCTCGCCGCGATCGGCGTGTGGCTCTCCCGAACCTATGTGTGGGCCGCGGAATTTCCGGCCGACGTAGAGATCGGCAGCACGATTGTGCGCGCGACGGACACCGCGACGGAATGGGTCAAGGACAACTTCGCCGCGCTGACAACGGATTTGAAGGACGTGGTCAGCGCCACGCTCATCGATCCGCTGCAGGCACTGCTCGTGCAGTCACCATGGTGGCTCGTCGCCGCCGTGATCATCGCGATTTCGGTCGTCATCGGCAGCATCCGGGCCGCGGTGGTTTCCGCGGTGTGCTTGGCGTTGCTGGTCGGCACCGGCCTGTGGCAGGACGCCATGACCACGCTGGCTCAGGTACTGCTTGCCACCGTGATCGTGATGGTCCTGGGAATCGTGCTCGGCGTCTGGATGGGGCGCAGCCCGCGGGTGGACAGGGTCGTCCGGCCGGTGCTCGACGCCGGCCAGACCATGCCGCCGTTCGTCTACCTCGTGCCGTTCCTCGCCCTGTTCGAAGCGACCCGGTTCACCGCGATCATCGCCGCCGTGGTGTACGCGTCCCCGGTGGCGATCAAGATCGTCACCGACGGGATCCGCGGTGTGTCGGCGACGACCGTGGAGGCGGCGACGGCGTCCGGATCGAGCACCTGGCAGACGATCACCAAGGTGCAGCTGCCGATGTCCCGGCGTGCGTTGACGCTGGCCACCAACCAGGGGCTGATCTACGTGCTGTCCATGGTGGTGGTCGGCGGACTTGTCGGTGCGGGCGCGCTCGGCTACCAGGTGGTCGCCGGGTTCTCCCAGGGACAGCTGTACGGCAAGGGATTGGCGGCGGGCATCGCGATCGTGCTGCTCGGCGTGATGCTCGACCGCATGACCCAGGCCGCCGCGAAGCGTGCGGACCGACCGTCCTAATCAGACGGAAAGCGGCACCGTCGCGGACGGTCGCCGGCACCGAAGGAACCCACCCGACGTGGTGGCAAAGAGGAGGTTGACGAACAGTGAGACGGACCAGGATCGCCAGCACGCGATTGGCGCTCGGAGCCGGGATCGCTCTCCTGGCGACGCTGACACTGTCGGCATGTGGCGGAGCCAAGGTCGGCGAGGACAGCGGTTCCTCGGGCGGCGGGGAGTGCGGCGAGTTCAACATCGCGATCAATCCCTGGGTCGGTTACGAGGCGAACGCAGCGGTCATAGCCGAGGTCGCGGAGCAGGAACTCGGCTGCAACGTGAACAAGAAGGATCTGAAGGAGGAAGTGGCCTGGCAAGGCTTCGGCACCGGCGAGGTCGACGCCATTGTGGAGAACTGGGGCCACGAGGATCTGAAGCAGAAGTACATCAAGGAGCAGAAGACCGCGGTCGAAGCGGGCTCGACCGGCGTCAAGGGCGAGATCGGTTGGTTCGTTCCCAAATGGATGACCGAGAAATATCCGGGCATCACCAACTGGAAGAACCTGAACAAGTACGCGAACCTGTTCAAGACGTCCGAATCCGGTGGCAAGGGCCAGCTGCTTGACGGCGATCCGTCGTTCGTTACCAACGACGAGGCGCTGGTGAAGAACCTGAACCTGAACTACAAGGTGGTCTACGCGGGCAGCGAGAACGCGCTCAACGAGGCGTTCACCAAGGCCGACGAGCAACGTACGCCGGTGCTCGGATACTTCTACACCCCGCAGTGGCTGCAGACCCAGGTCGACCTGGTTCGGGTCAAGCTCCCGCAGTACAAGCCGGGCTGCGACGCCGATCCGGAGAAGATCGCCTGCGACTACCCCACCTACGATCTCGACAAGATCGTCAGCAAGCAGTTCGCCGACGAGAACGGTCCGGCGTTCAAGCTGGTCAAGAACTTCCAGTGGACGAACGAGGACCAGAACCAGGTGGCAACCATGATCGCCAAGGACAAGATGTCGCCCGAACAGGCCGCCAAGAAGTGGGTCCAGGACAACAAGGACAAGGTGAATTCCTGGATCGGAAAGGACTGATCGACGGCCGAGACGCGGAACCCGGCGCCTGCCCAGGTTCCCGCGTTTCGCGTTTCCGGCGTGTTAGCTCACGACTGACGGGCCCGGCTCGGCGCGACCCGTGGTGGCTCGCCCGGCTGCTTCGGGTACACCGGTGGCCACGGCGCGTCCATCAGGCCGTCCGCGAGATCCCGGCGTGATTGCTCGAGCAGCGGTTCGATGGACTGCGGGCGCTCGGCCATTCCCGCCCACGGGTCGCCCCGCTCGGCGACCATGGCCGGCACGGTGGCTATGGTGAGCGCGCCCGGATCGACCGTGGCCAGCTCGTCCCAGCCGATCGGCGCGGACACCTGCGCTCCCACCCTCGGACGCACGCACCACGCGCCGAACACGGTCTTGTGCGGAGCGTTCTGGTTGAAGTCGACGAATACCCGCGTGCCCCGCTCCTCCTTCCACCACTTCGCGGTGATGAGCTCCGGGTGGCGGCGTTCCAGTGCGCGGGCCAGCGCCACCGCGGCGGCACGGACCTGGTAGCCGTCCCACTGCGGCTGCAGCGCCGCGTAGACGTGCAGGCCGCGGGATCCGGTGGTTTTCAGGTGCGCCGCGATGCCGAGCTCGTCGAGCAGCTCCTTGGTCAGCACGGCCGCCTCCCGGACCTGCTCGAACGTGACCCCGGGAGACGGATCGAGATCGATGCGCAGCTCGTCGGCGATCTCGGGGTTGTCGGCGTGGGTCGGCCAGACGTGGAAGCCGATGCAGCCGAGGTTCACGGCCCACAGGATGTGCGCGAGGTCGGCCGCGACGAGCGCATCGCTGGTGGTGCCGTTGGGGGTGGCGACAACCGTGGTGCTGAGCCATTCCGGGATGGCCTTCGGTACCCGTTTCTGGAACCACGACTTGCCGCTTGCCCCGTTCGGGTATCGCTCGAGCAGCAGCGGACGCCTGCGCAGGGTGGCAAGCAGCGGCTCGGCGACGGCCTGGTAATAGCGGACCAGGTCGAGCTTCGTCTCGCCACGTTCCGAGAAGAAGACCTTCTCCGGGTGCGACACCGTGACCTCGGTGCCGTCCACGTCGATCGTGATGCCCTCGCTCATCGTTGCCGCACCTCACCGAACAGCGCGGCCAATTCCGCCGGCGCCACCTCGTCGAGCTGCGTGTAGGTGCACGATTCGGGCTGGCGGTCCGACCGGAAGCGCACCAGCCTGCCGCCGTGCCGGAACCGCCCTGCTATCACGTGCTCGTAGCGGATCTCGGCAACCAGCTCGGTCCGCAGCGGCTCCCAAGACAGGTCTTTCTGGCCGGTCCAGCGGCTCACACCGCCCGGCATCCGGCCGGACGCCTGGGCCTGGGCGTCGGCCCAGTCACGCCAGGGGTGCGTGTCGAGCGCGTTCTCCCGCAGCGGCGCCAGCTCGTCGACCAGTTCCTTGCGGCGGGCGGCGGCGAAGCTGCTGGCCACCCCGACATGGTGTAGCTTGCCGTGCTCGTCGTACAGGCCGAGCAGCAGCGAGCCCACCCCGTTGCCGTCCTTGTGCCAGCGAAAGCCGGCGACCACGCAGTCGGCTGTTCGCTCGTGCTTGACCTTCCACATCGTGCGCTTGTCCTGCTCGTAGGGTCCGTCGGTGAGCTTGGCCATCACGCCGTCGAAGCCGGCGCCCTCGAACCGGTTGAACCAGTCCTCGGCGATCGCCGGATCCTCTGTCACCGGCGTGAGGTGCACGCGGGTGAGCGCGTCGTCCAGGATGCCCTCCAGCAGGCGGCGCCGCTTCGCGAACGGTTCGGTTGTGAGGTCGCGGTCGTCAAGGGCGAGCAGGTCGAAGGCCACGAAGCTGGCCGGGGTCTGCTCGGCGAGCAGCCGAACCCGCGAGGCGGCCGGGTGCAGCCGGTTCTGCAGGGTGTCGAAGTCGAGGCCGTTGTCCGTGACGATCACGATCTCGCCGTCCACCACGCAACGTTCCGGCAGCGCCTCCCGTAGCAGCTCGACGAGCTCGGGAAAATACCTGGTCAACGGCCGGTCGTTACGCGAGCCGAGCTCCAGTTCCGCGCCGTCGCGGAACACGATGCAGCGGAACCCGTCCCACTTCGGCTCGTAGACAAGGTCAGGTGCACGCGGCACCTCGTGCACGGATTTCGCCAGCATCGGTTTCACCGGCGGCATGACTGGCAGGTCCATGACCAAAGCTTATGCCCTCGCCGACGCGATGTGGCCTCGTCAAAACGGTCGAGTGTGGACCGGATGAACGAGCGGGTCACCCGCTGTGGGTGAATTCCGTTCCGGCGGGTGCCGGTTATGGTCACGTTGGCCCGTCGGCAGGTGGAGGTTTGATTATGAGTGAACTGGCCCGTGAGGATGTGCGCGCCGAACGTTATACGGATGCGCAGCACCGGATCGCACAGGTTCGCTGCGCGGAATCGTCTCGGGACGGATCGCTGCGGGTCACCGTCGATTCCGCGGGAGCCCTGACCGACCTGCGGATAGCCGATTCCCCGTACGTCTCGAACGGGCAACGGCTGGCCGCCGAGATCCTGGCCACCATACGTCGGGCGCAGTCGCATATTCCGGAACGGATCGCCGAGATCCTGCGAACCACGGTTGGCGATGAGACGGAGCTGACGAACACGGTGGTCTCGACCTTCTCGGAACGTTATCCCGCATCCGAGGAAGACCCGTCGGCGCCGGACGCCACGAACCAGCCGGCACCTCGGCGCCGGGCCGCACAGCACGACGAGCCGGACGATGACGACTACTTCGGCGGTGGCGTGCTGCGTCCCTGACCCGGGGAGCACCGTCAGGATCGACGGCAGTTGGAGATTTCCGTTTCCTTGCTGTCGTCAAGCGTATTGTCAGCCGTTTGGAGGATACGGCAGGTTACGGTGTCGCCCTGTGACAGGCCGGAAGGGAACTCTTCCTTGTAGATACCCTGCCTGGTGAATTTCTCGAGTGGCTCGCCCGGCAACTGCCCGACAACGTCCAGCAGCGCCATCTCGCGTCCGCTCTTGGCGACGAATACATCGGCCACCTTGAACGTGACATCTTCGTCCCATCGTTGCTCCGACAGGCATCCCGCGGCCAGCAACGGTATGAGGACCAGCACGGAAGCCATCCGGACTCGCCTCATACACATGGGCGGAACCCTCCCCTCACGATTCGACCTGGCAGCTTGCTGCTGTGCACGCCCTGCTCGCTGAAGTTGCGCTCGCTTCATGCTTCGATCGCACCTACCGAACCTTCTCGCAGTCGTCGACAAGGCTCGGCATGTCGCCACCCACCACGGCGCGTTCCCGCACGGTGACGTGACACTCCACGACCTGGACGTTCGAGAGGTTCTCTGGAAGTACGTCTCGGGGGATCTCGTGCACTCCTGGAGAGACGGGCGCCCTTTCGTTCTCGGACAACTTCACGTCGGCCTCGCTGTTGTTGAAGTAGTAGATCTCGAACTGGAGCCGGCCCTCCCAGGTGGTCTTGCCGCACGCCGCCAACGGGGCACAACTGACCAGGAGGCCAAGAACGATCAGCATCAGGCGTGGTGCTCGCATGTTCACTCCACGATGACAGCACGCAGGATGTCGTGGTTGCCGGTTCCAGCGAGGCTGGTGCGATCCCGAAGGTGGTAAAGCAGGTTGGCGGCGCTGCTGGTCAGCCACGCGTCGGCGTGCTCGCCAGGGGCCGCGATGCGGGCGTACGGTACCTCGCCGGGGTGAAAGGTCACCTGCCAGCTTTCCGGGCCGTCGTCGCTGCTCAGCACCGCGGTCCCGGTGATGGCGACGGGATTTTCCGCGGCGTACTTCGCGGGTAGCAAGGTTCGCAGCGTTTCGTCGATGCCGTCCACGGCCAGCGCACGATCGGTGGGCTCGAGCGTGTTGAGCGCGGCTTGGGCTTCCCAGCGGCGCAGGTTGAATTCGTGCGCGACCCGCCGGTGCCACACCCACGCGAGGTCCGGCGCGGCCGGGGAGAAAGTCCACAATGGCCGATTGGCCGGCGTATCCGCGAGGGCATCGGCCAACCCGGCGACATGCTCGTCGAGATAGCTGACCGGATCGCCATCCGGGATCGGTACGGGCCGTAGCATCACCCGACTCGCCGTGGTCAGGTACCGCGTGACCTGGTGGGCGAAACGGCCAGCGCGCAGCACCAGATCGCGAAATGTCCACCCAGGACTGGTTGGCACGGCCGTGTCCAGTCCGGTGGAAGCGACAGCGGCACGAAACCGGCCGGCCTGCTGAGTGAACACGCTATCCCAGCGCTGCACTGTCCACGACATGTCGTTTTCCCAGATCCTTTTTCAGCGACGGCGCGCTTTGTCTACCATGCCGTGACCGGTCGGTGACGCAGCGGGAACCGCGTCGCGGCGGTCATGCGTCAAATCGGGTCGCGCGGACGAAATCGAGGACGGGAGAGGTATGGCGGGTTTCGAGGCCGACGCGGGGACCCTTCGCGGGGCGGCGCCGAGGATCTTCGACGCATCCGACCAGATCGGTGACGCCGCGGCCACGGTACGCGCGGCGCAGGTCACGCCCGACTCCCTCGGACGGGTGGAGGGTGCCGGTGCCTTCTCGGTTGCGGTGGCCGCCTTCGCGGAAGCACACGGTGCGGACCTGGAACACGGCTCGATGTGGGTCAACGACGCTGGTGACGGCCTGCTCAAGGCTGCCGGGGACTACGAACGTGCGGATGCGGACAACGCCGCCGGTCTGAGCAAGCCGGGAGGCGAGCAGTGAGCTATCCACATCCGGAACAGATCTACGGCGAGCTGGCTTCCGGTGACGCCAAGCGCATCCGGCTCGCCGCCGAGTCGCTGAACAAGGCGGCCGAAAACCTCGGCGAAGCCGCCACCGCCGCCAGCTCGGGCGGCAAAGCCGTGGCCGGCTGGAAAGGTGACGCCGCAGCCGCGTTCACCGAACGCACCACCCAGACCAGCACGTCGATCAACACCGCCCGGGACGCGGTGAACGGCGCCAGGCAGGCGATCGAGAACGCCGCGAATGCCTACGGCTCGATGCGCGGCTCCGCGGACAAGATCATCGGCTTCTACCGGTCGCTGGGTTGGATGCTGGGCGGGTCCGCCAACCCGCACTTCGAACAACAGATCAGCAAAGCCCTGGTGGACCTGCGCACCGCCTACAACGACACGCTCGCGGCACAGGCCAAGAGCCTGCGGGCCGCCAAGCCGGCGTTCCAGCACACCGTGGGTGGCACCGAGTCGTGGCGCCGCACCCAACCGCAGGCGGTGCCGCAGCCGCCAGCGCCGGGCACCGATCCGAAGAAGGTGGCCGACTGGTGGAAATCCCTCAGCGAGCGGCAGCGTGACCAGTTGTTGGCCACCCAGGCCGACAAGCTCGGGCAGCTCAAGGGCCTGCCAGCCGACGTACTGGACACCGCCAACCGGCGCCGCATCGAAACCGACCAGCAGACCTTGGCGATGCGGGCCGCCGACCTCGACTCGCAGGCACAGGCAAGGGCGAAGGAACTCGGGATCAATCCGCGCGACGAGAACGCCATGCGGGAGTCGAAAGACCCGAGACTGTCCTCACTGCTCAACCAGAAGGCGCTAGCGCAACGCAAGGCGGACAACGCCGACAGTGCCCAAAAGAATCTTCGCGACAACGCCGAGAGAAAAGCCGACGCAATCGGCGCTGAGACTTATGTGCTGTCGTACACCCCCGAGGGCCCAGGCCGGAAGGAAGGCGGGCTGGCGGTCGCGTTCGGCAACCCGGACACCGCACGGGATGTGGCGGTCGCGGTCCCCGGCACGGGCACCAGGATCGACAGCGACTTCACCGGTCAGGCGGTGAACCTGAAAGGCCAGATGGACGCTGCCAACCCGGGAGGGCAGAACGCGGCGATCGCCTGGCTCGGCTACGACGCACCGGACTGGGACTGGTCGGTCGCCGACGACAAGGGCGCCAAAGAAGGCGGGCAGCAACTGGTCGAGGACGTGAACGGTTATCGCGCGGCCGCGGACGCCGCCGGCACTCCCCGGCAGCACGTCACCGCCATCGGGCACAGCTACGGGAGCGCCACGGTCGGCTACGCGGGCATGAACGGGCTCGCCGCCGACGACATCGCGCTGATCGGCTCCCCAGGGGCCGGCGCATCGAGCGCCGACCAGCTCTCCGCCGGATCGGGCCACGTGTGGGCTGGCGGCAACGAGCACGATCCCGTCATCCAGGGCACCAACGGCAGCTACTTCACCGAGGGAGGCGCCCCGACCGGGCCGTACGACCCGAAGTTCGGCGCCCACCAGTTCGGCACGGACGGCGGTCAAGACGTCGCGGACGCACACACCTCCTACTACAGCGGCGAATCCCTGAAGAACCTCGGCAACATCGCAACCGGCAACTACGGCGCCGTCACCCAGCAAGACCCCGGCGAGGCGCCGATCGCCCCAACCGCCCACACCGGCGACCCGATGCTCGACGGGCTGAACAAGGTGGCGTACGAAGGCGGCCAGATGTTCGAGAACGGCCTCAAACAGGACTGGGGCGAGATGGCGAACGACGGGCTGGATGCGGTGGCCACCACGGTCGGAACGGTCACCGACGGCATCGGAGAGGGCGTCAAGAACATCGCGGGAGGGGTCACCGGTCTGTTGTGGTAGCCGGCCGCCGGATGGGCGAGAATGAGGCGTGACCCAGTGGGTGCTACACGTCGACCTCGATCAGTTCATCGCCGCTGTCGAGGTGCTGCGCCGCCCCGAGCTGCGCGGGGTGCCGGTTGTGGTTGGCGGCGACGGCGATCCGACCAAGCGTGGAGTGGTCAGCACCGCCTCCTACGAGGCACGCAGCTACGGCGTGCACTCCGGTCAACCGCTGCGCACCGCGGCCAGACGGTGCCCCGACGCGGTGTTCCTGCCGGTCGACAAGGAGGCCTACGACGCCGTCTCGGCCGACGTGGTGGCGACGCTGCGGGAGTTCGACGTGGTGGTCGAGGTACTCGGCTGGGACGAAGCATTTCTCGGCGCCGACACCGACGACCCGGAGGCCCTCGCCCGCGAGATCCAGGACAGGGTGCGCACCTCCACCAACCTGGACTGCACCGTCGGCATCGGGCAGAACAAGCTGCAGGCCAAGCTGGCAACCGGCTTCGGCAAGCCGGCCGGCGTGTTCCGGCTGACCGACCAGACGTGGTACGAGGTGCTCGGCGACCGGCAGACCGACGCGCTCTGGGGCATCGGGACCAAGACCGCAAAGCGGCTGGCCGGTATGGGTATCAACACGGTCCGCGAGCTCGCCGCGGCCGACCGGCAGGAACTCGCCGCACAGTTCGGTCCCACCACCGGCCCGTGGTTGCTCCTGCTCGCCCGTGGCTACGGCGACAAGACCGTGGAAAGCACGCCGTACGTGGCGCGCTCCCGCGGCCGGGAGACCACCTTTCAGCACAACCTCGAGGACTGGGATGAGATACGCCGCGAGGTGCGCGACCTCGCGCGACGGGTCGCGGACGACGTCGCCGAGGAGCGGCGAAACCCGGTTCGCGTCGTCGTCAAGGTGCGGTACGCACCGTTCTTCACCCAGACCCACGGTCACCCGCTGGCCACGCCCACCGCCGACGCCGATGCGATCGCGGAAGCCGCGCTTGCCGCGCTCGACTGGTTCACCGATCGCCGGCCGGTGCGGTTGCTCGGCGTCCGGGCGGAATTCGGTCGTCAGCCGGATGCCGGAGGCGAGGAGGCGCCGTCCACTTAGGACGATCCGAGC
>WHSZ01000077.1 GCA_009379845.1 Pseudonocardiaceae bacterium | reverse complement strand
TGGGCGCCTCGTTGCTGGGCGCCTCGTTGCTGGGCGCCGCGCTGTGCTGGGTTGCCGGAGCGAGCGCGGCGGCAAGCGCGCCCGGGTCGGCCACCACCTGCCGGCCGCGGCGGAATGCTTGAACGTTCGTCTCGACAGCCGTGCCGTTCAACTCGATAGCCCGCTCGATACTTCGCGCGGAGATCGTCAGCGCCCCAGCCTGGTAGGCAGCGCCGAGCTGCAGGATGTTGGCGAACTGATCGTCTCCGAACAGCGCTTCGACCAGCCCACGCGCGTCCAGGTAGTGCGCCCGCGCGCTCGCGGCGTCGAGCACCGACCGGATGCTGGATTGCTGGGGGAAGGAAACGCCGGGGTCGACGATCATCTGGCCGGTCGGCACCTCGGTTGTCGACACGACCGCGGTGGTCCTGCCGGAGTCCGCAACCGCCAGATGCGCGGGATCGGTCGCAACCAGCGCGTCGCACGCGAGGTAGAGAACGCATTCGCCCTCGGCGAGCTTTGGCGCTTGCTCGACGGGGGTCGAGGTGATCTTGAGATCCGAGACGACGGCTCCGCCCTTCTGCGCCAGCCCGGTCTGGTCGAGCGTGCGGACGTGCTTTCCGTCGATCACCGCCGCCGTACCGAGGATCTGCGCGACGGTGACCACGCCGGTTCCACCGACCCCGGCGATCCGGACGGTGGCATCGCCGCTGGTCACCGGCGTCGGCTCGGCACACGCGTCGGCATCCAACTCGGCCAGTCCAGCCGGCTCGGCTGGCCCGGTTGCCTCGGTTGGCCCGGTTGACGGGGCTGGCCTGGTTGACGGGGCCGGCTCACGGCGTGGCGCGCGGCCGCTTGGCAGGACGGTCAGGAACGACGGGCAGTCCCCGGCAAGGCACGAGTAGTCCACATTGCACGATGACTGGTGGATTCGCGTCTTGCGACCGAATTCGGTTTCCACCGGCTGCACGGACAGGCAGTTGGACTTGGTGCCACAGTCCCCGCAGCCCTCACACACGCGCTCGTTGATCAGCACCTTCTTCGGCGGCGTCGGCTGCTTGCCCCGGCGGCGCTTGCGGCGTTTCTCCGCGGCGCACTCCTGATCGTGGATCAGCACGGTGACGCCGGGCGTCGCCGCCAGCTCCTCCTGGGTGCGCAGCAATGCGTCGCGGTGCCGTACCTCGACTCCCTTCGGGAGCATGCCATCCTTCAGGCGCCGCGGCTGGTCACTGGTGATGACCACTGTGGACGCACCTTCGACGAGCAGCAGCTCGGCGAGCTTCTCGACCGGCAGCGCGCCGACCGCATCCTGGCCGCCGGTCATCGCCACCGCGGAGTTGTGCAGCAGCTTGAACGTGATGTTCACCCCGGCCGCTACGGCCGCGCGCACCGCGAGGCTGCCGGAGTGCGTGAACGTGCCGTCGCCGATGTTCTGCACGAAGTGCTTGGCCGACACGAACGGAGCCATCCCGATCCACTGGGCGCCCTCGCCGCCCATCTGCGTGAGGCCGGCAACCTCCCCCACCTGCTCCGGCTCCATGAAAAGGGCCATCGCGTGGCAGCCGATCCCGCCGCCGACCAGCGTCCCCTCCGGCACCTTGGTCGACGAGTTGTGCGGGCAGCCGGAGCAGAAGTAGGGCGTGCGCGCGAGCAACGGGACGTCGATCCGCTCCCGCCTGCTCCGCTGCCGCCACGCGGTGACCGGCTCGATGTCACCGTGCGCGGCGAGCCTGCGCGCCAGCCCGGCCGCGATCGCGTCGGGTTCCAGCTCCCCCAACTCACTGAACAGCACCTTCCCTTCCGGGTCGGCCTTGCCGTGTACCGCCGGTGCGCCGGTGTTGCCGTACAGGATCCCCTTGACGGCGTTCTCGACGTTCGCGCGTTTCTCCTCGACCACCACGATCTCGTCCAGTCCCTCGGCGAACTCGCGGATGATCCCGGGTTCGACGGGGTGCAGCACGCCGAGCTTGAGCAGCCGGATGCCGAATCGGGCAGGGGCTTGCTCGTCGAGCCCGAGGACGCGCAGCGCCTGCCGAACGTCCAGATAGGACTTTCCGGCTGCGACGATCCCGATCCGGTCGCCCTTCGAGGCGCTGGCGATCCGGTTGACGCCGCTGGCGCGCACGTATTCCAGTGCCAGTGGCAGGCGCACCCGGTGCAGGCTGTGCTCGAGCGCCGCGAGCTCAGCGCCGGCCAGCCGGCCACTTGGCTGATGTGAGTACGGCTGCACGGAGCCAGCAGCCGAAAGCGTTGGCGGCGTCCAGGACCGCTCGACAACGGCCGTACCGGCCGCGTCGGCGACGTTGGCGACCACCTTCATGGCCGCCCACACCCCGCTGGCCCTTGACAGTTCCACCGCGTGCAGGCCGAAGTCCAGCAGGTCCTGGCTATCAGCCGGGTAGAACACCGGCATCGCCAGGTCGGCGAGCGCGAGCTCCGATGCGCTCTGCAGCGTCGAGGACTTGGCGTTCGGGTCGTCTCCGACCAGCGCGACCGCCCCGCCTCGCGGGGCGGTGCCCACGAGATTGGCGTGCCGAAGCGCATCCGTCGCGCGGTCCAGGCCGGGCGCCTTGCCGTACCACATGCCAAACACGCCGTCCGGCCGCAATCCGCCGACCCCGGCAGCCAGCTGACTCCCGGAAACCGACGTGGCCGCCAGTTCCTCGTTCAAGCCCGGCTGGTGGACAATGGCGTGCTCGTCCAGCAGCGTGGATCGCCTGGCGAGCTCCAGGTCGAATCCGGCCAGCGGCGAACCCTCGTAGCCCGAGACGAACGCGGCGGTGTCCAGGCCCGCACGCCGATCCTGGCGAATCCGGTCAAGCAAGACTCGCACCAGCGCCTGGACACCGGTGAGGTAGACGGTTCCGGTTTCGCGGAGGTAGCGATCGTCCAGGGTGAACGCGCTCATGCGCTGGTCCTCCTTCGCGCACGCCTGCTGTGAGTGTTGGGTCACGAATAGCACAATGGCAAACCACGGCCCGTACAACAATGGCCGCGCTCCTCCGCTCCGCCGTCGGGCCGCGATCCAGCTCCGCGAACCAGGAAAGAACAGCGCGGCAACGTGATCCCGGTGCCGCGGCTCCGCGCGTTGACACCACCGTGCGACCCATCGCATACTCGTCCGGCTACTCGGTTGATGTTCGATATATCAGACACGGGAGTCGCCGTGGAGACGCGGAATCCGCTGCGCAGGAGGTCGTTCCTGGCGGCAGCCCTGAGTTCCGTTGCCGCGGTCAGTGCGTGCGGCGATCTCGCGCCGGGTGAGACGACGACATCGTTGCGTTATTGGAACCTGTTCAGCGGTGGCGACGGCGAAACCATGAAGAAGATGCTGGACAGCTACCGCGCGGCGCACCCGAGGGTCGAGCTCGAGGATGTCACCTTGGAGTGGGGCGACCGGTACTACACGAAGCTCGCCATGGCCAGCGCCGCCGACCGCGCCCCCGACGTGGCTATTCTCCACTTGGGACGGTTACCGGCGTTCGCGCCGGGTGGCCTCATCGATCCCGTGCGACCGGATCTGTTGCGGCAGACGGGGATCCGGGCTGGACAGTTCCCGCCGGGCTTGTGGCGCCGTTCGCACTACGGCAATCGGCTCTTCGCGATCCCGCTCGACACACATCCCTTCGTGCTGTACTACAACGTGGACGTGTGCCGGAAGGCCGGGCTGCTCGACGGCAACGGCCGGCTCCGCCAGCTCGACGGTGAGCAGAGCGTGCGTTCCGCTTTGCGGGCGGCCAAACGCGTCACCGGAGCCTACGGCGTCGTGTTCGAATCGGCGGGCTCCGAGGCCGTGGTGCCATGGCGGCTGTTCTGGACCCTCTACCGCCAGCTCGACGGTCGCATGTTCACCTCCGACGGCAAGGCGTTGGCGTTGCACGAGGGCAAGCTCTCCAGGGTGCTCGAGTTCTTGCAGGACCTCGGCCGCAGCGGATTGTCATCAACGGGCATGGACGGTGACGCCGCGATTGCCCAGTTCAGCAGCGGCAGGGCGGGCTTTCTCTGGCACGGTGAGTGGGAGGTCCAGACCTTCCTCACCTCCGGCACACCGTTCAGCATGACGCGGTTCCCGCCGGTGTTCGGCCGCCCCGTCGCGGAGGCCGACTCGCACGCCTTCGTGCTACCGCACCAGGAAGATCGCCAAGCCGAGCGGCACCGGCTGATCTACGAGTTCGTCGCCGCGATGGTGCGGCAGAGCGCGCTGTGGGCCGAGGGCGGGCACATTCCCGCCTATCTGCCGGTTACCGAGAGCTCCGAATACGCGGCGCTGCAGCCGCAGTCACGGTACCGCTCGGTAATCGACGACGTGGAACTCGATCCGGAGGTGTGGTTCGCCGGTTCGGGGTCCCGCCTCTGGATGGAGCTGAGCCCGGTGCTGGGTGCGGTGATGGACGGTCGCCTCTCGGTGCGGCAGGGGATCGCCGAGCTCCGCGAGGTCACCCAGCGGTTGCTGGACACGCCGAACCCAACGTCGTGACGGAGGCCAGCAGATCATGACGATGACGTCAGCGGTGGACTCCCGCCTTGAGCCAAGTGAAGGGTCTGGGCGGCGAACTCGTTCGAAGCTCTCCCGGACCGGCTCCGGCGCCGCGTTCGTCGCCCCGTTCTTACTCGTCTACGTCCTGTTCCTGGTCGTGCCGCTGGTCATGGGGCTGGTGACGAGCCTGACGGATGCCGGGTTGGCCGGCGGAAGGGCAGATTTCGTTGGCCTGGCGAACTTCGCCGAGGCTCTCCGCGATCCGGCTGTCTGGCAGTCCTTCGGCGTCACCCTGGTGTTCACCGCCGTCAGCGCGCCGCTGCTGATCCTGACCGGACTGATCATGGCGCTGCTGACCCACCACCTGGTTTCCGCGCGGTGGTTGTGGCGACTGGCGTTCTTCGCGCCATACGTGCTGCCGTCCTCCGCCGTCGCGCTGATCTTCGTATGGGTCTACCAGCCCGAATTCGGGCTCGCGGACGGTCTGCTTGCCGGACTCGGAGCCGATCCGATGGGATGGCTCTCCGAACCGGTGCCGGCGATGGCGGGTGTGGTGCTGACGACGATCTGGTGGACAGCGGGATTCAACTTCCTGCTCTACCTGGCCGCGCTGCAGGCGATTCCCGGCGATCTCTATGAGGCGTCCGCATTGGACGGTGCGAGCCGGTGGCAGCAGCTGTTCCGGATCACCCTGCCGATGTTGAAGCCGACAACCGGGCTTGTCGCGGTACTGCAGGTGCTGGCCTCGCTGAAGGTCTTCGACCAGTTCTACCTCATCACCGGCGGCGGGCCGCAGCAAACCACCCGCCCGATCCTGCAGTACATCTACGAGTCCGGATTCACCCACTACCGGACCGGCTACGCCTCGGCGATCTCCTACACCTTCTTCGCGATCATCTTCATCGTCACGCTGGCGCGCTATGGCAAGGCGATTCGGCGCAAGGGAAGGCCGGCGAGTCATGTCTGACGCACCGCAACGCCGCATGCCCCGCCCTGGCACGCTTCTGGTACTGGCCGCCACCGTCGGGCTGGCCGTGGTGTGGGCGCTGCCCTTCGTATGGGCCCTGCTGACGTCGTTGAAGCCGGAAAGCGAAACCACCCAGGTGCCTCTGCGGTGGCTCCCGAGCGAGCCCACCCTTGAGGCCTACCGCGCGGTGCTCGGCATGAGCGACCTGTGGGTCTGGCTGTTCAACAGCGTGCTCACCGCCGGCGTGACCACCGTGCTGGTCCTGCTGCTGAGCAGCATGGCGGCCTACGGCTTCGCGCGAACCGAGTTCCGGGGCCGCAAAGTGCTGCTCGGTCTCATCGTCGCGGGCATCCTGGTGCCACCCGAGGTGTTGATAGTCCCGCTGTTCCAGGAGATGTCCGCGTTCGGCCTGGTGGACACCCACTGGGGGATCATCCTGCCGCAGGTGGTGCTTCCGGCGATGGTCTACATCCTCACGGTGTTCTTCGAAGGGCTGCCCCGCGAGCTGGAAGAGGCGGCCGTGATGGACGGGGCGAGCCGGCTGCGGATCTACTGGCAGATCATCCTTCCGCTGTCCCGGCCGGTCCTTGCCGCGGTCGGTATTTTCACGTTCATCACCACCTGGAACAACTTCCTCTGGCCGTTCATCGTCACGGCCGATCCGGACAGCATGACGTTGCCGGTCGGGCTGGCCACCGTGCAGGGCACCTACGGTGTGCGCTACGCCGAGATCATGGCCACCGTCATCATCGCAGGACTACCGCTACTCCTGGTTTTCGTGTTGTTCCAACGCCAGATCGTGCGTGGTGTCGCGTTCACCGGACTGGCCGGACGATGACCGGAATCCCGCCGCGAACCGAAAGGACGGCATGACCGAGCCCGCACTACCCCACGCCAGCATCACCCTCGATCCCGAGTTCGCCATCGGCGAGGCCGATCCCCGGCTGTTCGGCTCGTTCGTCGAGCACCTCGGACGGTGCGTCTACACCGGACTCTACGAGCCGGACCACCCCGACGCCGACGAGGACGGCCTGCGCGGCGACGTGCTCGCACTGGTACGGGAACTGGGCGTGACGATGGTGCGCTATCCGGGCGGCAACTTCGTGTCCGGTTACCGGTGGGAGGACGGCGTCGGCCCCGAGCGACCACGCAGGCTCGATCCGGCATGGCGATCGATTGAGACCAACGAGTTCGGCCTGAACGAATTCATGCGGTTCACCAGCAAATCAGGTGTCGAACCGATGATGGCGCTGAACCTCGGCACCAGGGGTCCCTCGGAAGCAGCGGAAATGCTCGAGTACTGCAACCACCCCGGCGGCACTGCCCTTTCCGACCTGCGCCGGGCACACGGGATCGACAAGCCGCACGGAATTCACTTGTGGTGTTTGGGAAACGAGCTAGACGGTCCGTGGCAAATGGGGCACAAGACCGCCGAGGAATACGGCCGGGTCGCGGCCGAGGCAGCGCGCCTGATGCGGATGATCGATCCGGATGTGCGGCTGGTCGCTTGTGGCAGCTCGAATTCGTCGATGCCGACCTTCGCCTCGTGGGAAGCGACCGTGCTGGAGCACACCTACGAGCACGTCGACTACGTCTCGTGCCACGCCTACTACGAGGAGATCGCCGGGGACGTCGACAGTTTCCTGGCTTCGGCGCAGGACATGGAGCACTTCATCGACTCCGTGGTGGCGACCTGTGATCACGTGCGCGCGAAGTTGCGCGCCGTGAAACGGATCCAGCTGTCCTTCGACGAATGGAACGTGTGGTACCGAAGGCAGCGCCGGGTTGCCGATGAGCCGGAGTGGGAGATCGCTCCGCACCTGCTCGAGGACAACTACACGGTGACCGACGCCGTGGTCGTTGGCAGCCTGCTGATCACGTTGTTGCGGCACTGCGACCGGGTGAGTGCCGCCTGCCTCGCGCAACTGGTGAACGTCATCGCTCCAATCAGGACGGAGCGGGGTGGTCCCGCGTGGAAGCAGACGACCTTCCACCCGTTCGCCGACGCGGCCCGCTACGGTAAGGGTCGGGTGCTGCGCGTCGAGCCGAGGTCTACCCGGCACGAGACGGCCGAGTACGGCGAGGTCGACCAGCTGCACTGCGTCGCCGTACAAGATGCCGCCCCGGACGCCGACACGACAACGATCCTGGCCGTCAACCGGAGCGTCGAGCAGCCGTTGAACCTGCACGCCGAGGTACGCGCCTTGGGCGACGTGCGCGTCCTCGGCCACCACGTGATCGCCGACGCCGACCGGCATGCCCGCAACAGCGCGGAGCATCCCGACCGGGTACAACCACGTCAGGTCACCGGCGCCGCTGTCTCGGACGGGCAGCTCACCGCCCAGCTGCCGCCACTGTCGTGGAATGTGCTGCGACTGGGCGGTGACTGATCACCGGCGAACCGGCTTCCCGGTCAGGCGCTCGCGATCGCCGGTTCGAGGTTGCTGCCTTGCCGCCTTGTGCGCATCACGACGGCACCGAGAGCCAGCCACGCGATCGCCGCACCACCGGTCATCGTGATCGACATAGCTGGGCCATCGTTGCCGAGAAGCCCGACCACCGGCGCGATCAGGGCGCCGAGTCCGAACTGCCCGGCCCCCAGCAGGGCGGCCGCCGTCCCCGCCGCTTCACCGTGCCGGGAAAGTGCCAGCGCCGGGGCATTCGGCAGCACGAATCCGGTCGCCCCCAGTAGGAACCACAGCGGGATGAGGAATCCGACAAGACCCCCCGTGCCGGTGACCGTCAGCGCCGTCAACACAAGGCCGGCGAGCGTGGCGGCCGCCAGCGCGAAGAAAACGATTCGCTTAGGGGTGAACCGGCTGAGCAGGACGACGTTCAGCTGGGACGCCCCGATGATGGCCACGGCGCCGATGCCGAAAACCACGCCGAACTGCTGCTGATCGAGTTCGTACTGACCCTGCAGTACGAACGAGGAACCCGAGACGTAGGAGAACAGCGCGGACATCCCGAGCGCGGCCACCAGCGCGAGCACCACGAACTCGCCATCGACGAGCAGTGAGCGGTACGTGCGCAGCACCGGCTTGAGCGCGCCGGCACGTCGACGTTCTGGCGGCAGGGTCTCCTTCAGCGCGAAGATCGCGACGATCATCAGGCCAGCGCCGAGCAGCGCCAGCGCGGCGAACACCGCGCGCCATGACCCGACGAGCAGGATCCCGGCACCGAGTGTGGGAGCCAGAATGGGTGCCGCGCCCATCACCAGCATGAGCCTGGAAATCGTGGTGGCCGCGGCCCGCCCGCTGAACAGATCGCGAACCACCGCCAGCGCTACGACCATCGAGGCGGCCGTGCCGACTCCTTGCAGCACGCGGAGCACACCCAGCACCGCGATGTTCGGCGCGATCAGGCACAGCAGCGATGCGATAACATGGAGCGCGACCCCGGCGATCAGCGGCCTCCGCCGGCCAACCGCATCCGAAAACGGGCCGATGGCCAACTGTCCCAGTCCGAGCCCCAGCAGGGTGCCGGTGAGGGTCAGCTGCACCGCGGACGACGAAGCCCCCAGGTCCTCGCCGATCGCCGGCAACGCGGGCAGGTACATATCGATGGTCAGCGGGCCAAGGGCGACGAGCACCCCAAGAACGAGAATGAGACGGACTTTCTCTAGTCCGGTTGGCGCAGCGGTCATTGACTCTGCACGATGCTTCGTTGTGGAAGCCTGCAGGGTTGTTCTATTCATCGCGACCTTTCGGATCGGAACGGAAGGACACGGCTACGTGGGCATAACAACCCGTGGCGTGGTTCATTCCCGCGCGAGGTGATTCCGCGTTGTGACGAGAGCTACAATTCCCCTCGGTAACGCTCGCAGCGATCCAATGTGGACTGACGTGGTCGAGCCACCGGTACGTCGTTTTTCGCTACGGCTAGCCGGATTCGCCGAACAAGCGGTCGAGGTGCTTGCCCAGTACAGCTATCGCGGCTTTCGCACTGCGCTGGCCGATCAGAACGCTGGTGCCAAGGCCGTGGCTGAGAGTCACTAGCAGCGCGGCTTCGGCTGGCACGTCGAGATCCGGCGACAGCTCACCGGCGGATAAGGCCTGCTCCAGCGCGCCGGCGAGTTGACCTTCGAGCCGGTCCACTCCCGCGATGAACGGTTGCTCGGCGAGCTCCTTGTCGGTCATCGCGAGTACCGCGTACGACGTTCCGACCAGGTGGAAGATCCGGCTCTGCTCGTCGGTCGGGAGCGCCTCGGCCAGAAACGCCTCGATGTACCCGCGTGGCGAATCCGGATCCGGCGCCTCGGCGAGGCGAGCCGCCCATCGCTCGTGGCTCTGCTGCTCGAGGTGTTCCAGCGCGCCGAGCATCAGCTGTGCTTTCGTCTGGAAGTAGTACTGCACCAGGCGAAGCGAGACGCCAGCCTCGGCGGCCACCGCCCGCATCGTCACCGCGTGCAGTCCCTCACGCCCCGCCACCCGCACCAGGGCCTCGGCGATGTGCGCGCGACGCTCGGCGTGGTCGACGGTTCTCGGCACAACTCTCCCTTTCCGCAGCGCACTCTTATGGTACGTCTGTATCATAAGAGTGCGCTACGACCCGGCGCCTGCTCTTGGCGGCGTAGTGCTCGAATTTCCCGTTTTGTAGCGCGAGCGAAATCGAATTGCCAGGGGGTCACCACGGACCTTTCGCCAACGATCATTAACCTTGCGGAACGAGCCTGGAGTTGCCGGCAACGCGGACCGCGCATTTCGGGCAACGGCAAGGTTTACGAGGACGTTGGAGCTTATGTCGACCGAGAACCGAGTCAACGACCAGGACGGCGGACTCGACGATGACCAGCCCGATCTGACCAACACGGGCACCGCTGCCCAGTCGGAGGGGCCGCCGCGCACCGATTGGATCGTGTATGGCGTTACCGGTGCGCTCTCCGTGGCGTTCGTGGCCTGGGGTGTGCTGTCGACCAACACCCTGAGCACGGCGGCGCAGGCGGCACTGGACTGGTTGCTGGCCAACCTTGGCTGGACGTTCGTGCTGGCAGCCACCGGGTTCGTGGTCTTCTCCCTGTGGTTGGCTTTGAGCCGGTACGGGAAGATCCCGCTTGGCCGGGACGGCGAGCAGCCGGAGTTCCGCACCGTCTCGTGGATCGCGATGATGTTCAGCGCGGGCATGGGGATCGGCCTGATGTTCTTCGGCATGGCCGAGCCGCTCACCCACTTCATGGATCCGCCGCCGGGCACCAGCCAGGCGGAAACCGAGTCAGCGATCGAAACGGCGATGGCGACCTCGCTGTTTCACTGGACCCTTCATCCGTGGGCCATCTACGCCGTGCTGGGCCTCGCCATCGCCTACGGCTGCTTCCGCCGAGGCCGCAAACAGCTGATCAGCTCGGCGTTCGCGCCGCTTTTCGGCCGGCGTCGAGCCGAGGGTCCGATCGGCAAGCTGATCGACATCCTGGCGCTGTTCGCCACCTTGTTCGGGTCAGCGGCCTCGCTCGGTATCGGTGCACTGCAGATCCGAACGGGCATGAAAGAGGCCGGCTGGATCACGAACTTGGGCACCAATGTCCTTGTGTTGATCATCGTGGTGCTGACGATCTGCTTCATCCTCTCCGCCGTTTCCGGCGTCGCGAGGGGAATTCAGTGGTTGTCCAACATCAATATGGTGTTGGCTGCCCTGCTGGCCTTCTTCTTGTTCGTGGTCGGGCCGACGGTTTTCGTGCTTGAACTGCTACCCACCTCGGTTGGCGTCTACCTGCAGGACTTCGGGGAGATGGCCTCGCGCTCCGGCGCCACGGGTGGCGCCGGGATGGACGACTACCTGTCCACCTGGACGATCTTCTACTGGGCGTGGTGGATTTCCTGGACGCCGTTCGTGGGGATGTTCCTTGCCCGGATCAGTCGCGGTCGCACCATTCGGCAGTTCGTCGCCGGTGTGATCCTGGTGCCGAGCCTGGTCAGCCTGGTGTGGTTCGCCATCTTCGGCGGCACGGCGATCACCGAACAGCGGAACGGGGGCAACCCGTTCGGCGACGGTTCGGAGGAAGGCATCACGTTCAACGTGCTCCAGCAGCTGCCGTGGACCGGTATCACGTCGGTGCTCGTGATGATCCTCGTGGCGATCTTCTTCGTATCCGGCGCGGACGCGGCGTCGATCGTGATGGGTACGCTCGCGCAACGGGGCTCGATCGAACCGCGCCGCTGGATCGTGATCTTCTGGGGTTCGGCCACCGGGGCGGTCGCCGCGATCATGCTGGTGATCGGTGGGGACCGGGCCCTCAGCGGAATTCAGAACCTGACCTTCATCGGCGCACTACCGTTCACGATCGTGCTGGTCCTGCTGTGCGTCTCGCTGGCAAAGGACCTGCGAAGCGATCCGATAATGCAGCGCGACATCAAGGGCGCCGAAGTCCTCGAAGTCGCTGTGCTGCAGGGCGCGCAGGAACATCAGGGCGACTTCCAACTGGAGATCAAACCAGCGGATCAGGCCGACGAAACGGGCAACGGCCACAAAGAGCAGGATGATGCCGGCAAATCGTCAGATGACGGCCGGGTGAGCAGCTACCGAGGGCGGTCTCGTGATTAGCTAGCGGGGTGGCGGAACGAGTGTGGTCGGGAGGCTGGCAATGGGGCACGCCTACGTCGTGGGAACGTTCGACACCAAGGGCGCCGAGCTGCGCTACGTCGCCGAACTGATCCGCGCGACCGGAGTCGAGGTGACCACGGTCGACCTGAGTACCGGCGATCCACCCGCCACGGAGGCCGCCACCGTGCGTGCCGAGGACGTCGCAGCCGCGCATCCGGATGGCCCGTCCGCCGTGTTCACCGGTGACCGGGGCAGTTCAGTTGCCGCGATGGCGCGAGCCTTCGAGGAGTTCGTTCGTTCCCGCACCGACCTGGACGGGCTCGTCGGGCTGGGTGGTTCCGGCGGCACCGCGCTGATCACCCCGGCGATGCGGGCGTTGCCCGTCGGCATACCGAAGATCATGGTGTCCACCGTGGCCTCCGGCGACGTGTCCAGGTACGTGGATGGCAGTGACATCGCGATGCTGTACTCCGTCACCGACGTGGCCGGGCTGAACCGGATTTCCCGGCGGGTTCTGGGAAACGCCGCGCACGCGCTCGCCGGGATGGTGAGCAACTCGACGCCGGTGCGTGAGGAGCGGCCGGCGATCGGCCTGACCATGTTCGGCGTCACCACCCCCTGCGTCACCGAGGTGGCGGAACGGCTCGCGGACGGCTACGACTGCCTGGTCTTCCACGCGACCGGAACCGGCGGGCGGGCCATGGAGAAGCTGGTCGACGACCGCTTGATCACCGGCGTGTTGGACATCAGCACCACGGAGGTGTGTGACCACATCGCCGGCGGAATCCTCAGCGCCGGGCCGGAGCGGATGGACGCGATCGCCCGAACCGGAGTGCCCTACGTCGGGTCGTGCGGCGCGTTGGACATGGTCAACTTCGGCGCACCGGATACCGTCCCGGAGCGCTACGCGGGGCGGAACCTCTACCCGCACAACCCGCAAATCACCCTGATGCGCACCACGGCCGAGGAGTGCGCGCGGATCGGGGAATTCATCGGCGCCAAACTGAACGAGTGCCAGCAGCCGGTGCGCTTCTTGATCCCGGAGCGCGGGGTGTCCGCATTGGACGCCCCCGGACAGCCGTTCCACGATCCGGAAGCGGACGAGGCGCTGTTCGCCGCACTGGAACAGACCGTGATTCAAACGCCGGTGCGCCGCGTGCTGCGGCTGCCGTTGCACGTCAACGATCCGCGGTTCGCCGAGGCACTGGTCGAGGCGTTCCACGAGGTGGTGGCCGCACAACGGAAGGAGCAGTAGCGTGCCGCGTTTTGACAGGGCCGGACTCGTCGAGCGGTTCACCACGATGGCAGCGGCCGGCGAACCGATCGTCGGTGGTGGCGCGGGAACCGGATTGTCCGCCAAATGCGAGGAAGCCGGCGGGATCGACCTGATCGTGATCTACAACTCCGGCCGCTACCGGATGGCCGGGCGCGGCTCGCTTGCCGGGTTGCTTGCTTACGGCAACGCGAACGACGTGGTGATCGAGATGGCCAGCGAGGTATTGCCGGTGGTGCGCAACACCCCGGTGCTCGCCGGGGTGAACGGTACCGATCCGTTCCTGCTCACCGACGAGTTTCTGGATCGCCTGAGCCGGCTGGGTTTTTCCGGGGCGCAGAACTTTCCCACCGTGGGGCTGATCGACGGCACGTTCCGGGAGAACCTCGAGGAGACCGGGATGGGTTACGACCTCGAGGTGCAGCTGATCGCCGCCGCGCGCCGGGCCGACCTGCTCACCACGCCGTACGTGTTCTCGGCGGCCAACGCCCGCGCGATGACCGAAGCCGGGGCGGACATCGTCGTCTGCCACATGGGGTTGACCACCGGCGGCTCGATCGGCGCGGAGACGGCGAAGAACCTCGAGGACTGCGTCACGCTGATCGACGAGTGGTCGGCCGCGGCCCGCGAGATCCGCTCGGACGTGCTGGTGCTCTGCCACGGAGGCCCCATCGCCAGTCCAGCGGACGCTGCCTACGTGCTGGCCAACACGCGGCATTGCCACGGCTTCTACGGCGCGAGCAGCATGGAACGGCTGCCGGTTGAAGGCGCGTTGACCGAGCAAACCCGGGCGTTCAAGAAGATCGAGTTCAAGGAGCAGTGATGCCGAAACCCTATGCCAGCGCGGTGATCGACGCTTCGACGGAGGATGTGTGGCAGGCGGTAAGGGAGTTCAACGGGCTACCCAACTGGCACCCTGGGATCGGCGCCAGCGAGCTCGAGGATTCCGCCCGCGGCAGCGAGGTCGGCGCGATCCGCAAGCTGACCCTGGCCGACGGCGGCATCGTACGCGAACGGCTGGTGACATTGGACGACACGGAGCGTTCGTACACCTACGACATCCTGGACAGCCCGTTCCCCATCCGTTCCTATCGCGCCACGATGCGGGTCCGACCGGTCACCGCGACCGGCCAGGCGTTCGTGGAATGGTGGACCCACTTCGAGTCCGAAGCGGCCGAGGAGGAGCGGCTCGTCGCCACCTTCGCCGACGGCGTCTTCGCCGCAGGACTGACCGGGCTCGGGCGGTACCTCACTGGGTGAGCCATCCAGCTGAGGCGTCGGTAGGCTGGCCGTCCGGTGGACACGAACGCGGGCAGCGAGATGGTTGCCGTCCCGCCGGGACGGGTGACGCTGTCGGACCGGCGGACGCGGCGCAGCTGGTCGGTCGATGTCGCGCCATTCCTGATGGCGGCGGTTCCGATCACGCAGTCGCGGTACGCGGAGGTCACCGGCCAGCGGCCGAGTACCACCCGAGGCGACCAGTTGCCCGTTGAGGGCGTTTCGTGGTGGGACGCGGTCCAGTTCTGCAACGCCTTGTCCCGGCGCGAGGGGTTGACGCCCGCGTATCGCCTCGATGCCGACGCCGAGGATATCGAGTGGGACACCTCCGTCGACGGGTACCGGTTGCCAACCGAGGCGGAATGGGAGCACGCATGCCGGGCCGGTACCACCGGGCCACGGTACGGGCAGCTCGACGAGATCGCCTGGTACCGCGGCAACTCGAACGGGCGGATTCACGAGGTGGGCGGCAAGCTGCCGAACACCTGGGGACTGCACGACATGCTCGGCAACGTGTGGGACTGGTGCTGGGACGTCTACGACGCCGAGGTGTACGGCGACTATCGAGTGCTCCGTGGCGGCGGGTGGTTCGACGAGCACTGGAGCTGCCGGGCCTCGGTGCGGCGACGCAGCCACCCGACCTTCAAGCTTGACGACGTGGGATTCCGCATCGCGCGGTCCACCTTGCCCTCGTCCGACCCGCGCGGGGGCTGACACGGCCGTAGCCGGCCACCGGCCCGGCGCGCCGTCCAGCGGCGCCCCCGTCAGCCGTGCCGGCGATGACCGGCGTGCTCGTGCCTGCGCCGGTACACCACGACGGCCATGGCCAGCATCATCAGCGCGTGCCCGGCGCCCATCAGGGCACCGCCAGAGATCATCCCGGCCCAGTAGGGCACCAGCAGCACCACGAACGGCACGTACATCGCCGCGGTCATCTCGGTGATGTAGGCCCAGCCGTGGCCGCGGAACCGAATAGATAATTAAGTTATCTATAGTGGCAAGCTATACTATCCATACGAGCATGTCTACTGGAAAGGAGCGCGGGCGCATGCGGATGGCGGAGCTGAGCAGGGAGTCGGGCGTCGCGGTCCCGACGATCAAGTACTACCAGCGCGAAGGCCTACTCCCGCCCGGCGAGCTGACCAGCCCGAACCAGGCGCGGTACACCGCGACGCACGTCCGCCGGCTCAGGCTCGTCCGCGCACTGCTGGAGATCGGCGGGCTTTCCGTCGCAGGCGTACGCGAGGTGCTCGCCGCGATCGACGACCCCACCACGTCGACTCACGACATCCTCGGCCTAGCCCAGCACGGGCTACCGATGGCGAAGCTCGAGGTGAGTGACGACGACCGCGCGTGGGCGATGGAGCGCATCGAGACGGCGGCGGCCGAACGGGGCTGGCAGCCGCACCCGGAGTCGCCGGTGATCGAAGCGATCGTCGGCGTGCTCTGCGCGTTCCGCCAGGTCGGGCACGAATGGGCGCTCGACGCGCTCGACCTTTACGCGGAGGCCGCCGACCTGGTCGCGGACGCGGACGTCACCGCGGTCGCGCGCCTCGGCCGCACCGAAGCGATCGTCGAGGGCGCCGTCGTCGGCACGGTCCTCGGGGACGCGCTGCTGGCCGCACTCCGCCGGCTCGCCCACGCGGAGGCATCGAGGAAACTGTTCCAGGCCTGACCGGGCCCCGACGGGCACTGGCAGGGCCGGCTCGGTTGGGTGATCCACCGCGGTCATGTCTGCAGTGGCAGGAGTTCGGCCGCGAAGTCGTCCAGAAACGCGCGGTAGGACGGCACGTTGCTCGCCGGCCGGATGACGAACTTCGTGATCCCCGCGTCGATGTAGCGGCCGATCAGCTCCTTGACATGGTGCCAGCCGTCCGCGATCAGCTCGCTCGGATCGGTATCAGGCCGGCGTTCCCGCGCCATCGCCAGCAATTCCGGTGGAACGCCATCGGTGGCGACGGCCAGGCCGATGCCGTAGTGGTCGGGCTCGATTTCCCGGCCCGCCTCGGCAGCCGCGGCCTCGATAGCCGCACGCCCGCGCCGGGTTTGCTCAGGTGTCAGGAAGCTGGCCAGCCAGCCGTCCGCGAACCGCCCGATCCGCCGCATCGCCGACGGCGCACTGCCACCGAGCCAGATGTCGAGCCGCTTCGCCGGCTTCGGTCCGATGCTGACGGCGTCGATGCCGCAGAACTCGCCGTGGTAGCTCACCTCGTCCTGTTCCAGCAGCATCCGAAGCACGTGCATGGTCTCGTCGAACGCGGCCGCCCGCCGACCGGCTGGCACCTCGAACAGCGGTCGTTCCCACCTGCGCGCCGACTGCAGGCCGAACGCGGGCAGCACGCGCCCCGGCGCGAGCGCGGCAAGCGAAGCCAGTTGCTTGGCCAAACGCACCGGCTGACGCCCTGGCAACACCGCGACACCCGTGCCGACCTTCAGGTGTGCCGTGCGGGACAACGCGTGCGCCATCCCTATGAAGGGATCGACCTGTGGCGAGAGCACCACCTCGGACAGCCACAGTGAATCGATGTCCAGCCGCTCCATGTGATCGACGGCCTCGGCGAAACCTGCCGGGTCCGATCCCGGTGCGAGGCCAACCCCGATGCGAACACTCACCACACCATCATGGCCCCCGCGCCGTTTGCTACGCACCCCGGCCGGCGGCTCGAGGTACTCGCGTCGCGGGTAACCACCCACCGGCTTCGAGCGATATCGAGGAGTCCCGCGTTTTCACTGAAGAGCTGGTGCCGCTTCACGTCGCGGGTCGCGACGAGGCAGAAGGAGGCGGCGTGGACAGGACACAGCTCAAGCAGGCTGCTCAACCGGACGCGGTCCGTGCGGCGTTGGGCGCGAACTCCGAGGAGATCGGCCATGCGGCCGATCCGCATCATCCCACCGGGGATGCGGTGGACGTTCGCACCGCGCATTACAAGGGCCATGACATCGTGGTGCGGACCCGCTACGAGATCACCGTTGACGGCCAGCCGTTCGACATACATCTGTCCGTGGCCAACAGCGGCCGCGTGCATTATCACGGCCTACCGTCCCGTGATTTCGGCTCGGTGATCGACCTGGTTCAGAAGGCCATCGATGTCTTCGGTGACGAGTTCGCCGCCGACGGGCAACCCGCCGGACATGCCGGGCACCAGCACGGCCAGGGCGGTGATCACTGATATGGCCGCCATCCGATCCAGCATCACGAACAATGCCGAGGCCCGCGAGAACTTCGTGCGGGGCGTCCTGCTCCTGAAGGACGAGTTCCTCGGTCCGACCACGGCCGATTTCGGCATCACCGGTCCTGCCGAGCCGTTGTCCACTTACGACCTGTTCACCGTGTGGCACCATCTCGCGATGGGCCGGCTGACACCGCCCACCCAGGGCGATCGCAATGCCGCACACAGCGGCCCGGTGTTCCTACCATGGCATCGCCTGCTGCTGCTGCTGGAGCTGCAGTTCCAGCGAGTGCTCAACGACGACAACGTGGGCCTGCCCTACTGGGACTGGTCCGACGACGGAAACCTGCCGGCCGCGCAACAACTCGGCGCGACGCTGTGGCAGGCGACCGGCATCGGCGGCAGCGGTGAGTCCGTTTCGGACGGCCCGTTCCGATCCGACCAGTTCCGCGTACGTATCGATTCCGACCGCTTCGGCCGGCTGCGCGCCACGAACCGAGGGCTCAACCGGGAACTCGGCAACGACATCGCCACGCTCCCCACGCCGGCCGACGTCGCGACGGCTCTGCAGCTACCGGAATACGACAGCGATCCATGGGACCGGGACGCCACCGGATTCCGCAACACGCTCGAGGGTTGGATCGGGCCATCCGGCCTGCACAACCGGGTACACGTGTGGGTAGGCGGTGACATGGCTCCCGCCACGTCACCGAACGATCCGGTCTTCTACCTCAACCACTGCGACGTGGACCGGATATGGGAAGCGTGGATGCTGGACCGCGGCCGGGTGTATGTGCCCGACCAGTCGGTTTCCGGCGACCTCGCCATGCACCGGCTTGACGACGCGATGTACTCCATCCTCATCGCCCAGCCGATCACTCCGCGGGATGTGCTGGACGCGAGCGACTTCTACACCTACGACAAGCTGCCCTGATCAAGGTCGAATCACCAAGTTACGGGCGTAGCAACACTTTGACCGCGCCCGCGGCCGGATCGGCCAGCACCCGGAACGCCTCGGCCACGTCGTCAAGCGCCACCTCGTGCGTCACGATCAGGGACGGGTCGAGCGCGCCGGATGAGAACGCGCGCACCGCGTGCGACCACGCGCGGGACGGCGCGCCGAACACCGGATGCACGGTGACCTGACCCAGCACCAGGTCCTCGGTGGCCGGCGGCTCGTCGTCCGCGCTCGGGATCCCGGTGAGCACCACCCGCCCGCCGCGCCGCGCGAGCCGGATGGCCAGGCGTGCGGCGCCGGGCGCGCCGGCCGCCTCGAAGACCACGTCGAACCGGCCCGTCTCGCGCCGGGCTTCGTCGAGTGAAAGCAGCGCGGTAGCACCGCAACGTTCGGCCAGTTCCGCGCGGCCAGCCTGCGGATCGACCAGCATCAGCTCTGCCGGATGGGTGGCATGTAGCAACTGGGCGGCAAGCAACCCCAGCGTCCCAGCCCCCACCACCGCGACCCGTTCCCCCGGCGCCGCGGCGGCCTTCAGGCAGCCCGCGGCCACGCAGGCGGACGGCTCAAGCGCCGCGGCGGCGCGCAGATCACTGCCCTCCGGGAGCACGTGCAGCAGCCGCGCCGGCAGCGTCAGGTAATCGGCCCACGCACCGGGCTGGGTGAAGCCCGTCTCGTCGTAATCGGCCTCGCAGAGGTTGCTGTCACCGCGCCGGCACGCCGTGCACCGCCCGCACGATCGGAATCCTTCGCCGACCACGGGCTTCCCGACAAGCGAGGCATCGGCGTCCGAACCGACCGAGACCACCGTTCCCGACCACTCGTGCCCGGGAACGACCGGATAGCGCACGAATCGCTTCGGGCGGTGCCCGGCGAGCACCTCGCGATCCGAGCCGCAGATGCCGGCCCAGGCCACCCGAACCCGCGCCTGTCCATCGGACGGCTGCCGCGGTTCGCTGGACGCCACCCGCAGCCTGCCCGGTTCATCGATGTACACGGCGCGGGTTTCCGCCATTCTGATCAACTCCGGGCACTCAGTTCGGTCAGCTGCTCGACCGCTTGCGAGGTCGTCTCGATCAACCGTCTCATCGCGCGCGAGGCCGCCGTCGGGCGGCGCCCGCGGACCGCCACCAGCACCGCGCGGTGCAGCGGCAGCGCCGCCTGCACCCCGCCGGGGGCGTGCGAACTCGCCTCCAGTCCGTGGTGCAGGCTCGTTTCCAGCAGCCTTCCGAGGTGCTCGATCAACGGGTTACCGCTCGCCCGCAACAGCGTCAGGTGGAAGGTGAGATCCGCCTGAACGAACGCGTTCTCGGTAGCCGGCAATCCCGGCGCGTGTTCGGCCATCCCCGCGTACGCCGAATCCAGCACGGCGATCTGCTCGTCGGTCGCGCGTTCGGCAGCGAGCTGCGCGGCACCGGGCTCGACCATGAGGCGAAGCTCGAGCAGATTGTTCAGGAAATCCAGATCCAGCACCTCGCCGTGCCAGTTGATCACCTCACGATCCATGAGGTTCCACTCCCGGCGCGGTAGTACCCGAGTTCCGAGCCTGGGGCGAGGTTCCACTAATCCTTTGGCGGCAAGGGCCTTGACCGCCTCCCGCACGCCACCGCGGCTGACCTTGAGCTGCGCCGCGAGTTCCGCCTCGTTCGGCAACTGGCTGCCGTCGGATAGCTCCCCCGAGACGATACGGCGACCGAGCCACTCCACGACCTGGCCGTGCATGGTCCGGTGCTGCCCCAGTGGACTCCCGCTCGCGTTACTACTCACGGCCGAATCATCAAATGATTCGTCGATCGTGTCAAACGAAACTTTCGACCTTCCCCGCGATGGCGCGGATTTTCCGTCACGTAAATGAGATGTTTCCGAGGTCTTGACTGTATCGAAGAATCATCCAATGATTCATGCACTATGGCCCAATTCTGGGGCTCCCGCCGGACGGAGGGCGTGGCCAGATCATGACGGAACGATCCAGCAGAGCAGCGGAAACCGGTTCCAATCTCACTTCTCGGCGGAGGGCGTTGGGATTTCTCGGTGTCGGTGGCGGCGCGGTCGCCGCGACCGCATTGCTGTCCGCATGCCAGGGCGTGCAGGACAGTCCTGAAGGCGAGGGGGCGGGCAATTTCCCGCAGACGCCGGAGTGGAAGTTCGTGTTCGTCAACCACGTCACCACCAACTCGTTCTTCGTACCCACCAGAACCGGTCTCGAGGACGCGGCGGCCATACTCGGCCTGCCGACGCCGCAGTGGACGGGTTCGGAGAACGGCAACGTGTCGGAAATGGTCAATGCCTTCGACACCGCCATCAACTCGGGCGCGGACGGGATCGCGATCGCCCTGACCGACAGCAACGCTTTCGTCGCACCGACCAAACGAGCCCTCGGCAAGGGCATCCCGGTGATCGCGTACAACGCGACCGCAGCCGACAACTACCCGCTGACCTACGTGGGCCAAGACCTCTACCTCTCCGGCTTCATGATGGGCCAGCGGATCGCGAAGCAGATCACCTCGGGGCAGATCCTGGTTGGCATCTCCCAACCTGGCGGCAACAACGTGCAACCGAGGCTGGATGGCATCGTCGACGCACTCAAGCAGGACGCGCCAGGCGTGCGGGTGCGATCCATCAACACCGGCGCCGAGCAGGCAGCCGAGCTCAACGCGATGACAGCCGCGTACGACGGAAACCAGAACGCCAAAGGGATCTACGCAGTGGACGCCGGAAGCACCGCGGCCATCGCCCAACTGCTCGGCAGCCGAGGTCTTGAAGGCAAGATCCATGCCGGCGGCTACGACACGCTGACCGACACCATCAACGGCATCAAGTCCGGGGCACTGGATTTCACCATCGACCAATCGGCCTACCTGCAGGGTTTGCTTCCGGTCCTGTACATGTACCTGTTCCGGCTGTCCGGAACGTTGGTGAGCCCACCTGTGACGGATACCGGGTTGACGTTCGTGACCAAGGACAACGTCGGCCCCTACGCTTCCGCGGACAGCAAGTTCTCCGGCGGGACGAAGAAGCAACTCGTCGACATGCCGAAGTCGATCCCGCTGCCGCCGGCGAGCACGGTGAGCCGCTGACGCCACAGCACCGATCGAAGGTGGGACGATGACGAGAGCGGTCACCAGCAAAGGTTCCGGCCGGAAAGATCAGCCGGATCAACGAAGCGAGCACGCCCGTGGTCCGGGAATCCCCTTCTGGCAAGGTCTGATCCGGATCAAGGAACTGAGCATCCTGCTGGTGACCATCGCCGCCGGAATCTACTTCTCCGTGACCAGCGTCGGTTTCAACAGCGCGGAGAACTACCAGACGATCGCGCAATACCTTGCGCCGTGGGCGATCATCGCGGCGGGTCAGGTTATGTTGCTGATCTGCGCGGAAATCGACCTGTCCGCGGGATTCGTGTTCACGCTCGCGCCGTTCATACTGATCCTGTTCTACAACAACGGTCTGCCGCTGTTCCTCGCACTTGTCGGAGCGGTGCTGATGTGCACGGGGATCGGCGTGATCAACGGGTTGATCCGCACCTGGCTGAACATCCCGTCGTTCATCACCACGCTTGGCATGGCCTTCCTGCTGCAAGGCATCTCGCTGATCATCTCCAACGGCTCTCCGGTGAGCGCGCCGACCGACAGCTGGGTCGTGGACGTGTTCGGCGGTTCACAATGGTCGGAGTTGATCTGGGCATTGGTGATCGTCGCGGTGATGCAGACCATCCTGTCGGCAACCAGATTCGGTGTCTACACCAAAGCCACCGGCGGAAACCTGGTCGGCGCCGCGGAGTCCGGCATCCGGACCAAGCGGGTCAAGATCATCAACTTCGCGGTTATCAGTACCTTCGCGGGCTTCGCCGGCATCCTGCAGGGCATCAGGGTCGGCTCGTTCGACCCGACGAACGGCGGCTTCAACACGATGTTCTTCGCGGTGGCCGCGGCGGTGATCGGCGGCACCACGTTGCTTGGCGGATCGGGCACCGTGGTCGGTGCACTACTCGGGGCATTGTTGCTCGGCATCGTCTATGACGGGTTCAACCTGACCGGCGTCAGCGCCAACGCGTTCAACGTGGTGCTCGGCATCGCGATCCTGGTGGCCATGACGCTGAACGTGTACATGACCGTGCTGCGCAAGCGCATCAGTTCCCCGAGGAGGTCGGTGTGACCGAGCAGAACGGGATCCAGGATGTCGTCCGCGCCGAGCACGTCAGCAAGTCGTTCGGGCCGGTGAACGCGCTCGAGGACATCAACTTGTCCGTGCGCAAGGGAGAAGTCCTCGGCCTGATCGGCGACAACGGCGCCGGCAAGTCGACACTGATCAAGATCTTGACCGGGTTCCACCAGCCGGATGAAGGCAGGTTGCTGTTCGAGGGCGAGCCGATCGAATTGCGCTCGGTCACCCACGCGCGCTCACTCGGCATCGAAACGGTCTTCCAGGACCTCGCGATGGTCAACGATCTCCCGGTGTACCTGAACCTGCACCTGAACGCCGAGCTGGTGCACAAGCCGCTGCCGTTCCTGCGCCGCAGGGAAATGAAGCGCAGGGCACGGGAGGCACTGGATTCGATCGGAATCGACATACCCTCCGTGACCGCCGAAGTCGGTCAACTTTCCGGCGGTCAGCGGCAGGCCATCGCCGTGGCGCGTTCGGTGTACGCGGAAGCCAAGCTACTGCTGCTGGACGAACCGCTCGCCGCGATGGGCGCCAAGGAGGGCGGGCTGATCCTGCGGTTACTGTCCGAACTCAAGGAACGCGGCGACATCGCGATCATCCTCATCGCACACAACTACAGCCAGGTTGTCGATGTCTGCGACCGAGTCAACCTCCTGCAGCACGGCAAGATCACCTTCGACAAACGGTCCAAGGACACGTCGGTCGCCGAGTTGCTTGAACTCGTGCATGCCGAGTACCGGCTGAGCGACGTGCCGTAGCCCGGCGTCAACCGGCGGCCGATGCCTCGGCGTCGTCAAGCGGGCGCAGCTCGTCGGCGTAGGACAGCGAGACGCGCTTCAGCACACCATTTCCGGTCACCGCGTACTGGCCCATCCGCCACAGCGGTGGGGAGTACGCGTGGATCGACACGCTGCCCGGTTCCTTGCCCGTGAGCCGGTGAATGTGCTCAGGTCCGAATCCGAACACCTTCCCGGCGTCCACCGCGGTCGCCACGCTCGGCTTTCCGACCGCGAGGTTGTGCTCGACCAGTGTCCCGCGCACCACCGCGACCGCTCCCGACGAGATGTCGTGGTCGTGCCATCCGGTGTCGTTCAGCGGGGTCCAGCACAGCACCCACAGGTCGACATGCGCATCCCGGTGCAGCGACACGTAGTGGCGTTCGTCGTCGCTGAAGGCGACATGCCGCTGCCACAGCTCGGGGCGCCGAGCCACCGCCGCGACCAGCCTGCGCAGCTCGTGCTGATCGAGATCATGTCCGGGCAACGCGTCGAGCGTGACGTTCTCGGTCACGTGCTCAACCGCGGTTGCCTCCCTGGCCGGCACTCCGTCGTCGGCAGGCGGCGGTGCGACGGGTTCGGGACCTGCGGTGGGGTCGACGGTCATGGCGAACCTCCTTCCAGTAAGCGGCGAGGGTTGGCGCAACGGATCGCTCGGGTTGCCGCTACCCCCAGACCGGGATCAGTTGGTTCGGCATACGGCCGGTCGCTGCCGAGTACGACCGGGTCGATGCCGAGCACGCGGATCAGCGCGTCAAGCGCTCGCGTGCCGTAGGACGAGGTGTCCACGAAGACGTCGGGGTCGATCCGGTCGAACACCCCGCCCCTCGCCACCAGGCGTTCGTAATGCAGCGGCGCGAGCCCGGCACCGGCGGCGAAGCAGATCCGCAGCCGCGGGAAAAGCGCGCGCCCCGCCGCGTGCCAGGACCACCATGCGGCCTGCAGCTGCGCCACGTAATCGACAACGGGAACCCACCAGCCTGGCACCCCCTCGGTCGGGCAGGACGCCCGGCCGGGATGCACCAGCACCGGTCGGGACCGCTGCTCGCACGCGTCCAGCAGCGGCGCCACCCGCTCGAGGTCGCCGGGGCTACCGATGGCGTCCGCGGGCAGCTGGAGACCGACGCACCCGCGTTCCAGGGCGTCGGCGACCGGCGCGGCATCCGGTTCCGCGACACCGGCCGCCGCCCAGACCTGGAACCGGTCCGGCAGCTCGAGCGCACCCCGGTGCCACGCGTCGAGCAGCGGCTCGGCTTCGTCCGGTGCGAGCCATTCGATGCCGAGCGGGCTGGACAGCGACACGAGTACGACATCGGCCCCGCCGTCGGCTTCACGGGCCTGGCGCTTGGCCACGTCGTGGTCCGCGGGATCGACCTCGAACGGCGGCTCGCCGCTCAATCGCAGCGTCCAACCGTCCAGCATCGGCGGTCGGGTTCTTGCGCGCAGCGCCGCGATGAAGCTTTCCGGCCACAGATGCTGATGCACGTCTACTACCCGATCGGCCACCCGCGCTCCTTGTGATGCGATTCAGTGAATGGTTTCAGTGAAGCGTATCAGTAACTCGCCGTCAAGCCATGGACACGCCGATCCGCCGTGCGTAAGCGGCACCGCGTTACGCTGCCAACGTGCCGCAGCGCCCGAAGCGTCCCACGATCAAGGACATCGCGGCGGAGACCGGACTCTCCCCCGCTGCGGTGTCCTATGCCCTTCGCGGCCTGCAGGTTCCACCGGAGACCCAGCAGCGGGTTCGCGAGGTCGCCGATCGTCTCGGGTACGAGGCCGACCCCATCGCTCGGGCGCTCGCCAGCGGGCGTACCGGCACGATCGGCGTACTGTGTAGCTCACTGGAAGATCTCTGGCAGCAAAGCGTGGCCGCGGCGCTCGGCAGGGGGTTCCTCGAGGCCGAGCGGAATACCCTCATCATGGACGCCGCCGCCGATCCGGACCGGGAGGCCGCGCTCGCGAAGCACCTGCTCGACCAGCGAGTGGACGCGCTGGTCACCATCCCGGTGGACGCCACGTCCGCACATTGGGCGGATATCGCCAAGCGCACCGTGCTTGTCGCGATCGGCGACCCGCTGCCCGGCGCGACGACCGCGGCCGAGGTGGTGTTCGACAACAGCTTGGGGGTCACCGACGCGCTGCGGACGCTGAGCCTCGCGGGACACCGTGAGATCCTCGTGCTCACCCAGGGGCCGCGATTGCTGCGGCACCGGCCGGCCGAGAAGCTCGTCTATCAGGTGGCGGGCGAGCTGGACCTCAACCTGCGGCTGGTGCCGTGCCCGAACGACCTGGAAAGCGCCGCGGACGTGGCGAGGGCCGCGCTCATCGAAGCCCCCCAGCCGACGGCGGTGTTCTGCTTGGCGGACTCGATGGCTTACGGCGTCTACGACGCGGCACGGCAACTTGGTATGGCCATTCCCGATGAGCTCTCCGTGCTCGGCTACGACGATCACCCGATGTCCCGGCTGCTGACTCCGGCGCTTTCCACCTACCACTGGGATGTGCGGACGCTTGTCGATGCGGTCGTGGAACGGGTCGTCAAGGCCGTCGACAAACAGCGCCGGAGCCGGCGCAAGCTGCTAGCCCCTGAGCCGCGGCCGCGCGAATCCGTGGGCGGTCCGCCGCGCTGACCACCCGTGGGTGAAATTCTTGGCCGAACCGTTGCTGCGCCGACGTCTGCCCGGCGAGGTCCACGAGGAAATACGGCTGGCAAAGGAATACCTGGAAGGAGCCCGGTAGCCGCGGGCAGCGAGGCAACAAGGGCGAGGGCGATGGCGAACGATCAAGAACGACGCCGATGGTTGTGCGTTTTCCTGCCCACTCTTGTCGCGCTGTGTTTGGCCCCGGGCGCGTCCGCGCAAGTCCACCGCGACAGCGGCCCCGAGCGGCTACGAGCCGGGGTACTCGAGGTTCGTCCGCACGACCCTGAGGCATTCACCCAGGGATTGGAACTGGCCGGTGGCCGGCTTTATGAAAGCACCGGCCAGTATGGGCGCTCCGAACTACGAGTCGTCGACCCGGCAACTGGCGAGCCGCGTCGAAGCGTGCCGCTACCGGATGAATTGTTCGGCGAAGGCCTCACTGTCGTCGGCGATGCGATCTGGCAATTGACGTGGCGAGAGGGAATCGCGCTGCATCGGGACCGGGCCACGCTCGCCGAAACCGACCGCGCGTCCTATCAGGGCGAGGGATGGGGAATCTGCGCGGACGGATCGCGGCTCATCATGAGCGACGGAAGCGATCGGCTGACGTTCCGGAATGCCGGCACATTCGCCGTCACCGGCCACGTCAAGGTGCGAAACGGCGGCTCTCCCGTGTCGGGACTCAACGAGCTGGAATGCGTCAACGGAACGGTTTTCGCCAACGTACTCAATGAGGACCATCTGCTCCGCATCGACCCGGCCACCGGCGCGGTGACGGCCATCGTGGACGCATCCGAACTCGGTCAGGATCCGTCGAACACCGGTGTGCTCAACGGCATCGCGGCACTCGGCCATCGTGGCCAGTTCCTGCTCACCGGAAAGAACTGGTCCCACACGTACCGAGTCCGGTTCGTGCCCGCATCCCATTTGTGAGTAATTTCCTTCGTTGAAGCGGTTCATGAGTGTTTACGGTTTGGGTGTGGGGTGCGCGGATTTTATGGTGTCGCTTCTCGGGATTCCAGGACGCCTTTCGGCGTCGCTGTCGCGACGGGCCGCCTCGGGCGGTCCGTCCTGGACTCCGGAGCCTCTGCGACACCAGGGCAGTCCGTTGCGGGCAGGCCGGGTGGCCTGCCCGCTTGAGCCGCGCACCCCACACGCAGTTTTACTTTTTCGAGTAGTGCGGCGCTTTGCTAATGCGACGATTTTCTTTGTTTACTCGAACGTGTTGTCGATTTCCGG
>WHSZ01000109.1 GCA_009379845.1 Pseudonocardiaceae bacterium | reverse complement strand
CGGCGCACGATTCAGGCGGCGCACGATTCAGGCGCGCTCGGCCAGCCAATGCAGCGCGACGGCGTAGCCACGCACCCCCAGGCCGGCGATCACCCCGGTCGCCACCGCGGAGATCACACTGTGCTGCCGGAATTCCTCCCGCGCGTGCACGTTCGAGATGTGCAGCTCGATCAGCGGCGCGGTGAGCTGCGCGCAGGCATCCCGGACCGCGATGGAGTAGTGCGTCCACGCCCCCGCGTTCAGCACAACCGGTGTGCCGGCATCCGCCGCCTCGTGCAGCCAGCCGAGCATCTCGCCCTCGTCGTCGGTCTGCCGCACGTCCACATCGATGCCGAGTTCCTTGCCGGTGCGGGTACACAGCTCGGCGAGGTCCGCGTGCGTGGTGCTGCCGTATACCGCGGGTTCGCGGGTGCCGAGCCGGCCGAGGTTCGGCCCGTTGAGTACCAGAACGTTCACAGCAGCACGCTCCCGTCGGTCCGCTCGCCGGCGACCGCGCCGTAGGCGGCGGCCAGCAATGCCGGGTCCGGTCCTTCCAGCCTGCCCGGTTTGGCCAGCGCGTCCAGCACCACGAACCGGAGTACCCCGGAGCGGGTTTTCTTGTCCGTACGCATGCCTTCCAGCAGTTGCGGCAGCGCATCGGGCTGGTATGTGGTTGGCAGGCCGAGCAGCGAAAGCACCTGCCGGTGGCGATCCGCGGTCGGCTCGTCGAGCCTTCCGGCCAGCCGGGCGAGTTCGGCTGCGAACACCATCCCGACGCTCACCGCGGCGCCGTGCCGCCAGCGATAGCGTTCCCGCCGCTCGATCGCGTGGCCGAGGGTGTGGCCGTAGTTCAAGATCTCGCGCAGGTTCGACTCGCGCAGGTCATTGGACACCACCTCGGCTTTCACCTGGACCGCCCTGCGCACCAGCTCGCCGATCACCTCGCCGGTCGAGTCCACCGCGGCAGCCGAATCGGCTTCGATCAGCTCAAGGATCGTGGGATCGGCGATGAAACCGCATTTCACGACCTCGGCCATACCGCCGAGCAACTCGTTGGGCGGCAACGTTTCCAGGGTCGCCAGGTCGACCAGCACCCGATCCGGTTCGTGGAACACCCCGACGAGGTTCTTGCCGGCCTCGGTGTTGATTCCGGTTTTCCCGCCGACCGCGGCGTCCACCATGCCGAGCAGTGTGGTCGGCACGTTGATCAGCCGCACGCCGCGCATCCAAGTGGCGGCCACGAACCCGGCGAGGTCGGTGACCGCTCCCCCGCCCAGCCCGACGACCACGCCGCGACGGTCCAACCCGATCCGGCCGAGCACTTCCCAGCAGAATCCGGCCACCGAGAGCGCCTTGCCGTCTTCCGCGTCCGGGATTTCCACCCGATGCGCGTCAATATCCGCGGCGCCGAGCTCCTCGCGAATGGCCTCCGCGGTGACGGTGAGCGTGGGCGGGTGGACGATCGCGACCGTCGAGGCGTCACCGACCGACTCGGTCAGCTCGCTCAGGAGGCCGTGCCCGATGAGCACGTCATACGGCCGGTCCGTTCGCACGGGTATCCGCGCCGGCTCAGCCATTCACGCTCCCTAGATCCGCTCGTCCATCGTCTCGCCGGGCCCGCACCGGGTCAGCCATCCCGCAGGACGGGCAGTGCCGCCAGCACGTCGTCCAGGACGTCAAGGGGATCCCGGCCGCTGGTCGAAACCGTCACGTCGGACACCTCGGTGTACACCGGCCTGCGCTCGGCGAGCAGTTGCTTCAGATGTGCGCGCGGGTTCGGCAGCAGCCACGGGTGCAGCGGCACCAGGCCTTCCCGCTTGAGCAGGTTATCCAGGTCGACATCAAGGAACACCACCGGAAAGTCGGCCAGCAGTTCGGGCACACCCGGCGAGGTCGGCGTGCCGCCGCCGAGTGCGAGCACCCCGGTGTGCACCGGCAGCACCCGACGCAGCAGGCCGAGCTCCAGCTCCTGAAACCTCTCCCGGCCGAGTTCCACCACGAGTTCGCCTGCCGCCAGACCGTTCTCGGTGGCCATGTCGTCGTCGAAGTCCTTGAAGTCCACGCCGAACCGCTCCGCCACCAGCCGCCCGATGGTGCTCTTTCCAGAGCCGGGCGGGCCGACGAGAATCAGGACAGGGCCGTTCGCACTCACCCCTCGAGCCTAACGTCAGCCGGTATCCGCGTTACCGTCACCACCGCTTCTCCAGCGCGTGCAGGTAGCCCTCCACGTTGTGCCGGCTCTCGGCCAGCGAGTCGCCACCGAATTTCTCCGTGGCAGCGTCCGCGAGTACGAGCGCGACCACCGACTCAAGCACGACCCCGGCGCGCGGTACCGCGCACACGTCGGACCGCTGGTGGATGGCAACCGCCGGTTCGCCGGTCGAGGTGTCTACGGTGGACAACGCCCGCGGCACCGTGGAGATCGGCTTCATCGCCACCCTGGCACGCAGCGGCTCGCCGTTCGTGATGCCGCCCTCCAGACCGCCCGCGCGGTTGGATCGCCTGCTCACACCGACCGGCCCGGTGCCGGGGTCGATCTCGTCGTGCGCCTCGCTGCCCCAGCGCTGCGCCGTGGTGAACCCGTCCCCGATCTCCACACCCTTCATGGCCTGCACGCCCATCAGCGCGGCCGCGAGGCGGGAGTCCAGCCGGCGGTCCCAGTGCACGTGCGAGCCCAGCCCGGGTGGCAGCCCGTAGGCGATCACCTCGATCACGCCGCCGACCGTGTCGCCGGCGTCCTTCACCTGGTCCACTTCGGACACCATCGCCTCGGTGGCCTCGGTACCGAACGCCCGCACCGGGCTTTCGTCGATCGCGTCCAGATCGGCCGGTCCTGGCAGCTGGCCGCTTGGTGCCTCCGCCTTGCCGATGGACACGACGTGGCTGATCACCTCGACGCCGAGCAGCTGCCGCAGGTACGCCCGCGCGACCGTGCCGAGTGCGGTCCGCGAGGCGGTCTCCCGCGCGCTGGCCCGCTCCAGCACCGGCCGCGCTTCGTCGAAGCCATACTTCTGCATGCCGGGAAGGTCCGCATGTCCCGGGCGTGGCCGGGTCAACGGCTCGTTACGAGCCAGGCCTTCCAGCTCGGCCGCGTCGACCGGGTCGGCGGACATCACGGCCTGCCATTTGGGCCATTCGGTGTTGTCGATCCGCACCGCGACCGGCCCGCCTTGGGTCAACCCGTGCCGGACACCGCCGAGAAACTCGATCTGATCGGCCTCGAACCCCATCCGGGGGCTCCGTCCGAAACCCAGCCGCCTGCGCGCGAGTTGCTTGCCCAACTCGCCGGTGGTGATCTCGACACCGGCCACCATGCCTTCGAGCACGGCGACGAGCGCGGGACCATGCGATTCTCCGGCCGTCATCCAACGCAACACACCACGATCCTGCCACGTCGGAGCAGATCAGCTACCCATGCCCCACCTCCAATCCGGTTCCGGGAAAGGCCGTGACCAGCCATGCGGCCGTCAGCAGGCCGGGCCCGTGCGGCACCCCGGTACGCCATTCGCCCCGGTGGATCCTCGCGACCGCCAGCGCCAGCGTCAGCACGGTCGCCAGCACCGCCGCGACCAGCACCGCCGGCCAGCCGACCGCACCCAGCACCCCGCCGAGGCTGCCGGCGAGCTTCACGTCGCCCGCACCCAGCGAGGCGGGCACCAGCAGGCGCACCAGCGCATGCGCGCCCGCGAACAGCGCCGCCCCTGCCAGCGCCCTGCCGATCAACCACGAGTCGCCACCGAACACGCCTGCGCAGGCCACGGCGACGCCGAGCACCGGATACGCCGGCAGCGTCAGCGCGTCCGGCAGCCGCCGGTGCCGCAGGTCCACCACGACCAGTGGCACCGCGAACGCGGCCAGCAGCAGCGGAACCGGCAGCCACCACGCGGGCGTGACCGCGCTGCCGAGCCGTAGCCCGAGCAGTGCCCACAGCACGCCCATCGCAAGCTCGCACCATGGCGCCCGCACGCGGGCGCCCCGGCTCAGCCTGCCGAGCAGCACGCGCATCGCCGCCCCGGCCAGCGCACCGCCGGCCGCGAAGGCCACGATCGCCATCCAGCGAGTCCAGTCCACGCTCATGCCGTCTAGCGTGCGCAGCCCGCACGTCGCGGCACAACGATCGCTTTGTCCGAACGGACCATTGGTGCGCGCTAAATCCCAACATGCATCCATATTGCGGGAATGGGCGCGCATGTGGGTGAAGGGGCGCGGGGTCAGGTCAGCCAGCTGAATAAGGCGGTGCCGGCGATCACCGGCTCGCCGGCCGCCGAGATGTCCAGCACGTCGTCGGAGACGTCCAGTGCCACCACCGGGCAGAGCGGCGAGTAGCCGGCGGCTTCCACGGCTTTCGGGTCCCACCTGACCACCGGCTGGCCTGCGCGTACCGACTCGCCCTTGACCACGTGCAGGGTGAACCCCTCCCCCTTCATCCGCACCGTGTCGATGCCAAGGTGCACCAGCACGCCCCGGCCATCGGCGGCGACGACCACGAAGGCGTGCGCGTGCAGGGTCGCGAGCGTGCCGTCAACCGGAGCGAGCGCGTCGGCCGCGTCGTCCGGATGCACCGCGATGCCGGGCCCCACCAACGCCTGCGCGAACACTTGATCCGGCACCTCGGTCAACGACACCGTCCGGCCGCTCACCGGGCTGAGTACCCGCAGGCTCACTGCAAATCCTCGATGTCGCTCGCGATGGTGTCCGCCTCGGGCCCGACGACCACCTGGACCACCGAGCCGGACCGCAGCACGCCGTGTGCCCCGGTGGCCTTCAGCGCCGGCTCGTCCACGATCGAACCGTCCTTCAGCTCGCAACGGAGCCGGGTGATGCACGGTTCGATCTCCACGATGTTGTCCACGCCGCCCAGCGCGGCAACAATGCGCGCCGCCCGATCGTCTGCGCCTGCCATCAACGGCCTCCCGCCTACCGGTCCACGATCCACTCCACGATCCGCCTGAGAAACGACCGACCGCCGGTACCCAGTATCGTGCGCCGGCTGCCGGACGTTTGGCACGAAGCCATAACGGCGGTTGACACCCCTCGCGCGCGAGAGCATTCTCCCGCAACAAGTGGTCTAGACCGGAACTTATCAAGCCGCGGAGCCGACGGCGAGCGCTTCGCGGCCGCAGAAGCACCGCGGAAGCATTATCTCCACGAAGTGGCCGGACCGGCCCAGGGAGGAACGAATGAGCGCCGAAACCACCGAGACGAAGGGCGGCAGCCGCGGATTCGCGGCACTGCAGCGATTCGCACGCAGCCTGATGTTGCCGATCGCGGTGCTGCCCGCGGCGGCCCTGCTCTCCCGCCTCGGCTACATCGATGAGGCGGGCGGCGGCCGCGGCGAGTTGATCGCGGCCATCCCCGGCCAAACGTTCGACGACATCGCGAAGGTGGTCGGCGTAGCCGGCGATGCGATTTTCGGTTTCCTGCCCCTGCTGTTCGCCATCGGGATCGCGATCGGTTTCGCCCGCAGGGCGGACGGATCCGCGGCGCTTGCCGCCGCGGTCGGCTACCTGGTGCTGCACAACGTGCTGTTCGAATCGGGCCTGATCGACGAATCGCTGCTGGAGGACAAGTCGTTCAACACCGGGCCGTACGGGGTGCTCGGTGGCATCATCACCGGTCTGGTGACGGCCGTGCTGTGGCAGCGCTTCCACCGCGTCAAACTCCCGGCGTATCTGGCTTTCTTCGGTGGCAGGCGGTTCGTGCCGATCGTCACCGCTTTCACCATGCTGCTGATCGGCGTGGTGCTAGCGCTGATCTTCACCTGGTTCGACAAGGGGCTGACCGCCGTCGGCGAGGCGGTGGCCGGCTCCACGGTCCTGGGCGCGGGCGCCTACGGCGTGATCAACCGGCTGCTGCTTCCGATCGGACTGCACCACATCGTCAACTCCTTCGTGTGGTTCGTGTTCGGCAGCTCCGGCGGCGAGAGCGGTGACCTCAACCGGTTCTTCGCGGGCGATCCGGAGGCGGGCACGTTCATGTCCGGCTTCTTCCCGATCTTCATGTTCGCACTGCCGGCCGCGGCGCTGGCGATCTACCACACCGCACGGCCGGATCGGAAAAAGCTGGTCGGCGGCCTGATGATCGGCGCCGCGCTGGCTTCGTTCCTCACCGGTGTCACCGAACCGCTCGAGTTCGCGTTCGTGTTCATCGCCTGGCCGCTGTTGCTGGTGCACGCGGTCTTCACCGGGGTGTCCCTCGCGGTGACCAACGCACTCGGCGTGCACCACGGTTTCGGGTTCTCCGCGGGCGGGATCGACTACGTGCTCAACTGGGGGTTGGCTACCAAGCCCTGGTTGATCATTCCGATCGGGCTGGTGTTCGCGGTGCTGTACTACTTCACGTTCCGGTGGGCGATCACGAAGTGGAACCTGCGCACGCCGGGCAGGGAGGACGAGGAAACACTCGGCGAGGAGGACACCGCCGAAGCGAAGCCCTGAGGCCTCTGCCGAAGTTATGTTCGGTTGCCGCCGGTCGCCGGTTCGAGTGGCAACGGCAGGATCTCGCCGGTCGCCTCGCGAAGCGCATCCCGCATCGCTTCGCGTGGCGCCGACCGCCCGGTGAACTGCTCGACCTGGCTGAAGGCCTGATGCAGCAACATATCCAGCCCGGTGGCGACCGTCCCGCCACGAGCGAGCACGGCGCTCGCGAGCGGCGTCGGCCACGGGTGGTAGATCACGTCAAGTACGAACGGAGCCACGGAAAGCTCCGGCACGTCGCCCTCCACCGCCGAGGCGGGCACGGTGTTCACCAGCACAGCCGAGTCGGCCGCCAGTGCCGCCACATCGGACTGAGCCCAGCGAACCACGTCGGCCCGCACCCCGACGCGCCGTGCGCACTCCAGCGCCGGCTCGGCACGGGCCGGCTCCCGCGCCACCACCATCACCTGCTCGATGCCGAGCTCGGGCAACGCGACGATCGCGGCGTTCGCCGTGCCGCCCGCGCCGAGCAGCACCGCGGGGCCGCCGGGCCGCCCTGGATAGCCGGCGGCGAGCAGCGCTCCGGTAACCCCTTCGACGTCCGTGCTGTCCGCCCGCCACTGGCCGGAACCCAGCTGTACCAACGTATTCGCAGCCCCAACCGCGCGGGCCCTTCCGGTCGCCTCGCCGGCAACCGCCAGCGCGGCCTGCTTGCCGGGCATGGTCACCGACAGCCCGGCCCAATGCTCGTCAAGCTTGGCGAGCAGCCCCGGCAGCGCCTCGCCGTCGCATTCGATCCGCTGGTAGCTCCAGCCGCGCAGGCCGAGCGCGGCGTAGGCCGCTTCGTGTAGCACCGGGGATAGCGAGTGTGCCACTGGTGATCCGACTACCGCCGCCCTGCGTCCACCGGCCGCCTCGGTCATCGCGGGTCCCTTGCCCTCCTGCTCAGTAGGCACCGCGCGCCTGCGCTTCCCTGCGGTTCGCGTCGTGCTGCGCCGGAGTCTCCGCGAAGCACGAGATGCCGTTCTTGTAGCACTTGACGAAGAAGCGCCAAGGGCCCTCTTCCGGCTGGGCCGCGGCGGCGATCGCGGACTTACCCGGTGACGAGATCGGGGTCGGCGGCAGGCCGTTGTTCGCGTACGTGTTGTACGGCCCTGCCCTGCCCCGATCTTCCGCCGTGGTCCGAACTTCCGGCCGGTCGAGCACGTAGTTCACGGTGGAGTCGAACTGGAGCTTCTGCTCGTCCTTCAGCCGGTTGTAGATCACCCGGGAGACCTTGCCGAAGTCGCTCCGCACGCCTTCCCGTTCGATCAACGATGCCATGATCAACACTTCGTACGGCCGGTAGCCGGTCCGCTCCGCGATCGTCGGCATCCCCCAGGCCTGCAGCGACGCCGACGACTCGGAAAGCACCTTGTGCAGCAATTCCTTCGCCGACAGGCCAGGTTTGACGTCGTAGACCCCCGGCATCACCAGCCCCTCGAGGCGATGCTTGGGATCCGCCTTGGCGGCGTCCTCGGCAGCCCAACCAGGCGCACCGAGCGCGGCGAGATCGGTTTCCTCGATCGTTTTCCGCAGCTGCTCCTTCGACACGCAGGTGCTCTTGCCGTTCAGGTCCGCGCACGACGCCTCGGACAGCTTGCTGAGCACCCCGGGAGTGACCGAGCCGTCCGGTTGCTTGATGTCGTGCAGATGCGTGCCGGGGCGGATCTGCAACTGCCCGACCCGTGACGAGGGCGCCACGATCCTGCTGGCCGCCTGCTCGCCGGACATTCGCGTCTTCATCACGTAATAGCCCGGCTGGATGCTGGCGACCTCGCCGTTCTCCTCGCTCGCCGAGATGAAGGCGCGCGAGGTGGCCACCACATCGGCCTCGGCGAGCTTGCTCCCCATCGCGCCGATCGACTGGCCGGGCGAGATCTCGATCAGCACGTCGTCCTCGCCCGGTCCCTCGTAGTCACCGAACATGCCGAACCCGAGCACCTGCTGCACGCCGAACCAGGCCGCCCCGACCACGACGCCGATCAGGATCGCCATCATGAACATCCGGGCCCTGCGCCGGCGGCTGCGCCCGCCACGGCGCGGCAATTCGCGCGCGGCCTCCTCGTCGAACAACTCCAGCCCGCCGTCCCTCACGACGTGCCCCCACGGGCGAGCCGCGCGGCGCGGGAATCCAGCCATCCCTGCAGGATCTCCACGGCGGCGGCCTGATCGACCACGGCCCGCTGCTTGCGTCCCCGCACACCACGCTTGCTGAGCATTCTGGACGCGCTCACCGTGCTCAGCCGCTCGTCGGCGAGCCGGACCGGGACCGGGCTCACCCGCTCGGCGAGTAGCTCCGCGTACCGCACCGCTGCCTCCGCTGCCGTGCCGTGCCGATCGGCCAGCGTCCTCGGCAAGCCCACCACCACCTCGACGACGTCGTGTTCGGCGACGAGCGCGGCAAGCTGCTCGAGATCGGCGCCCATCCGTTCGTCACGCGCCAGGGTAACGAGCGGGGAAGCCAGCACTGGCGCGGGATCGCTCAACGCGACCCCCACCCGAACCGATCCGACATCGACCGCGAGCCGGCGGCCGGTGCCCGGGTCATCGATGCCAGGGCGGTCCGGCGTGGGCGGCCCGGCTGAGCTCACGCCTGCGCCACCGCGCCGCGCAGCGCGGTCACGGCCTGCGGCACGCCGTCCGGGCTGCTGCCACCACCCTGTGCCATGTCCGGCTTGCCACCGCCGCGGCCGCCGACCAGCTCGCCGAACGACGGCACCAGCCCGCCCGCGGTGAGCCCACGATCCCGCGCCTCGGCGCTGGTGGCCACCACGAAGTTGACCTTCCCGTCGGACGACGAGAACAGCGCGACCACGGACGGCCGGGAACCCAGCCGGTTGCGCACATCGCCGGCAAGCGCCCGCAGCGAGCCGCCGTCAACGCCCTCGGCGACCTGCTCGGCGACCAGCGAGACGCCGCGCACATCCTGCGCCTTGCCGGCCAGCTCGCCCGCGGAACCGAGTACCTGAGCGGTGCGCAGCCGGGCGAGCTCCTTCTCGGCGTCCCGCAACCGGCCGACCATCCCCTCGATCCGGCTCGGCAGCTCGTTGGTCGGCACCTTGAGCTGGTCGGCCAGCTGGCTCACCAGCAGCTGTTCCTTGCGCACATACCGAAGCGCGTCCTGCCCGACCAGTGCCTCGACCCGGTGCACCCCGGACCCGATGGACGAATCCGTGACCAGCTTGACCAGGCCGAGCTGCCCGATGCGTCCCACGTGCGTGCCACCGCACAGCTCGCGGGAGTACTCGCCCATGTCGACGACCCGGACCTGGTCGCCGTACTTCTCACCGAACAGCGCAATCGCGCCGAGCTCGTCGGCCTTCGCCTTGCTGACCACGTAGCTGTGCACCTCGACGTCGCGCTGCAGGTAGTCGTTGACTTCCTCCTCGACCTCAGTGAGCAGCCCGGTGGACACCTTGCCGGGGGTGCTGAAGTCGAACCGCATCCTGCCGGGCGAGTTCAGCGAGCCGGCCTGCGCGGCCTGCTTGTCGAACGCACCGCGCACCGCGGCGTGCACCAGGTGCGTGGCGGAGTGCGACCGCGCGACGGCGGCCCTGCGCGGCCCGTCCACGCTGGCCGTGAGCTCCGTGTCCAGCCCCACCTCGCCTTCCCGCACCCGCACCCGGTGCACGGACAGCCCCGGCACCGCCTTTTGCACGTCCAGCACTTCGATCCGCACACCAGCGCCGAGCAGGCGTCCGGTGTCGGCGACCTGGCCACCGCTCTCCGCGTAGAACGGGGTGCGGTCCAGGATCAGTTCGGCCTCCTGGCCGGCGCCGACTGCGGGCACCGAGACGCCGTTCTGCAGCAGGCCGACCACCCGGCTGGTGGCCTCCAGATCGGTGTAGCCGAGGAACTCGGTCTGCCCATGCTGGTCGAGCACCGAGCGGTAGGCCGACACATCGCCGTGCCCGCTCTTGCGCGTCGCGGCATCGGCCTTGGCGCGGTCACGCTGCTCGGCCATCAACTCCCGGAAGCCCGCCTCGTCCACGGACAGGCCTTGCTCGCCGGCCATCTCCAGGGTCAGGTCAATGGGGAAGCCGTACGTGTCGTGCAGCTGGAAGGCCTTGTCGCCGGCGAGCATGGTCCTACCCGCCCGCTTCGTCTCGCCGACCGCGGTGTCGAAGATCCGCGACCCGGCGGTCAGCGTCGTCAGGAACGCGTCCTCCTCGGCGCGCAGCACCGCTTCGATCCGCGCGAAGTTGGTCACCAGCTCCGGGTAGGACGGGCTCATCGCGTCCCGCACCACCGCGGCGAACTCGGTGAGCACCGGCTCGGTGACGCCGAGCAGCCGCACCGAGCGGATGATCCGGCGCAACAGCCGGCGAAGCACGTATCCGCGCGTCTCGTTGCCGGGTGTCACCCCGTCCGAGATCAGCATGACGCCGCTGCGCGCGTGGTCGGCGATCACCCGGAACCGCACGTCGTCCTCGTGGTTGTCGCCGTAGCGCCGGCCGGACAGCTCCTCAGCCTTGCCGATCACCGGGCGCACCAGGTCGGTCTCGTAGACGTTGTCCACGCCCTGCAGCAGGAACGCCACCCGCTCGACACCCATCCCGGTGTCGATGTTCTTCTTCGGCAGCTCACCGATCGGCGGGTAGCCCTTCTTCGGGCTGTCCTCGCCCCTGATGTCCTGCATGAACACCAGGTTCCAGATCTCGAGGTAGCGGTCCTCGTCGGCGACCGGTCCGCCCTCCATGCCGTATTCCGGGCCGCGGTCGTAGTAGATCTCCGAGCACGGGCCGCCCGGGCCTGGCACCCCCATGTCCCAGTAGTTGTCCTCGCCGCCCCGGTACTGGATGCGCTCGGCGGGGATTCCGGTGACCTTCTGCCACAGCCGGGCGGCTTCCTCGTCGTCCTGGTAGACGGTGACCCAGAGCCGGTCCGGGTCGAAGCCGTAGCCCCCGTCCGCCCGCGAACCGGTGAGCAACTCCCAGGCGTGCTGGATGGCGCTTTCCTTGAAGTAGTCGCCGAACGAGAAGTTGCCGGCCATCTGGAAGAACGTGTTGTGCCGGGTGGTCTTGCCGACCTCGTCGATGTCGCCGGTGCGTACGCACTTCTGCACGCTCGTCGCGCGCGGGTACGGCGGCGGTGCCTCGCCGAGGAAGTACGGCTTGAACTGCACCATGCCGGCGTTGACGAAGAGCAGCGTCGGGTCGTCCAGGATCAGCGACGCGCTGGGAACCACGGTGTGGCCCGCGCGTTCGAAATGGTCCTGAAATCGCTTGATGATCTCGTGGGTTCGCACGCTTGTTTCCTTACCGAGTGCCTGGCCTCGTCGATACGGCCGTGGGCGCTACCTGACCAGGCTAGTTCGACATGACGGGTTACTGCCGGCGGACGGCGCGGTCACGGCGACGCGGTGCGGTTCGCACCGTCCGCCCTGCGCGCTCGCCCTTCGTCCCGCGCCGAAACCGGCGCGTCCGGCGCACCGGCCTGGTGCCACGACCCGGTGCGTATCCCGCTCCGTCGCGTCACTTCCTCGGTGAGTACCTGCTCGCGCTCGGCCATGCCGGCGCGCACCTCGGCGCCGAACTCCCCGAGCGCGCCACCAAGCTCGCGAATCGCGTCACCGAGGTTCGCGGCCATCCCGGTCGGCGTGGCCTGCTTTGCCTTCTCGCCCGCCTTGCGGGACAGCGTGATTCCCGCGGCCACGCCGACTCCCAGCCAGAACAACCGCCTCATTTCTTGCCCCCGCGTTTACGACGCCTGCCCCGCTTCTCTTCCTTGGCCTGGCGACGTGCCTTGATCGCCTTGGTCATGCCGTAGGACAGCGCGGCGGTCTTCACGAGCGGGCCACCCAGCGTCGCGGTGAACACCGAGCTCAGTGCCGAGACGTTGCCGCTGACCGCCTGCGCGTTCGCCGTGATGCCGTCCACCCGCTCCAGCTGGGTGTTGACGTGGGTCAGCGTGCTGTTGGCGCCGTCGAATAACGGATCGCTGTTCTCATGCGCCTTGCGAATCGCCACCGTCGCCTCGTCCAACGTGCGACCGAGCTTGACCAGCGGGATAGCCGCCAGCAACACCAGCAGCACGAACGCACCGGCTGCGACGAGGGCGGCGATCTGCCCTGGCGACACGTGTCCTCCTCGCGATAGCAGGCTTGATTGGCGGTCAGGCTACCGCGCTGGTCCGATCAGGGCGCCGCTGGCCCATCCGGCGTTTCCGCATCGTTGTCGGCGGGGTTGTCCGCGGACGCGGCCTCACCACGAATGGCGCGCCGCAGTTTCGGCACCCGATCGGCGAGCGCGCGCTCCGCGCCACGGGCCGCCGGCTGGTAGTAGTCCCTGCCGACCAGCTCGTCCGGCGGGTACTGCTGTGCCAGTACACCTTCCGGCACGTAGTGCGGGTAGCGGTAGCCCTGCGCGTTGCCGAGCATCTTCGCGCCCGCGTAGTGCCCGTCCCGCAGGTGGGCGGGTACCAGCCCGGTCGCGCCGTCCCGGACATCGGTCAGCGCACCGTCGATCGCGGCGATCACTGCGTTCGACTTCGGCGCGGTTGCCAGGTGCACGGTGGCCTGGGCCAGCGCGAGCCGCCCCTCCGGCATGCCGATGAACTGCACGGCGTGCGCGGCGGCCACCGCCGACTGCAACGCGGTGGGGTCGGCCATCCCGATGTCCTCGCTGGCGTGCACAACCAGCCGGCGCGCGAGAAACCGCGGATCCTCCCCCGCTTCGATCATGCGTGCCAGGTAGTGCAGTGCGGCGTCCACGTCGGAGCCCCGGATCGACTTGATGAACGCGCTGATCACGTCGTAGTGCTGATCGCCGTCCCGGTCGTAGCGCACCGCGGCCTTGTCCACGGTGGCCTCG
>WHSZ01000031.1 GCA_009379845.1 Pseudonocardiaceae bacterium | reverse complement strand
GTCGAGCGCCGGTTCAACCTGCTCAAGCAATGGCGCGGTCTAGCCACTCGCTACGACAAACTCGCCATCGTCTACCGATCTGCGGTCGTCCTCCACGCCGCGATCACCTGGACCACAGCATTATCAGACACGCCCTAGCCGTTACGATCCTCCGCAAGCACATTCTGGAGGGAAACCGTGGGCGACGACGACCACCGGCTGGCTTCGATGGCCATCGATGAGAGTATCCCGAGCATCGCGCGCATCTACGACTATCTGCTCGGCGGTAAGGACAATTTCACGTGCGATCGGGAGCTTGCCGCGCGGCTGCTCGACGAGGTGCCGGAAGCCCGTGCGCTTGCCCTTGACAATCGCGCTTTCCTCGGCCGTGCCGTTCGGTTTCTTGCCGAGCAAGGTATCCGGCAGTTCATCGACATCGGCACCGGATTGCCGACGCAGCAGAACGTGCACGAAATCGTCCAGGAAGTCGCGCCGGAATCGCGGGTCGTTTACGTCGACCACGATCCGATCGTGCTGGTACACGCCCGCGCGTTGCTCGCGGACAACCCGCGGACCATCGTCGTGGATTCGGACCTGCGGCGGCCAGATGAGTTGCTTGCCAACCCCGAGGTTCGGAATCTGATCGACTTCAACCAGCCGGTTGGCTTCATCATGGTGGGCATTCTGTACTTCATCCTGAACAAGGAGCGGCCGTTCGACGTCGTGGCGCGATACCGCGATGCCATGCCGCCTGGCAGCTATCTCGCCCTTTCGCACATCGTGTCCGACGACAACCCGGAGGGGTACAGCCAGGCCCAAGAGCTGTACCGCGGTTTCCTGAAACGCAGTGGGGACGCCAGGCGCAGCCGCGAAGAGGTATGCCGCTTCTTCGACGGCTTCGAACTCGTCGATCCCGGTCTCGTCTACGCCTGCGATTGGCGTCCCGGTACCGGCACCCCGGCCGGTGACGAGGGGCCATCGAGTTGGGTGCTCGGCGGCGTCGCCCGCAAGGACTGACCAGCATCGCGTGGTCATGGACGCGCTGCTTGCGGCTACTGGGCGCTGATGACGGACTCGTGCCACGGGATGAAGATCCGCTTCAACCCGTTGATGGCGAAGAACATCAGCGAGCCAAGGAACGCGAGCAGGATGATGACCCCGAACAGCCGGGGACCGTCCAGCGCGTTCAGCGTTTCCACTACCAGGAAGCCGAGCCCCTGGCTGCCGCCGAGGTACTCCCCGACGATGGCGCCGATCAATGCGAACACGATCCCGACTTCCATGCCGGCGAAGACGTACGGCAGCGTGCTCTTCAACTCCAGATGGCGCAGCGTCTGCCAGCGGCCGGCGTCAAGGCTGCGCATCACGTCCTGATGCCCTGGATCCACCGAGCGCACACCGAGAAGCACGTTCAGCATTATCGGGAAGAACGCCAGCAGCAGCGCCATGATGACCTTCGAGGTGATCCCGAAGCCGAACCAGATGACGAACAGCGGGATCAACGCCACCTTGGGAATCACCTGGGACGCCACGATCAGCGGCCGCACGGCGACCTCAAGCCAGCGGATCTTGCCAAGAGTGACACCCATCGCGATGCCGAGCACAAGGGCGATCACAAATCCGACGACGGTTTCCACCACCGTGGCCTGAATGTGTTCCCAGGTGTCCGCCTCGACCACCATCTCGCTGAGCGTCTCCGCGACCGTGCCGGGCCTCGGAAGCACGTAGGGGGAGACACCGAACGCGGTGATCGCCAGATCCCAGCCACCGATCACCAGGGCCAGCAGGATGGGGGTGCTGATCCACGGAAGGAGCTTCATCCACTTTTCGCGTTCCATTACGCCTCGTCCTCATAGAGTTGATGCCGCAGGGTTCGCACGATGTCCTGGAATTGCGGGGTGGTCTGCAGATCCAATTCCCGAGGGCGCTGCAGCGCGATGTCGGTGATCGACTTGATGCGTCCGGGGCGCGGGGAGAGCAGCACCACCCGGTCGGCGAGGAAAACGGCCTCGGTGATGTCGTGTGTCACGAACACCACCGTGGCCTCCGTCGTGGTCGCGATGGACTGGACTTCCAGGTTCATGCGCTCCCTCGTCAACGCGTCGAGCGCGCCGAACGGCTCGTCCATCAGCAGGATCTCCGGCCGGTAGCTGAGCGCCCTGGCGATCGCGGTGCGCTGGCGCATCCCGCCGGACAGCTCGCGCGGGTAGGAACGCTCGAAACCGGTGAGGCCGACGAGCTCGGCCAGTTCGTGCGCCCTGTGCAGCCTGCTGCGCTTGTCCTCACCGCGCATCCGCAACGGAAGCGCGATGTTCTCCTCGACCGTGTACCACGGGAACAGGTTCGCGTCCTGGAAGATCACGCCGAACTTGTGCATGACTTCCGGATCCCGGCTGTTACCCCGCCACAGTCCACGGCCCTGCACGCGCACTTCGCCTTCGCTCGGCGAGACCAGCCCGGCGAGTGTGCGCAGCAGTGTGGTCTTGCCGCAGCCCGAACGCCCGATGACGGAGACGAACTCGCGGCGCCCGATGGCCAGGTCGATACCGGTCAGCGCCAGCGTGCTGGTGCGCTTCGTCTCGAACTTCTTCGCGATACCAACGAGTTCCAGCTCGGCCTGTTGACTGGTCGGGCCTTCGGATGCCGTGGCGGCACCGGACGGCTCGGTCTTGGTGAGTACTCGGTCGGTCATGGCGCCTGCCTTCTCGGATTCCGCGGTCGATCCGTCACTGTCCACTTGGGAGCAGGTCGTTGACGATCCAGGAACCCGGATCGCCGCCCGGCTTCACGATCGAGGCTTCGGTGAGCTCCTGGTAAGCCTTGCTCCAGTCCTGCTGGTTGGTCTCCAACAGCCCTCTCGAACTTTCCAACGTCCACGCGGCGACGGAGTCCTTCAGCGTCGCCACCGCGACCTCGTCGTTCTTCAGCGTCTCGAAGGAGTACTCGCCGCGCAACGTCTTGAGGGTCTTCTCGAAGTTCGGCGCATCGTCCACGATGGATTTCATCGACGTGTTGATGGCCCCCAGGTACCGCTGGAGGGAGTCGCGGTTCTCCTCCATCCCGTCCGGTGTGGACACGTAGACCTGGCCGCCGCTCACCAGCACTTCTCCCGGATCGAAACTCACCGCGTCGGGATGCTGCTGCTGGATCGTCAGCGCGGTGTCCAGGCTGACCGTGAACCCGTCGATACGGCCGTTTTGCACCAGGTTGTAGATGCCCGGTGTCAACCCGACCACCTGGCGCTGCACCTTCTTCGGGTCGATGTCGGCGGATTGCAGCACCAGGTCGAGGGTGAGCTCGCTGGTGCCGCCCTCGGAGGGGACACCGATGGTCTTACCAGCGAAATCCTCCGGCTTGCGCAACGGCGACTTCTCGCTGGAGACGAACCGCAGCCCGTTGCGGCGGCTCGCGGTGCCAATGGCCCGCAGGTCGGCGCCCTTGTTCCGGTTCGCGATCATGCACTCGATCTGGCCGATCCAGGTGAGGTAGGCCCCGCCGGAGAGCACCATCTGGACGGCCTGTGCCGAGCCCCTCGTGGACTCGAAGGTAACGTTGATGCCCTGGTCCTTGAAGTGCCCGCCGGCCTTGGCGAGGAGTTCCGGCGCGAACGACAGCGTTTCGAGCGGCAGGATGGTGAGCAGGGTGACCTCGCCGCTGCCGCCGCTTCCGGTGCTGTCGCCGCCGCACGCACTCACCACGCCTCCGCCCGCGGTGAGTGCGGCCATCAGCGCGGCTGATCTGCCCAGGAAACCGCGGCGGGACATCGATCCCGATGCGAGGGGTACACGGTTGATTAGCTCGGGCATCTCTGACTCCTTTGCCAGGTGCTGTGACGGAGCTGGGGCTAGTCCGATTTCTTGATCTCCACGACGCCACTCGCCGCGTCGATCCGTACCCAATCACCGGTTGAGATGACATCCAGCGGATGCTGCTCAGTGGGCACCAGCACCGCTGGCACCCTGGTAACCACGGCACCGAGCGCGACCTTTGTGGTCATCGCGGTGAAGATCATGCCGAGTGGTGCGGTTCCGGCGAGCCTGCTCGCCTGGAAGAACCCCGACCATCCGGACGATCCCTTGGCACCGGGAAATACCAGAATCTTTCCGGTGAAGCACTGTCCGGCCAACTCGTGCCGGCGTTCGGTGATGACGCCGCGCTCCGGGTCGATGCCGCCCCAGCCGGAGATGGTCTCGTGGGACACGAGCGCCTCGCCCTCGACCACACCCGGCACGACTTTCCTGCCATGCAAGACCAGCGTCATCGCAGGCCTCCCGTCCACCGGCCGGTGACCGCCGCGTTGACGCAGTCTTCCAGCGAGCCGAACCACGCGTCGATGCCGAGAATGGCTGGCAGGTAGTGTGCTTGCTTCGCGGAATCGGTGGCGAACACCTTGGTCCCGGTCGGCGCGGCGCGGGACATCGCCGGGCAGGAATCGGTGAGCAACCGGCCGCCGGCGCGCTCGATGGTCTCGGTGTAGCCACTGCGATCCGCGACGGCCTTCAGCGCCCTCGGCACCACGATCCACAGCTGCGTTCCGGAGTTGAGCGTGCGCCCGTCCAGTGCCTTTGCCGCGCGCCAGATCTGCTCGATCGACGCGTGCGGGCAGCCGAGCAGCACGAAGTCGACATCGGTGCTGGAACCTTGCGAGTTCAGGTCCTCGTAGATGGCCAGCCGTTGCGCCGGTCCATAGTGGACGGATTCGGGTACCGGCTGCGGCCCGAACGCCGCCTCCAGGCTCGGAGCTTCCGGTGTGATGCCGGGAATGTGGTAATGCTCGACCCCGCCGGAGGACGCGGCGGCGGCGCCGAAGTGCTTCAGGTCCACGAGCTCGGGCTGGCCGATCTCGCCGGTGATCACCGGGCGGTCCTCCTGCACCAGATCTCCGACGAAGTAGCCGAGCATGCCCCATTCGAGGAAGTCGTCAACCGGAACGCCGACGTCGACCAGGTGTGTGCCGTAGCGGTTCTCCGGAAGGTGGTTGCCCCAGCAGGGAATCTTGCCCGTGAGGCTGGCTGCCCCGGTGGACGCGGTGCCCTCGCAGTTCGTCCGGGCGCCGAGGATCGCGTTGCAATAGACGACCGCGGACGATTCCATCCACGCGCAGTGCTCGCCGCGCACCGGAAGGTTGCCCACCTGGTACGGCGTGCAGGTGGCCAGGATGCTCACGCCGCGGCGGCCGTAGAACGCCTCGGCGTCGTCCTGCAGCTCGATGAGCTCCTTGGAGTACGGCACAACGCCTTCCGCATCGCCGCTGAATCCGTGCTGCAGCTGGCAGGTCGGTACCCGCATGTCCGGGATCTCGATGTCCTCGTCGCAGTCCAGGTTGATCACGGCGAACGCCTTGTGCCAGCCGCCCTCTTTTACCAGGCGGGTCTTCGCGGGTGACGGCTGGGTCATCGTGCCGGCGACGTTCCTGGTGTCACACAGCCGTTCGCAGTCCAGTGCCTCCCCGTACCGGACGAGCAGGTCCATGGCCGCGGCTACGGCCGGACCCTCCGCGCCGTCCCGCATCGCCTTCTCGTCGTCGGTCAGTTTCACCGTTGAAACTCCTTCCCGGACCTCGCGCTAGTTGAGGTTCGCCGCGAGCCGTTGCTGGAGCTCGGTCACCTGGACGTCGTGGACGCTCTCCTTGCCGGCGAGGTCGAGGGCATGCGCCGCGCCCGCGCCCATGGCCGCACACGGTCCCATCACCCGCACGCTGGACAGGGCGGCGGCTTCGCCGTCCACGCAGCGGCCGGCGGCGACCAGGTTGTGCGCGTCCGGTGGCAGCATGCTGCGCAGCGGTACGTAGTGCACGTGGTCGGGATCGAAGGTCTCCCAGACGTAGCCTTCCGGGCGGTCGTGCAGTTCGAGTGGCCAGGCGGTGCGCGCCACCGCGTCGTCGAACCGCCGGCCGGTCCGCACGTCCTCCAGCGTCAGCGGGTACACGCTGGCGATCCACCGGGTTTGCCTGCGACCGGGAAAGCCGTAGGCACGCACCTTCGCGCGGCCGAATGCCTTCGGGTACTCGGCGCGCAGAAACTCCACGACCTGGTCGGCCTGCGCCTTGCCGTCCAGCCCCACCTCGGAGGCACGCACCGGTTCCAGCGGCGCCTCGATGTGGGTCATGTTCATGACCGCCGTGTTCCGGCCGGGGAAGAAGAACGCCAGCCCGTCGCGGCGGGTCAGCCCGTAGGCGTCCGCCTTGCTGTGCACCCGCTTGGCAAGCTCGACCGGTTCCGGCTTGTGGGTCTCGTCGAGCTGCTCGAGGATGATCTGCTGCGAGCCGTAGATCGGGCGTTCCGGGAGGCGGCAGGGCAGCCCGGCTTCCCAGGTCAGCGCCGCGTCGCCGGTTGAGTCCACGAATCCGAGCGCGGACACCAGCACGGTGCCGTACCGGGTGGCGAGGGAGATTTCCTGGATACGGCCGTCTTCGAACCGCACGTTCTGGATGACCGCGCCGAGCACGACCCGAATGCCCAGCTCCCGGATCTTGTTCTCGATCCACCGCCCGAGGACCACCTCGTCGTAGTAGACGGTCTGGGTGTGCCCTCGGTTGAAGTAAAGATCGCCGGTGGCGTCCAGGTCGCGGAAGATGTCGTCGAAGATGCCGTGGGTCAGCTGCTTGTACTCGGGAGCGTTGCCGTAGACGCCGCAGAACAATCCGATCAGCGAGTTGACGCACTGGCCGCCGAGTACCGGCAGCGCGTCGACGAGTATCACCTCACGGCCCAGCCGCGCGGACTCGATGGCAGCCGAGATGCCAGCGATACCCGCTCCGACGACACACACGTCGCCCTGGACGCGGTGGTTCGGCGTTTCCGCCGGCCGGATGGCGGTGTTGACCTTCAGCTCGGTCAGCTGATGCGGCATGAATGCTCCTGTCCGGACACGGCATGAGGGGATCGGGGCGTTCGGCGCGCGTCGAGATACCCGTCACGTTACGAACGGCGTGCTGAGGACGGAAATAAACGATCAGCCTGACCAGTATCGACCCGGTTAATAGCTTGTTATCGAGAATTGCTCAGTACCGCGCCGGACCTGCTGATCGAGGTACCGCGGTCGCTCAGCGGCGTCGGTGTTACAGGTCGAGTTGGGCGGCGACGCCAGCGATGAGCTGGCGGAACCAGCGGTGTGCCGGGTCGTCCTCGACGCGCTCGTGCCACCACAGCTTTTCCACGATGGGCTCTGGCTCGCCAGGGCACTCCAGGATGCGCAGGTCGAGCCGGTTGGCGAATTTCGCGGCCAGCCGCTCCTGCATCAGCGCGATCCGCTCGGTGCCCGCGACGAAGTACGGCACGGCCTGGTAGCTCTCCACGCGCACCGCGATGCGCGGCCGCAGTCCGAGCAGGGCCAGCTGCCGGGTGATCGGCACCGCGGACGAGACGCTGGAGTCACGGTGATACGGAGCCACCCAGCTCAACCGTTCCAGATCGTCCATGTGCAGCGCGCCGTCTTTGATGGCGGGGTTGTCGGCGGCGGTCAGGCAGACCCACCGATCCCGGAACAGCTCGACGGACCGGAAATCCGGCAGCGCGAATCGGCTGGTTGGCGGCGCCACCACGCCGTCGACGAACCGGATGGTCTCGGCGATCCCGCTGACCAGCGACTCCTTCACCAGCATGATGTGCAGCCTGGTCAGCGGTGCGGTGGCATCCATCAGCTGGGACAACCGCTCGCCGAGCACCGCGACCGCGTAGTCGGCCATGATCAGGTTGAACTCGCGCTCCGACGTCGCCGGGTCGAACTCGGCGTTCGCCGCGAAGATCCGCTCCACCGCCGCACACACCGTGTCGACCTGCTCGGCGAGTTGCACCGCGAGTGGCGAGAGCAGGTAGCCACCCCGGACGCGTACCAGCAGTTCGTCATCGAAGTGCCGCCGTAGCCTGGACAGCGCCGCGCTGGCGGTCGGCTGGGTCACCCCGATCCGTTCGGCCGCCCGCGTGACGTTCCGTTCCCTGATCAACTCGCGCAGGAACACCAGCAGGTTGAGGTCCAGATTCGCGAGATGCGCTTGCGAACGGCCGCGACCGTCCTGGCCGGGTTCGGCCGCACTGCCGAACGTCACTGTCTGCGGGTCGATCATCCGCGCGCCACCGCCGTAGGCGTCTGAAATATGTCGTGCCTCGCCGATCAGAATAGCGAAGCGGGAAAGCGGTGACGGTTCCATGATCACGACGCTAGGTCGTAAAAGGCGGCCGCGTTCGTGTACCGGACGGCGTCGGCCGCCGCGCCGTCCAGCGCGGCGAGCAGCCGCTGCGCGCCGTCGCCGTGGTTGTGCGGGTAGTCGCTGGCGTGCATCAGCAGTTCCGGCGCGCGGATCAGCTCCACCGCCTCTGCCAGCTCCTTGGCGTCCTTCGGCAGCTGGGCTGGCTGGGTGGTGGCGCGGAAGTGCCGGTAGAAGTACTCGGACGGCTTCGCCTTCACCCACGGCACCTCCCGCCAGACCGCCTTCCACTCCTTGTCGAACCGCCACAGCAGGGACGGCGCCCAGGCGAATCCGCATTCGGCGAGGCATATCCGCAGGTCGGGAAGCTTGTCGAAGACGCCCTCCGCGATCAGGCTGGTGACCTGGCCCTGCACGATCTGCGCGTTGCTCAGGTAGTCCTCAAGGTAGCTGTGCGTGGCGCCGGTGAACGTGGGAGCGCTGGCCACCCGCCCCCAGGCGTGCAGGCAGACCACCAGGCCGTGCGCGGCCGCCGCCTCCAGCACCGGGTGATACCGCTTGTGGCCGTAGCGCACGTCCAGCCCGCGAACCGGTAGCAGCACCTGCGTGAACCGGCGGTCGGTGCCCAGCCGCTCGATTTCCGCGACGGCGGCTTCCGGATCCAGGGTGGGCACCACCATGCCGGCCCGCAGCCGCTCGTCGTGCTCCAGCCACTCGGTGCGCAACCACTCGTTGATCGCCCTGGTGAGCGCGGCTTCGAAGTACAGGTTGCGGCTGACGTCGAAGGGCGTCACGCAGTTCAGGATCGCGTAGCGCAGGTCCGAGCCGTCCAGCAGCTTGGCGCGCAACTCGTCCACGGTGTTCGGGACGCCGGCCTCTCCCGAGGTCGGCGCCCCCGGCGGGTACGCGCCGCCGACCGACGGGGACAGGCCAAGGTTCGCTCCGAGCACGTACTCCCGCCAGTACGCGTCCAGGTAGGGCAACAGCGTCTTGATGGAGGCGGGGGCGCAGTGCGCATCGGTGTCGATCGTCATGGCGTGCCGCCGTCCAGCCCGTAGAGCCGCCGGGCGTTGCCGGCCATGATCGGGTCCCGCAGCCGCTTCGGCAGCCCGCGCAGCGCGATCGCGGGGGAGTCGAAGTCCCAGTGCGGGTAGTCCGAGGCGAACATGATCCGGTCGGTCACCCCGGTGTGCTCGAGCGCGGCCACCAGATGCTCCGGCTTGTCCGGTTCCTCGATCGGCTGGGTGGTGAACCAGAAGTGCTCGCGGAAGTACTCCGACGGGCGGCGGCGCAGCCCTGGCACGTCGTCACGCAGCAGCTCGGCGGCATCGTCCATCGCCCACATCAGCGGACCGGCCCAGGAGATGCCGCCTTCCACGAGAATCACCTGCAGGCTCGGGAAGCGTTCGAAGACGCCCTCGCTGATCAGGTTCGTCACCATGAGCGCCATCATGTTGCCGTACCAGGCGTGCTGCTCGAGATAGAACGACGGCCAGCCGTCCCCGTGGTGGTTCTCGATGCCGCCGAGGTGGATGGCGAGGGGCAGCCCGGCGTCCACGGCCGCGGCATACAACGGGTCGTACTTGGCGCGGCCGAGCCCGGTTTCCGCGCCGGAGGGGAGCAGCACCTGCACGAAGCGCCGGTCATTGGCGTACCGCCGAATTTCCCGCGCGGCCAACTCGGGCGACTCGTGCGGCACGCAGATGGAGCCGCGCAGCCGCGGCTCGGGATCCAGCCACTCCTCGCGGATCCACTCGTTCAGCGCACGGCAGAGTGCCTGGGCGAACTCCGGTTCCTCTGCGCCGTAAGTGTGGCTCTGCAGCGGGATCAGGATCCCGTGATCGAGGTCGTATTCGTCGAGCAGTTGCCCGCGCATCATCCCGAGATCGCTGCCAGGGGCACCGTGCTGCGGCCAGGCATCCAGCCGCATGCCGCCGTTGCGCACCCGTGGGTAGATCAATGGGGGAGCGGGCACCCGGGTGCCAAACCGCTCGAAGCGGGTGCGCCACGGTTCCGCGAGCCGCGACGAGATGCTCGGCGGCATCGCGTGCGGGTGGATGTCGGCATCGATCACCGCGGTCCGCTGATTCTTGCGCTTCGCGGGAGCGCGATCGGATGCGGTCAAGGTCATCGCCGGTCACCTCTCCGTTCGCCGGTCACGCCCGACCGGCTGGGTATCGACCACCACGTACTCGTCCTCGACCCGCACCGGGAATGTCTCGGCCACGTACGGGCCGGGAGCGCGGCCTGCCATGCGCAGGTCCGGATCGTCGGTGAGGGCTTCTCCGGGTTCCACGGACACCTGGTAGCTGCGCACCGGCGCTTCGCCGGGCCCGAGAAACGACTGGCCGGTGGCGAGATCGTACTCCCAACCGTGCCATGGGCAGGCCAGCAACGCGTGTTCCTCGCTCACCTGGAACTCGCCCGGTCCACTGGACAGCGCCCACGGCGCGGTGCGCCCAAGGCACAGCGGGCCGCCTTGATGCGGGCAGTGGTTGTTGATCGCGTAAAACCGGTCACCGACCCGGAAGACACCGATGGATCGCCGATCGACCTCAACGATGCGTCGATCCCCTGGTGCGAAATCCTCGGCTCGCGCGACGACGATTCGCATCGGCGGCATCCCTCCCCACCGCTACCCTGCGGTGCTTTCCTTCCGGGAGATTAGCCAGTGCGTGGTTGCGGACGGAAACAAAGAATTGGCCTACCCACCATGAATCCGATCAATGGTGGCCGCGTGATCATTCCCCGTCCGCGTCCCGCTGCCAGCTCTCCAGCAGCTCGAAACCCGCGTCCCGCAGCGCGAGCTGTCGCAGGTCCACGACGTGTACGCCGCGCCACCGCTGGAAGCCGATGCGTTCGAGCATCCGGCCCATCCGCACGCTGGCCAGTTCCGCCGACACCCGGTCGGGGCAGATCGAACCGAACTCGAGCGGCGAGACGCGGCATGCCGCCAGGCGAGCGCTTTGCCCGAGCGTGAGCAGGGCCGAGGCGAGGAGTGGGCCGGCGAGCCCGTAGCCCCGCCATGGCGGGGTGAGCTCGATGTGGCGCAGCACCAGCATCCGTGGCTGCCCGGGGCTGATGGTCTTGTCCAGCTCCGGATGCAAGCCCCCATTCGCCGTGTCGATCACCGTTTCGGCTATGAACTCCAGGGCCCACTCGAGCTCGGCGGAGTCCAGCAGGTTCCGTTCCCTGGTGAGGTCGGCGATCACGATCGAGATGTCGCCGACATGTCGCGCTTCGGCCGGGCAGTGGTCGAGGTACCACACGTCGGCGGATACCTCCCACCGCTCCGGCCGGTGGTCGTCGTCATCGAGACGCCACCAGAGCCGTCGGTGCCGAAAGTTCAGCTCGATCGACATCGGCTTGGCTGGCATAGCGGGCAGCACTCTGACAGGATATATCGAAACTAGGTATATCGTCACTAGGTAGATCAACTCTAAGCTGATCAACTCTGGAAATTTTCGGTTAGGGCGGATAGGCATAGCACGTCTATGCCACGCTCACCCGTTTCCGCCGCGACCGTTGAGTTCGGGCAGCGCGTTGTTGCCCGGCGTAAGGCGCTGCGGTTGAGCCAGGAGCAGCTCGCGCACGCGTCGGGGCTGCACTGGTCCACGGTGAGTCAGATCGAGCGGGGGCTGTACAACACCGGCTTGCAGAACATCCTCAAGCTGGCGGTCGGCCTGCAGACCGATCCGGGCGACCTGATACGCGGCATGCTGCCGCCGTAGCTTGCCGCGCCACGGGTACGGGACCGTGCGCGAGGTCGCTGGGCTATCGGATGGTCGTGTCCAGCTCAAGGTGGGCACCCTGTACGGGGTGCTGGATCGGCTGGTCGGTGACGGCGGCAGGCATGGGAAGACGACATGATCGCCACCTTCCTGGAGAGCGCTGAGCCCAAGGATCCCGAGGAAGCGGAGCTCGCCGCGGAGTACGGCAGGCCGAGTCCCGGCCGTCGCCCGTGACCACAATTTGCCGCCAAATCGCGATTAACGAGCGCGGGATCGCGGTGCGGCGTACCTGACCGTCACTGAGGGCCGTGCTCGGCAGGCCAGCCGGGGTCAACGTCGTACCCACGTCGAGCACTGCACGACCGGATAGCCGGACCAGGCTTGTCGCTCAAGGTATCTGACACGAAGGGTTTCTTGCCACGGCAACAAAAATAATTGATCTTTGTAAGTGAGGCAATAAAAAATCATTGCTCTATAAATTGATCAGCGACGGAATTCTTGACAAGCATGGCCCGAATGGACGTTTTCATGTCAGCGTGCGCGAGTTACTTTCAACCTGGCAGCGGCATCGAACCGGCGGGGGGCACATTCGGGTGAACACAAATTTGTGAATTGAATCATTTCCGTAATTAGGTGAAGACCTTTCGTGGTATTTCCTTTCTCGTGGTGCGCGTAGTTCGCTGCGCGGAATGAGCCGATCAAGCGCGCTCACGTTTAGCATGATTCTGTGACTTTCTTGGGGTGATTTGATGTTATATCGGCGAGTATTAGCGGTGTTGGCGGCCGCATTTCTCGCGCTGACCTTGGGCGTCTCCGGTACCGCGTCCGCGGAGTCTAAGTGGCGTGGTCTGGACACTCGTTACGGTGCCGGACAGGCACTTCAGGCCTGCGTCGCCGAAGCCAAAAAGCAGCGGCCTGAGACATGGACCTGCATGGGAGGCGATCTGACCGTGACGACTCGCGGTCCGGACGGAAAGCTACGGCACGATACTCGGACGGTCGCCACCGACCCGCCGACGACTGGCCCGACCCAGGTTGGCGAATACGACGACTGGTGCGAATTCGGTTCGGTGTGCGGGCGGCAGATCAGCACCTTCATCGCCGAGGTGAAGGGTAACGCCGCCTACGGCGACATCACCGGTGTTATCGGAGCGTTCGACTTCGTTGTGCACCAGAATTTCGATGGACCGTGGCCACGCTGGCGGTCACTACTGATCTGGGACTACGGGCCGGCCATGGTACCGCTCGATTTCCAGCTCGATTGCCGGATCAACATTTCTGGAGCCCCGGACGACTACTGCGGCAGCAGGCAACTCTACTTCGGCAACGTGAGCTCCGGTCCGGCCAGCTACTTCAGCTGGTACCCGAGTGAAACGAGATATATCCGGAACGAGCAGAGACTCGTGGGCAATACCAGGTATCACGACGATGCCTACGGCACGTTCTCGGCCGAGGGCTATTACGAGCGCACCTGGTTCGCCCCGCCGATACACACCGGTCGGTGGCACCGTTGCGCCAGCTCGGTCGGCTGCCAGTACTACGAGGTTCCGTGGCATCCCTGAGTTGAACGGCCGTTGGTGGTGCGCCGCGAAACGCGCGCACCACCAACGGTTATCGCTCTTCTGATTCCGCGAACATGGTGCGCAATTCGGTTGCCACGAACTCGATGAATACCGGGTCCCCGCCGCTCGGCGCGATGTTCTGCCGGTACGCCCGCTCGGTGATCGCTTCCAGGACGGCATCGAGGGTGCGCCTTCCCGCGGGCGGGTGCAGGAGCCAGAGTCGCCCCCGTGGTCGCGGGGCTATGCCCGCCTCGGCCATCAGGGTGTTCGAATCGGCTTCAACCTCGGCGTAAACCTCATCGGGCCACGGCCGCGTCCGCGAGGTGTGCGAACTCGAATTCGGTGAGCTCCACGACTCCACCAGGTATCGCGTTGCGACGTCCGGGAACCACGTGCGGCCGTGCCGGGGCCAAACGGCGGGAAGGAATGCCCACAGCGGCGCCTCCGGCGCCAGGAACCAGCCTCCCTCGGTGAGCCGGACGACTTCTGGAAGCTCGGCCGGCCTCTCGGGGCGACGCTGCTCCCCGTGCATGTGCTGGGCCGACGGGTGCGCCGGTTCATCCAGCCCCCAGTCGTAATCGGGCATGCCTCCACCCTAGAGCCGCCACGACCCCGTGAGTACCTTTGGTCGCTATAACGACTGTCGCTATAACGACAAAAAGTACTCACAGGTGGGTCGCGGTGGCCAGGCGATCCAGGATCTCGGTGAGCACGTTGGGGGAGGTGGCGAAGTTCAGCCGGGCGAACCCGATGCCCTCGTCGCCGAACTCGCTGCCCGGGCTGAGCTCCACGCGGGCCCGATCGCGGAAGTATCGAGCCGGCTCGCCTTCGATGCCAAGCGCGCGACAGTCCAACCAGGACAGATAGGTCGCTTGCGGTGGCCGGTGCTCGATGGCCGGGACGCGGCGCGCGAGTGTGCTGGCCACCATGTCCCGGTTGGCGCGTAACCGTTCCAGCAGCGCGGCGAGCCAGTCGTCGCCGTGTTGCCACGCGGCCGTGGTCGCCGCGACACCCAGCACGTTCGCGGCGCCGAACAGGTCGGGTGGATGCTCGTCGAGCTCGTCCCGCAGCGAGGCCGGCCCGATATGCGCCACCGCGCACCGCAAACCCGCGATATTGAACGTTTTCGTCGCCGACGTCACGGTGACCGTGCGCTCGGCGATCTCCGGACCCAACGACGCCAGCGGAATGTGCCGGTGCGGCGGGAATGTCAGGTCGGCGTGGATCTCATCGGCGATCACCAGCATGTCGTGGCGCAGCACGATATCCGCGACGGCGTGCAGTTCCTCGGCGGTCAGCACCCTTCCGGTCGGATTGTGCGGGTTCACCAGCAGCAGCGTCCGGCAGCCGGCCCGCGCGACGGCCCGCTCCAGCCGGTGCGGATCGAAAACCCAGCCCTGGGCGGACAGTTCGAACGGGCAGGCGATCGTGCGCCGGCCCATCCTGGTGATGGTGCGCAAGAACGGTGGGTAGTTCGGCGTGTGCAGGGCAACCGCGTCCCCCGGCCGGGTGGTCAACCAGAGGACCACCTGAAGGATCTGGATCAGATCGCTGAAATCGCGTACCCGGTCCGGCCGTGCCGCCCACGAGTACCGCTCGCGCATCCGTCGCGCGAACGGTTCGGCCAGCGGGCTGCGCTCGGACCAGTCCGGGTAACCGAGATCGCCGCGCTCCATCACGTCGCCCAGCGCGGCGCGAATCGGCGGGGCCACCGGGAAATCCATGTCGGCCACCCACGCGGGCAGCAGATCCGGTCCAGGCCGTTGCCATTTCACGCCGTGCTTGGCGCGCAACCACGAATAATCCAGCTCGTCGAAGTCGGGTGAACCGATCATTCGGCGCCCGCCCCGCTTTCCCGGCACAGCACGTCGCGGGTGATCTCCATGTGGCCATGATGCTGAGCGAGCTCCTCGAACACGTGCACGAGCACGAAACTTGGTGTCAACTCCGCATCCGGGCCGAGTACCGCCGGATCCGGCTGGTTGCGCAGCGAATCGCGGGCCGTGGACTGCCGCACGTCACGCTCCAGCTGGACGAGCGCCTGCTCGGCGCGCCGTACGAGCGGGCCAACCGGCCCCGACGCCCGGAACTCCGCGGGACGGTCGCGATTGGTCTCCCGCCCATGGATCAGGTGACCGCCCCAGTACTCCATCACGCCGAGGCAATGCTCCAGCAGCGCGTACGGGCTGTTCGCGTCGGGAAGATCCGGTCTCCGATTGGCGAGCGTGTCGCCCAGTTCCTCGAGGATGCGGCACATCCCGTGTACCGCGGTGCGCACGTAGTAGAGGAACTGATCCGCCGAGACGGTCACGTCGCCTTCGTGATTTCGCACCGCGTTCCTCCCTCGCCGGCTCGCAACGACGCCCAGCTTCGCGGGCGGGCTCCAGCGGAGCAACCACTGGCCGGAGAGCGGTCACCGCGCTCGCCGCCGGTCAGGAGTGGATGGTCAGCGGATTGCCGTCTGGCGGAACGTCGTCGTCGGCGGAATCCCGCGGAGGGAACCACAGCACGAACGTGCTTCCGGCGCCGAGATTGGAGAACAGCGCGACCCGGCCGCCGTGCGATTCCACGATCTGCCGCACGATCGCCAGACCGAGGCCGGTGTGCCGATCCCGGAGGTCGGTTGCCGGAACGTCCTCGCCGCCGCGCCAGAATCGGTCGAAGATCCGGGCCTGGTCGTCGTCCGCGATACCCGGCCCCTGATCCGCGACCGCGAGCCACGGCCAGCCGCCGGCCCGGCCGCTGGCCACCGTGACCGCGCTGCCGGCTGGCGCGAGGCGAACGGCGTTGGACAGCAGGTTTCCCACCGCGCGGCGTAGCGCGTCATGGTCCCCGATCAGCACCAGCTCGTCCTGCAGCTGGTAACGCAACCGCAGGCCACGTTCCGCCGCGAGTACCGCGAAATCATCGGCAGCCTCGCGCGCGATCGTGGTCAGATCGACGTCGGTGTCCGCGAGCGCGCTCGCGCTCCGCCGCGCCGTGGCGAGCAGGTCCTCAACCAGCCGGGACATCCGGTTGGTCGCGCGATCGATAACCACCACGGCGCGCTCCCGCTGCGCCTCACTGGCTTCCGGGGATTTCAGCGCGGCATCCAGATGGGCGCGGATGATCGCCAGCGGGCTGCGTAGCTCGTGCGAGGCGTCGTCGATCAGTTGCCGCTGGGCGCGAAACGCGTCGTCGAGCCGATCGAGCATGGAATCGATGGTGTCCGCGAGATCCCGCAACTCGCCGCGGGTGTTGCGCAGCCTGATGCGCCGGGACAGGTCGGTCGCCTGGATCTCCTGCGCGGTGTGCGCGATGGACCGCGCGGGGCGCAGCGCCCGGCCGGAAAGCACCCAGCCGATACCGAGGCTGAACACGAACAACCCGCCAACCGCGGCCGCCGAGTAGTTTCGCATCGCATCCAGGGTGCGCAGGTTGACCTCCGACTCGATCTCCTCGACGGAGGCCACTTCCAGGGTGCCGACCGGGATTTCCCTGCCGTCCTCCTTTTCCTTCACCAGCTCAGCCTGGTAGCGCTTGGTGATCGGTTTCGGGTCGGTGGTGCGCTCGACCGCGACGTAGGTGACCAGCAGCCCGGCGCCGGCCAGCAGGAACAGCAGGGTGGAGTACAGCACCGTCAGCCGGAACCGGATGGAGTGCATGAAACGGGGAAGGCGCATCACTGCTCCCGCAACCGGTAGCCCCGCCCGACGACGGTTTCGATGGCCGAGCGCTGGTCGCCGTTGTCGATCTTGCGGCGGAGTGTCCCCACGGTGACCCGCACGGTCTGGGTGAACGGGTCGATGTTCTCGTCCCACACATGTTCCAGCAGCTCTTCCGCGGACACCACGTGTCCCGGCCGGGTCATCAGATACTCGAGAACGGCGAATTCCTTCGGCGACAACGGAAGCGGGCGATCACCGCGCCACGCCTCGTGCCGCGCGGTGTCCAACCGCAGCTGGCCCGCCCGCAGCACCGCGCTCACCCCGCGGGTTTCCCTTCGCAGCAACGCGCGCACCCTGGCGAGCAGCTCGTCCAGCGCGAACGGCTTGACCACGTAATCGTCCGCGCCGTCGTCCAGCCCGCGCACCCGATCGGTGAGCCCGCCTCGCGCGGTCAGCATCAGCACCCGCAGGTCCGCACCACCGGCCACCGGGATCTCGCCGGAGCGGATCGCCCGGCACAGCGAGAAACCGTCGCCGTCCGGCAGCATCAGATCCAGCAGCAGCAGGTCGTAGGAGTTCACCGTCAGCCGCTCGTAGGTCGCGGCGACGGTCGGCGCCAGGTCCACCGCGTACCCGGCGCGCACCAAGCCGAGCTGGATCGCCTCGGCCAGATCCGATTCGTCTTCCACGAGCAGTAATCGCATCGCCGTCACCCGTTCGCGATGATCTGTTCGGCGACGTCCGCGGCCCGGTCGACCGGGATCGCGAAGCCGATGCCGATGGAGCCCCTGCCTTCGAACGTGGCGATCGCGGTGTTCACGCCGATCACCGCGCCGCGCGCGTTGACCAGCGGCCCGCCGGAGTTGCCAGGGTTGATCGACGCATCGGTCTGCACGGCGGTCTGCGGGTTGCCACCAAGCCGGACCTGGCGCTCGACCGCGCTGACGATGCCCGAGGTCACCGTGCCGGACAGCCCGAGCGGTGAGCCGACGGCAAGTACCCGCTCGCCGACCCGCACATCGGTGGAGTTGCCGAGATCGAGCGATCGCAGCGCGGAGGACGGGGATACCCGCAGCACGGCGATGTCCGTTCCCGGATCCCGCCCAATCACCTCGGCCCCGATCCGGCGCCCGTCCTGCCCCGTCACGCTCATCGAGCCGCCGCCAGCGACGATGTGGTCGTTGGTGATGATGTGCTGGCGATCGTCGATGACGAATCCCGCGCCGGAGGCGCCGCTCGAGGCGCGCACCGACACGACACCTTGGCGTACCCGGTCGGCCACGCCGACCAGATCACCCGAGGCGGTGCCGGGCGGCGCCGGTCCGGACGCGACCCGGGGGAGCCCTGCGGGGTCGTCGGCCGAATCCGCCGCGTACCTGCCGGCCAGCCCGCCGACCCCGGCGGACGTCGCGACGATCAGCAAGCCGGTGATCAGCACCCGTGCCCCGCGGTTCGGCACGGCGGGCGGCCTGTCGTTGGCGGGATCGGGCGGCGACGGCGAGGTCCAGTCGCGCTGCCCGGGTGGTCCGGGCGGCGGAGCCGGCGGTGGCTTGCCGGGAACGAATTCCGGACCCCGCGGTTTTCCCAGCCCTGGCAGTACGTTCATCGAACAACCCCCTTTTAGGGAATCCTGGAGAACCAGGCCATCGATGTGCCGGCCGCGGCGAGTGCGAAGACGAGACCGAACCCGATGAAACGGGCCGAGACGTCCTGGCGTTCCACTCGGTAGCCGACCGAGCTGCGGATGTCCGAGTAAACCTCGCTGAGCTCCTCGGCGCTGCCGGCTTCGTGATACGCGCCGCCGGTCTGCTCGGACACCGCCTGCAGGGTCTCCCCGTTTACTGGAACCGGCTGGGACATGCCGATCATCCCGTTCTCGGTGCCGAATGAGATGGTGTCCACCGGCACGCCCGCCTGCGCGGCCTCGGCCGCGGCGTCGGACGGCGAGCGCCCCGCGGTGTTCGCACCGTCGGAAAGCAGCACGGTCCTCGCCGGCGGAGGCTCCCGGTTGGCTCGCTCGTCCGCCGTTCGCACCGCCTGCAGCGACGTGGTTATCGCCTCTCCGATCGCGGTTCCCTGGACTCCCGTGCTGCCCGTCGAGAGGCCGTTGATTCCGGCGCGAAGTGCCGCCCGGTCGGTGACCGGCGTGACGACGGTCGACGCGTTGCCGGCGAAGGCGACCAGGCCGACGTTGAACTCGGCGGGGAGCTCCTCGACGAAACCGAGCGCCGCTTCCCGCGCCGCGGTCAGCCGATCCGGCCGCACGTCGTCGGCGAGCATCGAGCGGGACACGTCCACCGCGACGATCACCGTGGCCCGCTCCCGTGGTACCCGCACATCGTCGTGCGGTTGGGCGAAACCGGTCACCAGCAGCGCCAGCATCGCGAGGAACAGGCCGGCCGGTATATGCCGCCGCCAGCCCGGTTGCCGAGGGGCGACACGCCGCAGCAACGGCAGGTTGGTGAACCGCATGGCGTAGCGGCTGCGCCGCCGCTGCACAAGCAGGTAACCGATGAGCAGCGCCGCCACCGCCGCGAGCAGCCAGAGCCGCTCCGCCGATTCGAACGTCATCGCACACCTCCGCGGCGTGCCGGTGCGGCCATCGCCAGCCGTCGCTGGGCGTACACGTGCCGGACGATGTCGGCGACCCAATCCCGGTCGGTGCGAAGCGTGATGTGCGTGGCACCGGACCTGCGCACCGCGTCGCGGATGACCCGTCGCTGCTCGGTCGCCGCCGCCGCGAAGCGCTCCCGCAGCCGCCGGCTCGCCGTGGGAACTTCCCGCCGCTCACCGGTTTCCGGGTCGACAACGGTGAGCAGGCCGACGTTCGGCAGTTCCAGCTCGCGGGGGTCGGTGACCTCGATGGCGATTACCTGATGCCGGACGGACAGCCGCCGCAGTTCGGGTTCCCACGCCGGGCGCTCGCCATCGGCGCCGTCCAGGAAATCCGATACCACCACGACAAGACCGCTGCGACGTACCGCGCGTCGCAGGTTCACCAGGGCCCCTTCGAGGCCTGGGCGGTGCGTGCCCGCGGCGCCGCGCGGGCCGGTGAGCAGGATGCGCAGCAGCCCGAGCAGGTGGGTGCGACCGGTACGCGCCGGCAGCCGGCGGATCCCGTCGGCACCGAGGATGTCCGCACCAAGCCGGTTGCCGGCACCCGCGGTGAGGAAACCGATCGCCGCGACCGCCCCGGCCGCGAGCTCCCGCTTCTCCAGCTCCACGGTGCCGAAATCCATGCTCGGGCTGGCGTCCGCGAGTATCCACACGGACAGCTCGCGGTCGGCAACGGTCTCGCGGACGTGCGGCACCGTGGTGCGCGCGGTGACAGCCCAGTCCATCCGGCGCACCTCGTCCTCACCAGGCCGGTATTCCCTGCTGCCGGCCGGCTCGCTGCCCGCCCCGGGCAGCAGGCCCGCGTACTGGCCGCGCAGCAGCCCATCCAGCCTGCGGGTGATGGTCAGCTCCAGCCGGCGGAGCCGGGCGTCCGGCGTCACCTGCCGCAAGCTCGCGCCGCCGGTGCTACCGGGTTCCGCCGCGCTCGGGGATCTCATGCCGTCATTCGATTCGGCTCGAAACCGTCGCCGTTGTCCAACCGGGACGGCGCGATCTGGGGCACCGGCAGCATGGACACGATGCGCCGCACCACCGATTCCGCGGTCACCCCGTCCGCCACGGCGTCGAAGGGCAGCACCAGCCGGTGCGCGATCACGTCCACGGCGAGCTCCATGATGTCCGCCGGCAACACGTAGTCCCTGCCCCGCAGCAGCGCCAGGGCACGGGCCGCGGAGACCAGCCCGAGCGTGGCGCGGGGGCTGGCGCCGAAGGCCAGCTGGGCGGTGAGGTCGTGCAGCCCCAGCCGTTCCGGATGGCGAGTGGCCAGCACGAGCCGCACCACGTACTCGGCGAGCGCGTGGTGCACGAACACCTCGCGTACCCGGTCGCGCAGCTCAACCAGCCGGTCGGGATCCAGCACCTGGCGGGCGGTCGGTCGCCGCATCCCCATCCGGTAGAGGATCGCCAGCTCCTCCTCGTCGGTGGGGTAGTCCACGATGACCTTCATGAGAAAGCGGTCCCGCTGCGCCTCGGGCAGCGGGTACACGCCTTCCGACTCGATCGGATTCTGGGTAGCCAGCACCAGAAACGGCGTCGGAACCGGATAGCTGCGATCGCCGATGGAAACCTGCCGCTCGGCCATCGCCTCGAGCAACGCGGACTGCACGCGTGCGGGCGCGCGGTTGATCTCGTCCGCGAGCACGACGTTGGCCATCACCGGTCCGAGCTCGACGTCGAACCCTTCCCGCGACGCCCGGTAGATCCTGGTGCCCACGATGTCGGAGGGCACCAGGTCCGGGGTGAACTGGATACGCGAGAAGCTGCCGCCGACCGCGTTAGCCAGCGTCTGCGCGGCCAGTGTCTTGGCCACGCCTGGCATGCCTTCAAGCAGGCAGTGCCCGTCCGCGAGCGCCGCGGTCGCCAGCCGCTCCACCAGCCGGTCCTGGCCCACGATGACCCGCTTGACCTCGAACAGGGTCTGCTCGAGCGGCTCGGCGGGGTGAGTGGGATTCGCCGTCACAACCCGGCCTCCGCGGTGGAGGTTCCGCCGTCGCCGTCCGGGCAGTCGCGGTCGGCCGCGTCACCGGTGCCACCCGGCTGGCTGGATTCGGTCACGATCCTGGCAACCGGCTCGTTGGTCTCGTCGCTGGCGGCGTAGCCAACCCCGCCGATGGCGGCGGTCGCCGCGGCTCCGGCGACGGCCAGCCCGGCCATTGTCCTGATTCGCATGCTCAGACCCCTTCCACGTGTTCGGTGCACGTTGTACGGCTATGGCACCAGACCGGGGCGAAAAGCACGGTAAGCAAAGAAAGTGTGAAATGTCGGGCCGGCTGATCCGCCGGCACGCTAGTGCGCGGCACGCCGGAGGGCGCATGCTTGCGGAATGGACACACAGCTGCGCGACGTCAGCCTGCCGGCCAGGCTGGCCGAACCCGACGAGGCCATCAGCATGGAAGAGCTGGCCCTGGCCGCCCGCAATCACGGGATGCCGCTGGAGGCCATGCAGCACGACGTGACCCCGGCCGGGTTGCACTACCTGCTGGTGCACTACGACATCCCGATCCTCGACGAGCGGAACTGGCGTCTCGGCATCACCGGGCATGTCGAGCGGCCGGCCGCATGGAGCCTCGACGATCTGCGTGCCCGGCCGGCTCGCACCGTGCGCGTGACCATGGAATGCGCGGGAAACGGGCGCGCCAGGCTGCGCCCCCGGCCGATCAGCCAGCCGTGGCTGGTCGAGGCGGTTGGCACCGCCGACTGGACCGGCGTGCCGCTTCGCGAGCTGCTCGACGAGGTAGGGGTGGATCCTGCCGCGGTTGAGGTCGTGTTCACCGGCGCCGATCACGGCGTTGAGCGTGGCGTTGAGCAGGACTACCAGCGTGGCCTACCGCTGGACGAGGCGCTGAGGGACGATGTATTGCTCGCCTACGAGATGAACGGGCAGCCGTTGCCGCCGCAGCACGGCTACCCGCTGCGGCTGGTGGTGCCCGGCTGGTACGGCATGGCGCACGTCAAGTGGCTGCGGGACATCTCGCTGGTGGACACCCCGTTCACCGGTTTCCAGAACGCGGTGGCGTACCGGTACAAGCAGACCGCGGACGAGCCTGGCGAGCCGGCCACCCGGATCGCGCCACGCGCGTTGCTGGTGCCGCCCGGTTTCCCGGACTTCATGTCTCGCAGGCGCGTGGTGCGCCCAGGCCCGGTGCCGCTCAGCGGGCGCGCCTGGTCCGGGCATGCCCCGATCACCAGGGTCGAGGTGAGCACCGACAACGGTGCCAGCTGGACCGACGCGAAGCTCGACCCCGATCAGGGCCACAACTGGGCCTGGCGTCGCTGGAGCACCACCTGGCAAGCCGAACCCGGTGAGCACGTTCTCGCCGCTCGCGCCACCGACGCCGAGGGCAACACCCAACCAGTCGACCAGCCGTGGAACCGTGGCGGATTCGCGAACAACCTCATCCACCAGGTCCCCGTGACCTGCCTCTGACCCACCGCACCGCATTATGCATCCATAATGGGTTTTCTTACACCGTTATTTTCGTGTTACGGGTACACGACGCGGGGTGCGGGTAACCAGGGGCCGATGAACGCGAGGCTGGAGCGGGAGGTGTGGGGTAACCGGTGGCCACGACGACGATTCCGGTTGGGGACAGGGACCTTTCGGTGTCCAATCTGGACAAGCAGCTGTACCCCTCGGATGGATTCAGCAAGGGAGATGTGCTCGACTACTACCGTTCGGTCGCATCCGACATGGTTCGGCACCTGCGTGGTCGGCCGCTGACCCTGCGGCGCTTCCCAGACGGCATCGAAGCCGAAGGCTTCTTCCAGAAGGAGGCTGCCGACTTCTTCCCGGCGTGGATCAGGACGAGGCGCGTGCCGCATCGGCATGATCACGGCAGCACCCGATACGTGGTGTGCGATGACGAAGAGACGTTGCTCTACTTGGCGAATCTCGGAACGCTCGAGTTCCACATCGGACTGTCGCAGGTGGATAAGATCGCGAGGCCGGACTTGCTGGTGATCGACGTCGACCCGCCGGACGGTACTCCGCTTTCCGAGATCAGGGAGATCACTCGTGCGGTGCGCAAGGTCTATGAAGCCCTCGACCTGGTCCCGTTCACGCAGGCCACCGGCGGCCGGGGGTATCACGTGGTGGCCGCCCTGGACCGCAGCGGCGATTACGACATGGTTCGACCGCTCGCGAGGCGGATGGCCGACTTCCTCGCCGCACACGACCAGGACCGGTTGACCACCGAGCAGCGCAAGCAACAGCGCGGGGACCGGGTTTTCCTCGACACGAACAGAAACGGGCGCCGCCAGACAATGATCGCGCCGTACTCGTTGCGCGCGCGTCCCGGTGCGCCGGTGGCCACTCCGATCGACTGGTCGGAACTGCGCAGGGTGGATCCCAACCACTACCGGTTGGACAGCGTGCCGCGACGGCTGCGGCGGAAGGTCGATCCGTGGGCCGATCTGTCCCAGCACGCGACCCCGGCTCGCCAGGTCAAGAACCGGATCAACGCGTTGACTCGTTAGCGCCGTCGACGAGCGGGCCGAATGCGCCGGGGCGGCGTGTCCACATCGGACATTTGTCGGACACTAACTGACTGGCGCCGAAGTTCGCCAGCAATTCAAAGGTGCGCCCAGTGGACTATTTCCGACGTGACGGGTATTTCGTTGCATCCGAACATCGAGAGAATTCGGCGAAACCAGCGTTCCGTATTGCTCCCGGAAGGCGCACAATATGGGATATCTGCGTTATTTCTGATCTTCGCGCAGGGGAACGATGAATCGGGGAGTCGAAATGACAAGAAAATATCTTGATTGCCGGGATAGCCCCAGCGTCTCGGGTTGCACACTGGCCATGAGTGGTGAGGAAGAGGAACTGCTCAGGGTGGCGGCCATGCATGCGGTGGACGTGCATGAGCACACCGACAACGAGGAACTGCGTTCGGCCGTGCGGGCAGGGATGCGGGACGAGCCGATAGCCAACACCGAGCGCGGATCCTTCATTCAGTTGATCGAATTCCGGACCGACCGCATCGACGAGGTGGAGGCGCTGTCCAAAGAATGGGCCGAGGCGATCGGTGTCGAGCGCACCGCGCGTTGGGGTGTCCTGACAGGAGACCGCGACCACACCAAAACCTACGTTGAGATCGTCGAGTTCCCCAGCTACGACGCGGCGATGGCGAATTCCGATAACCCGGTCACGGCGAGATTCGCGGAGAAGATGCAGAAGTTGTGCGACGGGGAAGCTCGTTTCGTCAATCTTGACGTCCTGGACACCAGACCGTTCTAGTAGGCAACGGCGGCCGGCCGCACCGGAGATCAGACCTGCATCACCTGGTGCGGCCGCTCCAGCGCTTCCGGGCCGAGCACGAAGTCCGGGTCGACCTGGCTGGCGAGATCCTGCCCCACGCTCTCGTTCGCCCAGGCTTCCGCGTTCCGAAGGTGAAAGTGCACGGCCTGGCGCTGGTAGCGAGCCCAATCCCGGGGTGCGGTGTCCAGCGCCTCCCGCATCGTCTCGAGCGCCGCCAGGTTGGCCGGCTCGAGCGCGGTGATCGGCCGCACGTCACCACGTTCGGCCGCGCGCACATGCCCGGACCGATCGAAGCAACACAGCAGGTCCTCGCCGACTTGCTCGCGAAGGAACAGCACATCGTCGGCATCGGACACTTTGTTGCCGATCACCGCGAGCCGCACACCGAAATCCTTGGCGTAGCCCAGGTATTGCCGGTATACGCCAACACTCCGCAGGGTCGGTTCGCAGACCAGGAAGGTGAGATCGAACCGGGTGAACAACCCGGACGCGAACGAGTCGGCGCCCGCGGTCATGTCCACCACAACGTACTCGCCGGTGCCATCCACCAGATGATTCAGCAGCAGCTCAACGGCGCCGACCTTGGAGTGATAACACGAAACGCCGAGATCGCCTTCGCCGAACGGCCCGGTAGCGGCGAAGCGGGCGCCGCCGATATCCCGCACACAGGTGTCGTAGATCGGATTGTCCTCGATCACCCGCAGCAGCCGGGAACCCGCACCGGCAGGCGTCGTCTTGATCATCGATTCCGCCGACGAGATCCGCGGGTTGCCGCCGCGCAGATAGTCCTTGATCAGCGGCAGGTGCTCGCCGAGCGTCGGCATGGTCGCCGGGTATTCCTCGGGCGCACCGAGCGCCGCCGCGAGATGCTGGTTGATATCGGCGTCGATGGCGAACACTGGTTCGCGTGCCTCGGCGAGGTGCTGGGTGAACAGCGAGGCAAGCGTGGTCTTGCCGCTACCGCCTTTGCCGACGAAAGCAGTCTTCACAGGGATCTCCGGAGATGGTTGATCGGGTCGGACGTGAATAGGTGGAATTGATAGTGACCATCATTAGCCAAAGCAATCAGCGACACGCGCCTGTACCCCAGCCGAGGGATGCCGCGAGCCGCGCGCGGCTACTGCGACGAGCGGGTGGGGTAGGGCAGCAGCGCCATCTCGCGCGCGTTCTTGATAGCGGTCGCGACCTCGCGCTGCTGCTTGGGGTCGAGCCCGGTGACCCTCCGGGAGCGGATCTTGCCTCGGTCCGAGATGAACTTTCGCAGCAGCGTGGCGTCCTTCCAGTCTACTGTGGATATTCCTTCGCGGACGAGGATGTTCGGGCGACGTTTGGTGGCACCGGTTTCGGCACGTGTTGGCTCCTTACCAGCTCGATTTGGACACGCCGGGCAGCTCTCCGCGATGCGCCATTTCCCGCAACCGGATGCGGGACAGGCCGAACGCGCGGTGATACGCACGCGGCCTGCCGTCCACCGCGTCCCGGTTGCGGATCCGGGTGGGGCTCGCGTCGCGCGGCATCTTCCGCAGCGCTCGCAGCGCCTCGTCGCGCTGCTGCTCGGTGGACTGTGGCGAGCGGACCGTCTCCTTCAGCTCGGCCCGGCGCTGCGCGTAGCGCGCCACGATCTTCTTGCGCTCCTCGTTCTTCGCGATCTTGGATTTCTTCGCCATCAGCGTTCCTCGCGAAAGTCGACGTGTTGCCGTGCTATCGGGTCGAACTTGCGCAACACCAGACGATCCGGGTCGTTGCGACGGTTCTTCCTCGTGACATAGGTGTAGCCGGTGCCGGCCGTGGAGCGGAGCTTGATGATCGGCCGGATATCGCTGTTTCGAGGCATCTACAGCTTCACACCCTTCGCGCGTAGCTCCGCGACCACGGACTCGATACCGCGCTTGTCGATGATCTTGATTCCCTTGGCCGATACCCGCAGCCGGACCCAGCGGTCCTCGCTCGGCAGGTAGTACCGGCGCTGCTGGATGTTCGGTTCCCAGCGTCGAGCGGTGCGCCGGTGCGAATGGGATACCCGCTTGCCGTAACCGGGCCGGCTGCCGGTGACTTGACAGATCGCCGACATGCACCCTCCTTTATTAGAAACGAAATCGGTTTTCATTTACTGTACTCGGTGGACGGACAGCCGAGCAGGTACCCTCGGAGAGGAGCTCGATGTCGGAGGGATCGCGGACCACCCTGGTGATCGTCTGCGGGCTCAGCCAAGACGCCGTGCGCACGGTTGTGAACCAGCGCGAGTTCCGGGCGCGGGGCCAGGCGGTGATCCACCACGATCTCGGTAACGCCGCCGAAGGTGTCGTGCGTCGCACGCTGCGGGTCCACGGCTGCGAGCAGGAGACCGTGCTGGAGCTCGCGCGCTGCTGCGTGTCGTGCACGCTGCGAGAGGACCTGCTGCCGCTGCTGATGGAGCTCGCCCGCCGGCCGTCAATCCAGCGGATCGTGCTGCGGCTGGATCCGTCACTCGAGCCGGAGGAGATCTGCTGGGCGCTCGAGCATGTCGTACTGAACGGCACGGTGGTGCTCGACCACCTGGACATCGAGGCGGTAATCACTGCCATCGATCACCAGCACTGGTTGGAGCAGGCGTCGGGCGACGAGCCGCTGGACGAGGTCGGCGCCGCATACGGGCTCGGCGTGCTCGACGAGGACGACCGCACGCTCGCGCAGCTGGTCGTCGGCCAGGCCGAGTTCGCGGATGCGCTGGTGCTTTCCGGTGCCGCGCCGGATGCCTGGACGTCGGCACGGACCATGGCCGTGCTGGACCGCCTAGCCCCGCGTGCCGCCCGGATGCCACTTGCCGAGCTGGACGTGCCGCGGCTGCTCGCCCGCGTGCCGGCCGATAGCCGGCTCGGGGCGGTTGATGACGCGCACGGTCCGTTGCTGCGCGGCCAGCCACCGCTGCACCCGGATTCAGGTGTGTCGACGGTGCTGTTCGAGCAGCGAAGGCCGTTTCATCCCGAGCGGCTGCACGAAGCGATCGATGTGCTGCTGGATGGCGTGGTGCGCAGCAGGGGACGGGTGTGGCTGGCCAGCCAGCCGGACGTCGTGCTGTGGCTGGAATCCGCCGGCGGCGGGTTACGGGTCGGGCATGCCGGCGCATGGCTGGCCGGGCTTGGCGACGACTCGTGGGCTCAGGTGGATGCCGACCGGCGCGCGATGGCCGCGTTGCGGTGGGACGCGGAGTACGGCGACCGGGCGCAGGAACTCGTGGTGATCGCCCATCGCGCGGATCCGGAGGAGATCGTGACCGCGCTGAACGGCGCGTTGCTGACCGACGAGGAACTCGCTACCGGCTGGCAGGCCTGGTTGAGCCTGCCCGATCCGTTCGGTTATTGGCACAGCGACCCGTGTGCGGAAGGCGATCCGGAGCGCGGTGGCCTCGGTGTGGAGAGTGGCAACGGAAAGGATGATCGATAGTGGCGGTGCCGAAGCGGCAGATGTCCCGCAGTAACACCCGTACCCGGCGGGCCGCGTGGATGGCGAAGGCCAGGGTGCCGGATCTGGTGCCGATCACCGTCGACGGTGAGCGCAAGCTGGTGCCCCGCAAGCTGGTCCGGCATTACCAGCGCGGGCTCTGATAGCGCGGGCGTTCTGCACGGCAGAACAAGAGTTTGGACGTCGGCGGTGTTGGCTCTACGGTCCTCCCAACAGGTCGGCAGTACGGCCGCCGCGCGGTTGGCTGCCCGAGTCACCCGCGGAGGCAACGATGTCGTCCAGCATTCGCCGTCTCGTGTCGTTGGCCTCCCGGGTTCTCGGCTGGTGCGAGCAGAACGACCTCATCTGGGGGCACGCGTCCGTTCGCGATCCGGATGGCCGCGGCGTGTGGATCAAGGCGGCCGGACAGGGATTCGATGAGGTCACGCCGGAGAGCGTGCACCTCGTCGGTCCGGACGGCACGGTCGTGGCAGGGGACGGGCCGCGACACAGCGAGTACCCGATCCACACCGAGGTGATGGCCGCACGACCGGACGTTGGCGGGGTGGTGCACGCGCACTCGCCGCACGCCGTGGCGCTGGCGGCGGCTGGTGAATCGTTGTTGCCGGTGAGTCATGCGGCGAACTACTTCGTGCCGCCGGACGTGCCCCGGTTCACCGATACCGCCGATCTGATCCTGACCGCCGAGCTCGGGAAGCTGGTCGCGGCACGCCTCGGTGATGCGCCGGCACTTTTCCTGGTGAACCACGGCATCGTCACGGTTGGCAAGGACCTGCCAACCGCGACGGTCGCGGCGATCCTGCTGGAACGTGCCGCCACGCAGCAGTTACTCACCCGCGCCTACGGCGGGAAACCAAGCTGGTCGGCGCCGGAGGAATCACTGTCCAAACGGGAGAACATCTACCACGACCGGTCCATCGAGCAGGTGTGGGACTACCTGGTGCGCAGGCTGCCGCCGCAACCGTAGCTGGCAGCGACCGGTTGATCACTGAGAGACTATTGTCTCTGAGACGATGATCGTCGTATCGTGATTCAAGTGCTCTATGGTCATGGCGACCGAGCAGCCGCGGCGTCATGCTCGATGTGACGGCCCGCGTCCGCGATAGGGTCGGCGGACGCGACCAACCGATTCGGTGTCAGACCCTTTCACCCGGGTGGGAATCATGACGAATGATGACGGGGCAGACATCGAACCCGGCGCCGAAGGCGCGATCACGAAGATAACGGAATGCCTCCGCGAAGGGCACAAGTACGAACACTTCTTCGCCGGCGGGCGGCTCAGCTATGTCTATTGCCCACACTGCGCGATGAACTGGGCAGCCGATGAGTTCAGCGCCGCGCAACAGGGCGCAACCGACTACCTGGTCATGTTGTTCCGATCCCTCCGGCGCGGTGATCGTATTCACGTGCGCAACTCCGACGTGCACACGATCCCGGCAGACGACACGGAACGAATACTCGGTGACGAATGGAGCGGCACCGTGCTCACTCCGGTCGTGAGCTGGGACCGCGAGATCCGGTTGCGTGTCGATGGGCCGCGCAGCCTCTTCGTGAAGATCACCGAAGACGACGCGCGGAACAGCGACTGCATCGTCACGAAGCTGGCGTGACCCGCCGGCAGCTCACTGCTGGTCGTCACGAGCGCAGCCGGCGTTCAAGCGACCAGAGCAGGATGTTGCCGACGAACGCGATGACCATGACGAGCAGCACGATGGCGTACATCCGGGGAAGCTCGAGTGCCGCGTAGGCCTCCGAGATCATCAGCCCGAGCCCTTCTTTGGCAGCGAACAACTCCGCGATGATCGCCGCGATGAACGAGATACTGAACCCGATGCGGATCCCGACCATGATGGCGGGCGCGGCATCCGGAATCACGATCTTCGTGGCGAGCTGCCGGCGGTTCGCCCGCAGCGAGCGCCCCAGCTTCAGCAGGTTCTCGCTCACCTGACGGACGGCCGCACTGGTCGCCATGATGATGGGAAAGAACGCGGAAATCGCCACCATGCCGGTCTCCGCGAGCAGCCCGACGCCGAACAGGGTCAGCAGTACCGGATACAGGATGATCCGTGGCACGGCGAACGTGCCGGCGATCAGCGGCTCGAATATCCGGTTCGCGATGCGATTCCGACCGAGGAGGTAGCCGAGCGGAAAGCCGGTGAGAACGCCGATCCCGAATCCGGCGAGCACGGCGGTCGCGGTCGAAGCCAGGCCAGGATAGATCCAGCCATCGGCGAAACCCTGCCAGAGCTCGGCGAGTGCGGCGGCCGGCGAGGGCACCAGGTCGGTGATCGGTGCGATGGCGAACCAGATCAGCAGCGCGGCGATGGGAACCGTGATCCGCGCCGCCGGCAGTGCCCAGCGCCGTTCCCGCCGCCCCTCGAGTTGACCGGCCGCCAGTGCCGCGGTTTCCGCTGGGGGATCCGAGGTGACGGTCATTGCATATCCCTACGAATTCGGCGTTCCAGTCGATTCAGGGCGACGTTCACGATAATGGCGATGATCGACGCGACGAGGATGTAGGCATACATGTCGACCACGTCGAACGATCGGTAGTAGTAGCCGATCCGGAATCCGATCCCGTTGGACGCGAGGATGAATTCCATCGCGATGGTTCCGATCATCGCGTAGATGAAGCCCAGTACCAGCCCGGGAACCACCAACGGAGTAGCAGCAGGGGCCAGGATCTTCCAGTAGATCTGCCGCCGCGTGCAATTGAGCGATGTGCCCAGTTTCGGCAAGGTCGATTTGATGGCTCGCAGTGCGACCATTGTGTTCAGCGCGATCGGGATGAGCGCCATGGACGCGGCGATCACCACGATCGGCGCTTTGCTCAAACCGAGCAGGGCCAGCAGGATGGGATAGAAGACGAGGGCGGGCATCGAGTACATGCTGACCAGGTACGGCTCGAAGACCGCACCCACGAACGGCAGTTTCCAGAACGCGATTCCGATGAGCAGACCGATGATGGCACCGATCGCGAAAGCGCTGAATACCGTGATGGCCGTGCTGCCGAGATCGTCGAGGAAGACGTTCGACGGGACGATTTCGCCCAGCTTGCCGACGATCTCCGTCGGCGGCGGCAGCACCATGGGGCTGATGTAGCCGCTCTGGGTGAGGAATTCCAGCAGGCCCGCGCCGCCGGCGACCAGCCCGACTTGCGCCACGGCCGGCCACGCCCGTGCGCGGGAGCGTGCGGCTGTGGTACTCACGGCAGCTCGCCCCTGATGTTCAGCGCCTTCTCCGACTCGACACGCAACAACTCCCATACTTGCGTGCTCAGCTCGTGAAACCGGGGACTGGACATGATTTCCGGCAGCCGTGGGCGGTCGAGGTCCACGGGCACAATGGCCTTGATGACTGCCGGGCGGGCCGTCATGATCCACACTTCGTCGGAAAGGTAGATCGCTTCCTGGATGTCGTGGGTGACGAACAGGACGCTCTTGCGCGTTTCGTCCCAGACGCGGAGCAGTTCGCGCCCGATGAACATCCGCGTCTGCTGGTCGAGAGCTCCGAACGGCTCATCCATCAGCAGGATTCGCGGATCGAGAAGCAATGCCCTCGCGATGGCGACGCGTTGTTTCATCCCACCGGACAACTCGCGGGGATGCCGGTCCTCGAAACCGCTGAGCCCCACCAGGTTGATGATTTCGCGGGCTCGCGTTTCGCGTTCTTTCTTCGGCACACCCGCGATCTCCAGTCCGAACGCGACATTGCTGAGCACGGTGCGCCAGTGCAGCGTGGAATCCTCCTGGAACACCATCGCGGTGTCACGTCGTGGACCGCTCACCGCTTCGCCGTTGATCGCGACCGTGCCAGCCGCCGGCCGGCGCAGGCCGCCGACGACGTCGAGCAGCGTGCTCTTGCCGCAACCGCTCGGGCCGATCAGCGAGACGAAGCGACCGTCCGAGATCGCTCCGGAGACCTCGCGGATCGCCTCGATGGAGCCGTCGCTTGTGGGGTAGACGACCTGGACGCCGTCGAATCGAACGCCCCGGCCCTCGTCGGCGGCGGTCGGCCGCCGGGTCGTCGCGGCGTGCGTTTCGCTCTGGAAAGTGCTCGGTGATCGCGTCATCGCGTCTCCCTTTTCCGGCCCCACGAACCGTTCAAGCTTCCTTGATCGGCGCGAAGTCTTTCGCCACCACGGAATCGAGGTCGAGACTGTCGGGATCCAGCTGGTCCATTTCCTCGCCGGCCTTGACATTTTCCTTTATCGCGGCCATGTCGATGGTGAGATTCAGTGCGTCGGCCGCATCCCGCAACGACTGGCGGGCCACCTCCGGCTGGAGGTCTACACGTTTGGCGTAGGCCTCGGCCGCTTTGTCCACGTCGTTCTTGATGAGATCCATCGCGCGTTTGTGTGCCTTCAACCAGTTCTTGATCACGTCCGGGGAGTCATCGATGAACGGCTGCGTGGTCCAGTACGACGTGTCCGCCCAACTCGAGACGTAGTCGCTGGTCTTGAAAACCAACCGGGCCTCGCCCGACTTGATAAGTTTGTCCGACAGCGGCGGATTCGACCAGGCCACGTCGGCAACGCCCTGTTTGGCCGCGGTCCATGCATCCGGAGGGCCGCCGACGTTCAGCAGCTGGATGTCCTTTCCTGGCGTGAGTCCCTGCTCCCTCGCGATCCGGTTGGCGAAGTAGGTGGTGATGGATCCCGGCTGGCTGATCGCCACCTTCTTGTTCGCCATGTCCTCGATCGACTGGATATCGGAATTCGCCGGAACCAGGAAAACCACGGCTGGTTTGTTGAACGCCCCGGCGACCAGCCTGAGGTCCTTCTGTCCCTTTTGGATGGCGACGAGGCCGGGCAAGGTCGCGGGCATGCCGAAGTCCATCCCGGTCGCCATGCCGCGGATCGTTTCGGTACCGCCAGGAAAACTCACCGGGGACAGCTCAAGCCCGGCCTCCTGGTAATAGCCGAACGCGGCGGCGATGTGGAACGGCGCCGCGGCGACGATCGCGTCCAGGTGCGCAACCGCGACCTCGCCCTGATACTGGCCATTCGAACCGGAATTCGCCTGCCCGCAACCCCCCGCGACCCCCAACACCGCGGCCCCGCCGACCGCCTTGCTCGTCAACGCAAGGAAATCGCGGCGGCCTATGTGATGCTGACTGAGCTTCATGATGCTGGTTCCTCTCGAGCGAACACATCGCCAACGCCGATCGGCGCGCCGCGCCACATCGAGCTGGCATGGACAACGGCCGACGGTGAGCAGGCCAGCAGGGTCCTCATTGACACCTCCTGTTGGTGGCCGCCTCGTGCACTGGGCGACGACCCGAGAGTAGCCTTTTGCTATTGTGCAGAATTCGTTTCTTCATAGCCGCTGCCCGGCGGAGCGTCAAGCCTGTTGCTCACGTCCCGCCGTACAGCCATTCGATATGTCGGTGGTCGTCGTGACGACGCTGGGTGAAGACCTCGTTGCGCAGCATCGCCGCGAGCCCGTCCACGTGCCAGATATCGCCCCAAACCCTTGCTACTCGCTGGATTTCAGCGGTTCGCGGGATGCGCTCTTCCTGGTAGGCGCGCAGCGCCTTGTCCCACTGTGGTGAGTCGTGCTGCTCGAGGCAGCGAGCCAGTACCTCGGCGTCCTCGATGGCCTGGCAGGCGCCCTGGGCGAGATACTGCAACATCGGATGGGCGGCATCCCCGAGCAGTACCGTGCGACCGGTCAGCCAGTTGTCGAGCGGCTCGCGATCGTGCATCGACCAGTGCTGGTCGCGCCACAGCGAGCGTTTTGCCTCCCGGACGTGTTCACAGGTGACCGAGAACGCCTCGTCGAGCTCGTCGGGCTCGCCCCAGTCGTCGCGCCCGGCGGCATAGCCGGGGCTGCGGAACACCGCCACCTGGTTGTAGATCTCGCCACGGCGTAGCGGGTACTGCACGAAGTGCAGGCCCGGTCCAATCCAGATGACGACCTCGGTTAGCTCGGCCGGCCGGGTGGCGTCCTGCACCGGGATGGCGCCCCGGTAGGCAACGAACCCCGACTGCGTGGGTTCGTCGTCGCTGAGCATCTTGCGCGTGCCGGAACGCAGCCCGTCGGCACCCACCGCCGCGCCGCCGCGGTACCGCGAGCCGTCCTGGCAGTGCGCCACGACATGATCGGTCGTGTTCTCGATCTCGACGACGTGCTTGCCGGTTTCCAGTGCCACGCCCCGCTCGCGGCACGCGTCGACGAGGATGTCCAGCAGGTCGCTGCGGTGCAGCACCACGTACGGCGCGCCGTAGCGCCGAGGGAAGTCCTCGAACTCGAGCCGGGTGAGCTCGTGGCCGGTCAGCGCGTCGCCGAACACCAGCCGGTCCGGCAGCACCCCGGCGTCGATAACCCGCTCAAGCAGCCCGAGCCGGTCGAGGACGCGCGTCGCGTTCGGTGCGAGCTGAAGGCCGGCACCGATCTCGCCGAACTCGGTGGCACGTTCGAGAACCCGCACCGGGCGTCCGGTGTGCGCTACGGAAAGCGCGGCGGAAAGGCCGCCGATCCCGCCGCCGACAACGAGGAGCTCGTCGGAACTGGTCACGTCGATCCCTCCGTGATCCACCTGGACCGATGTTTCGCCTCGGCCTCAGCGCTTGGCGCCGTCGAGAGTCTGCTGACGGGCCAACTCGAGCCGCTCGAGTACCGGCGCGTCGCTGAACCGGAACAGGTCGAGTCGCTCCGCGGCGACGACTTCAAGCGAGCACCAGGACGGAACGGCGACCAGGTCGCCACGGCTTACCGTGTTGGAGTTGCCGTCCAGCGTGAACGTCGCGGAGCCGTCGAACACCTGCCACACCGAGGAGCCGACCTCGCGGTGCGCGAACGACGCACCAGCTCGCAGGCGGTGCATTTCGGTGCGCATGGTGGGTAGCGCATCGGCGCCGGTCGCCGGGTTGACGTACCGGATCGCCGCGTGCCCTTGCCCGGCTACCCCTGGGTGGCCCTCGTTCTCCAGCTCGAGCTGAGCCTCGAGGGCGGCATCCGTTTGTTCCCACCGGTAGGCGGCGAGCGGCGAGCTCGACGGGCTGTCCTGGAACGCGACCGGGCGCAAGCCGGCGTGTCCCCACAACCGTTCCGCGCGGGAGGTGCGCGGGGTCGAGCGGTCGGTCACCTCGTCAGGGCCGAATTCGAAGAAACCCGCGTCCAGGTAGCCGGTGAGCGGGATGTCCAGCCCGTCGAGCCACGCCATCGGCTCGTCCAGGGTGTTGTGGTGACCGTGCCACGCCCAACCCGCGGTGAGCAGCAGGTCGCCGCGGCGCATCGCGACCGGGTCGCCGTTCACGACGGTCCAGACACCTTCCCCTTCCAGCACGAACCGGAAGGCGTTCTGGCTGTGCCGGTGGTCGGGCGCCACCTCGCGGGGACCGAGATACTGCACGGCCGCCCACAGCGTCGGCGTCACGTAGGGCTGACCGGACAGGCCAGGGTTGGCAAGCGCGATCGCGCGACGTTCACCGCCGCGCCCGACCGGAACCAGTTCACCGGCGCGCTCGGCCAGCGGGTAGAGATTCGCCCACTTCCACACGTGCGGCACCGCGGCGGGTTCCGGGGACAGGGGCATCAGGCCCTCCCGCTGGGTCCACAACGGGAGCAGGCCGTGCCGGTTGAAGTCGTCGTACAGCGCGTCGAGTGCGGGGTCGAGGTCCGAGGCAGTCACCGCATGCCTCCTTGAGGAGTTCTTGGCCGTAGAGCAAGAACCGTACGACTGATTCTGTTTTGAGGAACAACCGTGCGGTTATGATTCTTCTGTGAAGAACACACCGGTGTACGCGATCGATTCGGTCGACAACGTCCTGCAGCTGCTCGTGCTGCTCCGGCGCCACGAGCGGTTACGGGTAAGCGATGTGGCGCAGCGGCTCGGGGTGGCCCGGTCCACGGCGCACCGGCTACTGACGATGCTGCGGTACCGGGAGTTCGCGACGCAGTACCCGGACAGGACGTACGGCCCCGGCGCGATGTTCTATGGGCTGGGGCTTGCCGAACGCACCAACCGGGACATCCGTGAGGTCGCGAGGCCGCACCTGGAATGGCTCAATGAGCGGCTTGACGAGACCGTGCACCTGATGGTGCTCTCCGGCGCGGCCGTCACGTTTCTGGACAGCGTCGAGGCCGCCCAGGCGCTGCGGGTCGGGTCGCGCACCGGCATGACCATGCCCGCCCACCTGACGTCCGGCGGCAAGGCGCTGCTGGCCGAACTGTCCGCAGAGGAACTCGCCGAGAGGTATCCCGACGGTCCGCCGCCCGACACCCCGTACGCGCCGGACGATATGGCCGGGTTTCGCCGGGCGCTCGCCGCCGTGTGGCGGCGCGGTTACGGCGTCAACAACAGCGAATCGGAGCCGGGCATCGTCGCGGTTGGCGCCTGCGTGCACGATGCGCAGCAGCGCGCCGTCGGGGCGATCACCGCCTCCGCGCCGTCCATTCGCCTGCCGAGGCACCGAATTCCGGAGATCGCCACGGCCGTAACGGAAGCCGTGGCACGCGCGCGGGCCGACTTCGGCGGATAACGCCGGACCGCTCGGCGATCAGTCCGCTCCGTTGATGATCACGCTTTTCACCTGGGTGTACTCGTTGATGGACTCGGCGCTCATGGTGCGCCCGAAACCGCTGTGCTTGTAACCACCGAACGGGGCGCCGATCACCCCGGCCGAACCGAACGTGTTGATGGACACCTGGCCGGCCTGCACGTGCCGGGCCAGCCGCACCGCGCGGTTCACGTCCTTCGTCCACACGCAGGCGTTCAGTCCGTACTTGGTGCCGTTCGCGATGGCCACCGCCTCGTCCTCGTCGGAGTAGCCCAGTACGGACAGCACCGGCCCGAAGATCTCCTCCTGCGCGATACGCATCTCCGGCTTGACGCCGTCGAAGATGGTTGGCGCCACGAAGAACCCGCGGTCGTACTTCTCTCCGGAGAGCTTGTTGCCGCCGACCACCACCTCGGCGCCCTCCGCGCGGCCGATGTCGAGGTAGCCGAGCACCCGCTGTTCCTGCTTGGCACTGATCAGCGGTCCCATCTGTACTTTCTCGTACCACGGTCCGACGGTGACCTTGCCGAACGCCTCGGATAGCGCGTCAACCAGCTTCCCGCGCATGCCTTCCTCGACAATCACCCGCGAGCCGGCCGCGCACACCTGCCCGGTGTTCACCGTGATGGCGCGGGCGATGGTCGGCACCGCCCGATCCAGATCAGCGTCCCGCAGCACGATCTGCGGTGACTTGCCACCCAGCTCAACGTGCAATGGGATGAGGTTCTTCGCGCACGCCTCCATCACCTTCGACCCGGTTTCGGGTGAGCCGGTGAAGCTCATCCGACGGACGGTGGGGTGCGCGGGAAGCGCCGCCCCGGCCTCACCGCCGTAACCGGTCACCACGTTCAGCACACCGGGCGGGATGCCAGCCCGCGTCGCCAGCTTCGCCAGCAGCAGGCAGGTCAGCGGAGCGTCCTCGGCGGGCTTGACGACGATCGTGTTGCCGGCCGCGAGCGCCGGCGCGACATCGTTCACCATCAACGGTCCCGGGGCGTTCCACGGGATGATGCTCCCGCACACGCCGTACGGCTCGCGGATCGTCATGCCGAGCACATCGGGCTGCGCGGAGGGCAACGTCTGCCCGGTGATCTTGTCGGCCAACCCGGCCGTGAACGTCAGGATCTTGGGAATGGGGGAAGGGCCCCAGTGCGGCCGTCCGACCTCCATCGACTCGAGCGTGTCGATATCCTGCTCGTGCTGCCGGCACAGCTCCGCCCAGCGGTACAGCAGCTCGCCGCGGGTGGCGGGGCTGGTGTCCCGCCAGGAGCCGTACGCGTCGTCAGCCGCCCGAACCGCGGCGTCGATGTCGGCGGCCGAGCTCCTCGGCACCCGCAGCAGCACCTCCTGTGTCGCCGGGTTGAGCACATCGATCGCCTCGCCGGTTTTCGCCGGAACCCAGTCGCCGGCGATCAGCTGCGCGTTGTCGGTGAGCAGGCCGTCGGCGTCCAGGCTCTCCGGAGCGGTGGTGGTCATGACGTCCTCCTGGGTTGGTCTCACGCGGCCCGGATGCGGTCCGCCAGCTGCTCGGCGATCATCACGACGGTGCGGCGCAGGTTCGTCCGGTCCCGTGCGGTCTCCAGGTAACCGTCGTTTGTGGACACTCGGCGGCCGTTCGGCCGCTGACCTGATGGCTGGGACGTCTTGGGGGTAAATACAACTCACGCGCGGAAACCACTGTCAAGGTTGGTGTCCGTTGTTTCCGCGTGACGAAATGAAAATGGCTCCGCGCCTGGTAGATGGCTAAAATTCGGTGTTGTTCGGAATCCGCACAAATCGTTGTCTATCGAAAAGATAGAAACGAAAGAGCAAAACGAGGCTGCGCGTGTTGAAGACCAAGGCCGCGGTGCTGCGTGAGGCCGGTCCGGACCGATGGTGGGAAATCGACGAGCTGGAGCTGGCCGAGCCGAAGGCCGGCGAAGTTCTCGTCCGGCTACGGGCGGCCGGACTGTGTCATTCGGACGACCATATCCGCAACGGTGATATCCCTGGCCGGTTGCCGATGGTCGGCGGGCACGAGGGCGAAGGCGTCGTGGAGGCCGTGGGTTCTGAGGTCACCAGGGTCGCGGAAGGCGACCGCGTGGTGTGCTCGTTCATTCCGGCCTGCGGGAAATGCCGGTACTGCTCGACCGGCCGGCAGAACCTGTGCGATCTGGGTGCCAATGCCATGGTCGGGTGCCTGCCGGACGGCACGTTCCGGTTCCGCTCCGGTGACGACGAGTTCGGTGGGATGTGCGCGCTCGGCACGTTTTCCGAGTACGCGGTGCTCTCCGAGGGGTCCGTCGTCCCTTACCAGGCCGATGTCGCGCCGGAACTGGCCGCGCTCGTCAGCTGCGGGGTGACAACCGGCTGGGGATCCGCGGTGTACGCCGCCGGCGTGCGAGCCGGCGAAACGGTGGTGATCTTCGGTATCGGTGGGGTTGGCATCAACGCGGTGCAGGGCGCCAGGTACGCCGGCGCGAAGAACGTGATCGCCATCGATCCGGTGCCGTTCAAGCTGGAGATGGCGAAGGTGCTCGGCGCGACGCACACGTTCACCGATCCGGCGGCCGCGCGTGAGCTGATCGTGGATCTGACCCGTGGTCAGCTGGCCGAGCACGCCATCCTCACCGTCGGCGTGATGACAACCGACGTCGTGTTGCGGGCGGCCGAGATGGTCGGCAAGGACGGTCAGGTGACCATCACCGGGGTCGGCAACTACGAGCTCGGCGTGCCGGGCAGTCTGGTTGCGATGTACCAGCGACGGTTCCACGGGGTGTGTTTCGGTTCCGCGAATCCGCTCTACGACATTCCGAGGTTGATCGGGCTGTATCAATCCGGAGACTTGAAGCTGGACGAACTCGTCACCAAGCGGTACCGGCTGGATGAGGTCAACCAGGGATACCGGGACATGCTGGATGGCAAGAACATCCGTGGCGTCGTGATTCACGACCAGAGTTGAAGGGACGAGGGCGAAGATGCCGAACGCGATTCTTGATCCCACCGGCCGGGCGCCGACCACTGAGGACGCCGCGGTGCTCGCTCAACCGCGGGCAACCTTGAAAGGTGCGCGGGTCGCGCTGCTGGCCAACACCAAGCAGAACGCTTCGCTGCTGCTCGAAGAACTGGGGCAGTTGCTGGTAAGCCAGCACGGTGTGGCCGAGGCGGTGCCGTGCACCAAGAACGCCTTCGCGATGCCGGTGCCGGAGGACCAGCTCGAGGAGCTCGCGAGCGGGTACGACGTGGTGGTCACCGGGGTCGGTGACTGCGGTTCGTGCAGCGCCTCCGCGGTCGCCGACGGGGTGTTGTTCGAGCAGCGCGGCATCCCGGCGGCGGTGATCTGCAGCGACGCCTTCCGGGTGACCGCGGACGCGATGGCGCAGATGCGCGGCGCCTCCGGCTACCACTACGTGACGACACCGCATCCGGTCGCCATCCTGAACCCGGACGAGGTACGGAAGCGGGCCAACGAGGTGCTGCCGGAAGTCGTGTCGATCCTGACCGGTGCCGGGTAATGGCGTCTTCCTCGGCGCCCGCGGCGCAGTCGGACCTGGATCCCGATCTCGCGCAGGCGGCCATAGCGCACTGCTACGAGCAGGGCTGGTCGGATGGCCTTCCGGTCGTTCCGGCTTCTCGCCCGCTCGTCGATCGATTCCTCGCGCAGACCGACCGGCCAGCGGATGAGGTGATCGGCCGGTTCGAGCAAATCGGGCGCGAGTGCACGGTGGAGCTCGCGGCGATCAACGCAGCCATGGCGGGCTGCCTGCCGGAATACTTCCCGGTTGTGCTGGCAACCTGGGACGCGCTGATGCTCGAGCGCGCGGCGCGCGGAGGCGGCTGGCAGAGCACCAGCGGGCCGGCGCCGATGATCGTGGTGAACGGTCCTGTTCGGACGGAGCTGGGTTTCAACAGCGGCGGCGGCGTTTTCGGTCCGGGATTCCGTCCTAATGCGACAGTTGCGAGGGCGATCGGGCTGATCATCCGGAACGCGTTCGGTATCGAACCGCACGTTCTCGAGCAGGCGACGCAAGGGTTGCCCGGCCGGTGGTCCATCTGCCTCGCGGAGAACGAGGAGGAAAGCCCGTGGCAGCCGCTTTCCGTTGACGCCGGGCAGCCGGCAGGGCAGAGCGCGGTATCCGCGACGCTGCTGCGGACCTGCGAGTACGTGGACAACCGGCATACCCAGGACGCCGAGCAGGTGTTGTGGGACTTCGCGGACACCATGTCCCGCACCGGCTCACTGATCTTCCGGGACGCCTCGGTCGGCGTGGTGTTCAGCCCTGAGCATGCGCAGCTGCTCGCCGGCGCGGGATTCTCCAAGGCCGACGTGCGGGCCTGGTTCGTCGAGCACTGCGGGCGAAGCCGTGCCGAGCTGCGGCGAGCCGGAAAGGACGGGCTCAGCGGGACCGGGGTGCGACACGCTGGCGATCCCACGGAGCCGCTAGAGGACGGCGAGGCGTTCGAGCGATTCATGCCGACGCCGGGGCATGTGCCGGTTCTCGTCGCGGGCGCGCGCAATGCGGCGATGTCCATGGTGGTGCGGGTATTCGGGTTGTGGTCGGGCACCGCGGTGCCCGTGGTGCCCTCGACGGGAGCGCAGGGATGATCAACGAGGAAGCACTCGCGGAGTTGCGCGCCACCCTCGAGGCGGACGGCTACCGGCTGGACGCCGACGAGGTCGAAGGCCGGATCCGAGTCCAGGTCTCGGCGACGAGCGAGGCGTGCGCGGACTGCCTGGTGCCGAAACCGGTGTTCCTCGGCATCTTGCGCAACTCGCTCGGCGTGTCCGAGCAGTCGATCGATCTGACCTACCCGGCGGACGAGCCGTCGTGACCGAGCTTGCCGGGCGGGTAGCGCTGGTCACCGGGTGCGGCAAGCGGGACGGCATGGGCCAGGCGATCGCGCGGACGCTGGCCGCCGATGGGGCTGCCGTGGTGGTGGCGGACCGGTTCGCGACCGGAGTGCCGAACCGGCGTCAGGAAGGCATGGCCGGCGCGGGCACCGAGGCGACCGGATGGCGCGGGATCGAGAGCGTGGTCGAGGAGATCGGCGCCAAGGGCGGCATCGCGACGGGCATGACCGGCGATATCGGAGATCCCGACGACGCCGAGCGGATGGTCGCCGACGCGGTGCGTAGCCACGGGCGGCTGGACATCCTGGTCAACAACGCCGCCGCGCCACAAGGAGCGGATCGCCAGGATATCGAGGATATCCCGATCGACGTATGGGATCAGGTGCTGCGGATCAACCTGCGCGGCACGTATCTGATGTCCCGGTTCGCGGTCCCGGTGATGCGACGGCAGCGGTGGGGGCGGATCGTGAACGTCGCGTCCATGGCAGGCATGGTCGCCGCACCCCGCTCGACCGCGTACTCGGCCTCGAAGGCCGCCGTCATCGGGCTGACTCGCTCGCTGGCCATGGACGTGGCACCGTGGGGGATCACGGTCAACGCCATCTGCCCAGGGCTGGTGGGCACCAGCAGGGCGATCCTCAATCCGGACCCGGAGCTGGACGTCGAAGCCGAGCTGACGAAGCGGGCGAGGACGATTCCGGTTGGCAGGGTCGGCATGCCGGACGACATCGCGAACGCGGCGAGATACCTCGCCTCGGAGGGAAGTGGCTACGTCACCGGGCAGACCCTGGTGCTGGACGGCGGCGGGCTGCAGCCGTTCCCCCTCACCCGCCCGCCGGACGAGCCCTGAAAGGCCGCGTTCCGGCGCCGCGATGTACCGGCACCGTCGCGGTGCGTGACCGGTCCGAAAGGACCGTATGTGCCTCGGCACAATCGCCTGCCGCCCGGTGGGGCACTGGTCTTCCGGCACGCAGAAAACCGCCTTCCGCAGGGTTCCGATCCCGGCCACAGTCCAGTCAACCCGCAACGAAGCGAGGAAGGGCTGAGGCAATGAGTCGTGATCGATGTGCGCGCCGCGCGGTTCACCGACTACTGGCGGTGCTCGCCGCCGTAACGCTGACCGCGACCGGATGCGGCGCCGGCGACAGCGACACCTCAGGGGCACCCAAGGAGGGTGGCACGCTGACGATGATGGTCGGCGTCGACACGCGGTCGTTCGACCCGGCCCTGAATCAGACCATGTCTCCCGGCGCCGAGGCTTCCCGGCTGGCAGCCGTCTACGGCACGCTGTTCTGGCGGGACGTCGAGACCGGTGAGGTCAAGCCGGGGATCGGGAAGAGCATCGAGCCATCGGATGACGGCAAGGTGTGGACGGTCAAGCTCCGTCCCAACATCAAGTTCACCGATGGTAGCCCGTTCAACGCCGAGGCGGTGGCCTACAACTGGCAGCGTCTCGGGGACCCGGAGCTGCGCTCTCCCGCGTATACCTTGGCGAAAGATCCCAAGTTCGAGGCCGTCGACGACCTCACCGTGCGGATCACGCTGCCGAAGCCGAACTTCGAGTTCGACAAGACCGTCGCGAGCGCGTTCACCTTCATCGCGTCGGCCGAGGCGTTGAAGAAGGATCCGGAGGGCTTCGGCAAGAAACCGGTCGGTGCCGGTCCGTTCAAGCTCGAACGGTGGGTTCCCGGTTCTGAAACGACGTTCGTACGCAACGAGAACTACTGGGAGAAGGGCAAGCCTCATCTGGACCGGCTGGTCATCAAGCCGATTCCGGACGCGACGCAGGCAGTGGAAACGGTGATCTCCGGCGGCGCGGACCTTTACACCAGCACGCTGAACGAGATCACCGACCGCGCGAAGGAAGCGGGACTCACCACGAAAACGGCTGATAGCGGTGGTGGGAACCTCAACTTCTTCAACGTGAAGCGCGCGCCGTTCAACGATGTGCGCGCGAGGCAGGCCGTCTCGCTCGCGATCGACAACGGGCAGCTGACGAAGGTGATGGACCCTGGCCAAGCATCGAAGCGGGCAACGTCGCTGTTCGCGGAGGAATCGCCATACTACGACAAGTCGCTCCAGCTGCCGAAGCAGAACCGCAAGCGGGCCCAGCAGCTGTTCAACGAGCTGGCCGCGGAGGGCAAGCCGGTGAACTTCACCTTCGCCGGTCTGGCCGGTTCCAGCTACGAGCGGGCCGTGCAGTACATCCAGGCTCAGCTCAATCAGTACGACAACGTCAACATGAAGATCAAGACCGTCGACTTCGCCTCCGCTTCCGAGACGATCTACATCAAGCGGGACTTCGACGCGACCATCCGGCCGGCCATTCAGGCGGTCACCACCCCAGAACCGGCGCTGTCCGACACGCTGGAAACCGGCGGGCGCACCAATGTGTCGGGCTACTCCAGCCCGGAGATGGATGCGGCACTCGCGGCGGGGCGAGCGGCATCCACCGAGCAGGACCGGATCGAGGCATACAAGAAGCTCCAGCGCATCTTCCTGAAGGATGCCCCGATGTGGGTCTTCGGCAACGGCGACCCGAATGTCATATACCGTAACCACGTCACGGGAGTGCATATGTGGGAGGAAGGCACCGTCCGGTTCGAGGAAATCGCGTTAACCGAATGAGGGCTCCGGTGGGCGGGCTGCGGCGGTTCTCCCCCACCCGTCCACCGGTTCCACATTCTCGACAACGGGGTTGATGTGGCTATTCCGTTCCTCGGCGTACTGCTTCGCAAGGTCGCGCACGTGTTGCCGGTGCTGTTTCTGGTGACCTTGGGGACGACGGCGCTGGTGGATCTGATGCCGGGCTCACCGGCCGCCACCATTCTGGGCCCGACCGCCACGCCTGAGCAGATCGCCGCGGTGAACGCGGAGTACGGCTTCGACGACCCGCTTCCGGTGCGGTACGTGGAATGGCTCAAGGGGGCGGTCACCGGTGACTTGGGTAATTCGCTACTGACTCAGCGGGAAGTGCTCGGGGACATCGCGCAGCGCATCCCGGTGACCTTCCAGATCGCGATCATGGCCCTGCTGATGGCGCTGGTCGTGACCATACCGCTCGCGGTGTACGGCGCGGCCAACGCCGGCAAGCGGCTGGACCGCGCGCTGACGGCCTTCTCCTCCGGCTTCATGTCCCTGCCGTCGTTCGTGGTCGCGGTCGTGCTGGTGTACCTCCTCGCCGTCGAGGCAGGGGCGTTCCCGGTGACGGGTTGGGTGCCGATAACGGAAAGCTTGGGGGACAACCTCTATCACGCGTTCCTGCCCGCGGTGAGCCTCGCCGTGATCGAGGTGGGATTCTTCTACCGGCTGCTGCGCGGCGACCTGATTGCCACCTTGCAGGAGGACTTCGTGCTGACCGCACGGGCGAAAGGCTTGTCCGGCCGCTACGTGCTGTTCCGGCACGCGCTTCGCCCATCGTTGTTCTCGTTGCTGACCATGGCCGGGCTGTCGTTCGGGCGGCTGCTCGGTGGTTCGGTGATCGTCGAAGCGTTCTTCGCGTTACCAGGGCTCGGCCAGCTCGCGGTGAATTCCGTTCCCTTCAAGGATATTCCGACGATCCAGGGAATCGTCGTGTTCGTAGCCGTGGTGTACGTCCTGGTCAACACCGTGGTTGACCTCACCTACACCCTCATCGATCCCCGCATTCAGGTCCGGTGAAGCCGATGTCACTCGTAGACTCCCTCCGGCCGGTCCAGCGGGGATCGGGCGACTCGAGCCCGCAACCGGTGGCGAGCGGGACGCGGCGCCGCAAGCGCGGCGTGATCGTCTGGGTGGCCACCGCGTGGTTGACGATACTGGCGCTGGCCGCGGTATTCGCCGATGTGCTTCCCATCCCGGACTACGAGACACCCACGCCGGAACCCGGACTCGCTCCTGGCTGGCGGTTTCCCGACTTCCTCGGTACCGATCCGGTCGGTCGTAGCATCCTGTCCCGCGCCATCTACGGAGCGCGGATATCGCTGGTCGTCGGGCTCGCGGGCACCCTGGTGGGACTGCTGGTCGGTGGGCTGATCGGGCTGCTCGCGGCGTACTTCCGGGGCTGGCTGGAGAGCGTTGTCGACACTGTTTCGGCGACGATCCTGAGCTTCCCGCCGCTCGTCCTGGTGATGGCACTGGTCGCGGTGCTCAACCCGGGACTGTGGACGGTGACGCTGTGCCTCGGCTTGCTCGCGATTCCCGCGTTCGCCCGGCTCGCGAAGGCCAACGCGCTGGCGCAGGTGGGCAGGGAGTACGTGGTGGTCGCCAGGGCGATGGGAGCCTCGAGTGGCCGGTTGCTTTTCCGCGAGATCCTCCCGAACACGCTGGTTCCGGCGTTTTCCCTTGCCGCGGTGAGCATCGCGATCCTGATCGCGGTGGAAGGCAGCTTGAGCTTTCTCGGGCTGAGTATCCCGCCGCCGCAACCGAGCTGGGGAGGGATGATCTCCGAGGGCAAGGACAGCCTGCGAACCGATCCGCACCTGGTGCTGATCCCGTGCTTCGTCATGTTCATGACGATCTACTCGTTCAACACCCTCGGCGACTATCTCCGGAGTAGGTTCGATGTCCGCGACAGCAAGCTCTGAGGGAGGCAGCGTGCCGGCGACACCGCTGCTGGACGTGACGGAACTGGACGTTCGGATCGGCACGCCGCGCGGCGTCGTGCACGCGGTGAACGGCGTGAGCCTGGATCTCGACCGCGGCGAAACCCTTGGCATCGTGGGGGAATCCGGCTCCGGAAAATCGATGTTCGTGCGCGCGCTGATGGGCATCCTGCCGAGCGGGGCGACGCTGAACGGCAGCGTGCTTTTCGACGGTATCGATTTGACCGCGGTCCCGGTGGGCCAGGCCCGCGAGGTGTGGGGCCGCCGCATCGGCATGGTCTTTCAGGATCCGATGACCTCGCTCAACCCGGTCGTGCGGATTGGCCGCCAGATCAGCGAATCTGCCCGGATCCACTTGGGACTGAACAGGCGGCGCGCCGAGGAACTCGAAGTCGAACTTCTCGGCCAGGTCGGCATTCCGGAACCGGAGCGGCGCCGGCGCGACTACCCGCACCAGTTCTCCGGCGGCATGCGGCAGCGCGTCACGATCGCGATGGCGCTCGCCTGCGAGCCCGATCTGCTGATCGCGGACGAGGCCACCACGGCACTGGACGTGACGGTGCAGAAGCAGATCCTGAACCTCCTGCAACGCATCCAGCGCGAGCGCAACATGGCGATGATCCTGGTGAGCCACGACCTCGGGGTGGTGGCCGGCCGGACCGATCGGATCGCGGTGATGTATGCGGGGCGTGTGGTGGAACGCGCGCCAACCCCGCTGCTCTTCGAGCGGCGCCGGCACCGGTACACCGACGCGTTGCTCGGCGCGATCCCGCGACTTGATCATCCGCCGCACGCGCGATTGCGTTCCATCAGCGGCACACCACCGGATATGGCCACACTCGGGTCGGGCTGCGCGTTCGCCCCGCGTTGCCCGGCGGCCGATGACAGGTGCCGGACCGAGGATCCGCCGTCGGCGTCCGAGTCGGCGGTGGCGCCCCAGCCGACCGGGTCGGCAGTGTCGGAAGTGTCGGCGGAGTCGTTGGAAGCATCGGAGTCGGCCGGGGGCCATGTGTACCACTGCTTCCATCCGGTCGCCGCGAGCGTTCCGACCGCACCTCGGGCCGCCGACACTTCGGAGGTGCCCGGATGACCGACACCGTGACGTGGCTGCGTGACGAACCGTTGTTGCGCGTGCAGAACCTGGTGTGCCAGTTCAAGGCGCCTGGCGGGACGGTGCACGCGGTCTCGGACATCACCTTCGATCTGCTGCGCGGCGAGACACTCGGTCTGGTCGGCGAATCGGGCTGCGGGAAGTCCACAACCGGCAGGGCGATCCTGCAACTGCCGCCGCCGACGGAGGGTTCGGTGGTGTTCGAGGACCGGGAGTTGACCGGGTTCGGCCGCGGCGAGATGCGGGAGGTCCGCCGCCGACTGCAGATGATCTTCCAGGATCCGATCTCCTCGCTGAATCCGCGCCGGAAGGTTCGCGACATCGTCGCCGAGGGCCTGACCATCGCCGGCGTCGACAAGGAGCGCAGCGCGCGCACGGTTGACGCGGTGCTGCACGACGTCGGCATGGACCCGGAGCAGGTCGGCGATCGGCGGCCGCACGAGTTCTCCGGTGGCCAGTGCCAGCGCATCGCGATCGCCCGCGCGATGGCGATCGAACCAAGCGTGCTGATCTGCGACGAGCCGGTGGCCTCGCTGGACGTATCGGTACAGGCCCAGATCCTGAACCTGCTCGAGGACATGAAGACCCGCTACGGGCTGTCGCTGATCTTCATCTCGCACGATCTCGCCGTGGTGCACAACGTCAGCGACCGTATCGCCGTGATGTACCTCGGCAAGATCGTGGAGATCGGCCAGGCGTCGGCGGTCTACTCGAGCCCCGCACACCCGTACACCATGACCCTGCTGGACGCGGTACCCGTTCCGGATCCGGAGGTCGCTCCGAGTGAGCGGGTTCTGGAGGGCGAGCTCCCTTCGCCGCTGCGGCCGCCGTCCGGCTGCCGGTTCCGCACCCGCTGCCCGCTGGCCCAGCAAGTGTGCGCGGACCTGGAGCCGACGCTGCAGCCGGCCTCCGACGGGCACTACGTCGCCTGCCACTTCCCATCCCAGCCGCTGCCCGAGCTACCGCTGGTCACCTCGGGGAACGGGCAATCGCGGGATGCTTGAGCGCTACGAGCCGGACCGGGCGTGCAGGGGCAGGTCACCGGCGCGCCTGCGGACCACGGTGCCGACGGGCTGCGGCACCCGGGAGCGTGCCGACGGCGCACCGAGCGCCCGTGACAACGCCCTTGCCGACGCGGTGACCGCGGGCGCGAGGGCCCGAGCCGAGGTCGTGACCTCCTTGACCACGCCGATCGAGGCGATCACCTCGTCGTCCGGCCCGCGTACCGGCGCGGCGACGGCAAGCGCGTCGAGGGTGATCTGGCCGGTGGCCACGGCGACCCCGGTGCGCCGCACGTCGGCGAGCACGCGCCGCAGCACGTGCGGGTCGGTCACGGTCTTCTCGGTGAACCGCTGCAGGGGAGCCTGCAGTACCCGCTCCTGCACCTCGGCATCGGCGTGCGCGAGCAGCACCAGCCCGGTGCCAACGGCGTGCATCGGCCAGCGCCCGCCGAGCCGGCTGAACACCTCGACGGCACCGCGCGGGCGGAGCGTCTCGACGTAGACGACCTCCAGATTGTCCCTGATCGAAAGGTGCACGTTTCCGTGCGTGGCCTCGAGCAGGTCCTCGAGGAACGGCAGTGCGTTCTCCCGCAGCTCCAGGCCGCGCGGGGACAGCGCGGCCAACTCGAGTACCCAGATTCCGATCCGGTAACGCCCCTCGGAATCGCGTTCCAGCGCCCCCCACGCGACGAGCTCGCCTGCCAGCCGATGTGCGGTGGTCAGGGTCAGGCCGGCGCGCCGGCTGATCTCGGTCAGCGACAGCGACGTCCGGCCAGGCGCGAACGCGTGTAAGACGGCGAGTAGGCGACCGGCCGCCGAGGTCGGCGGTTTCGCCCGTGAACTTGTCATGGCAGCGACGGCTTGCGGGGTGCGTACCGCGGCCTCACGCGGCGCTGCGTGCTCCGACCGAATCATGCGGCTCCTCCCGCCGTCCGCTGTCCTGGGCACGAGCCAAGGGTGACCGGCTGAGGGGTTGTCGTGAACGCGACTGTAGCCGTGATTTGCCGCGGACGGGAGCCCGCACCTGCGGACCTTCCATGACGCGGAAGTGCCCTCGCATGCCCCGTCGGCCGCCACACATGATGGACGTCGCAGGTGAGCGGCCGGAGGAGGTTGACGATATGCCGAGCCCGCTCGACGATCCGTTCGCGGATTCCAGCCCCCGCTGGATGGAAGGCCGGGTCGCGCTGGTGACCGGCGGCGGGCAGCGGGACGCTCAGCCGGGCGTCGGGTACGCCATCTGCCGGGTGCTCGCCGAACACGGTGCCAGCGTCGCCGTGCTGGACCGCGACCTCGCCGCGGCGCGGCGCACCGTCGAGGACATCACCGCCCGCGGCGGCGAGGCGGTCGGTGTGCCGGCGGACGTCACCGACGACGAGGATTGCCGGCGTGCTGCGGCGAAGGCGGCAGCGGACTTCGGGCGGCTGGATACCCTGGTGAACAACGTCGCGGTCGGGGATCGCGCCGGCCTGTTTGACGTCACGCCGGAGCGGTGGGACGAGCTCGTGGAGATCAACTTGAAGTCCGCATGGCTGATGACCCGCAACGCGGTGCCGCTGCTGCCGGCCGGCGGCGCGATCGTGAACATCTCATCGGCGGGGGTACGGGCCCGTGGTCCCGGCATGGTGTACTGCGTAGCCAAGGCCGGAGTGGAGAACCTCACCGAGGGCGCGGCGCACTCGCTCGGCCCGCAGGGCATCCGGGTCAACTGCGTGCAGGTCGGCGCGATCTGGTCGGCGTTCGCGGCCAGGGAGATGCCCGAGGAGGTCCGGGAGCCGCGCCGGCTCGGCACCGCGCTGAAAACCGAGGGCACGCCCTGGGACATCGCCTACGCCGCGCTGTTCCTCGCCAGCGACCGGGCGCGCTGGGTGTCCGGCCACATCCTCAGCGTGGACGGCGGTCCCCCGCACCGATCCGGTGCGCCCTCGGCGGGTGCGTCGAAATGATCCCTCGTCTGCTGACACAGGAGGCTGACACATGAGGCGTGGCGGAGACCTCGGCATTGGCAGCTGGCCGGCGAGGCGTGCCCGGATCGCGCCGGAGCGCACCGTCCTCGTGCACGGCGAGCAGTCGTGGACCTACGCCGACCTGTACGAGCGCACCGAACGGCTGGCGAGAGCGCTACGCGGCCTCGGGGTTGGGCCAGGGGACCGGGTTGCCTACCTCGGTGTGAACCACCCGGCGTTGCTGGAGACGCTGTTCGCGGTCGGCAGGCTCGGCGCGATCTTCGTGCCGCTGAACACCCGGCTGGCGCCCGTGGAGATCGCCTACATGCTGGGCGATTCCGGGTGCTGCGTGCTCGTGCACGGTGCGGAGATGGACAGCGTGGCGTGGGGTTCGGTGACCGAGGTGCCCGCCGTGCGGCATGTCGTGACGGTCGGTTCGGCCAGCAACGACGAGCTGGAGTACGAGCGGTTGCTTGCCGACGGCGGCGACGGCGAACCCGTCGAGCAGGACGTCTCGCTCGAGGACACCTCCATGATCATCTACACCTCGGGGACAACCGGTTTGCCGAAGGGCGCGATGATCACGCACGGCAACCTCACCTGGAACACCATGAACCAGCTGGCGCACGTGGACATCCTGAGCAGCGACGTGGCTCTGGGTGTCGCGCCCTGGTTCCACACCGCCGGGCTGAACCAGGTCACCATGCCGACCCTGTTCAAGGGCGGCCAGATCGTGGTGGCGCCGAAGTTCGACCCCGGCGAGTTGCTCGCCACCGTGGAGCGCATGCGGATCACCTCGTTTTCCGCGGTACCCACCATGCTGAAGATGATCGTGGAGCACCCGGACTGGGAATCGACCGACGTGTCCTCGCTGCGGCACGTGCTCTACGGCGGATCGCCCGCGGTGGAATGGGTTGCCCGTGCCTGGGTGGACCGTGGTGTGCCGATCCTGCAGGGCTACGGGTTGAGCGAGACCTCGCCCGGCATCGTGATGGCGACGGCCGCCGGCGCGGCGGAACGCCCGGTTTCCGCCGGGGTTCCGCACTTCTTCACCGACGTCGCGGTGCTTGGCGACAGTGGTCCGGAGCCGGCGCCAGGAGCGAGCGGCGAGATGGTGGTTCGTGGCCCCAACGTGTTCACCGGTTACTGGCAGCGCACCGAGGAAACCGACAGCAGTTTCGTGTCCGGGGACTGGTTCCGTACCGGGGACGTCGTCCAGGTCGACGATGAGGGTTGGACGTACGTCGTGGACCGCATCAAGGACATCTTCATCTCGGGCGGCGAGAACATCTACCCCGCCGAGGTCGAGGCGGTGCTGTATACGCACCCTTCGGTGCAGTCCTGCGCGGTGGTCGGCGTTCCGGACAACCGCTGGGGCGAGGTGGGCCTCGCGTTCGTCGTGGTGCGGGAGGGCGCCGAGCTCACCGAGGACGAGGCCACCCAGCACGTGCGGGGCCGGCTGGCGCATTACAAGGTGCCGAAGTACGTCCGTTTCGTGGACAGCATCCCGACCAACGCCACCGGCAAGATCCGGCGAGTCGAGCTGCGCGAGCTGGCCGGCGAGCTGGACCTGGGGCAGGACCAGCAGAGCGAACCGGCGACCTCTCGCGGCCGGTCGTAGCCACGGCGTAGCCACGGCGGTCCGCGTGGCCGCCCTACGTCCTCATGTGTGAGTGGAGCGCAGCGACGAGGTGGCGGCGTCAACGGCCTCCATCAGCAGCTCGGGGCGGTCCACCGCGCCCAGATCCACCGCTTGCGGTACCGGAACGCCCTGCAGGATGCGCTTGATCGGCACCTCGAGCTTCTTGCCGTTGGTGTTGCGCGGCAGCCCGTCCACGGCCACCACCAGGTCCGGTACGTGGCGCGGGGACAGCTCGGTGCGCAGCTCCCTGCGAACCGCGGCACCCAGTGCGCCGGGGTCGGCACCGGAATCGGTTGGCACCACGAGGGCCAGCAGCGTGCCCATCGCGGTGGACTCGTCTTCCAGGTGCACGACGAGGCTGTCCGTGACGCTCGGCATCGCCTCGAGGGTACTGTAGAACTCCGCGGTGCCCAACCGCACGCCACCACGGTTCAGCGTGGCGTCGGATCGCCCGGTGATCACGAACGTGTCCCGCGACGTGTGGATCAGCCAGTCCCCGTGCCGCCACACACCTGGATAATGCTCGAAGTACGCCGAGCGGTAGCGCGAGCCGTCCTCATCGCCCCAGAACCGCACCGGCATCGACGGCATCGGTTCGGTGACGACTAGCTCGCCCGGCCGATCCCGGACCGGTTCGCCGCGCTCGTCGAAGGACCACGTGGCGACGCCGAGCGGGCGGCAGGACATCTCCCCTGCGTACACCGGCGTCAGTGGACTACCGCCGACGAACCCGCTGCACACGTCCGTGCCGCCGGAGGTCGAGGCGAGCAGCACATCGGGCGAGACGGCGTCGTACACCCACTGCGACGCGTCGGCGGACAGCGGTGAGCCGGACGAGGTGATGCCGCGCAGCGCGGAAAGGTCGTAGTCCCTGCCGGGCCGCAGGCCCGCGTGCGCGCAGCCGCTCAGATAGCCCGCGCTGGTGCCGAACAGCGTTGCCCTGGTGTCGGCGGCCACCGCCCACTGGCCACCGAGATCCGGCCACGACGGGTCGCCGTCCATCAGCACAACCGCGGCGCCGACCAGCAGGCCCGAGGTCAGCACGTTCCACACCATCCAGCCGGTGGTGCTGTACATGAACGAGATATCGCCGGGCCCGATGTCCATCTGGAACGCGAGCGCCTTCAGGTGCTCGAGCAGGATGCCGCCGTGCGAGTGCACGATCGGCTTCGGCAGTCCCGTGGTGCCGGAGGAGAACAGCACCACCATGGGGTGGTCGAACGGAACGGGCAGGAACTCCGGCTCGGCCGCCTCCGCGATGAGCTCCGACCACGGGCACACGTCAGCGGGCGACCGCCCCTCCATGCCGAGGTACGGCAGCTCGACGGTGGCCACCTCGGCGCCAAGCCCGGCGCGGATCTCCCGCACCTGCTCGCGCCGCTCGACAACCCGCTCGCCCCACCGGTAGCCGTCGATGGTGAGCAGCACGGACGGGGACAGCTGCCCGACGCGGTCCAGCACGCTGCGTGGTCCCATCTCCACCGGCACGCACGACCACACCGCACCGAGCCCGATGGTGGCGAGATAGCCGACCAGCGCTTCCGGGACGTTCGGCAGGTAGCCGACCACCCGGTCGCCCTTGCCGACCCCGAGATGGCGCAGCCCTGCCTGAACCCGCCCGACCAGTTCGTGCAGCTGCCAGCCGGTCAGCTCGCGGGCACCGGTTGTCTGGCTGCGGACGAGCACTCGCACCGGATCGCCCGGCCAGCGCAGCGCCTGCTCGGCGAAGTTCAGCGTGGCGCCAGGAAACCACCGGGCGCCCGGCATGCGGCGTTCCGGCAGCACGCAGGCGTAGGGCGTGTGCGCCAGTACCTCGAAGTGGTCCCAAACGGCCGCCCAGAACTCCTCGAGGTGCTCAACCGACCATGCCCACGCGCTGTCGTAGTCCGGGAATTCCCGCCCGGTGCGGCGTTCCAGCCCGGTGAGGAAATGGCCAAGCCTGCTCTTCTCGCGCGCGGACGGCGGCGGCTCCCACAACACCCGCCCCTGCCGCCTTCCCATCCGGCTCACCCAGCATCCTCCCGCTACCGTTCGGCGCCCGTTGTGGGCTCACGGTGAGAATGGCGCCCGTGCATGGCTGTTTATAGGGGGATTTCCGCGTGGCGGGAGCTCGGCGTTACCCGTGAGTACTTTTTGGTCGCAATAACAACCGAAAGTACTCACGGGTGCTACGGGATCAGTCGTGCGCGGCACGGAACTGGGCACGCTCGCGCTCGCTCGTCACGTCACTGTGTAGATCGTCGCCGAGCTCGACACGCACCCACCGCAGCGTCCCGGTGAACTCGTTGTCCGCCACCGGGTAGTCGTCGGTCACCGGGGAGGCACGATCCGAGCCGATGTCAAACGTCTCGTCGAATGCGAAGTAGTAGGGGATGGTGGCCGCGACGTAGGTATGCCCGACCTTCGCACCGTTCACGAACAGCACGGCGGTGCCACCCTTTCCGACGCCTCCACCGTCGTAGTCGAACTCGACGGCGATCTCGTACTGACCGGGCGCGGGCGCCTCGTTCGCGGCGACCTTGTACACCTGCAGCCCGAAGTAGTTGTAGGCGTAATGCGGCCGGCCTTCGTGGAAGTACAGCGACCAGCCACCGAACCGGCCGCCCTGCGCCGCGAGTACCCCTGCCGCACCGCCGGCCGGGACCTCGACAAGCGCTGTCACGGTGTGCGACCGGTTCTTGATATTCGGTGCGGTTTCCTCGGTCAGCCGCAACCCGGGGACGCGGAAGGTGATCGAGCGGCGCTCGCCGAGCAGGTCCAGCCGCCCGGCCTCCTTGGGGTTCTCCCTTTCGGTCATCCGGTCGTCCAGCGGGAACACGTTGTACCTGGCCGCCTCGATCAGGAAAAGCTGTTGCAGTTCGCGAAGTTTGCCGGGATGTTCGGCCGATACGTCCCGCGCCTGCGTCCAGTCCACATTGATGTCATAGAGCTCCCACACGTCGTCGTCGAAGTACCGGCGCCCGTCCTGCACCATCTCCCACGGCGTGCCGTGCCGGGTCACCGCCATCCACCCGTCGTGGTATATGCCGCGGTTGCCGACCATCTCGAAGTACTGCAGGCGGCGACGGTCCGCGGCATCCGCATCGTTGAAGGTGTACAGCATGCTGGTGCCCTCGATGGGTTGCTGCGCGATGCCGTCAACCGTCGCCGGTTCCGGGATGCCGGCCGCCTCGAGGATCGTTGGCAGTACGTCGATGACGTGGTGGAACTGGTGCCGGATGCCGCCGCGCTCGGCGATTCCCGCTGGCCAGTGCACCACCATGCCGTCCCGCGTTCCCCCGAAGTGCGAGGCGACCTGCTTGGTCCACTGGTACGGCGTGTTCATCGCAAGCGCCCAGCCGACCGGGTAGTGCGCGTGGGTCGTCGCGTCACCCAGCGCCGCGTCGTGCGAGTTGATGTACTCCGCGGAATCCGGGATACCGCTCGCGTAGCGGTGCTCGTTGAGCGTGCCGCCGAGCCCGCCTTCCGCGGACGCACCGTTGTCCCCGAGAATGTAGAAGATCAGCGTGTTGTCCAGTTCGCCGAGTTCGTCCAGCGCGTCGACGAGCCTGCCCACCTGATCGTCGGTGTGCTCGGCGAAACCGGCGTAGAGTTCCATCAAAGCGGCCGCCGAACGGCGCTCCTCTTCGGACAGTTCGTCCCAGTGCGGCACGCCTTCGGCCCACGGAGCGAGTTCGGCATCCTGCGGCAGGACACCGAGTTCTTTCTGGCGCCGCAAGGTGATCTCCCGCTGCCGGTCCCAGCCGTGGTCGAACATCCCTCGGTAGCGCTCCCGGTACGCCTTCGGCACGTGATACGGCGCGTGGGTGGCGCCGAACGGTAGGTAGATGAAGCACGGGTCGTCCGGCTTCAGCGTTTTCTGGTCACGAACCCAGTCGATCGCGTTGTCCACCAGGTCCTCGGAGAGGTGATAGTGATAACCGTCCTCGGGGCGCTTGGCCGGTTCGACCGGGTTCGTGCCGTCGAAAAGCACGGGGTACCAGTGGTTCATTTCGGCGCAGACGAAGCCGTAGAACCTCTCGAAGCCCTCGCCGGTCGGCCAGCGGTCGAACGGTCCTGCCGGGCTGACATCGCGCGCAGGTGTCTGGTGCCACTTGCCGAACGCGCCGGTGCGATAGCCGTTGTGGTTGAGCAATTGGCCGACGGTGGCCGCGCTGCGCGGCCGGATTCCGGTGTATCCGGGTGCCGCACTTGCCATCTCGGTGGTGACGCCCATCCCGACCGAGTGGTGATTTCGACCGGTCAGCAGGGATTGCCGGGTGGGGGAACAGATCGCCGTAACGTGGAACCGGGTGTAGCGCAGACCGCCTTCGGCCAGCCGGTCGGCCGTCGGCATCGCGCACGGTCCGCCGAACGCGCTCGGCGCCCCGAAGCCCATGTCGTCGATGAGCACCAGCAGCACGTTGGGAGCGCCGCGCGGCGCACGTCGTGGCTGGATCGGCTGGTGCGGTGGGTGCTGCTCGTGCACATCGATCGACGTCGCGGGCGGGTGGATCGGGTCGGGGCCCGGAAGCTGGTGGCGGTTGTCGTGCGGGTCTGTCACACAGGGCTCCTGTTCGTTGTCGGGTGACGCCGGTTTCCGGTTGACGTGCGGCGCGCCGGGTTTTGCCGCGCCGCACGCCGGCCGCGCTGGTGATGCGATCCAGGTATACCGCGAGAATAATCACGGCGATGCTCGGATCAACACGATGAATGAAACGAGCTAGACGGTTTTTGAGAGGCAGTGATAGCGAGGATTTATAGGAGGCCCCGGAGCTGGCATTTTCGGATTAGCACTCGCCTGCTTCTTAGTCCTCGCCGCCTGACGGCCAGTCCGTTACGAGCGTTTTGAACGCCTCTGCCGCGGGGGAGAGCGGTCCGGAAGGGACCACCAGCACGCCGTGCCGCGTCACCGGTGGGTCGAGTGGGGCCACCACGGCACCGAGTGACGCGGCATCCTCCGCTAGACGCCGTGGCAGCAGTGTCGCGCCGGCGCCGGCGAGGACCAGCGGAACGATGGCGGCCCGGTGCGCTATCTCGACGGCGACGCGTGCCGGAGCTCCGGCCATGGCGAGGACGGTGTCCACCGCGGTTCTCGTTGTTGTCCCCGCTGGCGTGGTCACCATGGACAGGGCGGCGAACTCGCGCACCGGCAGGGCGCCGGACCCGGGAGCGACCCCGGTGGGCGGCAGCACGGCGAAGAGCTGCTCCTCGGGTAGCTTGTGTACTTCGAGGCCGGCGGTGTCGATGCCGTGCTCGGTGAAACCGAGCTCACATTGCCCGCGCCGGACCACCTCCACGACCGCGGCGGCGTTCTCCGGATCGGCCACGTTGATCTCCACGCCGGGATAGTGCTGCCGGAACGCGCCGACGAAGGTGGCGAGCGGATCGACGGCGAGGGTGGTGACCGCGACGATGTCCAGGCGGCCGGCCACCAGGCCGGTCACCCGCTGCGCGGCGGTCTGCAGCCGGGTGAAGTCGCGGAGCACCTGCTGAGCGGGCTCCAGCAGCGCTTCACCGGTTGGCGTGAGCACCACGCCGCGGCCCAGCCGGCGAAACAGCGCGGCGCCGACCTCCCGCTCCAGCGCCCGAATCGCGTATGAAAGGGACGGTTGCGCGAGTCGCAGTGAGCTCGCCGCACCGGTGAAGCTACCGTGCGTGGCGATCGCGAGAAAGTACTCCAGGTGTTTTCGCTCCACGGGTGGAAGCTATGGGATGTCGTGGAACCTCGAAAGTCCAACCGAGACGCAAGGCCCGCCGGCCCCGATGGGAGCCGGCGGGGGATCACGTCAAGCCGGTACGGGTTCGCCGACGAATCGCAGCACCGCGTCGACGGCATCGGGCGATTCGTCGAACAGCAGGTGACCGACCCCTGGCAGGATGTGCTGCTCGGCGTTCGGCAACCGGTTCGCCCACTGCGCACACTGACCGATCGGAATCAGCTGGTCGGCCTCGCCCCACAGCAGCAGCGTTGGCATCCGTACCCGGTGCAGCCACTTGTCCAGCTTCCGGTCGTACGGGCTCTCCCAGAGCAACCGCGCCGCGCTCGTCAGCTCCCGATACTGATCGGCGAGGAACTCTGGGGTCGGCGGATCCGGGATGAAACCGTCGAAGATGGACGGCTTCTGGGTGAGGTACCCGCCAAGCTCGGCGGGGGGAATGGTGAAGAGGTCGACGGTCGGGTGTTCCGGGACCTTCAGCCCGATCGGGCTGGCGAGCACCAGCCGGCTGATCCGCTCGCTGTTGTCGATGGCAAGTGACGCGGCCAGATAACCACCCATCGAGTGTCCGATGAGGACGGATCGCTGAATCTCAAGGCGATCAAGTAGATCCAGGTAGTGCCGGCGGTAGTCGTGCACGCTGTCCACGCTGGGGTCGTCCGCGGAAGCCCCGAAACCGGGGTGCAGCGGGACGATCAGCCGGTAGCGACCGGCAAGCGGCAACAGCGCGTCGAACCCGGTCACGGTGCCGGCGCCGTGCAGGAACACCAGCGGATCGCCGGTGCCCGCGGTGAGCACCGCGGTGTCGATCCCGTTGATGTCGTAGTTCTGCTGATCGAATCCCATGGTGTTCACACCTCCACCGCGGTCTGCTGCGCTGTCGACGCCGGTGCCGATGCCGCGGTCGACGCGCGGGCGCGGATGCGCGGGATCACCTCGCTGGCGAACTTCGTCATGTTCTTGACCGCTTTCCACTCCGGCATGTCGCCGTGCTGCAGGGTGACCAGGATCCGGCTGGTTCCGGCCTCTTCTGCCCAGTGCGCGATCATGTCCGCGACGGTGTCCGCCGAGCCGCAGGCGATCCGTCCGATCGAAACCATGTCGTCCCACGTCGCCCTGGACGCGTCGGCCAGCGCGGCAGACGAGGCCCGGCGCAGGTACTCGTCGCGGGAGACGTATCCGGGCGGCGAGAGATACTTAGGCGGTACCCGGTGGAACCATTCGAAGAAGTTCTCCACGTGTGGGCGGCATTCCCGCTCGGCCTCTTCGTCGGTGTCGCCGACGTAGGCGATCACCGTGAAGATCAGGTCATCCGGCCCGACGGTGCGGCCACGCTCCTCGGCCAATGACCGGAAATTCTCGAAGGCCCGCAGCTGGTTCTTGATCGGGGTGAACACGATCGAGTAGCCGCAACCGCTCTCCACCGCGAGATTCACCGTTTCGGAGCTGCCGGAACCGACGATGTAGCCCTTCGGCCGCGGTCGCTGCATCGGCTTCGGCCAGGTGTTCAGGTAACGGTAGGTGTAGAAGTCGCCGTCGTAGCGAGTCGGCCCGTTCTGTTCCCACGCGCGGAACACGATGTCGAGTGCTTCGCGGAACCGGGCGCGGGAGCTGGCCGGGTTGATCGACGTGGCGTTGGACCAGTACTCCATGCCGGTGCCGAGCGGGAACCCGTATTCCATCCGGCCACCGGAGAGCACGTCGAGCATCGCGTATTCCTCGGCGACCCTGGACGGCCAGGACAGGTTGACCGGCGTGCCCGCGACGAGCATCTTGACCCGTTTCGTCAGCGCTGCCAGGTACGCGGCACGCACACTGACGGCCGGCATCATGCTGTAGGTGGTGTTGTGGTGCTCGTTGAGCGCGATCGCGTCGAAGCCGAGTTCCTCGGCGAGCAACAGCTCGCGGGTATAGCGCTGGTAGAGCTCGTGTCCCCGTTCCGGGTTGTACAGCGAGTTGGGAAAGTCCACCCACGTCGAGTGGTAGGAATCCGCGTCCTGCGGGATGTCGATGTAGTGATGGTGATTGAAAAGGTAGAACTGGATGTCGTCGAAGACGTTCACTCGGCCGCTCCGTTCGTTTCGTCGTACGGCAGGGTTCTTCGCGACACGTCTGGTATCTTCATCGCCCCGTTGGCACCGAGTGGCGCGCTCGGCGCGCGACGAGGTGCGCGGCCGGGTCTCAGCATTGACCGAACGGCGTGTTCGGTCAAGCCGGCAGCGGTGCGGTGATCAAGGTGGATCGATTCGGTTTCCGTCAGCAGGAAGGGCCTGCTCAGGGTGTTGACCGAACGTTGTGTTCGGGCGGAAGCTGGAGTCGGCGTCACAGTCGACCTTCTTCAGACCGGATTCGAGGTGATCTCGAGCGGTTCGCGGCCCAACCAGAACACCCCGAATGTCCAAAGTGGACTTACAAATCCGCGGTTTGACAGAACTTCCATATTGACGAGCTATCGAGCCCAGTTGACATCCGACCAATGGCGATCGAGGTGAAGTGAGAAATGGGCATTGATCTGGTGCGTGGCGCGCATCATCTGACTCTGTCCGTAGGGGGAGCGCAGGAGGACTACGATTTCCACGCCAGGGTTCTCGGGCTGCGGAGTGTGAAGAAGACCGTGTTGTTCGACGGGGAGCTACCCGTCTACCACCTGTACTACGGCAACGGCCTCGGCGACGCGAGCACCTTGCTGACCACGTTCCCTTACCGCCAGCACGGGTGGAAGGGTCGGCCGGGATCCAACCAGGCCAAGACCATCAAGCTGACCGTGCCGGCGGATTCCCTGAACTTCTGGGCCGAACGGTTCGACACGCTCGGCATCGAGTACAGCGACGGCAGGTTGTTCGGTACGGATCGGCTGTTCTTCCGGCACCCGTGCGGCATCGAGTACGCGCTGGTCGGCGAGCGTGAGCCGGACGAGCGGGCACCGTGGTCCGGTGGCGGCGTGCCCGCCGAGCACGCGATTCGCGGCGCGCACGGTCTAACCATCTCGGCGATCGATCCGCGCGAGATGGTGGAGTTCCTGACCGAAGGGCTCGGCGCGAAGAAGCTTGACTCGGAGGGTACGACCGAGCTGTTCGAACTGGGTAACACCGGGCACGGCAAGCAGATCGAGCTGGTCGCGGAACCCGACGTAATGCCGGCCACCTGGCGGTTCGGCGAGGGCACCGTGCACCACTTCGCGATCGACGTGAACAATCCGGAAGATCAGCAGGAAGTCAAGGACTGGCTGAACGGTATGGGCTACACCGACGTGTCCGAGCGTAAGGACCGCCGGTACTTCTATTCCTGCTACGTTCGCAGCCCGAGCGGTGCGCTGTTCGAACTGGCCTACTCGCGTCCGGAGGGTTTCCTGCTCGACGAGGTCGAGGACGAGTTGGGCTCGTCGTTCCAGCTGCCCCCGCACCTGGAGAATCGGCGCCAGGAGCTGATCTCCCAGTTGGAGGCGATCGACACCGGAGCCGGCTGAGCATTCTGTCGGGAAAGGAGTAGGCACTCGTGCATCCCCACTTCGGCCGGGAGCCGGTCATCGCGGGTGCGCCCGCGGCCCGGGCCGCGGCGGTCGCCGTCCTTGTGCACGGCCGGGATCAGGATTCGGGCTACATGCTCGACTTCTGGACCGGCCTCGGGCGCACGGACGTGCACTGTTTGCTGCCGGAAGCCGATGAACGCAGCTGGTACCCGGGGCGGTTCTACGATCCGGTCGAGCAGAACGAGCCCTGGCTGTCCGGGGCGCTCGAGGCGATCGAAGGTGCGGTGGCCGCCGCCGACCGCCTTGGGTCGCTGCCGATCGTGCTCGTTGGATTCTCCCAGGGCGGCTGCCTTGTCGCGGAGTACCTGGCCAGGATGGGCATTCGCAGCCTCGCGGCGGCGGCCGTGCTGACCGGTTCGCTGATGGGCACCGATGTGGCGAGCCGCTCGATGCCCGAATCCGTGCGGGGCTTTCCGGTGCTGGTCGCGTCCAGTGAAGCCGATTCCTGGGTAGCGCCACGGTTCGTGGAGCAAACCGCCGAGGTTCTCCGACTGGCCGGTGCGGATCTGCGCGTGGAGATGTCCGGCGAGCTGGAGCACCGTATCGGTGATCGGGCGGCGAAGGCGGTTGACGAGCTGTTCGACCGGGTGATCGGCGGGTGATCGGAACGTTGTTGACACCGGACGGTCCGCGCCGATCATTACCATCAACTCCGATGACCGGTGGGCCACCGGCCGACGCCTCGTCGCGGCAGCGCAATACGCTGCGCGAGCAGCAATGGCGGGAAGCACACGAGCGGTACCTGGATTGCGCGCGCAAGGTCTTCGACACGATGGGCTACCACGGGGCGACGGTGGCCGACATCGTCGAAGCCGCGAGTGGCAGCCGTGCGACGTTCTACGCGCATTTCCGGGACAAGGCCGACATCGCGGCTTGCCTCTTCGAACGTGCGCTGCCAGCGGGAGCGGAGATCTACCGGCGGGCTGCCGAGTTCCCGAATCTCACCTTGCCGGCGGTGCGCGCCTGGCTGGACGAGCATGTGCTGGAGTTCTGGTGTCGCTACGGCGTCGAGGTTGATGTGGTCAACCACGCGATGGCCAACGATCCCGACGTCGCCGCCCGGCACTACCAGTGGGGCGTGGAGGCCGTCCGGGAACTTGAGCCGTACCTGGCCAAATGGACCGGCGAGTACGAGCAGATGGGTTTGTTGCGGGCCCTCATGCTGGTGTTCCAACTCGAACGGTTCTGCTACCACTGGCTGGTCCGCGGCGTGCCACACGACCGGAACACCGTGTTGGACATCCTGAGCGATCTGTGGTTCCGGGAACTGGAGTTCCTGCGGGCGGGCCCGCGGCGGCCGACCAGCTCGTGAGTACTGGTTCGGCAGCCCTCGGATCTGCACGGCCCGCGCCACCATCGCCATGACCAAGGCAGCAGTTGTCGATCTAGCGATCGAGGCCGTCGGCGGCATGTCTCGCGCTCAGAATGGTGGTGGGTCGTCGTCGGGTGGTGGTGTGGGTTGGGGTTCGTGGAGTGGTTCGGGGGTGACGTGGTGGGTGTGGCCGGTGGGGCTGGTCCAGATGAAGTGTCCTGGGGTGGGTTGTGTGAGTGTCCAGGGTCCGTGGTCTTTGGCGTGGTGGTGGTGGGGGCACATGGGAGGCTGTCGCATGAATGTGGCGGTTGGATTGGTGGTGAGCGGGTGGTGCGGCTGGCGGATGTTGGTTGCGGGTCAGGCTGGTCGGGGGCCTCGCAGTTTGAGGAGGTTGTGGGCCGTGCAGATGAGTCGCCATTCGCTGT
>WHSZ01000114.1 GCA_009379845.1 Pseudonocardiaceae bacterium | reverse complement strand
TCCTCCGGCCCACATTCCTCGGGGCAGCGTTTCTCCGGGCAGCTGGATATGCCCGCGCCGCGCCCGCCAGCCGCGTCGCCACCGCGCCGGCCGCCGAGGCGTCGCAGCACGATCGGCAGGTCGCTGCCGACCGAGACCTGGATCAGCCGCACGCCGATCAACGCCGAGCAGGCATCCGTCGACCCGCCGACGCGCCCGCATCTCGGGTTGCCCCTCGAACCGAGCCAGCCACCCGAACCAGCCAGGCCACCTCGGCAAGGGCCACCCCGCAGGCCAGCACCACCGCCCGAGTCGGTGCGGCCCCGCAAGCCAGCCAACCCGCCCGAACCAGCGCGGCCGGAAAAGCCAGCACCACAGGAAAAGCCCACGCCACCACGAGAGCCGGCCGCACCCCGCAGGCCCGACGTCGATACCCGCCGATCGGCACCCACCGAGCCACCCGGACCCACGCCACGACGTTCCGCACCGGTAACCCCGCCCGTCGACGATCCCCTCGAGCCGGCCCGAACCCCGGTCGGCGCGGCGCCACGATCCGCCCCGATCACCGAGTCCGGCCGGGTGGCCGCGACGACCGCGGATGCCGGGCTCGGCAAGTTCGACCTCGGCACGGTTCCCGCATCCGTCACCCCACCTCGAAGCTGGCGCCGAGCCGCGTGGTTCGCGGTGGCCTCCTCGATGGGCGTGGTGGTCGCGCTGCTGTTCGCCGCAGCCACCCTGGTGAGCCCGCCGAAGAACGCCAAAACCATCGATGCGCTGCCGAACGGCTACTCCAACAACCGCTTCCCCTTCACCCAGAGCGACACGTCGGACAACAACAAGACCAGCTCCACCGGCGGCTCGACGGGCGAACCCAGCACCGAAGAGGGTGACCCGCGCTCGGTCGCGGCCAGCCGAACCGAGACGTTCGGCGAGACGACCGACACCACGGAGGGCTCGTCGGACACCGGCATCCCTGGCGGTAGCGCTCCCGGAACCGGCTCTGGCAGCTCCGGGGCCCCGTCCGGCCAGCCGTCCCGAACCGCGGGGCGGCCGCCGTCACCTCCGCCGAACGTGGTGGTCGAATCCCGCGGTGCTCCGAAGGCGAACTCGGACAAGATGGCCAGCAACACCCGGGACTACTACTACCTCGTCACCGAGGACCCGGAGGCCGCGTATTCGTTGACAACGGGATCGAGCAGCCCAGAGGAGATCGAGCAGCGCTACGCCGATGTGGAGTACATCGTGGTGCGCGAGATCGAGGTTCATCCGGACGAGCCGACCACCCGGAACACCATCGAAGTCACCAGAACCGACGGCAGCAAGGTCACCGAGCAGCGGGTGCTCGACTACTCGCACGGCAACGATCCAAAGATCTCCGTGGATCGCTGAGCTTGGGCTATGTGGGTGACGCGGCGAACCGCTCGTCGCGCCAGCACGGTGATCCATCGACGAATGCTGGTCCACGGGGCGGGCACGCGGTACGTCTAACGGCGGAAGGGCCAACCGTGTTGAACGGACGGCCGTGCTGAACGGACGGCCGTGGTGACATGACGGATGGGGAACTCCCATGGAGCGTCCGACCCGCCAGCAACGCCTCTCCTTGCCCGATCGGGACGGCCGGTCGGGCACCGCGAGGCACCCGCGGCTCCTCGAGCTGGACGAGCCGAACACGCCGAACGCACTGGACACGCCGGACGTGCCGGACCTCGAGGAGCGATACCTGCGCGGGCGACCCGTCGCCCGCCACGGACTCCCCCGGCACACCGAACCGGAACCCGTCGACCAGCCACGGCCGGCCAGGGTCGCCACGTTCATCGGGCTGTCCACCGCCTTCGTGCTGCTGTGCGCCGCGATCGCGGTGGCCGCGGTAATAAACCAAGATCGGCACCTTCCGGAGTTCACCAGGCCGCCCACCTGGAACGACGAGATCACCGGGGTCCGCGCTCTCGACCCTCGGTTCGCGGCCGGCTACGCGCCGGTGCCGGCGAGCAGCGCGGTATCCGCGCCCGTGCAGCCGTCGGGCGCCGCCACCACATCGAAGCGGGCCGGCGTGCCCAGCTACCGGCGGCAGGCGGAGCCGAGCACCACCTCCGCCACCGCCGAGAGCCGGGTGCTGATCGAGTCGGCCGCTACCGACGAGGAGGTGCGCTCGTTCGTCAGGACCTTCTACCGGTTGCTGGACAGCAACCCGCCCGATGCCCTCCAGCTGGTGCATCCGCGTCTCGTCGCGAAGCAGCGGGAGCGCCTGGTGCGTTCCTGGGAGACGATGGAAAACGTGACGGTCGGCACGATCGAGCCGGCCGGGCCGAACACCGTGATCGCCGAGGTCAGCATGCACGCGGAGGGCTCCGTGCTCCGGCTGAGCCAGCAGCTGCGGGTCAGCGGACCGCGAAATCCCCTGGTCAAGGACGTGCGCGTACTCTCGGCCCAGCGGGGATGACCACATACCGTCCGGTATTGTGCCGCGTTCGTATGCACAGCGTTAACACTTTAGTCTGGTTCGCGCCAGCTGTCGGTGGCGACCAGCAGAAACGAGTCGTCCTCGGGACGCGACATGCGTAGTGGGGACGACCAATCGAGCCTCGGGCGGGGAGGGCACGTGACCGAGCTCGCGAGGTCACCATTCAATACGGCACCACGGGTCCCGAGACCAGCGAGTTACCCGGGTGCGGGTGTCCCGCACGAAGAAAGCGAGGAGTGCACGTGACCGACGAGGGCCACTTGGTGGCGGGACGCTACCGGTTGGGCCAGCGCATCGGTGCCGGCGCGATGGGTGCCGTCTATCAAGCACACGACGAGTTGCTCGGGCGCACCGTGGCGGTCAAGCAGTTGCTGCTGCAGCCCGGCCTTTCGCCGGAAGAAACGGAAGACGCCCGCGCCCGCTGCATGCGGGAAGGCCGGATCGCCGCGCGGCTACACCATCCGAACGCGATCACCGTGTTCGACGTGGTGACGGACGATCACGGGCAACCGTGCCTGATCATGGAGTACCTGCCGTCGATCAGCCTGGCGCAGGTGCTAAACGAGCCGCGCACGCTCGACCCGGTCGACGCGGCGAGTATCGGCGCGCAGGTCGCCGCCGCGCTGATCGACGCGCACGCGGTCGGCATCGTGCACAGGGACATCAAGCCCGGCAACGTGCTGCTCGGCGACAACGGCACCGTCAAGATCACCGACTTCGGCATCTCGCGCGCCACCGACGACGTCACGGTCACCAAGACCGGCATGATCGCCGGCACCCCCGCCTACCTCGCCCCCGAGGTGGCGATCGGCGGCGATCCGGGTGCTCCAGCCGACATCTTCTCGCTGGGCTCCACGATCTACGCGGCCGTGGAGGGCGAGCCCCCGTTCGGTCTCTCCGAGAACACCCTCAGCTTGCTGCACACGGTCGCGGCCGGCCAGATCAAGCCGCCGCGCCGCTCCGGCCCGCTGGCCAGCGTGCTCGCCCGGCTGCTTGCCCCGCGTGTGGAGGACCGGCCGGACGCGCAGGAGGCCGCCGAGCTGATGGCCGCCGTCGCGCGTGGTGAGCAGCCGGTTGGGCTCGCGACACCGGGACACGAGCAACCCGGGACCCGGGTCGCCCCCGCGGTGCTCGGCGTCCCCGGTGGACCAGGTGAATCCGGCGATGCCGATGGCTACCCGCCGACCGGGCATTACGAGGACGGCGAGCACACCAAGACGGGCTACCCGGTCTTCGACGAGGACGACCCGTATGGGGACGACGAGCGGACCAGGGCCATCCAGCCGGCCGCCGCGGGCGCTCCGGCCGGGCCACCGGAAGACGAGCCGCCCACCAAGTCCCGGTGGCGCAAGCCGTTGCTGGTCGGCGGGCTCGCACTGGTCGCGCTGGCGGCCGGCGGCGCGTTCATGCTTGCCAACAGTGGTGGCGACGAGCAGCCGAACGATCGGCAGCCAGCCAAGGTGAACGACTCGAAGCAGACCAGCTCGGTGGTGCCGACCACGACCAGCGAGCGGCCGCCACCCACCTACGAGCCGACCACGGCGGAAGCGCCTCCGCCGGTGCGGACGCCGACCGGACAGGCACCGCCTCCCACGCGGGCTCCGACCACGACCGAGGAGGAGGAGCCGCCGTCCTCTCCGCCGGAGGATGACGACACCTCGCCCCCCGAGACGAGTGCGGAGCCACCACCGCCGTCGGGATCCAACGGCTGAGGCGAACCGCTCGGTTTCCCGCGTACCCCGGCAGGTACGCAGCAGCGAGCTCACGGGTAGGTGCCAATGACGCGAGCAGGGCAACTCGTCGCCGACCGTTACCGGCTGGACCGGCAACTCGGCGGTGGCGCGATGGGCGTCGTCTGGCAGGGGCACGACCAGCGGCTGCAACGCACGGTCGCGGTCAAGCAGTTGCTGCTGCGCCAGGGTTCGAGCCCGCAACAGGCGCGGGACGCACGCGAGCGCGCGATGCGGGAAGCCAGGCTCGCCGCGCGGCTGGCACATCCGCATGCGGTCGCGGTGTACGACGCGATCGTCGACCGGGACGACCCGTGGCTGATCATGGAGTATCTGCCGTCGTCCAGCCTGGCCGCGACGATCGTCGAGCATGGCCCGCTGTCACCGGACGAGGTGGCCAGGATCGGCGGGCTGGTCGCCGATGCGTTGGTGGCCGCGCACGACGCCGGCATCGTGCACCGGGACATCAAGCCCGGCAACGTGCTGCTCGCCGAGGACGGCAACGTCAAGATCACTGACTTCGGCATCGCCCGCGCGGTTGACGACGTCACGATCACCGCGACCGGCCAGCTCACCGGCACGCCCGCGTACATGGCGCCGGAGCTGATCATCCGGCAACCCGCGACGCCCGGCTCGGACGTGTTCTCGCTCGGCTGCACGCTGTACGCGGCGGTGGAGGGGCACTCGCCGTTCGCACACGGCAAGACCGACATGGACGTGGTGCAGGCGGTAGTGGACGGCAGGGCAACGCCACCACGACAAGCAGGCCGGCTGACCGCGCTGCTGATGTGGATGCTGCGCACCGACCCGCAGGCGCGGCCGAGCATGGTGGAGGTGCGCCAGGCCCTCGGCGGCCCGTCGGCTGAGCACTCGGTGGCTCCCCCGCCGCCGGACGCCGACGTGCCGGCGCCGACCAGGGTCGATCCCGTGCCGGAACCACCCCCCGCCGTCGCGCCACCCGGACCAGCCGGAGTGCCCGCTCCTGCCGGCGCCCGCCCGCCCTCGGCACCCACGGCGGCCTATCCGGCAGCGCCACCAGCGGCAGCGCCACCAGCGGCAGCGCCACCAGCGGGTGCGCCACCGGTGCCTCCGGCCCCGCGCCGGGCCGCACCGCAACGCTTGCAGCCCGATCAGCCAAGCCATCCAGGCCAGGCCAGCGCGGCCGGCGCGGCCGGGACGCTTCGCGGCGCCGCCGGCTGGGACGCGCGCCGCATCGGTTTCACCGCGCTGGCAGTACTCGCCGCCGCATTGCTCGGCATCCTCGTCGTCGAGGCCTTCGTGCTCTAAGCACACCCCTGCTAAGCACACCCCTGCGCATCGTCCCTTGACATCCCACTGTGGAAGGTGTGTGCTGTGAACAAGAGACATTCCACTGTGGGAGGTGGATGCTCGGCTCGGCCGGCCTCGGAGGAGAGGAGCACGGCATGGCGCACCCGATCCTCATCACGCTGCACACACTGGCCGGGGTGGTGTCCTTCTTCGCGGGCTGCCTTGCCGTTCGGCGGCGCTCGTACTTCGCCGCGTACTTCTACTCGCTCGTGCTGCTCGTGGTCTTCCTTCTCGGTGCTATCGCCGTGACCTGGACCGAGCTGGACGTCGCCACGCGCATCCTGTTCGCCGCGCTGAGCGCCCTGGGTGGCTACATGATCGTGCGCGGCGCGCAGGCACGCCGCATCCTGCTGCGCACCGATGGTCCGCTGCCGGTCGGCTACGTCGACCATCTCGGGTTCACGCTGGTCGCCCTGTTCGACGGCTTCATCGTGATCACGGTGCTGAGGCTCACCGGGTCTGGCTGGCTGGCAGCCGGTTCGGGTGTCGCGATTGCCGTGGCCGGACACTTCGCGATCGTCCGGCTCAAGCGCTCGCACACCGCCTGGCTCACCACTCGCTCAACGGGTCTTGCCTAGTCGTCCTGCCGGGCCGCGACCCGGAGGGCGTCGACGAGCTGCCGCACAGCCGGCGAGGCGTAGGCCGCGTCACGCACCACGGCGTAGATCGACCGAACCGGTGTCGGGCCGCGGAGCTTGCGCGTCGCGACCCGGGCTGGGGAATGCTTCAGGGCGATCGCCGGGACAAGGGTTACGCCGAGGCCGGCTTCGACGAATCCGAGCGCGGTCGGGTAATCGTCCGATTCCACCACGAAGTGTGGGCTGAAGCCGGCCTTGGTGCAGGCATCCAGCATCACCTGGCGGCACACCCCATGCGGCCATTCGGTGTCCACCCACGGCTGGTCCGCGAGTTCGCTGAGATCGAGCGATCGCTTGCGGGCCAACGGATGCTTGCTCGGCAGTACGACGTGGTACGGATCATCCAGCAGGTGCACGAACCGGATGCCCGGCCGTTCGGCCGTATGCTCGGCAAGCACCATCAGATCCACGTCGGCGTGTTTGGCGAGCACCTCGTCAAGCGAGTACGCCGGATCGTTCAGCTTGAGATCCAGTTGCACGCCGGGGTTCTTCTCGCGGAAGATCGCGACGGCTGGCGGGACCAGCGCCGCGCCCGCGGTATGGAAGTAGTTCATGGACAGCCGGCCGGTCCGGCCAAGCCGCAGGTCGGCGAGTTCCGCTTCGGCCTTCGCCAGTTGCCCGCTCAACACGGCCGTGTGGTCGGCGAGCAGCGTCCCGGCAGAGGTGGCCCGCACGCCCCGCCCGACGCGCTCCACCAGTGGCAGGCCGGCTTCCCGTTCGAGTGCGGCGATCTGCTGACTGACGGCCGACGGCGTGTAGCCGAGATTGCGAGCGGCCGCGGACAGCGAGCCGCTGGTGATGACCGAGTGGAGTACCTGCATTCGACGGAAGTCCAGCATGGGATGAGTTTACAGCTCTACTAATAGATAGGTGCACGAACTTTCGCTTGTGCTGTTGTCCGGCCGGGGCGACTGTGGAGCTGGCTGGTTGGTTCCGAGCGAAGGGCAGTGCGGTGGGGAGTGCGGGGACACTGCTCCGGATGGGCGCGCTGGCGCTGATGTGGGGCTCGAGCTTCTTGTGGATCAAGCTGGGGTTGGACACGCTGTCCCCGGTACAGCTGGTGCTGGTGCGCGTGCTGCTCGGCGCGATGGTCCTGGCCGGTCTGTGCCAGCTGCGCCGGCTGCGCCTGCCAAGGCAGCGGCGGGTGTGGCGGCATCTCGTGGTGGCGGCGCTGTTCGGCAACGCACTCCCGTTTCTGGCCTTCGCGTACGGCGAGCAGACAACGGATTCCGGCGTCGCCGGCGTGCTCAACTCGACCACGCCACTGTGGGCGTTGCTCATCGCTGTCCTCATTGGACAGCAGCGTTCGATGAACCCGTTGCGGCTGCTGGGTTTGCTGCTGGGATTTGGCGGAACTCTGCTGATCTTCGCGCCGTGGCAGGCCGGTGACCTGATGACTTGGGGGGCGCTTGCCTGCCTCGGCGCGGCCGCGAGCTACGCGATCAGTTTCAGCTACATCGGGCGGCACCTCGCCGGTCGGGGTTTGTCGCCGATGGTGCTCGCCGCCTCGCAGATGATCACCGCCTGCGGGCTGACCGTATTCGCGCTACCGGCTGGTGGCACGGCATCCGTGCAGCTCGAAGTGGGCCCACTGCTCGCGGTCGTAGTGCTCGGGGTGTTCAGCACCGGGTTCGCGTTCGTGCTGAACTACCGGCTGATCGCGGACGAGGGCGTGGTGGTGGCCTCCACGGTCGGCTACCTGTTGCCGGTCGTCTCGGTGCTGCTCGGCACCGTGTTCCTCGGCGAGTCGCTCAACCCGAGGGTGATCGCCGGGATGATCGTGGTACTCGCCGGGGTGGCGCTGACCCGCCGGCCGGATCGCCCCGCTACAACCACAGCGCTCCCGAGAAACCCGCCACCGGAGTCTCGCCCCCGGCCTCGGCAAATGCGGTAAGCGCGCGCACCAACCCCTTGCGGGTCGCCGCCGGAACGCGACCGACGATCTCGGCGATCTCCGCGCGGCGATGCTCGGTCACCTCGGACACCACCGCGCGCCCCTTGGCGGTCAGCTCGACGACAAGTTCCCGACGTGTTGCCGGATTCGCTTCCCGGTTGGCCAATCCGGCCGCCACCAACCGGTCCACCATCCGTGTCGCGGTTGAGGGGTTCACGTCCAGCTGTTCGGCTATCGCGGCCAGCTTGACCGGCCCACGTGCCTCGAGCACGACAAGCACCCGGAACTGCGGAATCGTGATCGTCTCGTCCACGGCGGCAATCGAGCGCGCGGAGACGGCGATCAGCAGACGTGACGCGGTGAGTACGGCGTCGGTCACCGCGTCGACGTCATCGGCCGCGTGTGCGTCGGGCTCGGCTCGAGGCATGGCTCCGTTGTACCGCACGTCACATACACGTGTCCTGAGCAAGTGTTGCACAATGCAATGGTGTTCTCGGGAAGCGTGCGAAGCCGAATACGTGGTCGCGCCGCACTTCCCGTAGCGGCACGGCAACCGATCGGCCGGTGGCTGCGGGAAAGCTCCGGAGGACTGCTCACGCTCGCGGTCACGATCGGCGCCTGCGCGGGTGCCGGCGCCATCGGGTTCCACTGGTTGATCACAGGATTCACCAAGCTGTTGTCAGGACATGATGACTACTCGACCGCCGGACATGCGGCGCACCCCTGGTTACCCGCGCTCGGCCCGTGGTTCGTGCTGGTTGTGCCCGTCCTCGCTGGGCTGGTCTACGGGCCGCTGGTACACCGCTTCGCGCCCGAAGCGCGCGGGCATGGTGTCCCGGAGGTCATGCACGCCGTGGCCCAGCGCGGTGGGCGGATCCCCGGCCAGGTCACTGGGGTGAAGGCGATCGCGTCCGCGTTGTGCATCGGCGCGGGCGGCTCGGTCGGCAGGGAAGGGCCCATCGTGCAGATCGGCTCGGCGCTCGGTTCCACGTTCGGCAGGCTGACCCGCCTTGCGGAGAACCGGTTGCGGGTGCTGGTGGCCTGCGGCGCGGCCGGCGGTATCGCCGCCACGTTCAACGCCCCGCTGGCCGGCCCGTTCTTCGCCATGGAGTTGATCCTGCGCGATTTCGCGGTGGAATCCTTCGGCGCGGTGGTGCTCTCCAGCGTGACGGCCAGCGTGGTTGGGCGCGCGGTGCTCGGCAACGAGGCGTTCCTCCAGTTACCCGACTTTGGCCTGCGCAGTCCCGTGGAGTACCTGTTGTTCGCACTGCTCGGCCTGCTCGTCGGCGGCGTCGGCGTGCTGTTCAGTCGCGTGCTGTACCTGATCGAGGATGCCTGCGACCGGGTGTGGCGTGGACCCGAGTGGCTCCGGCCGGCCGCCGGTGGGCTGCTGCTCGGCGGGGTGCTGCTCGCGCTGCCGCAGGTGTACGGGGTCGGCTATCCGGTGCTGCAGCGGGCTGTGCAGGGCGGCTATGTGTTCTGGTTCCTGCTCGTGCTGCTGGCCGGCAAGATCTTCGCGACCAGTCTGACCATTGGGATCGGTGGCTCCGGCGGCGTGTTCGCGCCCTCCCTGTTCATCGGTGCGATGGCCGGCACCGCGTTCGGCGTGCTCGTCAACGCCTGGCTGCCGGACATGACCGCCGCGCCAGGGGCGTACGGGCTGATCGGGATGGGCGCGGCGTTCGCCGGTGCGGCGGGTGCGCCGATCACCGCGGTGATCGTGCTGTTCGAGCTGACCGGTCAATACACGGTGATCCTGCCACTGATGACCGCGATCGTGATCGCCACGCTGGTCGGCCGCACGCTGTCCCGCGACACGATCTACACACGCAAGCTCCGCCGACGCGGTATCGACCTGGACGCGCGGTCCGAGCCCCGCCACCTCGCGGACGTCTCGATCGCGGCGGTGCTGGCACCGTTGCCCGAGCCGCTTGCCGAGCGCACCGAGCTGCGCACGGTCGCCCGCGCGCTCGCGCTTTCCGGGCACGGCATGCTTCCGGTGGTCGGCGCCGACGGGCAGTATCACGGCTGCGTCACCGCGCGGGCCGTGGCCGAAAGCCTCGGCGACGAGAGCTCCAGCGACCGGACCGTCGCCGATCTCGCCGAGCTACCACCGCTGGTTACCAGGGACTTCACGCTCACGGAGGCACTTGATGCTCTGGTCGACGGCCAGGGCACCGGGTTGCCGGTACTGGAGCCGGGCGGGCGCGCGCTGATCGGCTGGATCAGTCACCAGCGGGTACTGGCCGCGCTGCAGAACGCCTGAGGCGCTATCCCTCGGCGTCGTCCAGCTGGGCGGGGAGCCGTTTCGGCGCCACCTCGCGGTACGCGTCGGACACCAACTCGGCGATCTCCGCCCAGTCAACCGGAACATCCAGGTAGACGCCCAGCCAACCGCGATGCCCCACATACGGCGGCCGGAAGAAGCGTTCCGGATCGGATGCCACCAGCGCCTCCTGCGCACCGGCCGGCGCGGCGCACCAGAAACCCAGCCGATCGTCGTGATGATGATCGGCGTACATCACGAAGGTCTTCTTGCCGCGCACGAACCAGGTGGGCTCGCCATGGCTGAGCCGCTCGCTGGTCTCCGGCAACGCGAGGCACACCTGCCGCAACCGCTCCAACGGATCCGCTGACACCAACCCATCATCCCCCATTACCGCGTTTAGCGGGCTAACCGCGGTA
>WHSZ01000119.1 GCA_009379845.1 Pseudonocardiaceae bacterium | reverse complement strand
GCCGATGGCCAGCTTCAGGCTGCGCGGGATCGCGTTCACGATCATGGTACGGATGCCGCTGGCCGCGAGCAGCAGGATCAGCAGCCCCTCGACCACGACAAGACCCATCGCCTGCGGCCAGGTGACGTGCGGCGCCACCTGGTATGCGACTACGGCGTTCACGCTCAGCCCGGCGGCGAGCGCGAGCGGTGCGCGGCCGACGATTCCCATCAGGACGGTCATCAGGCCCGCGGACAGCGCGGTCATCGTTGTCAGGCCGGCCAGCGAAAGGCGCTGACCGTCCACATCGGTCGCGCCGGCGAGGATCAGCGGGTTCAGCACGACGATGTAGGCGATCGCCACGAACGTGGTAATGCCGCCACGGACCTCGCGGGGCACCGTGGAACCACGCGCGCTGATCTGGAACCAGCGGTCGATTGGGGGTTTTGGGCGCAGGTGTGTCCTGGTGGTATTCATAGATACGCTCCCGGGGGTCGTGAGTCTTTTTAGGTGCTATAACCCACGAAAAGACTCACGAGGTCGGCGTGAGGTCGTCCGGACGCACCGGGACACGGGGTAGGCTCAGCCCGGTGGCGTCTCGGATGGCCGCAGCTATCGCCGGGGTGGACGACAGCGTTGACGGCTCGCCGGCACCACGCAGCCCGTAAGGCGCGTGCGGGTCGGCGTTCTCCAGGATGTCCAGCCGCATCGGCGGCATATCGAGGATCGTCGGAATCAAGTAGTCGGTGAACGACGGGTTGCGCAGTTTGCCTTCGGACAGCTGAATTTCCTCCATCACGGCCAGCCCGAGGCCCTGCGCGGTGCCGCCGTGGATCTGGCCTTCGAGGGAGGTCCTGTTCAGGATCTTGCCGACGTCTTGTACGGCACTCAGCTCGACCACTTTCAGCAGGCCGAGTTCGACATCGACGTCGACAACGGCACGGTGCACGCACAGGGCCAGCTGGGTGTGACTGTCGCCCTGCCCGGTCGTCGGGTCCACCTGCGTGGTTGGCCGGTGGTGATATTCCCGCACTTCCTCGATCACCTCATCGCCGAGGAAGTCGGCCAGCGCCACGAGCACACCGGCGCGCGCCGAGATCAGCTTGCCCCCGATCAGCGAAAGATCTTCTTCCGGAAGGCCGAAACGTGCGGCGGCACGGCCGAAGAGGCTGGCACGAACCGCTTCGCACGCGGTCTTCACCGCACCGCCGGTCATGTAGGACTGGCGGGACGCGGACGACGAGCCCGCGTCCCCGATCTGGGTGTCGGCCGGTGCGATCGTGACCCGCTCGATGCCGAGCTCGGTACGGGCGATCTGGGCCTGCAGCGTGACAAGACCTTGCCCGACCTCAGCCGCGGCCGTGTGCACCAGCGCGGCGGGTTCGCCACCGATCACTTCCAGCCGCACCCGCGCGGTCGAGTAGTCGTCGAAGCCTTCCGAGAAGCAGATGTTCTTCAGCCCGACGCCGTAGCCGACACCGCGCCGCACGCCCTCGCCGTGCGTCGTGTTCGAGACCCCGCCAGGCAGGTTCCGGATGTCCGAGTTGTCGGTCGGATCCGGCAGCGGGATGTTCTTCAGCCGCCGCAGCATTTCCGCGAGCGGCGCCGGGGTATCCACCAGCTGGCCGGTTGCCAGCTTCGATCCCTCGCTGACCGCGTTGACCCGCCGAACGTCAAGCGGGTGCATGTCGAGCGCCGCGGCCAGCTTGTCCATCTGCGACTCGTACGCGTAACACGCTTGTACCGCGCCGAATCCGCGCATCGCTCCGCACGGCGGGTTGTTGGTGTACACGCCGTACGCGTCGATCTCGACGTTCGGCACCTCGTACGGGCCGACCCCGAGCGACGCGGCGTTGCCGACCACGTTCGCTGTCGACGAGGTGTAGGCACCGCCGTCGAGGATGGTTTCCGCTTTGGCGTAAACGAGTTTCCCGTCCCTGGTGGCGCCGTGCTCGTAACGCATGATCGCGGGATGCCGGTGCACGTGGCCGTAGAACGACTCCTCACGGTTGTACACGATCTTTATCGGCCTGCCGGTGTGCAGCGCCAGCATCGCGGCGTGCACCTGCATGGACAGGTCCTCGCGGGCGCCGAACGCGCCGCCGACACCGGACAGCGTCATGCGCACCTTGTCCTCCGGCAACCCGAGGCACGGCGCGATCTGGCGCAGGTCGACGTGCATCCATTGGGTGGCAACGTAAAGATCCACCCCGCCGTCCTCGGCCGGCACCGCGAGCCCGGACTCGGGCCCGAGGAAAGCCTGGTCCTGCATGCCGATCTGATACTCGCCCTGGACAACGACATCCGCTTCGGCTCGGGCCTTCTGGACGTCGCCGACCCGGACGGGCTGATGGCGCACCACGTTGCCGTGTTCGTGCAGCCGTGGCGCGCTCGCGTCGAACGCCGCCCTGCGTGGATCGGTGAGCGGTTCCAGCACCTGGTAGTGCACGCCGATCTTGTTGATCGCGCGCCGCGCGACCTCGGGGTGCTCGGCGGCCACCAGCGCGACGGGCTCACCCTGGTAGCGCACCCGGTCGATGGCGAGCACCGGTTGATCCGGGTGGTCGAGACCGTAGTAGCGCACCCCTGGCACGTCGTCGTGGGTGAGCACGGCGTGCACACCGGGGGTGGCCAGCGCTTCGCCGATGTCGATCGCGGTGATGCCGGCATGCGGGTGCGGGCTACGCAGCGTCGCGCCCCACAGCATGTCGTCGTGCCACAGATCCGACGAGTACGCGAATTCGCCCTTCACCTTGCGCGTGCCGTCCGGACGCTGCGGGCTGTCGCCAACTCCGCCGCTGGTGGTCGATTCGAGGTTGGTCGGTGCGGTCATCGGACGCCCCCGTTACATGTCGCGCGACCGGCAACACCCCGGGCACGGGGAATAGTCGAATGAACGAGGGGCACATTACGGGCGTTGGTTGCCCGTAAGGTGGCCTTCACGGCACTCAACGCCCGCAAGGTGGCCTTCATGGCAACCAGCGGTGATACGGGGGCTTGCGGGATCATGGGGCGTCCTTGCTTAGGCGGAGGTGGGCGGCGCGGGCTTCGCTGGCGAGCCGGTCTGGCTCGGCGGTGCGGAGTTCGCCGCCGCGTACCACGGTGCGGCCGTGCACGGTGAGCAGTTCAAGTGGCGCCGGCGGGCCGAGCACCAGCGCGGCCACCGGGTCGATGATGTCCGCGTGGCCGAGCCCATCGAGCCGCCAGAGCGCGACATCGGCCAGTTTGCCGACTTCCAGCGAGCCGATCTCGGCCTCCCGGCCGAGGCAGCGCGCCCCGCCGATGGTGGCCATGGCGAGCGCCTGCCGGGTGTGCAGCTCGGTCGGCCCGCCACGCAGCCGCGCGACGTACAGCGCCTGACGCAGCTCGTCGGCTAGCATGCCGGATTCCTGGGAAGCGGCGCCGTCCACCCCGAGCCCCACCGGCGCTCCCGCCTCCAGCAACGCGCGGACCGGGGCGATCCCGGCGCCAAGCCGCGCGTTCGAACTGGGGCAGTGCGCGATGCCGGTGCGGGTCGCGCCGAGCCGCTTGATCCCGGCCTCGGACGGGTGCACGCAATGCGCCAGCCACACGTCGGGGCCGAGCCAGCCGAGCGAGTCGAGGTACTCAACCGGGGTGCTGCCGTGCGTAGCGAGGCAGAACTCCTCCTCGTCAAGAGTTTCCGCGAGATGGGTGTGCAGTCGCACGCCACGCGCGCTCGCCAGCTCCCGCGCCCCGGCGAGTAGTTCGGTGGACACCGTGAACGGCGAGCAGGGCGCGATCCCGACGCGCAGCATCGATTCCGGGGACGGGTCGTGGAACCGGGAGATCGCCGCGTCGGTGTCAGCCAGGATCGCGTCGACGTCTTCCACGACCTCGTCCGGCGGCAGGCCGCCGGCGGATCGGCCCCGGTCCATGGAGCCGCGCGTGGGGTGAAACCGCAGCCCGATCTGTTGCGCCGCTTCGATTTCCGCGCCGAGCAGGTCGCCGGCGCGCCGCGGGAACACGTAGTGGTGGTCGGTGCTGGTCGTGCACCCGGACAGCGCGAGCCAGCCGAGGCCGGCGCGCGCCGCGGCGCCGACGACCTCCGCGTCGATCCGCGCCCACACCGGGTACAGCTCGGTCAACCACTCGAACAACGTCGAATCGGTAGCCAACCCTCTTGTCACCCACTGATAGAGGTGGTGGTGGGTGTTCACAAGGCCAGGCGTGGCCAGGCATCCGGTGCCGTCGATGCGCGTGCCGCCCGGTTCGGCCGGGCCCTTCCCGACCGAGATGATCCGGCCGTCGTCGATCGTCACGTGCCCCGACGTGTATTCCGTGCCGGCCGCGTCCACCGTGGCGACCGAACAGTTCTCGATCACGATCATGTGCCGGCCTCCTGCTTCCGGTTCCGCGTCCGGGAGGCGGCGAGCCGCACCGCGTCGAGGATCTTCTCGTAGCCGGTGCACCGGCACAGGTTTCCGGCCAGCTCCTCACGAATCTCAGCGTCGCTGGGATTCTGGTTGTGCTCCACCAGATTGTGCGCGGCCACCAGCAGGCCGGGCGTGCAAAACCCGCACTGCACCGCGCCAGCCTCCACGAACGCCTCCTGCACCGGATGGAGATCGTCCTCGCCGGGGGCGAGCCCCTCAACGGTCACCACGTCGTGTCCCTCGGCCTGACCGGCCGCGACCAGGCACGAACACGCCGGCACGCCGTCGAGGTACACCGTGCACGAGCCGCATTCGCCTTGCTCGCAAGCGTTCTTGGCACCGGGCAGGCCGAGGCGTTCGCGCAGCACGTAGAGCAGGCTCTCGCCAGGCCAGATGTCGTCGGCCTGCTGCGGTTCGCCGTTCACCGTCAGGTTCAGGCGCATCGGTACTCCTCCCACGCCCAGCCGAGCGTGCGGCGGGCCATCACGGACAGGGCATGCGTGCGGTAGCGCGCGGGCCCACGCACATCGTCGATCGGTACGGCGGCATCGGCGACGAGCTCACCGAATCTGCGTGCCACGCCGTCCGGAACCGGATCACGGTCGTCCCACGGCAGGTTCCCGGCGAGGAATTCCTCGGCATCGCCGGCGTGCCGAGGGGTTGGCGCCGCCGAGCCGATCCCGGTGCCGACCGTGCGGTCGAGGGTGTTCAGCGCGATACCGAACGAGCAGACAGCGATCACCATCGCGTTTCGGGTACCGATCTTGGAGAACTGCTGCGGACCACGTTTGGCCGGCACCCGGATCGCGCGGATCAGCTCGTCCGGCTCGAGTGCCTTGCGCTTCACGCCGAGATAGAACTCCTCGATCCGGATATCCCTGCTGCCGCGCACCGAGTCGGCTTCCACGGTGGCGCCGGTGGCCAGCAGCGGCGGGTGCGAATCGCCCGCTGGCGAGGCCGCGCCGAGGTTGCCGACGGCCGTGCCACGGTTGCGAATCTGTGGCGAGCCAACGGTTCGCGCGGCCATCGCCAGCCCCGGCAGTTCCTCGGCGAGCTCCGCGATGATCTTCGTGTACGACATCGTCGCACCGATCCTGATCTCTCCGTCTACAGTGGACCATTCGGCGAGCTCGTCGACGGCCGTGAGGTCAACCAACGCGGGCGGGCGGTTCCGGCCGAAGTTCAGCTCGACCATCACGTCGGTACCGCCTGCGATCGGCACCGCGCCGGGATGATTCGCCTGCGCCTCCAACGCTTCGCGCCACGTGGCCGGTCTGAGAAACTCCATCGTTTACTCCCACGCCTGGCCGGCGTCGGGCGCGTCGTCGCGTACCACGCTGCCTTCGATGAGCCCGTACGGCCGGTCCGCCGCGAAGAACACCTCGTTCTCGTTGTCCATCCCGAATGGACTCAGGTCCACCGTGAAGTGGTGCTTGTTGGGTAGCGAGAACCGGACCTCGCAGAGTTCCGGCCGGTGTTCAAGCATGCGCGATCCCATCGCATGCAGCGTTTGCTGGAGTGAGTAGCTGTACGTGCCGGCGAATGCCTCGAGCAGGTGGCTGCGGGCCTCGGTGTACGACTTGCCCCAGTCGGTGTCCATGCCGGTGTGCCGCCACGATGCGCTGACCGCGGTGGCCAGGATCCGGTCACTGGTCTCCGGCAAGGTGGTGTACTCGTCCTTCGGGTAGCCCCAGAACTCGGAGTCGGTCGAGTTGAGCACCACCAGGTCCTTCAGTCCGGAGACCACGTGGGTGGCCTGCTCGTCGTGGTGGATCACGCAGGTGCGTACCTCGTCGCCCGCGCGGGCGAAGGAGTGCGCGCCGAGGCGGTTCCAGGTGTATTCCTCGATCTCGACGCGGGCGTGGGTGATGGCACGCTGCGTGGCGACGAAGTGGCTGGCAAGCAACAACCCGAACGTTTCCGGCTGTTCGATACCGTGCTTCTTGGCGAAGGCGAAAACCGTGTTCTTCTGCGAGTCGGTGGGCAGCACCTTGGCGTTGTCGCCGGTGAGGTGGGTGTCCGCAAGGTCGCCGGACAGCGCGATGCTCACGTTGAGGTCGGCGATCTCGTGCCGGTCGGCGTGCCGGCGGAGAACGACCACGCGAGTTTCGGCCTTGCCGTACCGATTCCGGCCGAGCGTGGTGGCCATCGTCAACTCCCTCGGTAGGTCGAGTAGGCGAACGGGCTGAGTAGCAGCGGGACGTGGTGATGGCCGGCCGGATCGGTGATCCGGAAGGTCACCGTCACCTCGGGGTAGAACGCGGGTACGCCGCGCGCGTCGAAATACCCGCCGACGTCGAAGGTGAGCCGGTAGTCGCCGGCCTCGTGGGTGTCGACGAGTTGCCTGACCCGGCCGTCGTCGTCGGTCTTGGCCCGCGCGACGCTCGTCCAGCCGTCGGCGGTGCGCCGTTCCAGCCAGACGGCGACGCCCTGCGCCGGGACCCCGGCCGTGCTGTCCAGCACATGCGTGGACACGCTCATCTGCTCTCCTCTCGCTGCGGAGTGGGGACCGACCGAGGGGCCCATTCGGGGCGTCGGGTTGCCCGTAAGGTGGCCTTCACGGCAAACACGCTGGGTCATGCGAAGGCTCCGCGCAGCCTGCCGATGGTGATCTGGGCGAGCTGATCGCGCACCTCGTCACGTTCGGAGGCCACGTCGTTGGTAAGGCGGCGTTCCAGTTCGGCGAGCACTTCCACCGCGTCCCTGCCGCTTGCCCTGATCAGGAACACTTGCCCGAAACGGGCCTCGTACCGGCGGTTGCCGTCCAGCAGGGCATCCAGGGAACCGTCCACGCCGGCCTGCTCGCCCAGGGACCAGCGGGCCGCGCGATCCGCGCCGGATACCCGATCGCCGATCCGTGGATGCGCGGACATCGCCTCTTCGATGCCGGACCAGTCCAGCCGCTCGATCAGTTCCCCCGCGGTCGTGGTCAAGGCCGGCACGTCGGCGTAAGGCCGGCCGTCTACCACGCCCTCGGCCCACGCCCGGCAGTGACAAAACGTGATCATCTCCGCGACGGCGCCGGCGCGCGGCGACTCGTTGAACCGGGCCAGCTCGGCCGGTGCTCGTGTCGGTGGGCGCACGGTTCGCCTCCCTGCCAGGTCGGTTGCGTAGATTCAGTGAACACCCGGTGAACCCGTGTGACCAGCGGCACAGACCACGAACAAGGCGGCTGCTCAACCGGCTGTCTTTGGAGGATCCTCCAAGGGTTCCGGGCACGCGGGCACCGGACTAGCCTTCCTTCGTTCGAAGGAGTGACGTGAAGCTGCGAGACGTGCTCGAGGACCGCGAGCTGCACATGGACGTGGTCGTCGGCGAGGAGCGGGCGCTTGAGCGGCCGTTGCGCTCGGTGATGGTCACGGATCTGCCCGATCCACGGCGGTATCTCACCGGTGGCGAGCTGGTGCTCACCGGCATGGTGTGGCGACGCGGCGCGGCGGACTCCACGGCGTTCGTCGACGCACTGGTCGAATCGGAGGTCGCAGGGCTGGCTGCCGGCGATCAGTACCACTCCATTCCGGACGACCTGATCGAGGCGTGCCGGGCTGCTGGCCTGCCGTTGCTGCGGGTGCCCGCGGACGTCGCGTTCGCCACGATCACCGAGCGCATCAACCGTGCGCTCACCCCGCAGCGCGCCGACGACCTCGCCGAGCTACTTGGCCAGCACCGGCACCTGGTGGACGCGGAATCCGGCGGCCGCGAGTGGCTTACCGAGGTGCTCGAACTGGTGCGCCGTCACCTGGACCTCGGCTGCGCGGTGCTCAGCCCGGCCGGTCACGTGATCGCCAGCGCCGGCCTTGAGCTCTCCGGCGCGGCGCGGGCCGAACTGGCGCGCGAGTACCTCGCCGGCCGGCACCTCCCGGCCACGGTTTCCGGGCGCACCCTGTACGGCATCACCGACGCGTTCGCTCCCCGCGTGGTCGGCTGGTTCCTGGTATTCGGCGGGGACTGCGCGGGCTGGGCCGCCGATCAGCACCGGCTAGCCGGTGAGCTTGCCGCGCTGATCGCCACCGGCTGCCGCCGGATGTCGCACGCCCGGCAGGGACACCAACCGCTCGCCGACGAGATCGTGCGGCTGCTGACCGCGGTCACCGACCCTGCCGAGCTGCAGCCCCGTCTCGAGCTGGCCGGGCTGCCGGCCGACTCTGCGTTGTTCGTGGTGGTCGCGCGGCTGTCTGAGGGTGCGGCGGGGCTGGCGCGGGGCATCCTGGAGGAGCTGCTGGATGTCGCGGTGGCCGTGCTGGACGGGGAAGCCGTGGCCATGGTGCCGGCCGGGGGCCAGCGGGCCACCGAGATCGTGCGCGCCCTTCGGGAGGACACCGCCACGCTCGCGGACGGCTTTTCCGCCGCACGGCTGCTTGTCGGGGTCAGTGGCGTGGTCGCGGGGGCGAGCGAGCTGCGCGGGGCGCTGGACGAGGCTCGGTACGCGTGCCGGTTGTCCGAGTTGCGGGACGAACGGGTGGCGTTCACCGAGCACGAGGACCTTTCCTCGCACATGATGCTGCTCGCGGCGGTGCCGGAGGACGTGCGGCGGTCGTTCCGCCGCAGGGTGCTCGGGCCGGTGCTTGACTACGACCAGGCGAACGGAGCCGCGCTGGTGCCCACGCTGCGGGCGTTCCTGGTCAGCTCCGGAAGCTGGACGAAATGCGCCGGCGCGCTGCACCTGCACGTGAACACGTTGCGGTATCGCATCCAGCGCATCGAGCAGCTGACCGGGCGGGACCTCGGCAAGATCGACGATCGAGTGGACTTCTTCCTGGCGCTGTCCCTCGACTGAGCTCTACTCGCCGCTAGGGCGTGTCTGACAAAGGTTTCGGTCGGTGGCTGGGATGCTGCCGGGTGTGTCGCGTTTTCAGTTGCTTTCCGATGATCAGTGGGTGTTGATCGAGGACTTGCTGCCAGTTCGTACCGGTAAGCAAGGTCGGCCGT
>WHSZ01000117.1 GCA_009379845.1 Pseudonocardiaceae bacterium | reverse complement strand
CTAGGGTGGCGTGGGATTCCATCACGGCATCGGTTAGGCTGTCCGCACGTAAGTCCGAGTGGCGGAATGGCAGACGCGCTAGCTTGAGGTGCTAGTGCCCAATTATGGGCGTGGGGGTTCAAGTCCCCCCTCGGACACGTTTACTATTCACCCGGCTTGTCGGCTGGATGGTCGCATGGGCTGCTTGAGCGTCTGGCTCGTAGCGAATTTGCAGGTCAACGGCTATGTAAAGGCTCGCCAGCTTGTCCGGTTTGGCGCTCGACATCGCCGCACCAACGTCACCAAGCGCATCGATCATCGCGTAGACCTCGGCGTCGGTCAGAGTCCCCGGCGCGGGTGCGTTGTCGAGTTCGGCTCGGGCGGCGGCGCGTTCGGCTTGCGCCTCATTGGTCGCTTCGACCAGCGCGGCCGGATCGATCCCGGCCGCGATCGCGTCCCGGTAGCGACGGAGCCGCGCCTCGGCGTCGGCAAGCCGTTTCTTCGCCGCCTCCTGGCTACCCTGCCTGCCACCAGACTCATCCTGTGAAGCGACCAGCGCGGCGACGGTCCGGTCGACGTTGTCGGGGGAGAACAGGCCGCCGAGCCACCCGTTGACCGCATCCCGCAGCGGGTCCTCCCGCAGGTAGACGGCAGGCGGATGCTGAGCCAAGGCGGGCGAGCCCGGAGCCAACGTGCGTGCGGGACACCGATAGTACGTCCCGTGTGCACGCGGACTGGCCTCCATCTTCCGGCCGCACACCACACACCGGATACGACCCCGGAACAGGTACTGCCGCTTCGTCGAACGCCCGCTACGCTCCGCCTTACGAGCGGTCTCAAGCCCGCCGGCTCCTTTCGACCGCCGCAGCAACTGGGCCTGGGTGAAGTCCTCGACGGACACGATGGCCGGGTGCGCGGGTTGGCGGGAGCGCACGATCCGGTCCGTCTGCGAGCGCCGGAACCGGGTCACGTGCCCAGCGGCCACGTCTTCGGGATCGAGCAGGGTTTCGTGTTTGGTCCAGCGGCCGAAGAAGGCGTAGCCGGTGTAGCGCGGGTTCTCCAGGATGGATCGGACGGTGCTGCCCTGCCACCCATCCGCCAATCGGTGCCGGTTCTGGTCCGGGCGCCGTGCGGACGGGCACGGGATGCCGTCCCGGTTGAGTCCGTTGGCGATGGCGCGGTCTCCGTTGCCGTCCAGGTACTCGGCGAAGATCCGACGCACAACCTCGGCCGAAACCTCGTCGATCGCCAGCACTCGCAGGCGGTAGCCCTCGGCCGCTTTGCGTGGGTTGGGGTGCGGCCCGCCGTCCACGACTTGGTATCCGTAGGGAGCTCGTCCGCCCTGGTGGCGGCCCTCGTTGAGTACCTGCGCATCCATCGCCGCCCGCACTCGTGCCTGCACGTGCTGTCGTTCCGATTCGCTCATGCCGCCCAGTACGGACATGAGCATCTTGTGTGACGGGTTGCGCGCGTCGAACTTCCCACCCAGCTCTGGCACCCACAGGTCTACCCCGTAGGCGGCGAACTTCGGGGCGATCAACGAGAACTGGTTCCCGAACCAGCAGCGGGTACCTTCGCCCACCACGACCGCATTCCAGCCTCGGTTCGGGTTCTTCAACGCGGCCAGCAACCGTGCGGCCTGCGTGCGTCGCTCCCATGGCACCGAGCGAGACTGGCCCACGTCGAAGTAGTCCGCGACGACGTGGCCACCGAGCGGTTCGACGAACTTGCTGGCGTTGCTGAGCTGCCAGTCGTGCGACGTCTCCGGGTCCTGGTTGTCCTCGGTCGAGCAGCGCCCATAGAAGGCCACTGGCCCGATGCCCTCGTCCACCGTTTCGATGACGTCGACGCCCAGCAGGTCATCCAGTGTCGCCCACGGGTCGCGGCTGATTTCAGTAGTCATTCGATCCTCTTCCGGGGGGTCCGTCCTGGACCTCCACTTCGGTCAGCTCGACCAGTATGGCAAGTAGTATGCGGCTAACGTGCGGTGTGAGTACAGGGAGTTCGTCCGGCAGTTGCACCGTGATGCCGTCTCCGCCTTGGTCGCCTGCGCTCATGACTGATCGGTGTCGGGGTGGGGGGTGGCGCTGATTTCATCCGCACTTGTCCGCTCGATGGCTGCGTGGATATCGGCCGTGAGGTAGCCGCGTACCCGGCGTACCTCGCCGTCGTCGTCCGGGATCCGGTGCCGGGTGGGCCGGCAGCCCAGCTCTCCCATTTGCCGGGCGAACAGGCTGGGCTCCATATCGAGAGCTTCGGTCAGCTCGGCGGTTGGCACGAACTCCCGCCCGTCCAGATCGAGATCACCACCGAGGTATTCCGCGACGGAAGCGAGTGGTTCCGGTAGTTCGGCGGACGACCATCCCGAACGGCTCCGCTCGGCGCCCGCGCCAATGGCTCTTACGGCCGCGTCGTCGAGCACCGGTTCCGTGTCCTGCCCGGCCGCGTGTCCGGCGAGGGTTCCGGCCGCTTCCCGGAGCGCCCGGCCACGCTGGCAAATCTCCTGCCAATCGTCGTTGGGCATGAAGTAGGTCCGGACGGTCATCGCGATCGTCTCGGCCCCGGCCTCGGTCTCCCCGTCCGGCCGCAGGATGCCAACGCCCTTGTGCGAGGCGAGCAGGCGACTGGAGTCGAAGCCACGGGTGTTCATCTGTTCGCCGAGGATGATGTTGCTGTCCCGCCAATCCATCACCCGCAACGCGAACCGAGACCCGAGCACGGCGCGAAGTCCGGACGGGATGGTCTTCGAGTCCGGCCGCTGCGTGGCTAACGCCAGGATGACACCGGCCGCGGGTGCCTTCTTGGCCAGCCAGGTCAGTAGCTCGCCGATGTACTCGCCAGCGGTGAGCTTCTTTCCTTCCACTGCAACGGGTGTGCGATCTTCCAGCGGTACTTGCACTTCGTCGATGAAGATCGCGGTTACCGGCATGTTCAGCTGGCGGTCGCGGGACATCTCCGGCGTGACCTTCGATTCCGGGCACGTCGCGTCGTCTAGTTCCCGCATGCGCCGGTACCGTCGCTGCACTTCGCCCACCAGCTCGACTAGCCAGTCCTTGAGCAGCAGTACGTCATCGGCTTCGTCGCCGGAGTTGAACCGGTAGGCGACCTGCGCGGCGGCGTCCCAATCCTTGCCCGCCTTGAAATCCGCCACGTAGACCCGCGCGAACGGGTCCAGGATCGGCCCGGCGGCGGCCAGCCGTGCGGCGAACGTCTTGCCCTGCCGCGGAATCGCACCGATCAGCAACGATGTCCACACCAGCGGTAGATCAATCTTGCGGTCCCGCGCGTCCCGGCCGAACGGCACCGGCCGCCAGGTATCCCACTGCTGTACCCGCAACAGCGGTGTCCGCAGGGGCGGCGAGGAATACGGGTCGTCATCGGCCACCCACATGGCCACCCGCCCGGCATGCCCACCGTTGCCACGCACCCGCTCGACCATCAACTGAATCTCATCAACCGCCAGCGCCGAGGCGAGCGCTTCCCGGTGCTTGATCACGTCAACAGCCTTGCGGGTCGCGGGCAGATCGACGGTGATCGCCCACCCATCGCCGACCCGCGTTGCCCGCTCCACCAACCGCAATGACTCGTCCTTGCCGATCAGTTTCGCATCCCGAAAGGCGTCCACGAGCACTTGCGAGTCCATCGTCCACGTCAACGTGCGCGGCCCGGCCAGCGACGGCTTACGCCCCGGACTGCCGTCCTTGCGGCGCCCGAGAATCGCCAGCGCCGCCGAAAACACGACGGCTGCGATCCACAACGGACGCTCACCGTCTAGGACATAGCCAACGATGCCCGCGGACGTCGCGGCGACGAGCACGACGCCCGTGACCTTCCACCGGAACAACGTCAACGCACGGATCTCGGTGAACTTGTCCGCCAGCTTCGTGGCCTCCTCGGCGGCTTCGCGATAGTCGCGAACGATCACCCACTGGCGCCACCACCGCAGGCAGGCCACCACGCCACGCGCGACGGCGCCGAGGTAGCGCCACGGCGAGCGCAGCACCGCCACCACCGCATCCTTCAACGCCTGCACGGCCTGTCGCTTGCTCTTCAGCCAGGCGGGCACGCGCGGCGAGCGCTGCCACCAATCCGCGAACCGGCCGCGCGGCGGGGCATGGCGCGTAGGCGGTCCGCCGTCCACCAATTCGCCGTCGTAAACCGGACCGGAATACTCCAGATCGCTACTGTTCACGGCGTTCATCGGGTTGTAGTCGGTGTTCATCGCGCACCCCCACCGCGTCGGCCGGAGCGTTCGACTTCGGCTGCTAGTGCCTTGGCCAGTCGTGACGACAGGCCGCGGGAGCACCCGGTGACCTGACGCACCCAGGCCGGAGTAATCGGCACACCCGGCGACCAGGCCGCACGCGCGTCGCCGAGGTAGTCGTCGAAGAACTTCCGCTGACTTGCGTGCCGTTCGACCAGCCGATCGGGTTCATGAACAGCCTTGGCCGCGTCCGCGTACGCGGCGGTCACCGCGTCGGTGAGCTTGTCCCGCAGGTCGGTGATCGCCTCGACGGCCACGAACACCACCAAGGGCGGAACGGAGTGCAGCACGATCGCGGACAGCGAGCCGGCCGCGTAGGACGCCCAGGTGTTCATGACGTACGTGGCGGCCAGCGTGAACCACTTCGCTCGCCGCACCCACGGCCCGGTACGAACCTGGTATCGCGCGGTCACCTGCTCGGCCCGCAGTATCGCCAGCAGCACCAGCGACACGGTTGGGTCCAGCAGCCAGGCGGCCAACCACGGCAGAGACCACGGCCGGGTCCCGGTGGACGCGAACTCCTGGACGTTCGTCATGGTGAACGCCAGGCCGAGGAAGATCCCGGCCCAGCACATCCGGTCCACCTGGACCCGTACACGCTCGATTCGAAGCGCCACCACCTCGGGATGCATTCGGTAGGCGCGCACCTCGGCGGCCTCGGCCGCGTCCTTGGCAAGTTTCTGCGCACGGCTCGGCCTGGTCATCGCCGACCACCACCCCGGCGCCGTGGCGTGTCCACCGCGGTCCCGGTCAACGCGCGGGTCAGCGCGTACGACGCGAACAGTGCCGGCAGGCCGAGCACGGCGAGCGTCAGCCACCGGTCGCTCTGATACGTGATCACCACCCACTGCACGGCGACGATCAGAGCCGCGTTGAACAGGACCCGCCCAGCTAGAGACATCAGGCGCGCGCCGCTACGTGCCGCATCGGCGGCCGCTCGCGCCCGCCGGGCGCCGGCCCGCCAGACGATCAGCAGGGCGAGGAGCACACCCAGGCCGGCCATCACCTCCACCGGCGTCAGGCTGATCGTGGTCATGGCTTCGGCCCTCCTTCCGGGCCGTGGGTGTCCCGGCCATCGACGCGCTCGCCGCGCCGGAGCCAGTGCCAGTGCAGGCCGCGACGGTCGTCCTCGGGCAGCGCGCCCCACACGCCAACGGTGTGCTCGCCGGCCGTGCGCAGCTCCAGTTCCAGGCACTCGTCCTGCACCGGGCAGCCGGCGCACATCCGGGCGGCCAGCTCACGGTCGGTCAGGCGCTCGCCGAGCCACGGCGGATCGCCGTCGACGAACACCCACATGCAGATGCCGTCCCGCCGAACGATCTCGGCGAGCTCGGCGCGCGGCACCCAGCGCAGGCGGTCGAGCTGCCACGCGATGCCGATCAACCGGAGGTCGTTGTACGAGCTCGTCATGGCATGCCCCCAGGCGGAGGATCGCCATCGGTCGGCTCGCCGAGGAGCCGAGCCAGTGCAGCGGCCGGAACGACCAGGCGGCCACGCCGCCGCACGGCGTGCAGGGTGCCGACCCGGATAGCGCGGGAGACGCTTGACCGATCGACGCAGAGGATCGAGGCGGCTTCCCGAACGGTGTAGTAGGCCGGCCGTGCGGGATTGGACAGAAAAGTACGCATAGCGGAAGTCCTTTGATCGAACAGAAATGGCGAAGGGTGCTGATTTCATCTATATAGTGATGATTTCAGCGCTCGCGAAGACGCGTTTGTATAAATGCGGCACCCAAAAGGCCGCGTCACGTCACGGAATTGCGGAGAACGGTTAACCTCGGCGCCGAGGCGGAGCACGGAGGACTAGGTGTCGGAGGATTGGGCGGCAGTCGCCAAAGCCATCAACGAGCGCGTCACCGAACTCGGATGGCGGCAACGGGAACTCGCGAACCGTTCGCATGTCTCGCAAGCGATAGTGCGCGAAATTCAGCACCACACCGTTGAGCGCCGCCGCAGCCCCCGGACGCTGGAGTCGCTGTCCAGCACGCTCGGCTGGCACCCACAGCACCTCAACGCCGTGCTGCACGGCCAGAGGCCGCCGGCGCTCGGCGAGCCCGTCGACGACAGCGGAGACACCCTGCTGTCCCGGATGGACACACTCGAGCAGCGACTGGCCGAGATCACCGAGCGTCTGGACGACCTGCAAACCGATCTCACAACGGTGATCAAACATGTCCGCGGTGATCGGGAAGGCTAGCTGTTTTTCCATGCCTTCAATTCCAGTCGGAATTCGGCGCATAAACCATGCATCACCGGTGCAGATACAGTGCAGGACTAATGCAGCTTCCTCGAAGAATACAATTTTGGGGGCATGAGGCATGGAAACGATCGACGGCTGGACGGGTCGAACGGCATGCGCGCTGCAGGCCGCGTTGCTAATGAGCAATGAATCGTTCGCGCAACATCTGAAAGTCGCAACTCGAACCGTCGCCTCATGGCATGAGGAGCCGGACAAGCGGCCGAATTCCAAAACCCAGCAGATTCTCGACAGGAAATACGAGCAGGCTTCTCCGGCCGCCAAGAAACGCTTCGCCGCGAAGGTCTCGCCGTCTGCCGATGCTGAAGCGGACGGCGCGGTCGCCGATGCTGAGCAGAGATTGAGCGCCGACCCGAACATCGGGGCCGCGCTCGAATGGCTCGACCAGCACGCAGGATGGGAGCCGGGAACCGCTCGCCAGCGGGTCGCGTCCCGGTTGGCACGGTTGAACGTGCACGAGCTACAAGACAGAGGCAGCCGGCGCGGGCGCGTGAATCAACGCCACATCGCGCATGCGCTGGCTGGGTACTATCGAGACCGAGTCGAGAGCCACGGCCGTTACTGCGCCAGCTATGGCCCGGATCGCGAGGTCGTAACCAGCGTTCTGACACATCCTGACTGGTTGGATCTCGAATGCCCATTGATCGCGAGCCATGACCGGCTGGCGGTCGCCGACATCGCAGCGGACGAACACGTATCGCTGGACGACGAAGCCGCGGAACGCGCGGCGCAGCGGTTGGCCGAGACGTTGGCGACGGGAGTCCGGCTGGTCGATATGCCGCTGTACCAACTCATGGGCATCGAGATTCGCAGGGGCGAGATCGCTGGCTCGGTCGGTGTCGGACACTTTGTCGCCTACGCGCTGACCATGGACCTTCTCGAAGGTGAACTCGTCGACGCGCTCGCCGCCGACGTTCCAATTCGACACGGCGAGCTTCCGTTGCGCGACTGGCACTTGCCCGACATCGCGTCTGCGCTTAACGTCTCCGGGCGGGTATGTGCGGGCGGCGCCCTCGCGCTTTGTGCGATAGCACGGCCGGCCAGCCCAGAACGAGGTGAGGCTGACTACGTTCTCTTGGTGCAAGAGCGTTCCAGCCAGGTCGTGAATGCCGCGCGTCGACTGGCGGTCATACCTAAGGGCTTCCATCAGCCGTTGACGGATCTTGGAGCCGGTGCCCAGATCGGGTCGACGCTGCGGCGCGAGATGGAAGAAGAACTGTTCGGACGTAACGACCTTGACAACACCGTGACCGATCAGCGCCGCGCCGACCCAATGCACCCGAGCAGGCTATCCGAGCCGATGCGATCGCTGATGGATAACCCCGATCGGTTGCGTATGGAATGCACCGGTTTTGGCCTGAACCTGGTCAGTGGCAACTTCGAGTTCGCCAGTCTCATCGTCATCGACGACGAGAATTTCTGGAGCCGTTACGGCGGCGAGATCGGTGCAAACTGGGAGGCAATTGGGTTGCGCCAATATTCCAGCCTCGACCGCCCGTTGTTGGCCGAGCTGATCGCCGATGTAGCCTGGAGCAATGAGGGACTCTTCGCGCTGTTGCAAGGACTTCGGCGGCTTGAGCAGATTGGTGGAGATCGGGTGAACCTCCCAGCAATCGAATGGGACGTTCGGCAGTGAACGCCAATTGGTACCACGGTAACGCCGCCGAAGATGGGCAGGAAACCCGCGGTTGGCTGCTCGGCCATTTCATCAAACCGTCTGACCATGTGCGCTCAACACAAGATGTTGAAGTGAAGTGGGCAACCCACCCGGCCGGCGAGAAGCGTCCAGAGTGGACCACCGATGACCAGCGGACGACGATGCTGTTGCTGGTAGAGGGACACTTTCGCCTCCACCTCACCGAAGGAGTCGTTACCATGACGCGCCAAGGTGATTACGCGGTCTGGGGACCGGGGATCGATCACCTGTGGGAAGCAGTGGATGACTCAGTGGTGATCACCGTTCGCTGGCCGTCTTCACCATGAACGGCAGGTGTGCTCGATGGCGGGTAGGTTCACGCGCTCCCCGCCAAGCTCCCTCAGCCTTCGAAGTCCTTGCAGTAGCCCGAATATTCCCTCATTGCTCCAGGACTCGTCCGACGCAAGCTCTGTGATCAACTCGGTGTCCAATGTAGAGTAAATGCGCAGCCCCGCCGATTCCCAGTTCGCCTCGATCTCCCCTCCGTAGCGCGCCCAGAAGTCTTCATCCTCGATGGATATCAGGCTTGCGAACTCATAGTTGCCACTGACCATATTGAGACCGAACCCGGTGCACTCCATTCGCAACCGGTCGGAGCCCTCCGTAAGCCACCGCATCGGCTCCGACAAGCGGTTTCGATGCATCGGTGCGGCAACACGGTTCTCGTCAACCGTGCTGTCAACCTCGCGTCGTCCGAATAGTTCCTCTTCCATCTCTCGTCGCAATGTGGCGCCTATTCGCGCGTCGGCGCGATGATCCTTCAACGGTTGATGGAATGCCTTCGGTATGACAGCGAGCCGGCGCGCGGCGTTGAGAACGCGCCCGGAGCGTTCCTGGACCAGAAGGGCATAGTCGGCATCACCACGATACGGATCGGAAGGCCGAGCGATCGCGCACAGGGCGAGCGCACCGCCCGCGCAGAGTCGCCCGGAGAAGTCCACTACGGAACCAAGGTCTGGCAGGTACTTGTCGCGCAACGGCAACCCGCCCGGCCGGATTGTATTCGTGCCGGCGATCGCGTCGATCAGCTCCCCTTCGAGTAGGTCCATGGTCAGCGCATACTCCATAAACGGAACCAGACCGACGGTGCCCGTTATCGCGCCTCGCCTGGCGTCGATGTCCAACAACCGATAGAGCGGCACGTTCGCGACCCGGACGTCCGATACGGCGGCCTCGGCGAGCCGCCGTATCGCGTTCTTGGTATCGAGGTCTTCGGGGGCGACGCCGCCGTGCGAGGAATCGACGAGCGTCAGCCGCTCGTTGTCGGGCGTCAGCGGGCACGCCAGATCGAGCCAGTCCCGCCGCGTCACTATGCTTGTGGCGATCTCACGGCCGCCGCATCGCGCCCGGTAGGCGGAATGGTCTGGTACGCCTTCCGCGTAGTACTCCGACAGGGCGTGCGCCACCTGGCTGCGGCCCACTTTCCCGCGCTGTGCGTGACGATCGAGCAGCTCGTTGGCTTTCAACCTCGCGAGCCGTGAAGTCACTTTTCGTCGACTCGTTTCAGGTATTCAGCCCGCACGTTCGTCCAGCCAGTCGAACGCTCGGTCCAGGTCGTCGCCCTCCCGCCCAGGCTGAGCAGGCAACGATTCGATGATCCGTGGTGGGAACTCACGGCTGCGAACGGCGGCGGGGTGTTCCCGGGTGTGGTCACCTGATGGCGGTTGCCTTGGCGAAGCGAGCAACTCGTCTATGCCGAGGCCGAAGATACGTTCAAGTAGCCGGGCAGTCGCCGGACGGACCGGTCCCGGTGGCTGGCCATTCGGACCATGTCCGGTGGCGAGTCGCTGTAGATGGCGGCGGCTTAGTGTTCCCGGCTCGTTGTGGTCGCGGGCGAAGGTCTCCG
>WHSZ01000112.1 GCA_009379845.1 Pseudonocardiaceae bacterium | reverse complement strand
CCCGCTGGGTGTAGAGCAGGTACGCGACGCGGTGCAGCGCCACCACGGTTTTCCCGGTGCCAGGGCCGCCCTCGATCACCAGCACCCCAGGGTGATCGAGCCGGATGATCTCGTCCTGCTCGGCCTGGATCGTCGCCACGATGTCACGCATCCCGTCACCGCGCGGCGCGTTGACCGCCGCGAGCAGGGCCGCGTCCCCTCGATCGCCGCTATCCGGGCGGCCGAGCACCTCGTCGGTGAAATCGACCACCTGGCGCCCGCGCGTGTGGAACTGGCGGCGCCGACGCATGTTCTCCGGGTTCGCGCCGGTGGCGACGTAGAACGCGCGCGCAGCTGGCGCCCGCCAATCGAGCAACACCGGTTCGTAGTCGTTCTCCTCGTCGAAAAGGCCGATCCGGCCGATGTAGGAACGTTCGCCCGAAAGGGAATCCAACCGGCCGAAACACAGCCCGTTGTCCGCAACGGCAAGCCGTTTCGCCTCCCTTGCCAGCGCGCGCACCTCGACATCCCGTTCCATGGGTGTCTCGCCCCCATCTTGACCAACACCGGCCCGCAACGCCGCGTCGTACTCACCCTTCACCCGCGAGCGCTCGGCGTCGAGCCGCGTGTAGAGCCCGGCCACGTAGCTTCGCTCGGACCGCAATTCCTCTTCGTACCCCTGATCTGACACTCGCCTGCCTCGACGCTCTCGCGTGGTCACGCGGACTCTGGCGATCTTTGTTGGCTGACGGCGTCGAGCAGCAGCGTCGCGGCCACCGTTGCCCCGTCGGTGCGGACCTTGCCGGCCACCGCTTTCGCCTGCGCAGCGGTCTCGGGGATCAGGGCCGTCTTGAGCGCGGCAGACAGGGACTCGAAGGTCGGAGTCGGACCGTCGTGTGCCGCGCCGATGCCCAGGTCGGCCGCCCGCTCGGCCCAGTACGGCTGGTCCCCGGCTTGGGGTACCACCACCTGTGGCGCTCCGGCCAGGGCGGCCGTCGTGGTCGTGCCCGCGCCGCCGTGGTGCACGACGGTGGCCACGCGGCCGAACAGGGCCTGCTGGTTGACCTCGCCGACGGCGAAGCAGTCGCCTTGGTCGTCGATCAGATCAAGGTCGGCCCAGCCACGGGAGAGGAGTACGCGGCGATCATGTGCTCGGACCGCTTCGACGACCGCCCTGGAGACCTCCGCCATGTTCGTGCCCCGCATCGGCTGGCTGCCGAAGCCCACGTACACCGGCGGTTCGCCGGCGGCCAGGAACGCCTCCAGGTCCGCCGGAAGCGGGCGATCGTCTCGCCGGATCCACGCGCCGGTCTGCACCACATCGAGCTCCGGCGTCTCCGGCCAGGGGCCAAGGACCGGGTCGGCCGCGAGCCACGGCCGGTCGCCGACGACCTGGTCGCGGACGTTGTTGGTCGGTGGCAGGCCGGCCGACGCCCGTTGTGTGTTGACCGCTTCGCCCAACAGCACGTTCATGTGCTCGGCGTTCAACTTCCACAGCGTCCGGTTGTCGGTCACACCGGACGGGAGCTGCTGGCCCGGCCACACCGGCGGCGGGTGGTGTGGCGACGGCAGAAACCTCGGATAGAGGCCCACACACGTGTAGGGGACGCCCAGCTTCTCGGCCGCAGTCTGTGCACCGGCCACCGCCGCTATCGAGCCGGTCGCCAGCACCACAGCACAGCCCTCGGCCGCCGAAGCAACCGACTCGTAGGCCATGCCGGTCAGCTCGGCGAAGATCTCCGGCAGGGTCTTCGGCGCCGTGCCGGTGAGCGCGCCGGTCGCCAGCGCGCGTATCGGCCAGCCGACGGGCGTCAGCGGCATACCGGCACCGTCGAGGAGCTCCGCGAAGTCCGGCGGCGCGCACACCCGCACCTCCGCGCCAAGCGCCCGCAACCGCACCGCGAGTCCCACCATCGGTTCGACGTCTCCACGTGATCCGTAGGTAAACAACAACACACGCATTTCGCGTCCCCCCGTTTCCGCAGGTTCTGGCTTCGGTGCAGAAGTCTGCGGCACGACCCGGGTCTTGCGGCAAGTCCCCCTGTGCGCTATATGTTGAAGGTGGCAGGGAGTGGGTACTCTCGGTCTCCTTCCCCTTCATTGTCCGCTGTGGACGGACAACCTCAAGGCCGGCTCGACCGTGGTCGAGAGACGAGACCTGGCTAAAGAAGGGAAAACCGATGAGGACCTTGCACTTCGGCCTGCGGGTAGCCGATCTCGAGCGGTCGCTCGGGTTCTACACCGCCATCGGTTACGAGGTGGTCGGGACGGTCCCCGAGACCGAGTTCGGGAGCCTGACCATGCTCAAACTCCCCGGCGACGGCTTCGTCGCCATCGAGCTCGTCCACGACCCCACCAACGGTGAGCTCGACCTCGGCACTGGCCTCAACCACTTCGTCATCAAGGTGGAGTCGATGGACGCCACCATCACCGAGCTCGCCGCCAAGGGCATCACCGCCGAGGCGCCCGGGTCACCGAATGGCTCGGACGACTTTCTCACGTCGTGGATCACCGACCCGGACGGTAACCGGATCGAGTTGGTCCAGTGGCCGGCCGGTCACCCCGACGGCATTACCGCGGCCGATTGGCCGGACTGAGCCAGACTTGGCGAGGAAACGGGCTAACGCGCCGCGATACCGGGGCGCGATCCGCCGATCTCTTTCTCCCCTCCCATGCGAGCACGCTGCCCGGCGCGGTCTCCGGCCTCGGCCGCGCGCCGGCTCGTTATGGGTGAACCGGTGTCGAAGAGTCCTGTCACGTCGCTGTTCTCGCGGTAGAACGTCCAGACGTTGTGACGCTTGTCGGCGAGCACCAATTCGCCAGAACGCTGCACGATGTTCCCGTTCTCGCCCAGGACGTCGTACTGCTTCGCGTTGGTTTCGCGCTCCGCCTGGCGGTTGGCATCGCTCAACCTCTTGGCGATCCGCTCCGTGTAGCTCTGGTAGAAGGATCTCCGCGCTTGGCTCTTCTTCGCGGTGTCGCGGCGCCAATCGGCACCGTCCAGGTACTTGTTCGCGGCGTCGACCATCTGGACGGACAGGACGTTGTACAGCTTCTTTGCGTACTCCAGATCGGATTCGTACCCGTAAGCCGAGACGCTCGACATGGAGCCGTACACATCCACCGTGATGTCGTTCTGCTCCGCTATCTGAACGAAGAGGTGCAGCAGCGCGCGAAGGCCAGACTGCCCCCGCTCTCCGATCTGGAAGTAGTGGTGGGAGGGACGGTCCCGTTTCTCCTTGCCGAGTGTGTTCTGCCGCGCGACCTCCAGCTCGACGCCCGATGTACGCGCCAGATGCTGCGCCATCTGCATGTAGGCGTCGCGCTCGTGTTCGTTGTCGCTGCGCTCAGCCTTGACGAGAAGGCCCGAAATCCTGTCCAACGTCGCCATGTCAACTCTTCCGTGTTACCGCCTTACCCGACCGGCGAGGATCACGATTGGCGTAGCCCTGCCTCGTACCAGTTCATCTGCATGAGCAGCCGCATCTCGGGACCGATGATTTCCTCGACAAGCCGAGCGTAGACGCCGAGGAACTCAGGCCCGTGGTGGTTGGCCTCGATGTGGTAGGCGAAGTGGTGGGCCAGCTCGTGCAGCACGACGAGTTCGCGGCGATAGACCTCGGAATCTCGAAGATCGTCCCCGGGCATGGAAATGCGCCCGTCGGCGTACAGCACCGGGAGGCGCTCGCCGCGACCGGGCTTCATCTGACGGGGCACCACCCTCAGGCGCACGGCCGCCCGCTCCGGCCACTCCTGGCGAACCCAGTTGAGCTCGCGCACGCCGTCGATGTAGCGCTGGACTCCCTCGAGGTTGCCGAATCGACGCTCTTCAGGAAGCTGCAGCTGGGAGCCGAACAAGTTGACGGTTCGGTCCCCGGCTGCGTTCGCTCGATCCACCATGTCGTGGATGATGTTCTCCACGCGGTAGAAGAGTTGACTCTGGGTACTGGCCATTGAGCTTCTGCTGCACGCATCCCTGTCGAATTCGCCCGCCGTCGTGCCGAGCGTCCAGGCCCGGCATGCCTCAACCGTAACCCGCCACCGGGCACAGGTCGGATCAGGCAACCAGCGCGCCACCCGGCGGCGCCCGCTGCGATCACTCCGCGGCCCGAGCGTGGCTGATGACGACTTCGGCTCCGATGGGGCGGAATCCGCACGCCCTCGGCGACACTGTCGACCGGTGGAAACTCCCCTCGGGCCGCGCTGTCCAGCAGCATTCGGAGCCGGCTGCCCTCGGGTGACATGCGTTCGACCATAGCCGGGCACCGGCTCAACGCACCGAGAACCGATGCTGGACCGGTCACGGCTTGCGACACCGCGCCGACACCAGCAGGGGGCCGTAGACCACCAGGTCACAGGACTCGTCGTCGAAGTCGGCGATCACCTTGTCCACCTCCGCGGGCGACACCAGCCCAGCGTCCACGAGCCGCTCGCGGAACTGGCCGAACTGCGCTTGCCAGCTCGGGACCTGCGGCATACGCCGGGGGAGGGCGACCGCCTCGGTGTCGACGTCCGCGGCGCCGGTGGCATGCAGGATGCTGGTCAGCTTCGCGCCCATGTGCGGATCGCCGCCGCCCATGCTGAGCATCTCGGCGGGTGCCGCGGCGACCTTCCGCCACGTGGCGTCCGGCGGGTGGCACATCGGCAGGCTGATCATGTCGTACTCCTCGACGAGCAGCCAGCCACCGGGCACCAGCGCGCGGAGCAGCTTGTCCACGGTCGCGTGCGGATCCGGCAGGTGCACCAGGACCAGCCGCGCGCAGATCAGGTCGTAGACGGATTCACCGAGCGGGTCGGTGGTCACGTCGTGCCGCATCACCTGGACGTTCGGCGCGTCCAGCGATCGCAGCCACTTGGTTTCGATGTCGGTCGCGACCACGTGGCCGGTCTCGCCGACCGTGTCGGCGAGCCATCGCGTCACGGTCCCGCTTCCCGCGCCGACCTCGAGGCAGCGCCAGCCTTCGGTGACCCCGATGTCGTGGAGCCTGCGCCGGGTCACCGGATCCCACATCAGGGCCTGCGCGAGCAGGCGGTCGCGTTCGCCCTCTTCCGCGGTGTCGAACATGTATGTCGTGGATGCCATGCGCTCGAGCATGTCCGCTCGCGGGTGGCGCGGGTATCCGTAAACTCCCGGATCATTGGGCCTGCTCGTCCTCGACACGCCTGCCGATCACCCAGGCCATGACCTCGTTCCTGCCGGACAGCTCCAGCTTGTGCTTGATCCGCTCGACATGCGACTCCACCGTGCGCCGGGACAGCACTAGGCGCGTCGCGATCTGCTCGTTGGTGAGGCCGTCGCCGACCAGGTCGGCGACCTCGCGTTCCCGGGCGGACAGCGGGCGGTCGGCGTCGGTGGGACGCTCGAGGGCCTCGGCCATCAGCTGTTCCGGCGTCATCGCGGCGCCCTGGGCCATGAACCGGTCCGCGGCGCGGGCGCCGACCTCGCGCCGGGCGCGGGCGACGGCCGCCTCGCTGAAGATCATGATCGTGCCGACACTGTGGTTTCCGCGGTCGTGCACGGCGCGTGCGGCGCCCGCGAGCCGCAGCGCGGCGTGAGTGCGGCCCTCGTTGACGGCGAGGCCGGAGGCTGCCCACATCCAGTCAGGATCGTCCACGCCGCGCAAGGCGTCGTGCAGGTCGACCAGCACCGCAGCCAGATGCCTGCGGTGTTTCGCGATGTCGCCGGTGTTGGCGGCGGCGTAGGCGATCCCGAGATGTGCCTGTGCCTCCAGCGCCGTGCTGCCGTGATCACGGTTGGCGTCCAGGGCCTGTTGGCAGCAGTGTTCGCCGCCCGGCCAGTCGCCGTCGGCGAACCGGGCCAGCCCGAGCACCGTCCAGGTCCACCCGCGCCCCGCGCTGTCCCCGTGGTCGGCGAACAACCGCAGGCTCTGCTCGCACAGGTCGACGGCCGTGGTGGCGTCGCCCGCGACGCACTCGGTCAGGGCGAGGTTGCGCAGGCCACGCGCGATCCCCAGCGGGTCCCCGAGCCTGCGCATGATCGTGAGGCTCTTGGCGTAGTACGCCCTAGCGGCGTCGTTGTCCCGCTGTCGCCACGCCAACCTGCCAAGCCCCGCCAGTGCGGCGGCGTGCAGCCCGTCGTCGCCGACACCGCTGTCGAGGAGCGAGGCCAGCCGGGCGCGTCCGTCGTTCACGGCGCCGCACCGTTCCCAGAAGTAGGAGAGCGCGGTGGCGATGCGCAGCGCGGTCTCCGGGTCGTTCGCACGGGCCCAGGCCATGGCAGCGAGCAGGTTTCCCTCCTCGCTGCGCAGTTCGAGCAGGTGGCGGGAGAGGTTCGCGCGGCGCAGCCCGGCGTCACCGCGCTGGGCGAGGGTCAGATAGTGCTCGGTATGCCGGGCCTGTGTGTGGGCGTCGCCCCGCTCGGCCAGTGCGGCCACACCGTACTGCCGCACGGGCTCGAGCAGCTGGTAGCGCATGCTCGAGCCGGACCCTTCGGCCAGCACGAGGGAGTGATCGACCAGCGCGGTGAGGTCATCGAGCACTCCGCGGTCCGTGACGGCTTCGGCGGCCGCGAGATCGAAGCCGCCGACGAACACGGAGAGCTGGTCGAACAGAACCTGCTGGGCGGGCGTCAGGAGGCGGTAGCTCCACGCCACGGTGGCATTCATGGTGCGTTGCCGCGACGCCGGGTCCGCCGTACTGGTCAGCATGGGGAGCACGGTGTCCAGCCGGTGCAGGATCTGGGCGGGGGAGAGCACCCTGCTCCACGCCGCGGCGAGTTCGATGGCCAGCGGTAAGCCGTCCACGCGGTGGCAGATCCGCTCGATGTGCCGGTGATCGCGGTCGTCGATCCTGACGGTGGGCCGGACCAGCCGGGCCCGGTCGGTGAACAGCGCGACCGACGGTTCCAGGTCCAGCGGCGGGAGTGGGAACAGTTGCTCGCCGGTGATGCCGAGCGCGATGCGGCTGGTGGCCAGCACCCGGACGTCGCCGCAACCGGACAGCAGCGAGCCGGTCATGGTGGCGGCCGCGCGCACCAGGTGCTCGCAATTGTCCAGGATCACCAGCAGCTCCGCCGTCGCCAGCGCCTCGACGACGGTGTCGGCCACCGTCCACCCCGGCCGCTGCGCGATGCCAAGCGCCGATGCGACGGCTGCGGGCACGGACGGGCCGTCGCGGATCGATGTCAGGTCGACGAAGCAGGCCCCGTCGCGGAACCGGGTGCGCAGCTCGGCGCCGACCTCGGTGCCAAGGCGTGTCTTGCCGCTGCCAGGCGGGCCGACCACCGTGACCAGCCGGGAGTCGTCGAGCAACGCGCGGACCGTGCGGGTCTCGTCGGCGCGCCCGAAGAAGCGGGTCAGCGGCGTGGAAATGCGCCGCCGCGTCCCGGGCGCTGCCATCCGCGGTCCCCCCATGCGACCCGACATCAGGTCCCGAGCATCTCGCCCCGCAGGGTGTGGTCAACGGCGCCGCGGCCCCGCACCGAACTGGACACCAGCGCCGACATGCTCGATCGCATCGAGTCTATGCCCTGCTCGACTCGCTGGGCACGATTAACCACAGGTCGCTAGCTTCGGCGCCGCGTTGTGGAAGGGCGCCGAACGGATGTCCGGCGCCCTTCGATCGCTAGTCCTCCAACCGAGCCACGTACATGGTCACCTCAGGCGCGACTGCGATCTCCTCGAACTCGGGCGTCTCCCATACGGCGAGCTGAGACTCCATGGATCCACCTCCTCTCTGCCAGCGTCCGGCAGGGTTTCCTCACGGCGCCATCATTCCGGGAGGGCAAAGGCGATCAGTGCGCTTCCGTGGCCAGCCCCAAGCATGCCGGGCAGGAACCCCTCGGCCCAGCCGCCCCACCCGACCGGCACGACGACGTACTGCCTGCCGTCGACGGTGTAGGTCGACGGGCTGCTGTGGTGGCCGCTCCCGCACTGGAACTGCCACAGCAGCTCCCCGGTGCGGGCGTCGAGTGCGTTGAACTCCCCGGAGGGCTCACCGGCGAACACCAGATCGCCGCCGGTGGCGAGCACCGACGCGCACATCGGAAGCTCGTTGCGCCAGCGCCACTTCTCCTCACCGTTGGCGTCGAACGCGCTGACGCTCCCGGTCATGTCGTCAGCGTCCACCTGAACGCCCGCGCCCCAATATGGAATGCTTTCCTTGAACTCCCGGCGCCGCCGGGTGGCGGTGGCGCCGACATCCTGCACCGGGACATAGAACAACTGGGTCTTCGGGCTGTATGCCGCGTGTGTCCATTCCTTGGCGCCGGCTGGTCCCGGGTAGAAGTGGACCGGATCACCCTCCTTGTCGGGGTACTTCCTTGGCGTTACCTTGCCGTCCCTGGTGATCGCTCCCCAGTCGATTCGGTCCACGAAGGGAGTGATCTGGATCAGCTCGCCGTTCGTGCGATCCACGACGAAGAAGTAGCCGTTCTTGTCGAAATGCCCGAGCAGCTTGCGCCCGTCCGACTCGAACAGGATGCACTCCGAGATGCTGTCGTAGTCCCACACGTCGTGCGGGGTGCACTGGTAGTGCCACCGAATCTGGCCGGCGTCGACGTCCACCGCGATGATGCTGTCGGTGAAGAGGTTGTCGCCCTCGCGGACGCCTCCGTCGAAGTCGGGCGCCGGGTTACCGGTGCCCACGTACAGCAGGTTCGTTTCCGCGTCGAAGGTGCCGGTGAGCCAGCAGTTCGCGCCACCCCGTGCCCACGCCTCCCCGTCAGCTGGCCAGGTTTCGGAGCCGGGCTCGCCTGGCTTCGGCACCGTGTAGCAGCGCCATGCGTGCTCTCCGGTGTCGATGTCGAAGGCGTCCAGATGGCCACGCACCCCGAACTCGCCGCCGGAGCTGCCGACGATGACCATGTTCTTCACGATCAGCGGAGCGACCGTGGCGCTCTCGCCCGCCCGCACATCTCCGTAGGTCTTATCCCAGACCTTCTTGCCATTGGTGGCGTCGAGGGCGATCACGTGGGCGTTCCCGGTGACCATGAAAACCTTCCCCTTGGCCACGGCGACGCCACGGTTCACGTTCCCGCAGCACAGTGACACGTCGTAGGGGACTGCGTGCTTGTACCGCCAGTACTCCTCACCGGTTGCCGCGTCGAGTGCCCAGACCCAGCCGTCCCAGCCGGAGACGTACATGACCCCGTTCACGACGATCGGGGTGGCCTCGAACGCGTAGGTTGACGCGCCTGCGATCATGCCGCTCGTGCCGGCCTGGAAGATCCACGCGGGACCGATGCGCTTGACGTTCTCGGTATTGATCTGGTCCAGCGGGCTGTACCGCTGCCCGTTGTAGGCGCCGTAGTAGGTGAGCCAGTTCTGGGGTTCCGAGCGGGCATTCAGAATGCGCTCGTAGGTGACATCGGAGACCGCAGGCGGCGCGGTTCCCTGCTTGGAGCTCAGTGTTCCCTGGTCGATGGCCTCGCCCGCATCCACGTATTCAACGGTCATTGCCTGCTCCAATCTAGGGCCGTGGCTGGTCGGGGCGGTCGAGGCGAGCCTCCGGCGGAACGTCCCCCATCACGACGATGGCGCCGGTCAGCCCGCGGCCTTCGTCGTTTCCGGTTGGTGAGCTGTACCAGTAGTAGCCCGGACCGTCCAGATTGAGGGTCGCCCTTCCACGCGAATGGTTCACCAGCCAAATGAATTTCCTGTCGCCATTGCTCGGCAGCAGCGCGCAATGCGTGTTGAGGTCGTCATTGATGAGCTCGAGCTCGAGATCACCACCATGGGGCATGACCAGAATCGCGGGATCCCAGCCGATTTCATCGGGCAGGATCCGGATTGTGGCCTCCATCCGGCCATCGGCTCTCTCGGTGGCCTGTCCAATGGTGCCGGTCCCCAGCACTCGACCAATGGCTGCTCTATTCTGTACGTTCAACCCGATCTCGTTCAGCAGGTCGGTTCGATCCTGCGTCGTCATCGGATTCCACCTCCTCGTCCCGGATCCCTAATATCAACTTTTCGCATCGGTCGCGATCACGGTGGTACGTCGTGGGTTGTTGTATTCCTTGCACGCGGCAACGAGAATCAACCGGCTGACATGAGAAATGGCCCGGTTGACGTGAATCCCTTCGATTCGCCACGGCACAGCCGCCAGGTGCGAATTCAGATGCGCCAACCTGGAAAGTAACTTACCCGCCGACCGGTTTGCCGCCACCGTGTCGGCGATCTGCTTGGCTCATTACCCGAATTGACTCGAAGATTTCCGAGTCGACCTTAAATCGGCCGTTTGACGACCACTTCGGGACGTACTCCCACTTCAAATCCCTCGTCTCCGTGATCACGTACGCCTGGTTGTGAATGCGGCAGTATTTTATTGACACGAGACAACAGCACATCGAACCAATTGCGCGGCCCGAATGCTCTATTAATAAATCTGTAACGAAAGATGAGTCTACGCTGGACTAATCCACACCGACAAGGATGCGCATCAATTCGGGCTAGTTATGCCGCTCGCGCGCCGCGAGCTACCGCTCGTACCCGATACGCCGCCGTTACCAGGAGAAAGGCTGCGCTGCCCCGACATCTGAGCGACCGCCAGCGGATCAGACGAGATCATACCGATCGAGGTTCATGACCTTGTGCCACGCTGCCACGAAGTCAGCCACGAACTTCTCCTTGGCGTCGCCGCTCGCGTACACCTCGGCTAGCGCGCGTAGCTCGGAGTTCGAGCCGAACACGAGATCGACGCGGCTACCCGTCCACTTGACCTCGCCGCTGAGCCGGTCGCGGCCCTCGAAGGTCTCGGTGGCCGCGCCGTTTCTGGATGTCGCCACCCACTCGGTGCTCATGTCCAGCAGGTTCACGAAGAAGTCGTTGGTCAGGGACTCTGGCGCCGAGGTGAAGACGCCCAGCGGGGACTGCTTGTGGTTGGCGCCCAGCACGCGCAGCCCGCCAACGAGGACGGTCATCTCGGGTGCGCTCAGGGTCAACAGGTTCGCGCGGTCGACCAGCAGGTGCTCCGACGGCAGCCGGTTGCTTTTCCCACGGTAGTTGCGGAATCCGTCCGCGGTCGGCTCGAGCGCGGCGAAGGACTCCACGTCGGTCCACTCCTGCGACGCGTCCGTGCGTCCTGGGGTGAAGGGGACCCGCACGTCGTGGCCGGCGTTCTTGGCGGCCTGTTCGACGGCGGCGCACCCGGCGAGCACGACGAGGTCGGCGAGCGAGATCTTCTTCCCGCCGGTCTGGGCGCTGGTGAACGCCTCCTGGATCCCCTCCAGCGCGCCCAGCACCGTCGCCAGCGTGTCGGAGTCGTTGACCTCCCACTCCCGCTGCGGCTCGAGGCGGACGCGCGCCCCGTTCGCACCGCCGCGCTTGTCGCTACCGCGGAACGTCGAGGCCGACGCCCACGCGGTGGAGACGAGCTGGGAGACCGACAGCCCCGAGTCGAGGATCTGGCGCTTGAGGGTGGCGACATCCTCCCCCGCGACCAACTCGTGCGTCACGGCGGGGACGGGGTCCTGCCAGATCAGTGTCTCCTGCGGGACCAGCGGTCCGAGGTAGCGCGCGATCGGGCCCATGTCGCGGTGCGTCAGCTTGAACCACGCCCGGGCGAACGCGTCGGCGAACTCGTCGGGGTTCTCGAGGAAGCGCCGCGCGATCTGCTCGTAGACCGGGTCGAACCGCAGCGCGAGGTCGGTCGTCAGCATCGTCGGGGGTCGCGTCAGCGAGCCGTCCTCTGGGTCCGGCACGGTGCCGGCACCGGCGCCGTCCTTCGGCTCCCACTGGTTGGCCCCGGCGGGGCTCTTGGTCAGCTCCCACTCGTAGCCGAACAGGTTCTCGAGGAAGCTGTTGTTCCACCTCGTCGGCGTAGCCGTCCAGGTGACCTCGATGCCGCTGGTGATCGCGTCCCGGCCCTTGCCGCTGCCGAAGGAGTTCTTCCAGCCAAGGCCCTGCTCATGGAGCGGG
>WHSZ01000057.1 GCA_009379845.1 Pseudonocardiaceae bacterium | reverse complement strand
TGCGGCCCATTGTGCGCTCCGGCCACGACGCCTCGCAGGCGCTTCACCAATCCTCTGGTGGCTCGGCGAACGCCAGCCCGAGATCCCGCGTCAGCGACAACGCGCGCCGCATCCACCCGGTGCTCGCCCCCGCGAGCCCGCAGCACGGCGTCGGCACCGCACGCTCGGCGAGGATCGAGCGAGCGAAGCCCAGCCGGTCGACCAGCCGCAACGCGGGTTCCGCAACCGATCGCAGGCCGAGCTGCCGCTCCGGATCCTTGCCCGGCACCAGGCCGAGCAGCAGCACGGTGCCCGCGTCCCAGGCCTCTCCGAGCTGGTCGGTGAACGCGGCCGGAGTGCCCTCCAGCAGCGTGGCGTCCAGCGCCACCGCGTCAGCGCCGGCGTCCCGCAACAACCTCACCGGCGGGCGGGGCGCGCAGCAATGCACCACGACGGGCGCGGAGCTCGCCGCCCGCGCCGAGGTGATCACGCTGCGAAGCATCGGGGCGGCGTCCGGCTCGGGCACCGCCGGCACCGTGTCGTAGCCGGACGGCGTGGACAGCGCGCCGGCAAGCACGGTCGGCAACGTCGGCTCGTCAAGCTGCACGACCACCCGCGCGCCGGTGCGCCTCGCGACCTCGGCCACGTGCCTGGTGAGCCCCTCGACGAGCGACTCGGTGAACTCCCGCACCGCGCCGTGGTCGGTGAGCACCCGGTGACCGCGGGCCAGCTCGATGCCCGCTGTCAGCGTCCACGGGCCGGCCAGCTGCACCTTCACCACGGCGGGCGTGGCCCCGGCACGTTCCACCAGCTCGTCGAGCGTGTCCACATCCTTCCGCAGCAGATCGACGGCCCTGCGGTGATCGCGGCCGGCATGCGCGGCCACCCGGTAGCCGGTCGGCACCACGTCCACGGCCAGGTCGACGAGGAGCGCGGCGGTCCGCCCGACGGTGTCCGCACCGACACCACGAGCCGGCAGCTCGGGCAGGTACGGAAACTCCGGCAGCTCGCCGAGCACGACGCTGATGGCCTCGCGTGGATCGGTTCCCGGCATCGAGCCGATACCGGTCGCCGCGCCGGCCGACCATGGCAGCCCATTCTCAGGCACCTTGTACCACTCCCGTCTCCGTCGGCGTTTCTTCGCGGGCTCGTGCACACCCTCGCCCCACGCGTACCGTAGTGCGCACGCGGGCGCTGTGGACCGCGTGGCGATCACTCCCCAAATCCTGGCAACTCCGCGCAGCGAATCGGCTGCGGCTCGCCGCATGCCTGGTCGGGGGAGCCGTCGACAGGGACCGGACGTAGGGAGGTGAGACGCATGAGAGTGGCACTCGCACAGACGAATTGCCGGCTCGGCGACGTCGAGGGAAACATCGCGAATACCGAGCGCCTGATCAAGGACGCGGCGGTGCAGCAGGCCGATCTGGTGGTGTTTCCCGAACTCAGCCTGACGGGTTACGCGCTCGGTCAGCTCGCCGACGACATCTCCATCCCGCTGAACGATCCGCGGCTGCTCGAGCTGTCCGGACACGGCCCGGATGTCCTGATCGGCCTGCTCGAAGACGCCCCGGTGCGCAGGCACAACTCGGCGGTGTACCTGTCCGACGGCCACGTCGTGCATAACCATCGCAAGCTCTACCTGCCGAACTACCTGATCTGGGAGGAGCGCAAGCACGCGAGTCCCGGCCAGCGGATGCGCGCCTTCGATACCGCGCACGCCCGAATGGCCACGCTGGTGTGCAACGACTGCTGGCAGCCAATGCTGCCGTGGCTTGCCGCGCAGGACGGCGCCGAGGTGCTGCTGGTGCCAACGAACAGCGCCGCCAAGATCACGGCCGGATCGTTCGACCCGGCCCCGTACTGGCACGACCTGCTGGTGTTCACCGCCCGGATGCAGCAATGCTGGGTGGTGTTCGTGAACCGGGTCGGGGACGAGGCAGGCGCCCGGTTCTGGGGCGGTTCCCAGGTGCTCAACCCGTGGGGTGACGTGGTTGCCAGCGCGCCGGACAGCGACGAATCGCTGCTCATGGTGGACATCGACGTCCGGGCCGCCCGGCGACGCAGGCGCGAGATGCCGTTGCTGCAGGAGGCCCGGCTCGGCCTGCTGCGCCGCGAGCTCGAACGCCTGATCAACGAAAGCGGCGACGACTGACCGGTGGGCTAGTCGGGTAGTAACGGCACCGAGATGCCCTCGTCCTTGCCGAGCAGCACGGCACGGGTGACGGCCGCCGATCCGAACCGGTCGCGCACGTCGTCGAGGGTCGCGTCCAGCGCGCCGGTGCTGTGCCCATCAAGCGGGAGTGCCAGCTGGATGGCGCCCTCGTTGTCCAAGTTGGACAGCGTGACACCGATGAGCGTGATGCCCTCGGCCTGGATCATCGGCATGGCCGTGACCAGCAAGCCCCGCGCTGCGCCAAGGATGATCTCGGTGTGCGCGGTCGGTTCGCGCATGGTGTGCGACCGCGTCGCCCGCGTGTAGTCGGCGAACCGCATCCGGAGGACCACCGTGCGGCAGACGCGCCGTGCCCCGCGCAACCGGCGGCCGAGCCGGTCCACGATCGCGACGACGGTAGCGTCCAACTCATCGGATGAGCGCGGTTTCCTGCCGAGTGCGCGCTGCGACCCTATCGAGCGCCGGCGCCGGCCCACCCGCACCGGGCGGGGGTCCTGGTTGTGCGCGAGCGCGTGCAGGTGCCGGCCAGATGCCCTGCCGAGCATCGAGACCAGCGCCGGTTCGCCGAAGGCAGCCAGCTGCCCCACGGTGCCGATGCCCCGATCGCGGAGCTTGCGCGCGGTGACCTCGCCGACGCCCCACAGCCGTTCCACCGGCAGTGGATGCAGGAAGGCCAGCTCGCGGTCGTGCGGAACCACGAGCAGCCCGTCGGGTTTGGCCACGCCGCTTGCCACCTTGGCGAGGAACTTGGTTCTGGCCACCCCGACCGTGATGGGCAGTCCCACGCGTTCGGCCACCTCTCCCCGCAACCGCGCGGCGATCTCGGTGGGCGGACCCGAGATCCGCGCCAGCCCGCCAACGTCGAGGAAGGCCTCGTCGATGGACAGCCCCTCGACGAGCGGCGTGGTCTGGTTGAACACCTCGAACACCGCTTTGCTCGCCTCGGAATAGGCCGACATCCGGGGCGGCACCACGATGGCGTGCGGGCACAACCGCCTGGCCTGCGCGCCGCCCATCGCGGTGCGGACACCGTAGGCCTTGGCCTCGTAACTGGCCGCCAGCACCACCCCCGCCCCGACGATCACCGGCCGGGAACGCAGCCGACGATCATCGCGCTGCTCGACCGATGCGTAGAACGCATCGAGATCGGCGTGCAGGATCGGCCCCTCGCTCGGCACGAACATATGTTCGCATCTGGCACCGACATCCGTAACGGAACAGTCCTGGGAATAAGAGCAAATACATACGGTCGTTGATCCGGTACCAGCCGGAATCGCCCCATCCTGATCGTCGGCGCCCCTGGCGCGTGCGTATGGAGCAACTCCGGTTGCCCTAACCGGCACCGGCACGGATGGTGGGGATATGACCAGTGAGGCGCTCTCGAGCGTGCAACGAGCCATCGCCGTGCTCGAGGCGCTCGGCTCGCAGGACCTGCCGGCCGGCACCGGCGTGGTCGAGATCGCGCGGTATCTCGGCCGGGAAAAGACCCAGGTTTCCCGCACCCTCAAGGTGCTTTGCGACTCAGGCCTCGTCGAACGCGACCCCGACTCGCTGGAGTACCGGCTCGGCTGGCGGATCTACACCCTCGCCGATCGGGCGAGCGACCGGCAGCTGATCTCGGCCGCCCCCGCCGTGCTGCGCAAGCTGGTCGGCAGGGTCACCGAACGCGGCCACCTCAGCGTACGCAACGCCAACGAAGCGCTCACCGTGCTGTCCGAGAACCCGCTTCGATCGGTGCAGGCGGCTGGCTGGATCGGGCGGACCACGCCGATGCACTGCACATCGACCGGGCGTGCGCTGCTGTTCGACGCCAGCGACGACGAAGTGATCGAGCTGTTCAACGCCAGCGCCTCCATGGTCGCCGGCCCGAAAGCACCGGGCAGCGCCCAGGAATGCCTTGCCAGGTTGCGCCGCGCGCGCAGGCTCGGTTTCGCGCTCGCCGACGAGGAATTCGAGGCCGGGCTGGTCGCGGCCGCGGCGCCGGTGCGGGATTTCACCGGACGCATCGTGGCCGCCGTGAACGTCTCCGCACCCAAGTTCCGGGTGGGAAGGGCGCTGCCGAATATCGGCCGCGCGGTGCACGAGACCGCGCGGGAACTGACCGAAAAGCTCCACGGGACAAAGGAATCATGAAGGAGGACCCATGACCGTGCGGCCACTGCCGTTCTTCTCCGTCGGCAAGCGGCTGGACGCCGACCTGCACCTGCCGGATGACGACGGCGCAGGGGCGCCGTACCCGATACTCATCCCGGCATCCGGTTTCCAGGGACTGAAGGTGATCCACCCGCAGCGGTTCGCCCGCACGCTCGGCGCCCGTGGCTATGCCGTACTCGCCTTCGACTACGCCGGATTCGGCGACAGCGAGGGTGAGCGGGGCAGGCTCGCCCCGCAGGAATGGGTGGAGAACCTGCGGGCCGCCGTGGATCGCGCGTCTACTGTGGACAGCGTGGACCCCGATAGGACCGGTCTGATCGGCTGGGGTCTCGGTGGTGGCGTGGTGGTCGCCGAGGCCGCGGACGATCGGCGGGTCCGCGCGGTCGCCGCGCTGAACGGGATCGGCGACGGCGCCCGGTCCACTCGCACGATGCATGACGAGGACTCCTGGCAACACCTGCAGCGCCGTATCCGTGCCGACCGGGGGCGGCGCGCCGAGCTCGGTCGCTCGGAAATCACGTCACCGTGGGACATCGTCCGGCTGGATCTGGATTCCGCGACCGAGGGGTACGTCAATCTCGAGCTGTACCAGGCGCCCGGCTTCGGTTCCGGGGTCACGCTCGAGTCGGCCGAGATGCTGCTGCGGTTCCACCCGGAGTCGGTGGCACATCGCATCTCGCCCCGGCCGTTGCTGGTGGCACACGGCAGCGAGAACCGGCTGCACTACCCGGAGGAGGCGCGCTCGCTGTACCAGCACGCCGCTGAGCCCAAGGAGCTGGTGATGCTGGAAGGCTGCGGCCATACCGAGTGGATGTTCGACGACAACCCCACGTTCCAGTCCGTTGTGGACAAGCTCGACGACTTCTTCCGCACCGCGTTCACTACCGAGGCGTCCCGCGTCGTGCACGCCTGACCGTCACGGGAGGAGCAACGCGGGCAGCACGGCGATGCCGATAAGGCCGACGAACAGCAGCCACGCCTTCGGGTTGGCGAGGTTCACCGTCCAGCCGAAGCCGACCCGTTTCTGCACGAACACCGCGGGATCGTCGCGATTGACGTAGAAAAGGCCCGCGGCCAGCCAGAACCGGTCGTCGTCCTGCTCGACGTACCCGGTGTTCTCGGCTACGTCGGCTTCCTGCTCGAGCTTGCTGCCGCCCTGCCCGGTGCGTACCGACAGCACCAGCAACCCGACCACGCCGATCGCGACCGGGAGCAGGGAAAGCAGCAACAGCGGCACGGAGAACGAGTTCCACCAGACCATCAGGGCCGCGCCGAGCATCGTGAAGCCGCTAGCCGCGGTGAGCACCAGCATCGCCTTCGCGGTACGCGTGCTGAACCTGCGGTGCTGCCGCGCGGACCCGCGCGGCCTGGCGGGGTCCAACTCGGGCTTGGCCCCGAAGCACAACCTGGTCAGCACCACAAGGAACGCGGTGAGCCCGGCTTGCACGAACACCAGCACGAACGCGCTGCCGGGGGATTTCGGCGCGGTACGGTCCGGCTCGCCCGAGCCCGACCAGTGCAGTACCAGGATGTCCGGCATCGAGGGGTACCGCAGGATGCCGATCACGGCGGTGATCGCCAGCACGACGATCGCCGGCAACACCCACAACCACGGGAACCGCTCCGGATCACTGCGCAGCGAGGTGTCCACCGCGATACCCTGCCGCGCCGAGTCGTACCACCCCTGCTGCCGTTTCGCCGCGCGAATCCGGCTGTGCGCCCGGTAGTACACCGCGCCGGCGACCACCACGACCGGCAGCGTCGACAGTCCATACTGGACGAACTCGGGCACCGCGAGCGCCAGGGGCAGTTGCACCGCGAGCAGGGCGGCACAGCCGGCCAGCACCCAGCGCTGGTACCAGCGGCGCTGCTCGGTCACGAACTCGGAGTCCACTTGCTCGGGCGGGATCCGCACCCCGAACGCGAGGGTGGGCCGGGAGAAGTTCGGCAGTAGCACGGCGATCACCCCGATCAGCGCGATCGAGGCCGCGTAGATTACGAGCAGTCCCGTGCTCATGCCGGATCTTCGCTCTCGGCGCGAAACGTTGCCAGCACGGACTCGCAGGTCTCAAGCAACTCCGCCTCGCTGACGCCGTGTGCGACGGCCTCGGCGAGCAACGTGCGGGCCCTGCTCCGCCAGCCGCTCAGGAAGTCCGGCGGGGGCGGGCCGGTGTGCGCGTCCCGCAAGACTGTCGCGCCGGTCTTGCGGGTCAGCCGAAGCAACCCCTGCTGGCGCAACAGGTCGTACGCCTTGTTCACGGTGTGGAAGTTGATGCCGAAGTCACTCGCGAGCTGCCGGGTGGTCGGCAACGAGCTGCCGGCCGGCAGTATCCCGGACGCGATCGCCTCCACCACGCGATCGCGCAACTGCTGGTAAAGCGGAACCTCGCTGGCGAGGTCGACACCAAGGATCACCGGAGCCTCCACACCCGTGTGGCGTTTGTTCTACAACTTATAGAACAAACGCCACACGGGCGCAACCCCGGTCAGCGACGCAGGCCGTATGCCTGCAGGGCGGCCAACCCGCCCACCGCCGCGGCCAAGCCGATGATCACCACCGTGCCCGCGGTGGTGATGTCGAACCAACCGACGGTCAGCATCAGGGCGCTGTCGAGCACCCACACCAGGTTGATCGCGATCATCGCCAGCACCGCCGGCCTGGCGAGCACGCTCCGGGTAGCCACGAAGAACACCGCGACGCCGTAGAGCACGCAGAATCCGCCCACGCCGAGCAGCAGTCCGGCCGGTAGCCCGAGTACCGAATCCAGCATGCCGGCCAACGCGGCAAGCAGAATTCCAGCCGGGACCGTCGCGGCGGCGTCCAATTTCAGAACATTACGCAGAAACGTGTCGTTCCGGGTAATTCGTGCCTCCTCGGAAGCAGTCGTCGTCATGTCAACTCCTCGTCAATCGGTATGCGATGGGATCGACTCGAAGCTAGGCACGGCGGCACTGCCAGCACACCGACAAACACTGCCAACCGCTGCCAGTACGCAGCTCAGCGACGCTGCTGTGGCTCAGGCAGCCCGGCACGCAGGTCGGCCGCGACGAGTTTCGCCGCGGCGTTCTGCCAATTGTGCAAAGTCCTCTCCGGCACCTGATTGGCGAACCAGGAAAGCGCCTTGCGCGCGGTTTCGTCCAGGTTTTCCCGCTTGGTCCGGACGCTGTACGGACGGATTCCGACAACGTAGTAGAAATACAGCGCGTTGTAATACCGCCATTCCTCGCTGGTGCCGAACTGCCCGTCCTTCGGCTTCAGCCGGGTGATGCTTTCCAGCAACAACGCTTTGAGTTCCGCGGCGCGCTCGAGCGGCGCGTCACCGGCGCCACGTTCGGCGAGCCGCCGGTCGATCTGGATGAGGCCGGTCAGCGGGCTGGATACCAGCTTGCCAAGATCGCCGTAGTGACTCAGCGCGCGCCGAGTGAGCCGAACGAACTCGGACTCGTCAAGAGAGGCGAGGGCAACCGAGACATCCCGCCTCGGCAACGCGTCCACCACGCCGCGCAGCTCGGCACGCTGCGCGGACAGCCGTGGCGAGGACGCGAACGCCAACCGATCGATCGCGGCCTGGATGGGGTTGGCGACAACCTGGACCAGGATCGCCGCGGCGACCGTCCCGTAGAGCAGCGCGCTCAGCCCGCCGCCTGCCGCGCCGAGCACCATCGCCAGCGCGACCTGCCCGCCGAAGAGCACCGCCGTGCCCGCGCTGACCAGCAACGAACGCACCATGTCCGCGCGCAGCGTTTCGCCTTCCTCGAAGGCATCCAGCACGGCGACACACAGGCCGAGCAACACGAGATCCGCGCCGATCGCGGGTACCAGCAGCGCGCGCGGCACGCCGGGCACGCCGAGCAGCAGCAGCGCGGCTCCGAGCCCGAACAGCAGGCCGGCCAGGATCACCAGCCGGGCGGCGACCCGCGGCCCCGCGGTACGCCCGCCGAGTGGGAGCAGCACCACGGCGACCAGCAGCGGCACCAGCACCACCGCGTCCAGCAGGTATCCGGTCGGCGCGGGCGCGCCGAACAGCACCGGAATCGCGGCCGCGGCGAACAGCGGCAGCAGCCCGCGCACCCACCAGCGATCGAGCGCGGCAGCCCGGTTTCCCGGGATCAGCAGCACGATCACCCCGCTCCACGCCAGCGCGGGCACGCTCAGCAGCACCAGCCGCACGCCGCCGGCGACTCCGAGCTCGTCGGCGGCAAGCGCGACGGCGTAGCCGAGCAGCCCGATCCCGGTCCGGCGCAGCACCGCTTTCGCCGGATCGCGAGCGATGAGGTACAGCCCGAGCCACCAGGCCAACCCGAACGCGACCACCGTCAGTGTGAACCATCCCCTTCTCCGCGCCCTTGTCGAACGAGAATGGCACACAACGATCGGACGCATCGTTAGAGTGCGGGTTATGACAGCTGCCGCGCCGCCACCTGGGTGGTACCCCGACCAGGCCGATCAGAGATTCGTTCGCTGGTGGGACGGCCAGCAGTGGACGCAGCACGTGCAGCCCGCGCAGGGTGGGCCGGCACCGGGGCAGGCCGGGCATCAGCCCGGCCACAGCGACGCGGAAGTCTTCGAGCTGAACATCGACAGCGCGCACGACCCGAGCAAGATCCAGCAGCAGGTGCGGAAGAGCACCGGCGGCGCCCCGGTGGCCGGTGGTGGCGGCGGCACCCTGTTCACCGAGCCGGTCTTGGTGGTCAACCAAAAGGGCAAGCTGATCGAGATGGCCAACGAGTACCAGGTCTTCGATCAGAACGGTCAGCAGCTCGGTTCGGTGGCGCAGATCGGCCAGTCGGCACTGAAGAAGGCGGTGCGCCTGTTCAGCAGCTACGACCAGTTCATGACGCACAAGTTCGAGCTGCGCGACGTGCGGCACGTTCCGCTGCTGCAGATCACCCGCCCGGCCAAGGTGTTCAAATCCAAACTGCTGATCACCTACCCGAACGGCGCGCAGCTCGGTGAAATCGTCCAGGAGAACGTGTTCGGCAAGATCAGGTTCTCGTTCCTGGTGAACGGGCAGCAGGTTGGCGGTATTCAGGCGGAGAACTGGCGAGCCTGGAACTTCTCCGTGCAGGACGCGGGTGGCAACGAGGTCGCCAAGATCACCAAGACCTGGGCGGGGTTCGCGAGGGCGGCGTTTACCAGCGCGGACAACTACGTCGTGCAGATCCACCGCCCGCTGGAGGATCCGCTGTGCAGCATGGTGGTTGCCTCCGCGCTGACCGTGGACACCGCGCTCAAGCAGGACTCGAACTGACGCTCGGGCTCCGTGCCGCCTGCCGTTACCCGTCGACGGCGACGCCGGGGATGCTCTTGAGTTCGCCGAGCAGCGACGGGGTGACCTTCACCGGGTACTCGGGGACGGCGAGGGTGTGCGTGCGCTGCCCGCCGCACAGTTTCAGGTGCACTGGCGTGTCCCCTCGGTGCGCCATCAGGGTGCGCTTGAGCTCGCCGACGACGTCGTGGTCGAGCTTTTCCGAGCGGCACAGCAGCACGAACGGCGGCGCCATATCGGGTGCGGCCTCCGCATCGCTGAGGTCAAGCGAAACGATGCCCGAGCCGAACACCGACATCTTGTCGTCCCGCCAGTTCACCCTTCCCTTGATCGCCACCGCGGCGTCTTCGGCGAGCTCGGCTGCGAACAGCGAGTAGCTCTTCGGGAAGAACAGCACCTCGATCGACGCGTCCAGATCCTCGACGGTGGCGATCGCCCACGGCTCGCCCTGCTTGTTCACCCGCCGCTCCAGCGAGGAGATCATCCCGGCGAGCGTCACCTCACCTTCCTTCGGCGGGTCGGCGAGCAGCATCGCGATCGGCTTCGGCGCGTGCTTGCGGAGGATCCTCTCCGCGCCGTCCAGCGGGTGCGCGGAGATGTAGAGCCCGAGCATCTCCCGCTCGTAGCCGAGCAGCTGCTTGCGCGGCCACTCGTCGGGCGTGAACTTCAGGTGCGCGAGTGGCGAGGAGCCGGTCGAGGTCTCCTCCGCTCCCCCGGCCCCGAACAGATCGAACTGTCCCATCGCCTCCTGGCGCTTCAGCCCGATCACCGCGTCCACGGCCTCCTCGTGCACCTGCACGAGGGACAGCCGGGTGTTGCCGAACGAATCGAACGCACCCGCCTTGATCAGCGATTCCAGCACCCGCTTGTTGCAGGCGACGATCTCGGATTTCTCCACGAAGTCGGAGAAGCTGGTGTAGCGGCCCTTGTTGTCCCGGGTGGCGAGGATCGAGTCGACCACGTTGGTGCCGACGTTGCGCACCGCGCCCAGCCCGAACCGGATGTCGTCGCCGACCGCGCGGAACCGGGGACCGGAGTCGTTCACGTCCGGCGGTAGCACCTTGATGCCCATCCGGCGGCACTCGGACAGGTACACCGCGGACTTGTCCTTGTTGTCCCCGTTGGAGGTCAGCAGCGCCGCCATGTACTCGGCCGGGTAGTTCGCCTTCAGGTAGGCGGTCCAGTAGGCGACCAGTGCGTAGCCGGCGGCGTGCGACTTGTTGAACGCGTACCCAGCGAACGGCAACACCGTGGTCCACAGCGCGTTGATGGCCTCGTGGGAGTAGTCTTTGTCGAGCATGCCCTGCTGGAAGCCCTCGAATTCCTGATCGAGGACTTCCTTCTTCTTCTTACCCATCGCGCGGCGCAGGATGTCGGCTCGTCCGAGGCTGTAACCGGCGACCCGCTGCGCGATGGCCATGATCTGCTCCTGGTAGACGATCAGGCCGTAGGTTTCCGACAGGATGTCCTTGAGATCCGTCTCCAGCTCGGGATGGATCGGCTCGATGGGCTTGCGACCGTTCTTCCGGTCCGCGTAGTCGAGGTGCGCGCCGACCTCCATCGGACCCGGCCGGTACAGCGCGTTCGCGGCCACGATGTCGGTGAACGCGGTCGGCTTGAGGCGCTTGAGCAGTTCGCGCATGCCGGCACCCTCGAGCTGGAACACGCCGAGCGCCTCGCCGCGGGCGAGCAGCTCGTAGGTGGCCTCGTTGTCCAGCGTCAGCGTGGACAGATCGATCTCGGTGTCCCTGTTCTCGCGCACCGCTTCCAGCGCGTCGCCGAGGATCGTCAGGTTGGACAGCCCGAGGAAGTCCATCTTCAGCAGCCCGATGGACTCGCAGGACGGGTAGTCCCACCCGGTGATGATGGAGCCGTCGTCGCGCTGCCACAACGGAACGGTGCCGAGCAACGGCTGCGACGACAGGATCACCGCGCAGGCGTGCACGCCGGCGTTGCGGATCAGGCCTTCCAGCCCGCGCGCGGTGTCGAAGATGGTGGAGACTTCCTGGTCGGTTTCGACCAGGCTGCGCACCTCGGCGGCCTCCTGGTAGCGGTCGTGTTCCGGGTCCACGATCCCGGACAGCGGGATGTCCTTGGCGGCCACCGGCGGAGGCAGCGCCTTGGTGATCTTGTCAGCGAGCGCGTAGCCGGGCTGGCCGTAGTGCACCCGCGCGGCGTCCTTGATCGCCGCCTTGGTCTTAATGGTGCCGAACGTGATCACCTGGGCGACTTTGTCGCGGCCGTACTTGTCGATGGCGTACTGCAACACCTCGTCGCGGCGACGGTCGTCGAAGTCGAGGTCGATATCCGGCGGCGAGTCGCGTTCCGGGTTCAGGAACCGCTCGAAGATCAGCCCGTGTTCCAGCGGGTCGAGGTCGGTGATGTGCAGGACGTAGGCCAAGAGCGATCCCGCGGCCGAACCGCGACCGGGGCCGACGTGGATGCCCTGCGACTTCGCCCACCGTGTCACGTCGCCGACGACCAGGAAGTACGCGCAGTATCCCTTGGTGTCCAGCACGTCGAGTTCTGTCTTGATGCGCTCCCGGTACTCCCCGCTGATGCCGTTCGGGAACCTGCTCGGCAGGTAATGCTCGACCTCGTCGGCCAGCGCGTCCCGCTCGGTCTTGCCGTCGCCGACCGAGATCCGGGGCATCCGGTCTTCGAACGCCCACACCTCGTCGTATGGCTGTACGCGCTCGGCGATCTGCAGGGTGGCGTCCGCGGCACCGGGAACCTCGGAATCCCAGTACTCGCGCATCTCCTCGGCCGACTTGAGGTAGTAGCCGTCCCCGTCGAACTTGAACCGGTTCGGGTCGGAGAGCGTCTTACCGGCCTGCACGCACAGCAACGCGGCGTGCGAATCGGCCTGGTCCTTGGTGACGTAGTGGCTGTCGTTGGTGGCCAGCGGGGTGAGGTTGAGCTGGCGGGCGATGTCCAGCAGCCCTTCCCGCACCGAGCGCTCGATCGGCAGGCCGTGGTCCATCAGCTCGAGGAAGTAGTTGTCCTGGCCGAAGATGTCCCGGTAGTCGGACGCGGCCTGCAGCGCCTCGGCGTGCTGGCCGAGACGCAGCCGGGTTTGCACCTCGCCGGAGGGGCAGCCCGTTGTCGCGATGATCCCCTCGGCGTGCTCGGAGATCAGGTCCCGGTCCATCCGGGGCTTCCGGTAGTAGCCCTCGAAGCTCGCACGCGAGGACAACCGGAACAGGTTCCGCAGCCCGGTCGCGTTCTCCGCGAGCATCGTCATGTGGGTATACGCACCGGCACCGGAGACGTCACCGCCCTCGCCGTACTCGTCGGTGCCGCGCTGGTGGCTCTGTCCCCAGAAGATCGGCTTCTTGTGGTAACGGCTGCCCGGTGCGACGTACGCCTCGATGCCGATGATCGGTTTGATGCCGGCCTTCTTCGCCTGCTGGTAGAACTCGTCGGCGCCGTACATGTTGCCGTGATCGGTCATCCCCACCGCTGGCATTCCGAGGCGTTTCGCTTCGGTGAACAGCGCCGCGATCTTCGCCGCGCCGTCGAGCATCGAATACTCGGTGTGCACGTGTAGGTGGACGAACTGATCCGACAAGACGATCTTCTCCCTGAGCTACGGCCCCCACAGGTTAGCGCCGAACACCGACATTAGTTCGGCGCACTCCGCGTCCGTTGGACCCACGCCGATCGCTCCCTCGCCAGTTCGGCGAGATCTACCAGTATCGCTTACATAACGCCGTAATCGGGCTTCCGGACTCAGCCGGCGAACTGGTCCCGCAGCACGCGTTTGAGCAACTTGCCCGACGCGTTGCGGGGTAGTTCGGTGACAACGTGTACCCGTTTGGGTGCCTTGAAGGAGGCGAGCTGTCCCTTCACGTGTTCGATCAGCTCGGCCTCGGTGGCCCGGTCCTCCTCGGCCTTCGGCACCACCACCGCGGAGATGATCTCGATCCACTTCTCGTCGGGCACGCCGATCACCGCGACTTCACCCACCGAGGGGTGGGTGTAGAGCGCGTCCTCCACCTCACGGGAGGCGACGAGCACCCCGCCCGTGTTGATCACATCCTTGATCCGGTCGACCACGTAGATGTAGCCCTCCTCGTCGCGGCGCACCAGGTCGCCGGAGTGAAACCAGCCTCCGGTGAACGCCTCGGCAGTCTCCTCCGGCTTGTCCCAGTAGCCCGTGCACAGCTGCGGCGACCGGTAGACGACCTCGCCCAGCTCCCCCGGCGGCACGTCCTTGCCCTCGGTGTCCACCACCCGCAGCTCAACGAACAACACCGGACGTCCCGCCGAATCCGCGCGCTCGGCGTGTTCCTCCGGCCGCAGCACGGTGGCGAGCGGGGCGATCTCGGATTGCCCGAAGCAGTTGTAGAAGCCCAGCTCCGGCAACGCCTCGCGCAATCGGTTCAGCACCGGGACCGGCATGATCGAGGCGCCGTAGTACGCCTTGCGCAGCGAGCGAAGATCCCGCTCGGCGAAGTCGGGATGGTTGGCGAGTGCCACCCACAGCGTGGGCGCGGCGAAGAACGACCGGTGACCGTGCCGTTCGATCCGGCGCAGGATGTCCGAGGGGTCGGGCGTTTCCAGCAGCTCGTTGGTGGCGCCGATCATCAACGCGGGCAACAGGAAGACGTGCATCTGCGCGCTGTGGTAGAGCGGCATCACGTGCAGCGGTTCGTCGTCCTCGGCCATATCGAGCGCGGTGAGGCAGGACAGGTACTCGTGCAGCAACGCGCGATGGTTCATCATCGCGCCCTTCGGCCGTGACGTGGTACCCGAGGTGTAGAGCAGCTGCACGAGATCGCCGTCGGTGACCTCGACGTCGAGCTCGGCCGGATCCGAGATGTTCGCCAGCTCGAGCAACGAGCCGGGCGCGTCCCGCAGCGCGAGCCGGTTCGCCGGAGCTTCCGAAGCGTCCACATTAGACTCGAGATCCGGGTCAACAAGCACTGCGCCGCTGCCGGACTGCTCGAGCAGGTAGCGCAGCTCGTCACCCGCGAGGTTGTAGTTGATCGGTACGTGCACGAGGCCGGCCCGCGCGCAGGCCAGAAACCCGATCAGGTAGGCGTCCGAGTTGCGGCCGTACGCCGCGACCCGATCACCCTTGCGCAGGCCGCGGCCCAGCAACGCGGCCGCTGCCCTCGATACCGCGGCATCCAGCCGCGCGTAGGTCCACTCGCGGTCACCGAAGCGCAGCGCGACCCGCTGCGGTACGCGAGCCGCACTTCGACGCAGCACGTCGGCGACGGTGCTGGAACGCATGTCGATCATGGGCCACCTCACATCCTCGAGGGGCCGATGATCTCACGCGGCGATTACCGCGCCAGAGCTGTCGCGGTCACTTCGCTCCGGTAGACCTGCGTCCGGTAGATCGGTATGACGAATTCGCCTTCCGTGGCGCCCGGCGTGTGGATCCGCAGGTGCGAGGCGGTGACCTGCGGCTCGTCCGGAGCGGTCGGATGCGTGTAGGCGAGGTTACTCGCCACGTTCTCGCCCGGTTCGAGCACGATCCGGCGCGCACCCGGGTCCTGTTTGAAGTACGTGCTGCCGTATTCGTCGTTGGTCCGCACCGGGTTGTGGTCGGCGTCGAGCAGCGTCACCGTCGGGTAGCCATCGATCGAGCAAGCCTGCCACGCGGTGTTCGTGACCACGATGTCCATGCCGCGCTGGTGCATCCCGGCCTGGGTTTCGCCCTTTCCGACGGACAGGTCGGCACCCTGGCACGCCGGCACCTGCTGGTCCTGTTCGGTTCGTTCGCCCGCCACAGCGGCGCCGTTGCTGGCCGCCGTTAACCCGGCGATCGCCAACCCGCTCACGGCTAACGCCGTCATCGTGCGCATTCCTGACGTCATCCCGCACTCCCTTCAGTCCCCGACGCGAGGTGCGTTCACCAGAAGGACGCGCGAGGCCTGTCCGTGGTTGGCCCGGACGGCTCCAGGAACCCGACGGCGTGGCTGCCGACTATCGCCCTATGGGATTGCCTTCCTCGCACAACACCGTCGTTCCGTCAGCGAGCGCTTCCAGAGTGGCCCGCAGCCGTGCGGCGAGGCTGGGCTTGACCCTGCTGGCGACATCGTCGAGCGAGCACAACCGTACCGACACGATCTCGGGGTCGGTCAGCGCCAATTCGGCTACGGTGGCCTGGTCGAGTTGCCCACCATCAAAAACGAAGGCGACGCCCTCGGGCATCCGCCCGTCATCCGTCACGTAATCGATCACGAGGAGCCGACCGAGCCGGGGCTCAATGCCGATTTCTTCGCGCACTTCGCGAGCGGCAGTCGTCCACGGAGCCTCACCGGCGTCGACCGCACCACCGGGAATATCCCAATGTGGTTTATACGAGGGCTCGACCAGCAGCACACGCCCGGCGGCGTCATAAAACAACACACCAGCGGACATGCGCTTGCGGTTCAACTGCGCGACGTAGTCGTCGAACGGCAACAGCTCCACCGCACGCAGCGTATCCGACCGCGCTGATGCGGCCGGCGCGAAAGCAGCGACGACAGCTCAGTTGGCTGACACCGTCAGCTCGGCGAGGCCCAGCACCTCATGGAAGTCATCCGCGCCGCGCTCTGGAACGAGGACCAGGACCATCCGCGATGATCCGTGTGCCGTTCACGCCCTTCCCCGGCCGTCGCATGCTGCTGCGCATCAACTCCGCCGACTCACGCGGTACGGGCGATCTTGCCGCTGCCGAGCACCACGTCACCGCCGGCATCCGGCTCGTAAAGCACCACCGCCTGGCCTGGTGCAACACCGCGCAGCGACTCGGCCAGCCGCACCACCAGCTCGCCGCCGGCCAGCTCGGCTTCCGCTTCGGCGGTGCTGCCGTGCGCGCGCACCTGCGCGACGCACCGCACCGGCCAGGCGCGACCACCGAATTCCTTGCCGGACGGCCAGATCGGGCGATTCGCGTAGATCTCGCCGATGGCCAGCTTGTCAGCCGAGCCCACCCGCACGTCGCCGGAAACCGGCTCGAGCGAGAGCACGTAGCGCGGCCGCCCGCCCGGCGCGGGCTCGTCGATGCCGAGCCCCTTGCGCTGCCCGACGGTGAACGCGTGCACGCCGGCGTGTTCGCCGAGCACCACACCGGTCTCGTCATCGATCAGCTTGCCGGGCTGTTCGCCGAGCCGGTCGGTGAGAAACCGCTGCGTGTCACCGTCCGGGATGAAGCAGATGTCGTGGCTGTCCGGCTTCTCCGCCACGGCGAGGCCACGTTCGGCCGCTTCGTCGCGTACCGCGGACTTGACGTCGTTCCCGAGCGGGAACATGGCGTGCCGCAACTGCTCCGCGGTCAGCGAGGCGAGCACGTAGGACTGGTCCTTGCCCTCATCGGCGCTGCGCCGCAACTCCGGTTCACCGTCCACAACAGACACCCTGGCGTAGTGGCCGGTGCATACCGCGTCGAAACCGAGGGCGATCGCCTTGTCTAGCAACGCCTCGAACTTGATCTTCTCGTTGCAGGTGAGGCACGGGTTAGGGGTGCGCCCCTCGGCGTAGGACGCAACGAACTCGTCCACCACCTCCTCGGTGAACCGTTCGGCGAAATCCCATACATAGAACGGGATACCGAGAATGTCGGCCACCCGTCTGGCATCGCGGGAATCCTCGACCGTGCAGCACCCTCGCGCGCCGGTGCGCAGCGTGCCCGGCTTCGCGGACAGCGCCAGGTGCACACCTAGCACGTCGTGCCCGGCGGCGACCGCACGTGCCGCGGCCACCGACGAATCCACCCCGCCGCTCATCGCGGCCAACACGCGCATCGCGCTATACCTCCGCCGGCTGCTGGTGTACCTGCCATGGGCGCCGCCGCATGCCGGCAAAACCTGCCTGCCGCGCCCGCTCGACCACCGGACCGATCACCGCACCCAACGCGGCGACGTCGGCGTGCCTGGAACTGTGCCCGAGCGAGAAGCGCAGCGAACCGCGGGCGGAACTGGCATCCGCGCCCATGGCGAGCAGAACGTGGCTGGGCTCCGCGACACCGGCCGTACACGCCGACCCGGTGGAACACTCGATTCCCTTGGCATCCAACAACATCAGCAGGCTGTCGCCCTCGCAACCCGGGAACGTGAAATGCGAGTTGCCAGGCAGCCTGCCGGCCGGATCCGGATCGCCGTTGAGCACCGCGTCCGGCACCTGCGCACGCACCACGCGGATCAGCTCGTCCCGCAGCTCGGCCAGCCGGTCGGCTTCCGCGTCGAGATCCGTAACGGCCACGCGCACCGCGGTGGCCAGCGCGTGGATGGCCGGCACGTCCAGCGTCCCGGACCGCACGTCGCGCTCCTGCCCGCCGCCGTGCAGCAGCGGGGCGCATGGAGTCTCTCGATCCAGGATCAGCACGCCGACGCCGTACGGTCCGCCCAGCTTGTGCCCGGTCAACGTCAGCGCGTTCACCCCGCTCGCGCCGACATCCACCGGTGTCGAGCCGACCGCTTGCACCGCGTCGGTGTGCAGCGGGATCTCGTGTTCCGCGCAGATCGCGGCCAGCTCGCCGACCGGGTTGATGGTGCCGACCTCGTTGTTCCCCCACATCACGGTGGCCAGCGCCACCGAATCGGGGTCCTCGGCGATGGCGGCGCGCAGCGTGTCCGGTGCGACCCTGCCGACGTCGTCCACCGGCAGCCAGCTGACCTCCGCGCCGTCGTGATCGGCAAGCCACTGCACGGTATCCAGCACGGCGTGATGCTCAACGGACGACGCGAGCACCCGCCGCCGCCCGCGATCGGCGTCGCGACGGGCCCAGTAGACGCCCTTGACCGCGAGGTTGTCGCTTTCCGTCCCGCCGCCGGTGAAGATCACCTCTGACGGGCGGGCGCCAACCGATTCCGCGATGCTCTCCCTTGCCTCCTCGACGACCCGGCGTGCGCGCCGCCCCGACGAATGCAGCGACGAAGCGTTGCCAAGGGAGGACAACGCTTCGGTCATGGCGGACACCGCATCCGGCAGCATCGGGGTGGTAGCCGCATGGTCCAGGTAGGTCATCGCCCATCCAGGGTAGCCGCCTTGCCCGTCCGGACCTACCGAGGACCTCACCGCCACGCTCGACGCCCGGTCAGCCCCACCCCGAGCAGTGCGACCGCCACCATGGCGATGGTCAACGTGGCGACCGGCGTGGAGGGCTGGGCCGCCGAGCCGAGCGTGACCAGCAGCACCCCGCCGAACCCACCCAGTCGGCCAGCTGCATCGCGGAGGCGTTGGCGCCACGCTCGGCGACGTCGGAGAACCTGAGCAGCAACACCGCGATGCTCGGCATCGCGATCCCCATACCGGCGCCCGCGAGCAGCCACGCGGGGAACGCCAGCCAGCCGAGGCCCCAGGCTGGCGCGATCAGTGCGCTGACGGCAAGGCCGGCGGCCAGGACGGCGAACCCGATCCGGAGCAGCAGCTGCCGCGACAGGTCCGGGTGGCGTCCCTGCCAGAGCGATGCGGCCGACCAGCCGAGGGCACCCACCGTGAGCGGAATCCCGGCGACGGCCGGCGAGTAGCCGTGCACCGCGGTCAGGGTCAGCGGCAGGTACGCCTCGACGGTGGCGAACGCGCCGGCCAACAAGCCCCTGGACAGCACCACGGTCGGCAGGCGTGGCCTGGCACGCAGCGTGCCGCTGGGCAGCAGCACCCGCAGTCCGAACGCCAGCACGATCAATCCGGCCATTCCGAAGCCGATGGCGGCGGGGTGGTCGTAATGCTGCGCGGCCCAGGTCAGCGCGGCGACGCCGGCGGCGGCTCCGAACGCGGCCCAGACCGTGGCCACGCGTTGCCGGGTCGCCGGTCGATGAGCCGGCAACGAGCGGTGCACCGGGACAAGCAGGACCATCCCGAGCAGCACCAGGGGGATCAGCCCGAGGAACACCAGTCGCCAGGTCAGGTGCACGGTCACCAGGCCAGCGACCGCCGGACCGAGCAGTGCGGGGACAACCCACGCCGCGGCGTTCGCGGCGAACATCGCCGGCCGGCTGCGCTCGTCGTACACCAGCGCGATCAGCACGTACACCGCGACGAGCACGGTCCCGGCTCCGAGGCCCTGCAGGGCCCGGCCGGCCAGCAGCGCCGCCATGTTCGGGGCGAGGCCGGCAAGCAGCAACCCGCCGAGGAAAACGAGCGGACCGAGCAGCAGCGAGATGCCGGGGCCACGGCGACCGGTCAGCCGGCCCGCGAGCACGGTGGCCAGCACGCTCGCCGCGAGGAAAGCGGTAAACGGCCAGGAGTACAGCGCGCCGCCCCGAAGCTCGGCGACCATGGTGGGCATCGCGGTGGCCACGCCCATGTGCTCGAAGGCGACGATGGTGACGAGCAGCAGGATGCCGATGGTGCTCGCGCGCCGGTCGCGGCTGAACAGCGAGCGGCGCGCGATGCTCGGGCTGGTCCCGGTCGTGGTCACCCGGCCAGCTTGCTACCTCTAGTTTACTTGAAGTCCAGTCTCCGGCGAGTTAGCCGCCCGACGCCGCGGCTGCGCCGGTACGGGCGCGCTGCCCGTCCGGGTACTGCCGCTCTGGGTACTGCCGCTCTGGGTACGACCAGCCGGAGTGTTGCTCATCGGAGTGCTGTCCATCGGAGTGCTGTCCATCGGGGTGCTGCCCGTCGGCGTACTGCTCGTTTGGGTCCGACCCAGCCGGGTCCGACCCAGCGCGGAGTTGACGGACGCCTCGGCGAGCGCGGCCAGCTCCCGCCGGTCGCCTGCCCTGCCGGGCGCGATTTCCTCACACACTCGCATTTCCAGCACCAGGCCACGCAACCGCGCCACCCGCCGCACCGAGTCGATCAGAGTCTCGTCCCCGATGAACGCCGGCGCGGTGGTCTCCGCGCCGGCCGCCGCCCGGTACCGCAGGGCGATCGGGCGAACCGGGACGCCGCCGTCGATCGCGGCCTGGAAAGCGGCAGGGCGGAAGCGCCCGGAGTCCGACCCGCACCACGTGGCGCCCTCCGGGGTCACGCTCACCATCGAGCCTGCCCGCATCGCCGAAGCCAGCTCGGCCATGGTGCCCGGCAACGTGCCCAGCGCCTCGCGGTCCAGGTACACGGTGCCCGCACTCGTCGCCAGCCGCCCGACAAGCGGCCAGGATGCGATCTCCGATTTTGCCAGCGCGGGCATCGGCCGCACCGCGTTGATCGCGACGATGTCCAGCCAGGAGATGTGGTTGTTCACCACAAGGGCGCCACGTCCCAAGCGTTCGGCCGGGCCGAACCCGTTCGCGCCGAACACCCGCATCCGCACCCCGAACGCGCGCAGCACGGCACGGAACACCAGGCGCACCAAGCGTTCCCGTGCGCCGCCGCGCAGCACCACGAGCAGCGGAACGGCCAGCAACGCCGCCAGCAACACGCCGGCCGCCGCGGCCAGCCTGCCGACCGCCCTCGGCAACGACACCCTGGGTTGCCCCGCCGGCACGCATGTCGGGCCGCACGGCGAGCCCGGCATCCACGGATGCGCACCCACCGGCTCCGGCACGCCGGTTCGCAGCCCGGCGCGGCTCACCCCTGCTCACCCAGGAAGAACCGCAGGTAACGCTGGTCCACCCGTTCCAGGTCGAGCAGCACGAACAGGTCCGCCACGTCGAACTCCGGATCGTGCGCGGGCGGGCCACATACCTGGGCGCCGAGCCGGAGGTAGCCGCGCAGCAGCGGTGGGATCGCCACCCGCTCCGGGCGCGGCACGCCCGCGTCGTCCCAGGGGTGCAGCGGATGAACGCGGTGCCGCTCGGCGGCGTAGTGCTTCGCGCGCACCGTGTCCCACACCCCGGCCGCGAAGCTCCCGCCGTCGCAGAGCTGCACCGAGGCGCATCCACCGAGGTAGCGCCAGCCGGAGAGCAGCATGTAGCGCGCGATGCCGGCCCACACCAGCCCGACCACCGCACCGCTGCGATGGTCGGGGTGCACGCAGGAGCGGCCGGTTTCCACCAGCGCGGGGCGCAATTCGTCCAGTGCGCGAAGGTCGAACTCGGTGTCCGCGTACAGCTGCCCGCACTGCCGCGCACGTTCCGGAGGCATCATCCGGTAGGTGCCGACGATCTCGCCGCTGCGCTCGTCGCGCACCACGAGGTGATCGCAGAACTCGTCGAACGGATCCTGGTCGAGCCCGGTGTCGGCGGACGCGAGCCGCGCGCCCATCTCCTCGGCGAACACGTGGTAGCGGAGCCGTTGTGCGGCAACGACTTCGTCGCTCTCTCTAGTAAGGATGAGGGAATACTGTGCGGCGTCGGACTTGTGGTCCGTTCCGGTACTCGCCGTGCTGACGAGTAGCTGCGACTGCGTCATACCTCATGGTTTACCCGCTGTGAGCGACGCGATTCCCGGGATTCCGTAACCACGCAGTGGAAACTCTGTGAACTCACTGATAAGCCATCCCGCCCAGCCAGTTCGCCGTATCGGAGTTTGCCGAAACGGCAACACCCTCGCCCAGCTGGCACTGATCACCCCGGCCGCTCAACCGCAATATAGATGCATATTGCGGTTGAGCGGCTCGTGAGTCCTGGGCCGTCAGCCCTTGCGCTTGTCGACCTGTTCGGTCAGCTGCGGCGTGACCTTGAACAGGTCGCCGACCACGCCGAAGTCGGCGATCTCGAAGATCGGCGCCTCGGGGTCCTTGTTCACCGCGACGATGGTCTTCGAGGTCTGCATACCGGCACGGTGCTGGATGGCTCCGGAGATGCCGAGCGCGATGTACAGCTGCGGCGACACCGTCTTGCCGGTCTGGCCGACCTGGAACTGGTGCGGGTAGTAGCCGGAGTCCACCGCCGCGCGGGAGGCGCCGACGGCGGCACCGAGCGAGTCGGCGAGTTTCTCCACCACCGCGAAGTTCTCCTCGCTGCCAACGCCGCGACCCCCGGAGACGACCACGGAGGCCTCGGTGAGGTCGGGGCGATCGCCCCCGACGATCGGTTCGCGACCGGTGACCTTCGCGGTCTTCGCCGTGTCCACCGCGGGCACCTCGACGGTTTCCTCGGCGGCAGCGCCCTCGGCCTGTTCGGCGTCCACGCTGCCGGGACGCACCGACGCGATCACCGGGCCGGTGGTGGACTTGGCCTTCACCGTGTACGCGCCACCGAAGATCGAGTGCGTGGCCACACCGTCGGCGTCGATATCGGTGACGTCCACCAGAACACCGGAGTTGGTGCGGGCGGCAAGCCGCGCGGAGATCTCCTTGCCCTCCGCCGTGGACGGCACCAGCACGGCGGCCGGCGATGCCTTCTCCACCAGCGCGGCCAGCACGTCCACCTTCGGGGTCACCAGGTAGTTCACCGCGTCCTCGGACTCGGCGGCATACACCTTCGCCGCACCGTACCGGCCGAGCGAATCCGTCAGCTTCGCCGCCGTCCCCGCGGCGCCGACGACCACCGCGGCGGGTTCACCGAGCCGGCGCGCCGCGGTCAGCAACTCGAACGTGATCTTCTTGGCCTCGCCGTCCACTTGATCGACGAGGACTAGAACCTCAGACACTTCTCGCTCCTCCACGCGGCTTTTCAGATCAACTTCTGCGAGATCAGGTACTCGGCGACCTTGCTGCCGCCTTCGCCCTCGTCGTCCACCCGATGGCCGGCTTGACGCGGCGGCTTCGGCGCGGATTCCAACACCTGGCTCGCGGCACCGGAAAGGCCCACCTCACCGGCATCCAACCCGAGGTCCGCCGCGGTCAGCTTCTCGACCGGCTTCTTCTTCGCCGCCATGATGCCCTTGAACGACGGGTACCGCGGCTCGTTGATCTTCTCGTTCACACTGACCAACGCCGGCATGTTCGCCTCAAGATGCGTGATGCCCTCGTCCGCGGTCTCCCGCTCCACGCGCACCGTGGAACCCTCCACGGTCACCTTGCGGGCATGCGTCAACTGCGGCAGCCCGAGCAACTCGGCCAGCACCGCCGGCACCGCGCCGCCCCGGCCGTCACTTGCCTCGTTACCGGCCACGACCAGTTCGACACCGTCCACGGTGCCCACCGCCTTCGCCAGCACCGTGGCGGTCTGCAGAATGTCCGCCCCGTGCAACACCTCGTCCGACACGTGCACGGCCTTGTCCGCGCCCATCGACAGCGCCTTACGGATCGCGTCGTTCGCGCGGTCCGGACCAACACACACCACGGTGACCTCGCCACCGTTCGCTTCCTTGATCACGAGCGCCTCCTCGATGGCGCGCTCGTTGATCTCGTCGAGTACCGCGTCCGCGGACTCGCGATCAAGCGTGTGGTCAGCCTCGGAAAGCTTGCGCTCCGAATACGTGTCAGGCACCTGCTTGACCAAGACAACGATGTTCGTCATGGGCCTTGTTCGACCTCCCGATACTGGATCCAGCGCTTCGACCCGGCAAGCAGGTCTCCGCAGCCATGAGCTTCTGGCGACGGGCGTGCGAGTTCGTTTCGTCCGACCTTGCCACGACGAGGAAAAACGTGCGCGTTCACCCCTGTCACTGAAGCGTTACTATGCAGTAGCTTAATGGCAGAACGCGAGGTCCCGTTGCCAGCCGTGACGGTCCTCACGAACAACTGAGGGCACCGATACAGCAAGGGCGACGAAGCAGACTGATGATCTTCGTGCATCCCTCTCATTCCGAAGGGGTAACGCGGTAATGTCCGGCAACATGCTTGGACGTGTCGCTGTGGTCACCGACTCCACCGCATGCCTGCCCGATGAGCTGGTGCGAGAGTTCGGCATCTCGGTGGTTCAGGTCCAGCTGCACGTCGGCGATCGCACCGACGACGAGGCGCGGATCGACAACGACGACGTCCTCGATGCGATGCGCGGGGGCGTAGCGGTTTCCACCTCCCCGCCGGATGTGAACGCGTTCTTTTGGACCTACCAGCAGGCGATCACCTCGGGCGCCGAAGCGATCGTCAGCGTGCACCTTTCCGGGCGGATGTCCGCGACCGTGGAGGCCGCCCGGGAGGCGGGCGGGTATGTGCGGGTGCCGGTTCACGTGCTCGACTCGCAGACCACCGGGATGAGCCTCGGCTACGCGGCACTGGGCGCGGCCAGGGTCTCAGCCGCGGGCGGAAACCCGCGACGGGTGATCGCCGCTGCCGAACACCGGTTCACCACCAGCGCCGAGCTGGTATACGTGGACACCCTCGAGTTCCTGCGCCGTGGCGGGCGAATCGGCGCGGCCAGCGCGCTGCTCGGCACCGCGCTGTCCATCAAGCCACTGCTGACCGTGCGCAGCGGTGAAGTGGCGCCGCTGGCCAAGGTGCGCAGCACGAAGCGGGCGATCGAGCGGATGCTGGACCTCGCCGTTGAGCGCGCCGCGAGCCACGAGGTGGATCTCGCGGTGACTCGCTTCGGCCAGGACGATCGGGCCAAGGACGTGTGCCTGCGACTGCGGGAACGCCTGCCGCACGCCCGCGAACCGCTGCTGGTGGAGTCCAGCGCCGTGATAGGAGCCCATTGCGGCCCCGGCGCGTTCAGCATCACGGTGTCGAACGTGTAGCGCTACCACCGTTGGCGGGGTCGTGCCGCCGCGACGGTCATGGTTTCCTTGGAAGGCGGACCGCCCGATCAAGCAAAAGAGAGGCCACGATGGCATCGATCTTCGGCAAGCTCGCGAAACTCGCCAACACGCCGCAGGGGCGCAAGCTGATGCGCAAGGCCAAGAACATGGCCAACGATCCGCACACAAGGCAGCAAGCCAAGGACGCGCTGGATCGGTTGCGCAACAAGGGCGGCGGCTCCAGCGGCCCGAGTGGATCCGGTGGTTCGGGAGGCACCACCCCGCCGCCACCACCGCAGCGCTGAGCGCTTCGCACCGTGGTCATTCCCGTTCCGCCCGAACCCTAGACTCTCCGCATGGTGGACATCACCGCGCCGGAGGGAACGTGGTCATTCGACCTGGAAACGGTGCGGATCGTGCCATCCGTGCCGTCTCGCGGCCGGGAGAGCAGCAAGCTCCGGTATGAGCTCGGCGAACTCGCGATACCGCTGATGGCCGTGGCGAGCATCGGCTACGAGCCCGGCCGCAAGGGTGGTCGGATCAGGCTGCGGCTCCGAAACGGTGCCGATCCGTTCGTTCAGGCCACCGCGGGCCGGCTGAGCGATGCCTCCGATCCGTACCAGCTGCCGGTCGGGCCCGCGCGGGCGGCTGAGGCCGCGCATTTCGTCCACGAGGTGCGCGATTCGCTGCTGGTATGGCAGGTGCCGGACGGCCCAACCGATCGGTACCTGCTGCCCGGGCCCGATGTACCGCTGACGGCTGCCGCGGGAGACGGCATCGCGACGTTCGACGGCTCGCACATCCGCCTCGAATGGAACTTGATGGCGGAAGACGCCAAGAAATCGGCCGGGCCGAGGCAGTTCGCGCTGCACGAGCTGACCGGGGCGGAATGGCACCCGCAAGTCGGCTTGGGATACGGATACCTTCGCTTCCGCCTCAACGACGGGGTCACGGACCGCGCCGCCGAACACGATCCGAACTGCCTCGCGTGGGGCATCAGGAAAGAAGGCGGGACGACGGCGCTGGTCGCCGCCGCGGTGCTCGCCCGGCTGCCGCATCCGTCACGTGCCCGTGACGAACCGCCCGCGAGCACCGGTGAACCCTCGACCGCGGCGGCCGACGACCCGGACACCCTGTTGCGCAGGCTTCGCGAGCTCGGCGAACTGCACCGCGACGGCACCCTCACCGACGAGGAGTTTTCCGCGGCCAAGCAGGCCTTACTGCAGCGCCTCTCCTGATCTCGCCCGTCGGGTGTTAACCCGCCGGTGCATGGTGGTTTGGCGGCCGGTGAACCGTCGTCCGATCGGGTCGTGTACTCCTGGTCGCATGACTTCGACAGCGGACGGGCCGGACGGGCGGACCGGACGGGCCCCGAAGAACCTGTTCTCCGGTAAACGTGGGCTGCCCGCGCAGTTCTCAGTGTATGTATTCGTGATCGTGCCGTTCCTTGGACTGATCGCGGCGGTACCCGTGGCGTGGGGATGGGGTCTCGGCTGGGTCGACGTTGCGCTGGCAACCACCTGGTACACGTTGACCTGCCTCGGGGTAACCGTCGGCTATCACCGCTACTTCACGCACGGGGCGTTCAAGGCCGGCCGTGCCATGCGGGTAGTGCTGGCCATCGCCGGCAGCCTGGCCGTGCAGGGCCCGATCCTGCACTGGGTCGCGGACCATCGGCGGCACCACGCGTTTTCCGACCGGGAAGGTGATCCGCACTCGCCATGGCTGTTCGGCACGTCGCCGCCGGCACTGGCTCGCGGTTTCTGGCACGCGCATCTCGGCTGGCTGTTCGAGCGCAACCTGACCGACCAGCAGCGGTTCGCCCCTGATCTGCTGGCTGACCGGGATATCCGGACGGTGCATCGGTTGTTCGGGCTGTGCACGTTGGTCACGTTGATCGCGCCCGCGGTGCTCGGCGGACTGATCACGTGGTCGTGGTGGGGCGCTCTGACCGCGTTCTTCTGGGCCGGCCTGGTCCGGGTGTGCCTGCTGCACCACGTGACGTGGTCGGTGAACTCGATCTGCCATCTGATCGGCGAGCGCCCGTTCTTCGCACGGGACCGCTCGGCGAACGTCTGGCCGCTCGCGATCCTGAGCATGGGCGAGTCGTGGCACAACCTGCACCACGCGGACCCGACCTGCGCGCGGCACGGCGTGGGGCGCGGCCAGATCGACGTCTCCGCGCGGGTGATCTGGCTGTTCGAGAAGTTCGGCTGGGTACACGACGTGCGCTGGCCCTCGCCGCGCCGCCTGGCCCGGCTCGCGGCGCGGTAACCCCGCCCCCGTCCGCATCGGTGTACCCATATTGCCGCAATAACGCCGTCATAAGAGCGATATGAGTACACAACACGGGGGATTCACGAGCGGTGCTCGGTGCCTTCCCCGAACGTGACGGCGACGATCCGGCTCGGCTCCCTTGCCACCAGCCGATGCCACGTTCCGCGTGGGATCACGCAGCACTCCCCCGCCGAGAAGTCGATCACCTCGTCCCCGCTCGGGTGTTCAAGCACCGCGCTCATCGCCCCCGATACGCACAGGTGCACCTCATCGCCGCTCGGATGCCGCTCGCTCGGCCCCGGTTCGCTCGGTTGGCCTGCCGAGGGGAACTCGAACATCGCGACCAGCCATCCGGGAAGAGGTAGAGCTCCGCTCATCACCCGCGGCCAGAAATCCTGATCGACCTTCATGGCCTCCGCTCGACCCTGGTGCAGGTGGAGATATGTTCCGGTGAGATTCATGGTTCTACTGTGGAACACCGCGCCAGGAGTGTCTTGGAAGAATGGGAATGCCGGCCAACGGCAGGGCTGACGTAACCTCGGGCACGGTAGCGTCCACGAACCGACCGCAGACCCCGGGAGCCGGCACCGTGTCACTCGATACCCCAGGGCAGGCGCAGGTGTTGCATCTCACCGGGGAGCGCACCGTGCCGGGCGTGCCGGAAGAGAACTACTGGTTCCGCAGGCACGAGGCGGCCTATCACGCGCTGTTGCCGTACTGCTCGAACGCCGTGGTGCTCGAAGCCGGCTGCGGTGAGGGGTACGGGGCGGCGCTCGTCGCCGCGCACGCCGCGCGGGTACTGGCGGTGGATTACGACACGGCCAGCATCAGCCACGTCGCCGGCAACTACCCGGAGGTGGCCGCCGCGCGGGGCAACCTCGCCCACCTGCCGCTCGGTGACGAACGCGTGGACGTGGTGGCCAACATGCAGGTGATCGAGCACCTGTGGGACCAGGACGGGTTTCTCGCCGAGTGCTACCGGGTGCTGCGGCCAGGGGGCCGGTTGCTTGTCAGCACGCCGAACCGGATCACCTTCTCCCCCGGCAGGGACACACCGCTCAACCCGTACCACACCCGTGAGCTGGCACCGTCCGAATTGGACTGGCTGCTGCGCACGGCTGGATTCGAGGTGGTGCGGCTTGACGGGCTGCACCACGGGCGGCGAGTGCGTGAGCTGGACGAGCGCTACGGCGGTTCGATCATCGACGCACAGCTGGAGGTGGTCATGCATCACCTGCCGGGCCAGGCGATCTGGCCGCCCGCGCTGCTCGCGGACATCGACTCGATCCGCGCGCACGACTTCGATCTGCACGGCAGGGACAACGACGCGAGCCTCGATCTGTTCGCCGTTGCGGTGCGGCCGTCATGACCGACGAGGGGTCGTTCTGCCTGGTGCTGCACAGCCACCTGCCGTGGCTGCCGCATCACGGGTCCTGGCCGGTCGGCGAGGAATGGCTGTACCAGGCGTGGGCGCACTCCTACCTCCCGGTGGTCGAGTTGCTGCGCAAGTTCGCCGACGAGGGCCGCCGGGACGTGCTCACCCTTGGCGTCACGCCGATCCTCGCCGCGCAGCTTGACGACCCGTACTGCCTGCGCGCCTTCCACGACTGGCTCGGTACCTGGCGGTTGCGCACCACGCACGCCGCGGTCCGCTGGGCGCGGCGTGATCCGTTGCTGCGCGACCTCGCTTCAGCCGAGTACCGCGCCGCCGGCCGCGCGCTGGAAGACTTCGAAACCCGTTGGCGGCACGGGTTCTCCCCGATCCTGCGGTCCCTTGTGGACTCGCGGACGGTGGAGCTGCTCGGCGGGCCGGCCGCGCACCCGTTCCAGCCGCTGCTCGATCCGCGGCTGCGTGGTTTCGCGTTGCGCACCGGGCTGGACGACACGGCGCTGCGCATCGGTGCCGCACCGGAAGGCGTCTGGGCGCCGGAATGTGGCTACGCACCCGGGATGGAGCACGATTACGCGGCGGCAGGCGTGCGACGGTTCATGGTGGACGGGCCGGCGTTGCGCGGCGACACCGGTGCGGCGCGGACCGTCGGGGACTCCGACGTGGTGTGCTTCGCCCGCGACCTGGACGTCACGTACCGCGTGTGGTCGCCGAAATCGGGCTATCCGGGGCATGCGGCTTACCGGGACTTCCACACCTGGGATCACCCCACCGGGCTGAAACCTGCCAGGGTCACCGGCAAGCACATCGAGCCGAAGCACAAGCGGCCGTACGATCCCCAGCTGGCGGACGGTGCGATCCGTAAGCACGCCAAGGATTTCGTCGACACTATCCTCGGCAAGTTGCGCACTCTTCGTGCCGAGCGCGGGTCTCCGGGGCTGGTTGTCGCCGCGTACGACACCGAACTGTTCGGACACTGGTGGCACGAAGGACCGGTGTGGCTGGAAACCGTGCTGCGCGCGTTGCCGGAAGCCGGGGTGCGGGTCACCACGTTGCGCGGCGCTCTGGATGCCGGGCATCTCGGCGCCGCCGTGGACCTTCCGGCATCCTCATGGGGCTCGGGCAAGGACTGGCGAGTCTGGGACGGCGAGCAGGTCTCCGATCTGGTACGGGCAGGCGCCGAGTTGCAGCGCGACCTGCTCTCCACTGTGGATGACAGGGCGTCGGCGTTCCGCGATCCCGTACTCGACCAGCTCGTCAGGGAAGCGCTGCTGGCGCTGTCCAGCGACTGGGCGTTCATGGTGACCAAGGAGTCCGCGTCGGACTACGCGCAGCGGCGGGCCCGGGTGCACACCGAGCACTGCTACGAGCTGGCCAAGCTGCTGCGCGCCGGCGACGACACGCGAGCCCGTGAGCTGGCGGCCCGGCTACGCGTCGACGACGGGCCATTTGGCGCAGCTGACGCACGCCAGCTGCGCTCGTGAGTCTTTTTGGGTGCTATAGCACCCAAAAAGACTCACGAGCTCACCAGGCCAAACCTGGCCTGGTGAGCCTCCCCTGGCCGCAGCACGACCAGCCCGTCGCCGCTGACGAACGCGTTCGGCGCGCAGGTCACCGGTTCCACGGCGATCCCGGAACGTGGCGGGTGTTCGTCCGGATCGTCATCGGTGTAGACCTGCAGGTAGCCGTACCCCTCGTCCATCCATAGCTCGATGGTCTCGCCGCCCGGCCGCGAAAACCGCGCGACGGCAAGCCCGCTGGATTCTCGCGCCAGATCGGTGAACGCGGTGTCCATGACGGTTTCGCCGATGGGTCTGCCCACCCGGAAGTCGAACTTCGTACCGTCCACCGGCGCGCTGCCGGTTGGGATCAGCCGATCGTTGACCTGGTAGTACGTGCTGGCCGGCAGGCGCAGCGTCATCGCGTCAATGGTGCCGTCGATGGCACCGATATAGGCGTGGTTCGCGGTACCGAACGGCGCGGGGCCCTCCCCGACGTTCCGGGTGACCAGCGTGCTCGCCAATCCGGAATCGTCCAATGTGAACACGATCTGGAACGCGAGCTGGAAAGGGTAGCCGTAGTGCGGATGCAGCAGGTACTCCAACGTTACGCTGTTTCCCTTGTGCCGCACGGGCTCCCACTCGACGAAGCTCATCAGCCCGTGCAGCGCGGTGTCCCGGTCCGGCTCGTTGATCGGCACCTGCAACTCTTCGCCCTCGAAGGTGTAGCGGCCGTGGTCGATGCGGTTCGGCCACGGGAGGATCGTTTTGCCCTGGTAGCCCTCACCCATCACGTCGGCGTCATGAGTCAGCAGTTGCTCGACGCCATCGACCTGCCACGAAAGCAGCGTGGCTCCGACGCCGGCCACCACGGCACGCTGATGCCCGTGCCGGAGTTCGTACAGCCGCCCGTTCACCGTCTGCTTTCCTCGCATCGCAACGCTTTCCGTAGCACTCGCGGACCCGGCCAGCGTGCTCAATGTACCGGCGGCCAGCGCGGCTCCGACGGCGCCTCTTCTGGTGACAATGCTCACGACGTACCCTCCTCGATCACCCGGCGATTGTGCTCCCGCAGCGCGGCACGATCCGGCTTGAGCACCCTGCGGTCATAGCTGAACAGCCCGTTGACTTCGTTCTCCACATCCGTGATCTGGGTGTAGATGGACGCGGACAACCCGTTGTCGCGCACCACGTCCCGCAGCTCGTCGTGCACCTCGTCGTAGCGGCGCAGCAACTGCTCAGGACTTTCGGCCATCTCGTACGCCTGCGGCTCGCCCGGCCAGAGATGGCCTCGCACGGCGAGGCCGAGCCCGCCGTACTCGCCATCCACGATCGCGCGCGGGCCGCGGTGGGGCCGACATAGGTGTGGTCGTCGTAGATCTGCCTGGCACCGCTGTCCGGCAACGAGTAGCAGCAGTTCACGCCGCTGTTCGAATCCACAAGCCGTGCCGGATCGGCGGCCCGCAGGTTCTCGGTGATCCGCGCGGTGTCGAACTCGCCCCAACCTTCGTTGAACGGGACCCAAACCACGATCGAGGTCACCCCGCGCAGCTGATCGACCATCTCGCGCAACCCGGTTTCGAAGTTTCGTTTGGCCACCGGGCCGGGCGCGCGATGCTCGCCAGGCGGAATGTCCAGATCCATCGGCAACGACGGCATGTCCTGCCAGACGAGCAAACCGAGCTTGTCGGCCCAGTAGTACCAGCGAGCCGGCTCCACCTTGGCGTGCTTGCGCACCATGTTGAAGCCGAGATCGTTGGTCTGCTCGAGGTCGATCAGCCGCGCGGTGATGTCGCACAGGTACGGATCGTCCGGGCTCCACAGCCGGGCGTTCGGGGGGTCGACGACGCACCGTTGCCTCCTCGGGTCGCTCGACAGGAGCAAACACGATCGAACAACAGTGCCCAGAAAAACGCGAGGTCCTGTGCTTAGTCCATTCGAGTGGGCTCGCGGCCCGGGTGGATGCGCGTCTCGCGGCGCCAGGAGCCCGGCGGAGCATACCGACGGTTTGTGGCGGACACCGGAGGTGCAAGGATCGTCGGGATGCGCGTGCTGATGCTGTCTTGGGAGTACCCGCCGGTCGTGGTCGGCGGGCTGAGCCGACATGTGCACGCGCTCGCGCGGCACCTCGCGCGGCAGGGCAACGACGTCGTGGTGCTCTGCCGGCACGTGGCCGGCACCGACGCGGAAACGCATCCCACCAGTGATCGCGTTGTGGAGGGTGTCCGGGTGATCAGGGTCGCGGAGGATCCGGCGCACCTGCTGTTCGAACGGGACCTGGTTGCCTGGACGCTTGCCATGGGGCATGCCATGGTCCGCGCGGGCTACGAGTTGCTGCGGGATTGGCGTCCGGATGTGGTGCACGCGCACGATTGGCTGGTCGCGCACCCGGCGATCGCCCTCGCCGACGCGGCGCGGGTGCCGCTGGTCGGCACCGTGCACGCCACCGAGGCTGGCCGGCACAGCGGCTGGCTGTCCCACCCGCTCAACCACCAGGTGCACTCGGTGGAGTGGTGGTTGGCGAACAGGGTGGACGAGCTGATCACCTGCTCCGCCGCGATGCGCGCGGAGGTCGCGCACCTGTTCGAGGTGGAAACCGCGGCGATCCACGTGATCCATAACGGCATCGAGCACCGCGAATGGCAGGTGCTCGCGGATGACATCGCTCGGATGCGGACCAGGCACAGTCCGCGCGCGGCGCCGCTGCTGCTGTTCTTCGGCAGGCTTGAATACGAGAAAGGCGTGCAGGATCTGCTCACCGCGTTGCCCCGGATCCGGCGCAGCCATCCTGGCACGCGGCTGGTGGTCGCCGGCGAGGGCCGGCATCTCGACGAGCTGGAGGAGCAGGCACGCCGCACCAGGGTGCTGCGCTCGGTGGACTTCGTCGGGCATCTCCCCGATCGCGAGCTCAGCGCGGTGCTGGCCGCGGCCGACGCGGTGGTGCTGCCCAGCCGGTACGAGCCGTTCGGCATCGTCGCTCTGGAGACCGCCGCTGCCGGCACGCCGCTGGTGGCATCGACGGCTGGCGGGCTCGGCGAGGTGGTACTGCACGGCCGCACCGGGCTGGCGTTCGAGCCGGGCGACATCGCGGGGCTGACCTCGGCGGTGCGCCAGGTGCTCGACGATCCCGGCGCGGCGGCCGAACGCGCGACGGTCGCCAAGGACCGGCTCGGCGAAGCCTTCGACTGGACGGGAATCGCGGAGGCGACCGAGGCGGTGTACCGCAGGGCGTGGGTGCGACCGCATCCACCATTCGGCCGCCCGAAGATCGCCACCGGCAACGCGTTCGGCCCGTGAGTACGGGCTCTACTTCCGGCACCGCCGGACGCTCAGCGCGGGCTATCTTCGGCGCCACAGGGCGCGCGGCGCGAGCTACCTTCCGCGCCGGCGGGCGCGCAGCGCACCGAGCGCGCCGGCGAGCACCGCGGATGCCCCGCCGGCGAGCGCGCCGACCACCCTGGACAGCTCGACGGCGCGGGTCACGTGGCCGGAGTCGGGGTTGCGGCCATCCCCGAGCACCGGCCGCTCCTCGACGCCGTGCGGATACATCGTCCGCCCACCGAGCCGGATGGACAGCGCACCCGCGAATGCCGCCTCGACCCGCCCGGCGTTCGGGCTCGGATGCGCGGGCGCATCGCGCCGCCACGCCTGCCACGCGCCGCGAGCCGAACCGCCGACCACCGGCGCGGCGAGCACCGTCAGCGCGGCGGAGGCCCGCGCGGGCAGCAGGTTCGCCACGTCGTCCAGCCGCGCCGCCGTCCACCCGAATCGCCGGTACCGCGCCGAGCGGTTGCCGACCATCGCGTCCAAGGTGTTCACCGCGCGATAACCGAGCAATCCCGGTACGCCAGCCAAGGCGCCCCACAACAACGGCGCCACCATCGCGTCCGAGGTGTTCTCCGCGACCGATTCGACCGAGGCACGCGCCAACCCGAGGTTGTCCAATGTGGATGGTTCGCGGCCGCACAGGTGTGGCAACCGCTCGCGGGCGGCGTCCAGCTCGCCCGCGTCGAGTTCCCTGCCCATCGCGGTGCCCTCCGCCGCGAGACTCGCCCCGCCGAGCACCGACCAGGTGACGACCGCGGTGGTGATCGCCTGGGAAACTGGGCCACGCCGACCGAAGCGCTCAACGGCGATGCCCGCGATGACCGGCAAGCCGGTCAGCACCGCCGCGTATGCCGCTCCTGGCAGCGGATGGTCCCGGTAGAACGCGCGCTCGGCTGCCATCGCGGCACGACCGAAGCCGGCGACGGGATGCCGCCTGCGTGGATCGCCGAGCGCCGTGTCGGCCGCGACCCCCAGCAACAACCCCATCGCGCGTCCGGCACTCACCCAGCACTCCCCTATTTGGCCGACTGTCAACCTTCCTGAGGAGGCTACCGCGTCGCCCGGATACGACTTCTCGACCCCAACACCCGACTTACGAAGGGTTATAGGACGATCGCTCATTCGTTAATGTCTGGCACGTCGATCGGGCGATCTGGGAGGCATCCGCATGTTCAGGACACGGTCCAGCAAGCTGTTCGCCGCGGCGATGGCGATGCTGCTGGCGAGCGCGCTCGGTGCGCTGATGCCGGCGTCGGCCGCACCCGCACCGCCGCGGAACTCGACGGACTATGTCGTCTATCGGGTGCACGACGCGGCCGACAGGGCAGCCAAGCTGAGTTCGGCCGGCTTCGACGTGCTCGAGCACCGGGTCGGGGACGACCTGTTCGTGCTCGGTGATCGCGGCGCGGCCGGCGAGTTGCGGGCCGCGGGCTTCACCCCGTCGGTGCACAAAACCATGCGGGTGCCCGGCTGGCAGGCGCCCGCCCGCGGCGAGCGCGCGGAACCGACCGTCCAGGACACGTACTACGGCGGCTATCACACGGTAAACGCGCACTACGCGCATCTCGACAAGGTCGCGGCCGATCATCCGGATCTGGCGACCGTGGAGACCTACGGCCAGTCGTGGCGCAAGGCGACCGGGAAGGACGGCGGCTACGACCTGAAGGCCATCTGCATCACCAAGAAGGCCGAAGGGGATTGCCAGCGCAACCCGGATTCGGCCAAGCCGCGGTTCTTCCTGATGAGCCAGACGCATGCCAGGGAGATCGCAACCGGCGAGATCTCCTATCAGTGGATCGACTACCTGGTGAACGGTTACGGCAACGACCAGGCCGTGACCAAGCTGCTGGACTCCACCGAGGTGTGGGTAGTGCCGATCCACAACCCGGACGGCGTGGACATCGTGCAGCAGGGCGGCGATTCCCCCGAACTGCACCGCAAGAACGCCAACGACACGCACGGCGCCGACTGCGGCGGCAACCAGTCGAGCCAGATCGGCGTGGACCTGAACCGCAACAACGACACGCACTGGGGCGGGAACGGGACTTCCGAGGATCCGTGCGACCAGACGTTCCTCGGTCCCGAGGCGAACTCCGAGGTGGAGAACGGCTCGCTGCAAAAGCTGCTCACCGAGCTGTACCCGGACAAGCGAGAAGGTGGCGACGGCGCCGCGGCACCGAACGACACCAGGGGCATGCTCGTCACGTTGCACAGCTACGCGGGCATGGTGCTGTTCCCGTGGGGGCACGACAGCTCGGTGAAGACCGGCAACGACGCCGCGCTGCGCTCGTTGGGCGGCGAGCTCGGTGAGCAACTCGGGTACCAGTCCGGCCAGGCCGGCGAGATCCTGTACGACGCGTCCGGCGGGCACGACGACTGGATCTACGACAAGCTCGGGGTGGCCGCCTACACGATCGAGCTGGGCGATGTGGACGGTCGCGGCTGCGACGGCTTCTTGCCGCGATACTCCTGCGCGACCGACTACTTCTGGCCGCAGATGCAACCGGCGCTGCTGCACGCCGCCCAGCGGGCCTCCGCCCCGTACCAGTCCTGACAACCGGCCGGCTACAGCTCGGTCATCTCGTCGAGGGCCTGGGTGGCGATGGCGCTCATCGCCTGCTCGGCGCGGTCAGGTTCGGCGCAGTTGATCGCCTCCGCGACCTCGGTGTGCCACCGGACCGCGGCTGGCTGCGGTTCGCTCGGCATCAGGTGGTAGTGCGTCCGTCCACTGAGGACTTCCGCGACGACATCGTCGAGCTGCGCGAACATCGGATTGCCCGAGGCGGCGAGCACCACTTGGTGGAACTCGATGTCGTGAGCGAGAAATGATTCGAGGTCACGGGCTTTCGCGGCGGTCGCGAGTCGCACGGCGAGCCCGACCAGCCGCCCACACTGCTCCGCGTTCGCCCGCCCGGCCGCGAGCCGTGCCGCCATCGGTTCCACCGCGCTGCGCAGCTCGGTCAGGGATCGCAGTTGCTCGGCCCGTCCGGAACCAGCCAGGCGCCAGCGAATGACCAGCGGATCGTAGGAATTCCACGCGCTCGCCGGGCGGACGGTGACCCCGACGCGCCGCCGGCTGGACACCAGCCGCATGGTTTCCAGTACACGCACCACCTCGCGGATAACCGTGCGGGACACGCCGAGTGACTCCGCGAGCTCGTCGGCCCTGAGTACCGAACCAGGCTGATACTCGCCGGACACGATCGCGGTGCCAAGCTTAGTGAGCGTGTCGCCGGATATCCCCTGCATGGTTCCCACCGCCCTCTCGCGCTGATCGTGCCATTTATATGATGAATTCGCGAGCAGGACTTGAATAAGTACTACTAATTAGGTTCACTGGTCAGGCTCGCTGAAGGAGGTTCGCCGTGCGACAAGAGGGACACCAGCCGGTCGTGGTGGTCATCGGAGTGTCCGGCTCTGGCAAGTCAACCGTGGCCGGCGGGCTCGCCGAGGCGCTGGAGGCGCCGTTCGCGGAGGCGGACTCGTTCCACCCGAAGGCGAACATCGACAAGATGTCCGCTGGACAGCCACTCACCGACGACGATCGATGGCCGTGGCTGCGCGCGATCGCGAACTGGATCGGCCAGTGTGCCGAGCGGGACGGCGGGGTGGTTACCTGCTCGGCGCTCAAGCGGCGGTACCGCGATCTGCTGCGCTCGGCGTCGAATCAGGTCTGGTTCCTGCACCTGCACGGCGACCGCGACCTGATTGCCAAGCGGATGAGCGGGCGCAGCGGACATTTCATGCCGCCGGAGTTGCTCGACTCGCAGTTCGCCGACCTTGAGCCGCTCGCGGCCGACGAACCTGGTTTCGTCGCCGACGTCGCGCACAGCCCGGAACGGATCGTCGAATCGGCGGTCGCCGCGTTGCGCGCGTGGCAGGGCAGCCGCCCCGCTTGATGTTCAGCGGGCGCCACCTCGCCGCTGCACGATGCCGCGGATGAATGCCGCCTGCCCGACATGCTGGAGGCCGTCACCGACAACGCTGGCCAGTCGCACGCCGAGCGAGACCGGTGGGTTCCAGGACGGGTCCACGATGCGCTCGAAATCCGCGTCGGTGAGGCTTTCCACGTATCGAATCGTGTTGTCGTACACGGCATCGTGGTAATCGGTAAGCAGCGCTCCGGAGGAAACCTGAACCGCTGCCACGTCGTCGCTACCGTGTCCGAATCCGGTCGCCGGCGGGTCGAACGGCAAGCCGAAACGTCCCTCCCAGCCGTCGCTCGTCCAGACCTGCTCCGTTCGCGCGGCGTCTGCTACGTGGTCGTCCTGGACCCGGGTCAGGTGCCACACCAACCAGGCGATGGAGTTGGCTTTGCTATCGGCGCGGAATGCCAGTTGGTCGGGCGGCAAGCCGTCGACGACGCCGTGGACACGTTCCCGGATCCTGCCGAATGCGTCGACGAGTAGGTCAGCACCTCGCATCTCGAGCACTCCTTCCTCAACGTTTGTCGCGTCCCAACCTGTCGCTCCTACGGCCTGGCCGCAATGGTCGTGCTGGTCGTACCGTGGGGTCGTGGACTGCTGGCTCTCGATCGAGGTGTTCGACGCCGCCGTTCCGGCAAGCGTATGGCGCCGGGCGCACGGTGATGCGCTCACCGAAGCCGCGTTCACCAATGGCGCGCTGCAGTGGGAATGGCACGAGCACAGCTGGGGCGTGGTCATCGAGGTGGAGTTCGCGGACGAGGACCGGCGGAACGCCTTCCGCATGCTCCCCGGCGTGCAAGCCGTGCTCGATGCCGCGCCGGACCCGGTGTCCGGACTGCTCGTTTATCCCGGGCGTGGCGGCGGTTCCGGCGCCAGGGTGCCACGCCGGCCACGACCGATCCCGAGCGCGGGCGCCGCAGCGCTGCCCATACCGCACGAGCCGGAGTTCGTTCGTCTTGGCGGGGACACCCCGCACGCCGAGCACAGAGGCGCCAACTAGCCCGGAAGATGCCGCTCATACCCCTGACTCTCAGGACCGAACAACTACCTAGGTGTCCCGAGTCGCTCATCGGTGAACAACCGCCATGCCACGGTGGTCAGCAGCGCCATCGCGGCGGCCGAGGTCCAGAACGGCGCGGCGATGCCCAACGCACGTACCAGCGCGCCGCTGGCTAGCGAACCGATCACCGCGCCACCAACACTGAACAGGAAGTACACGCTCGTCACCCGCCCGAGCAGGTTGCCGGGCACGGCGCGCTGCCGCACGGAGACCGCCACTACGCCCCACACCGCGCCGTGCACACCGAAGATAATCATGACCGTAGCCGCGATCCACGGCGTGCGGGTGATCGCGAGGCAGGCGTGCGTGCCCGTTTCAATGATCAACCCGGCGCGGAGCAACACGGCCGGTCCGAGCCTTGCCTCCAGCCGGCTCGCGAGGAGCGTGCCGAGCGCGCCCCCGATCGCGCTCGCGGTGAGCAGCAGACCGTAGCCGATCACTGCCAATCCGAGCCGTCGAGCGTAGAGCACGAAGATCGCGAACGCCGCCATGAACGTGACGTTCATCAGACACAGGCACACCGCGAGCATGCGCAGCGCCCGATGCCGCCACAGCCACCGCACGCCCTCGGCGATCTCGGCGCGTAGCGAACGCCGCTGCCGGGTTGGCACGGGTTGGATGTCGCGTCGCCGCATCGCGCCGACGAACACCGCCGCCAGCCCGAAGGTGGCGGCGTCGAACCCGAACGGTAGCGCGGCAGCCACCACGAACAGCGCCGCACCGAGTGGCGGCGCGCCGAGTTGGTTGCCGAGGTAGAAGGTCGCCATCAGGCGCGCGTTCGCGCGTGGCAGTTCCCGTTTCGGCACCACGCTCGGCAGCAACGCACTCGACGCGCTGTCCGCGACCGGTTCTCCCGCGCCGAGCAGAAAGAACGCCGCGTACACCAGCGGGATGGACTCGGTGCCGGCCCACACCGACAGTGCGAGACCACCGACGATCCCGCCGCGCAGCAGGTTGACGGCCACGATCACCCGCCGCCGGTCGAGTCGATCCACGTATGCGCCGCTGATCAACGACAGCAGTAACCAAGGCAGCTGCTGCACGAAAGCCGCACCCGCGACCAGCGCGGGATCGTCGGTGATCGACGCGACCAGGAGTGGCCCGGCCGCCATGGTTACCCCATCGCCCACATTGGACACCGCGCTGGCCATCCAAAGCCTGCCGAAATTCGCGCCTAACGAAAAACGATTGACTATGCGCGCGAAAAGAGACACAGAATTCTCCCCACTTGTGGCTGTGCAGGTAGCAGTACACTCCGAAGCGAGGAGCGGCAAGAATCGACGATTCCGCGATTAGTTCATGGTAAATCCTCGCATCGAAGCTCGGATAACGGCGTGGACAGCGATCACGGCGACCCCCTCTGAATCGGCGGAACGTTCGCGCGAGGCTACTGAGCACGGAACGGCCGAACAAGCGCATTTCGCTCTGGGTTTCGGGGTGACGCTGGTTGTGCGGTGGTGTGGGGTGCGCGGATTTTATGGTGTCGCTTCTCGGGATTCCAGGACGCCTTTCGGCGTCGCTGTCGCGACGGACCGCCTCCGGGCGGTTCGTCCTGGATTCCCGAGCCTCTGCGACACCAGGGGCAGTCC
>WHSZ01000021.1 GCA_009379845.1 Pseudonocardiaceae bacterium | reverse complement strand
GGTGGCGCTGGACGCCACGCTGCTGGAGGGCACTCCGGCCGCGTTCACCGACCAGCTCGGAGAGGCCTGGGACGCGGGCACCGTGCTGCTGCTCGGCCTGGTGCCGGGCGAGGATCCGGAGCGGCAGCTCGGCCTGCGATCGGTTGCGGAACCCGCGTTGCGGCTGGTCGACCGGCTGGGCTTCGCTCGCTCGATCCTCGCTGAGCGTGCGGTGCCGACGCCGTGCTGCGGGCTCGCGGGGGCGAGCATCGGGTGGATGCGGCGCGCGTTGTCGCTGACGCGGGATCTCGGGCTGGCGTTCGCCGAGCCACCAGAGGATTGGTGAAGCGCCTGCGAGGCGTCGTGGCCGGAGCGCACAATGGGCCGCATGCCCAACTGGTTCCGCCGCCGCGACAAGCACCAGCCTCATGAACCCTTGCCCCATGAGCCCCTGCCCCATGAGCCCCTGCCGGAGTGGGAGGCGCCGGCCTCGGCCAACGGCGTCTTCGACGAGCGGCGTTTGCAAGGCGCGGACCCCAACGAGCTCGCCGAGCAGTTCTGGCGTCGCTGGGCCGAGCTGCTGCCCGACGTGAGCGCCGCACTGGGGGATCGGGAGCCGCAGCGGCTCGAGCACGAGCTCTGCGTTGCCGTCGCCGCGCTGCACCCCGACCTGCACTTCTCCCTCGAACGGGGTGAGCGGGCGGTGTACGCGCTGGTGGTAAGCGGCCAGGAGGACCCGAAGCTGCGGCCGTACACCGACGCGTGGAAGGCGGCCGCGCCCGAGGAGGACGCGATCTGGGAGTACCACGATTCGGTGCCGCCGGTGCCCGATCCCACCGAGGTCACCGTGAACCTGGGCGAGCGACGGATCAGCCTGGCCGACGTGCGGGTGGTCGCGCAGGTGGACGAGGCGGAGCAGGTGGTGGACGTCGCCGTGCACCATCCCGCGCTCGGCGAGCTGGAGGAGGCCGCCAAGCAGGCGATGACCTTCCTGCCGCTTGATGCCACCCTCGGCGAACGCCTCGCGGCGGAACGGTTGCGCCGGGTGGAGACCTCGGAGGCGGAGCCGGCTGGCGCGGTGACCCTGCTGGAATTGCGCGACCTGGTGCGCGGTCTGGCAGCCGGAGACACCTGGGCGGCCGGCCAGGACACTGAGGCAGGCTGAGTTTGTCGGCGTTGGCAACTAGTCTGGCTCTGTGACCAGCGCAGCAGACGAACGAGCCACCGTGGACGACCTGCCGGCGGATCCGGCCGCGCGGCAGCGCGCCGAGGACCTCGGCGACGTGCCGGCCAAGGCGCGGGAACGGCATCGCGAACTCGCCGAGGTGATCGACCACCACCGGTTCCGCTACTACGTGCTCGACTCGCCGACGATTTCGGACGGCGAGTTCGACACGCTGTTCCGTGAGTTGGAGCAGCTGGAGGCCGACCATCCCGGGCTGGCCACGCCGGATTCGCCGACCCAGCAGATCGGTGGCACGTACTCGACCGCGTTCACAGCCCACGACCACCTCGAGCGGATGCTCAGCCTCGACAACGCGTTCGACTCCGAGGAGTTGACCGCGTGGATCGATCGGGTGGAGCGTGAGCTTGGCGGGCAGACCCAGTACCTGTGCGAGCTGAAGATCGACGGGCTCGCCATCAACCTGCTCTACCAGCGCGGTCGCCTGGTGCGGGCGTTGACAAGGGGCGACGGCCGGACCGGTGAGGACGTCACGCTGAACGTGCGCACCATGCGGGACGTGCCTGAGGAGCTGAGCGCGGGCGATGAGTTCCCGATCCCCGAGCTGGTGGAGATCCGCGGTGAGGTGTTCTTCGAGCTCGAGGAGTTCGTCGAGCTGAACGCGCGGTTGACGGACGCGGGCAAACCGCCGTTCGCGAACCCGCGCAATGCCGCGGCGGGGTCGTTGCGGCAGAAGGACCCGAAGATCAGCGCCACCCGGCCGCTGCGGCTGATCTGTCACGGCCTCGGCAAGCGGCAGGGCTTCGAACCGAGCAGGCAATCCGAGTCCTACCAAGCATTGCGCGCCTGGGGGCTCCCGGTTTCCAACTACACCAAGGTGTTGCCGAGCGACAAGCTCGCCGAGCACGTGGCGTACTGGGGCGAGCACCGGCATGATGCCGCGCACGAGATCGACGGCGTTGTGATCAAGGTCGATGACGTGGCGTGGCAGCGAAGGCTCGGCACCACGTCCCGCGCGCCCCGGTGGGCGATCGCCTACAAGTACCCGCCGGAGGAGGCCACCACCACGTTGAAGGACATCCAGGTGAACGTGGGGCGGACCGGCCGGGTGACGCCGTTCGCGGTGATGGAGCCGGTGAAGGTGGCTGGTTCCACGGTTTCCATGGCGACGTTGCACAACGCGGAGGAAGTCAAGCGCAAGGGCGTGCTGATCGGCGACCGGGTGGTGATCCGCAAGGCAGGGGACGTGATCCCTGAGGTGCTCGGCCCGGTGGTGGACGTGCGAACCGGGGCCGAGCGGGAGTTCGTGATGCCAACGGTGTGCCCGGAATGCGGCACCGTGTTGCGTCACCAGAAGGAAGCGGATGTGGACATTCGCTGCCCGAACGCGCGTTCCTGCCCGGCGCAGTTGCGGGAGCGACTGTTCCATCTCGCCGGGCGCGGCGCGTTCGACATCGAGGTGCTCGGTTACGAGGGGGCCGCTGCACTGCTGAACTCCGGCGTCGTCGCCGACGAGGGCGATGTGTTCTCGCTTGACGAGGAAAAGCTGCTGCGGGCTGACCTGTTCCGCACCAAGTCTGGTGAGCTGTCCGCGAACGGGCACAAGTTGCTGTCCAATTTGGACGCGGCGAAGCGGCGCCCGCTGTGGAAGGTGCTCGTCGGGTTGTCCATCCGGCACGTCGGCCCGACGGCCGCGCAGGCGCTCGCTCGCGAGTTCGGCTCGATCGATGAGATCGACGAGGCCACCGAGCAACAACTGGCCGATGTGGACGGCGTTGGCCCGACGATCGCCACCGCGGTCCGCGAGTGGTTTTCCGTTGACTGGCACCGCGAAGTCGTGGAGAAGTGGCGGGCGTCCGGTGTCAGGATGGAGGCGGAGCGGGACGCGTCGATCCCGCGAAACCTGGCCGGTATGTCCATTGTGGTCACTGGATCGCTGCGGGATTTCTCCCGCGACGAGGCGAAGGAGGCCATCATGGTGCGCGGCGGAAAGGCGGCCGGCTCGGTGTCCAAGAAGACCGCGTTCGTGGTGGCGGGTGAAGCGCCGGGATCGAAGTTCGACAAGGCCGTGCAGCTGAAGGTGCCGCTGCTGGACGACGATGGCTTCCGGGTGCTGCTGGACGACGGGCCGGACGCCGCGCTGGAGAGGGCCCGCGTCGATGAGTGAGCTGGTGATCAGGCCGGCACGCCGGCATGAGCTGCAGCGGGTCGGTGAGATCACCGTGGCCGCGTACCGCGCGGATGGATTCATCGATCCCGGTGCGAACTACGAGCGGTTGCTCGCCGACGCCGCGCGCCGTGCCGAGCACGCCGAGCTGCTGGTCGCGGTGGACGCGGATGGCGTCGTGCTGGGGACGGTCACGATCGCGCTGCCCGGCACCGAGTTCGCCGAGGTGTGCATGGACGGCGAGCTGGAATTCCGGATGCTGGCGACGGATCCCGTCGCGCGCGGCCGTGGTGTCGGGGAGGCGTTGACCCGCGCGGTGCTCGATCGGGCCCGCGAACGCGGCTGCGCGCGGGTGGTGATGTGTAGCGCGGAGGCCATGACCACGGCGCACCGGCTGTATCACCGGATCGGCTTCCACCGGATCCCGGAGCGGGATTGGGAACCGCTGCCGGATTTCCGGCTGCGAGCCTTCGCCGTCGAGCTGTGAGCGTCTGAGCCCTTGGGACCGCAATATGCATCCATATTGCGGTCCGCGGGAGCTTGGTCTTCCCGCCGGTTGTCGCTAGTGAGGGACGGGCTGGATCCGGGCGGTCGCCGTCGCCGTGGCAACCAACTTGTCGTCCGTACCGGCGAGCTCACCGGCAAGGAAACAGACGTCCTTGCCGCGCTGCACGATCCGTCCGGTGCCGATCAGCCTGCCGGGACGTGCCGGGCGGAGAAACTGGACGTGCAGATCAAGCGTCGGGGCGAACTGCCCTTCCGGCAGCGTGGCCACCAGGGCCGGCCCCAGCGTGTCGTCCAGCATCGCCGCGAGGAAACCACCTTGGATCACCCCGGCCGGATTCACGAACTGCTCGCCGGCCCGAAACGCCACCTTGATGGTGCCCTGCTCGGGGTGTACCTCGAGCAGTTCCCAGCCGAGCGTGACGGCCGCCGGCGGCGGTGCGACCCGCCCGGCCAGCACGTCCCAGAACAACCCCTGCCGCTGCGTATCGGTGTTCACGCTCGGATTGAACCAGCGAGTACCGACAAACCCCGCCGCGCGCCCGGGGTGGGGCTCTCGTTGAGCGGCCCGGTGTCGAGCCGATACCCTGGACATCGTGCTCTCCACCATGCCACTGAGCTTCTTCGCCAGGTGGATCACGCCGCCGTTGCCGCTGTATGGCCAGGACCATCGCCGCGGCGACCTCGCACCATGACGGCTCCTGACAGTTCACGTCACCGCACCCTTTTCGAACCCACGTCAGGAGTTTGCCATGCCCAATCTATCCACAATGGACGACTTTGTAGCGGTGCTGCCAAAGGTGGAGCTACACGTGCACCTGGTCGGTTCGGCGAGCCCGGAGACGGTGCTCGAGCTGGCCGCCCGGCACCCGGACGCCGGCGTGCCGACCCAGCCGCAGGCGCTTCGCGAGTTCTACACTTTCCGCGATTTCGACCATTTTCTCCAGGTGTACTGGGCGGTGCAGTCGTTGATCCGCACCGCGGAGGACATCAGGGTGCTCGTCGTCGGCCTCGCGAGGGATCTCGCGGCGCAGTGCGTGCGCTACGCCGAGGTCACCGTCACCCCTTACAACCACCTACTGGACGGCCTACCCGGCGACGCGTTGCTCACCGGGTTGTCCGAGGGACGTGCCCAGGCGCGCGCCGAGTTCGGCGTCCAACTCGCCTGGTGCTTCGACATTCCCGGCGAGAAGGGGACCGCTGCCGGGCGGGAGACCCTGGTGTTCGCACTGCGCAACCGCCCGGACGGGCTGGTCAGCTTCGGGCTCGGCGGTCCCGAGGTCGGCGTCGGGCGCGCGCAGTTCGCACCGGCGTTCACCGCGGCCAGGGAGGCCGGGCTGCGCAGCGTGCCGCACGCGGGCGAGACCAGCGGACCGGCCACCGTATGGTCCGCGATCCACGATCTGGGCGCGGAACGTGTCGGGCACGGCACCAGCAGCACGGCGGACCCTCGGCTACTCGACTACCTTCGCGAGCACCAGATCGTGCTTGAGGTGTGCCCCACGTCGAACGTGCGCACCCGGCAGGTGGACTCGATCGACGCGCACCCGGTGCGCAGGATGCTGGACCACGGCGTCATCGTCACGCTGAACACCGACGATCCTCCGATGTTCGGCGCGACCCTGAACGGCGAGTACCTCGCGGTCGGCCGGACCCTCGGGCTCACCCCAGCCGAGCTCGCGCAGCTGGCCCGCGCGTCGGTCACCGCGTCGTTCATGCTGGAAGGCGACAAGACCGCGGTGCTCGCCGAGATCGACCAGTTGGCCTCAGCCGCCTAACCGTCGAGGACGACGGCTGCCTAACCGTCGAGGACGACGGCGACGATGCCGGCGAGGTGCGCGAGCCGGGCGACCTCGGCGGCGCGGAACATCGGCCCGCCCGGCCGGCCGACCAGCAGCGCCCGGTCCGGCTTGCCGAGCGGTGTGGTCGCCAGCTCGGTGCCGAGCTCCCGCCAGGCGGCCGGTACCCAGGAGTCCTCGCCGTCCAGCACGGTCGCCCGCTCCACCGGCATCCAGGGCAGCTCCTTGACCGGCTCCTCGGGCGCCGCGCCGCTCGACGCGAGCTGGTGCACCTTGCCGTTCTCCCTGGCCACCACCAGCGCCCAGCCCGCACGGATGATCTTCGGTACGCTTTCGGCCAGCGTGGCGAGGCCGCGGCCGGGCTCGGCGGCGATCTCCTCGACGAGTTCGAGCTCGCGGTGCGTGTCGAGCAGCCCCGCGTACGGGCGGACGGCGTCCACTTCTACGCCCTCAATCGATTCGGCCGCGGTGATCAGCACGTCCGGCAGCCGACCGGACGGCAGGTCGACCACCAGGTCGTCGATGGCGACACCAGCCTCGCGCTCGACCACGTCGACGCTGAGGATGTCCGCGCCGATCCCGCCAAGAGCCGTTGCCACCGCCCCGAGGGTCCCGGGGCTGTCCGGGAGCTGAACCCGGATCAGGAAGGACAAGGCGAAACGCCTCCCGCGTCGGGCGCTGGAACGGCCCAGGGCTCGCCCCCGCGCTGGTAAAGGTGCACGGTCGGGTAGTTCGACGCCGTTGGCGCCGTTACCGGCCGATCATTGTGGCAGACCGGCGGCATCCGCCGATCCGCCGTCTGCGTAGCAGGATTACGCCACGTGACGACCCTTGTCCAGGTGCACGCGGGCATCGCCATAGACTCGTTGCAACCGGTCTACAGCCGTCCCAAAACAGCACAGCCGAACCTGTGAGGTCTACACCCGTGCCGAGCATCTCCCGCGACGAGGTCGCGCATCTCGCCCGCCTGGCCAGGCTAGCGGTCACCGAGGAGGAACTGGACACCTTCGCCGGTCAGCTCGATGTGATCCTGCGGTCGGTGGCCAGCGTCGGCGAGGTCGCTGCGGAGGAGATCCCGCCGACCTCGCACGCCGTGCCGCTGACCAACGTGTTCCGCGACGACGTGGTTCGCCCCGGCCTGACGAGGGAGCAGGCGCTGGCCGGTGCGCCGGCCGCGGAGGACGGGCGTTTCCGGGTGCCGCGCATTCTCGGGGAGGAACAGTGAGCGACGTGACGCGGCTGACGGCCGCGGAGCTGGCCGAGAAGATCCACACCCGCGAGCTCACCGCTGAGCAGGTCACCCAGGCACATCTGGATCGCATCGGCGCGGTGGACGATTTCGTGCACACGTTCCTGCACGTGGACACCGAAGGGGCACTCGCGGCCGCCCGCGCGGTGGACGCCGAGCTCGACGAGGGCCGCGCACCGCGCTCGCCGCTGGCCGGGGTTCCGCTGGCCCTGAAGGACGTGCTGACCACCGACGGGGTGCCGACCACGTGTGGCTCCAGGATCCTCGAAGGCTGGGTGCCGCCGTACGACGCGACCGTCACCCGCAGGCTGCGCGAGGCCGGCGTGGTGATCCTCGGCAAGACCAACATGGACGAGTTCGCGATGGGCTCATCCACCGAGAACTCCGCCTTCGGTCCGACACACAACCCGTGGGATCACGCCAGGGTTCCCGGTGGTTCCGGCGGTGGCTCGTCGGCCTCGCTCGCCGCGTTCGAGGCGCCGCTGGCGATCGGCACGGACACCGGGGGCTCGATCCGCCAGCCGGGCGCGGTGACCGGGACCGTCGGGGTCAAGCCGACCTACGGAGGGGTGTCCCGGTACGGGCTGGTGGCGTTCTCCTCCTCGCTGGATCAGGCCGGCCCGTGCGCGCGCACCGTGCTGGACGCGGCGCTGCTGCACGAGGTGATCGGCGGCCACGATCCGATGGACTCCACCTCGATCGACGCGCCGTTGCCGCCGATAGTCGAAGCCGCACGGCGCGGTGCCTCCGCGGATCTGAGCGGCGTGCGGGTCGGCGTGGTTTCCGAATTCGCGGGTGAGGGCTACCAGGCCGGCGTGCAGCGGTCCTTCGAGGCCGCTGTCGACGTGCTGCGTTCCCTCGGCGCGGAGGTGGTCGAGGTGTCCTGCCCGCACTTCGTCTACGCACTGCCGGCGTACTACCTGATCAACCCCAGCGAGTGCTCGTCGAACCTGGCGCGGTTCGACGCGATGCGCTACGGGCTGCGAGTAGGGGAGAGCGGCGACTCCTCAGCCGAGGACGTCATGCGTGCCACCAGGGAAGCGGGCTTCGGCGCCGAGGTGAAGCGGCGCATCATGCTCGGCACGTTCGCGCTGTCGTCCGGCTACTACGACGCGTACTACGGTCAGGCGCAGAAGGTGCGTACCCTGGTGACGCGGGACTTCGACGCGGCGTTCGACAAGGCGGACGTGCTGGTTTCCCCGACCACGCCGACCACGGCGTTCAAGATCGGTGAGCGGGTGGACGACCCGATGGCGATGTACCGCGCGGATCTGTGCACGGTGCCGGCGAACCTGGCCGGGAACGCGGCTATCAGCGTCCCGAGTGGACTGTCCGATGAGGATGGACTGCCGGTTGGCCTGCAGGTGATGGCACCGGCGCTCGCCGACGACCGGTTGTACCGGGTGGGCGCGGCCTACGAGGTGGCGCGGGACCGTGCCTCGGGGGGTTCACTGGTGTATCGGGTTCCGGAACTGCGGGAGAGCGGCGCATGACCACGATGGTGGAGACGATGGATTACGACGAGGTCGTCGAGCGTTTCGACCCGGTCCTCGGGCTCGAGGTGCACGTGGAGCTGTCCACGGCGACCAAGATGTTCTGTGGCTGCGCCACCACGTTCGGCGCGGAGCCGAACACCCAGGTGTGCCCGACGTGTCTCGGGCTGCCCGGCTCGTTGCCGGTGATGAACGGCGCGGCGGTGGAATCCGCCATCCGGATCGGCCTGGCGCTGAACTGTCAGATCGCGCCGTGGTGCCGGTTCGCTCGGAAGAACTACTTCTACCCTGACATGCCGAAGAACTTTCAGACCTCGCAGTATGACGAGCCGATCGCGTTCGACGGCTGGATGGATCTCGAGTTGCCTGACGGCGAGACGGTGCGGGTCGGCATCGAGCGCGCGCACATGGAGGAGGACACCGGCAAGTCGCTGCACGTGGGCGGCGCCACCGGGCGGATCCACGGCGCGAGCCACTCGCTGCTCGACTACAACCGGGCGGGCGTGCCGTTGATCGAGATCGTCACCAAGCCGATCGAGGGTGTCGGCGCGCGCGCGCCGGAGGTGGCGCGCGCGTACGTGACCGCGCTGCGGGACCTGTTGCGCGCGTTGGACGTCTCCGACGTACGGATGGACCAGGGTTCGCTGCGCTGCGACGCGAACGTGTCGCTGCGGGAACGGGGCGTGTCCGAGTTCGGCACCCGGACCGAGACGAAGAACGTCAACTCGCTGCGCAGCGTGGAGCGTGCGGTGCGCTACGAGATGACGCGCCAGGCCGCGGTGCTGGCTGGCGGCGGCGAGGTCGTGCAGGAAACGCGACACTTCCACGAAGCGGACGGCAGCACGTCGCCAGGCAGGGTCAAGGAGACCGCCGAGGACTACCGGTACTTCCCCGAGCCCGACCTGGTGCCGATCGCGCCGTCCGAGGAGTGGATCGAGCGGCTGCGCGGCACGCTTCCTGAGAAGCCGGCCGAGCGGCGCAAGCGGATTCAGCAGGACTGGCAGCTCTCCGATCTGGAGCTGCGCGACTTGCTGAACGCTGGCGCGGTCGAGGTGATCGCGTCCACTGTGGACGCCGGCGCGACGCCGGATGAAGCGCGCTCCTGGTGGGTGTCCTACCTCGCGCAGCAGGCGAACACGCGCGGCGTCGAGCTCGCCGAACTTCCGATCAGCCCGGCGCAGGTGGCACGGGTGATCGCGCTGGTCAACTCCGGGGAGCTGACCAACTCGCTTGCCAAGCAGGTGGTCGACGGCGTGCTGGCCGGTGAGGGCGACCCGGACGACGTGGTGGCCGCGCGCGGGCTCGCGGTGGTCTCGGACGATTCGGCGCTGAACGCCGCGGTGGACGAGGCACTCGCGGCGCAACCCGACGTGGCGGACAAGATCCGCGGCGGCAAGGTGCAGGCCGCCGGCGCCATCGTCGGCGCCGTGATGAAGGCCACCAACAACCAGGCCGACGCCAAGCGCGTTCGAGAACTCATTCTCGAACGCTGCTCGTGAGTCTTTTAGGGGTTATAGCACCCAAAAGACTCACGAGCGCCGACGCTAGTCGGCGCTCCTAGTCGGCGCCCCCCTGAGGTTGGCGGATGATGATGGCGACGCGGTCGTCGCTGGAGATGGGCTGGCCGCCGTCCTTGTTCACGGTGCCAACGAGGATGGCCTGCTCGCTGAGCAGGTCCATGCCGGACAACTTCCCGTAGCCGTCGTCACCGTCCGCGATCACTTGCGGCTGCCCCTGGAACGTGCCGTCCGGGCGCAGCGTGAGGCTCTGCACGTTGCCGGCGCCCGAGGTCGCCACCGACAGGCTGGATTCCGACGCCGCGCAGCCGGCGACCCCCGGCCGGCCGGGCCAGGTCCATGCCGGATCGCCGAGCGACTTGCCCATCTCCACCTGGTACAGCTTGTCCTCGTCTGGCGCCCGATCGGTGACCCATGCCTGCGAGCCGTCCTTGTTGGCGCACACGCCGCCGGGGGAGTGCAGCCCGCCGGAGACGATGGGGGAACCGGGTTTCGGGTTGCCTTCCGCGGGGTTGCCCGAACCGTCGATCCGCAACACCTTGCCGGCCAACGATTTCGGGTTGCCCGCCGCACCCGGATCGCCCGCGTTGCCGGTCGCGACCAGCAGCGCGCCCTTGTTGTCACTCGCCAGCACTCCGCGATTGCCGGTCGCGCCCTTGGGAATTCCGGTGAGTACCGGTTTCGGCGGCTGTCCCGGCGCGACGCGTACCACTTGGTTCTCGGTGCGGGTGGTGATGTACGCGTAGACCAGCTGATCTTCGGTGTAGCTCGGGGACAACGCGAGCCCGGTCAACCCACCGTCCCCGCTGGAATCGACCCGCAGGGTGCTGAGCACGTTCGGGTCGCTGTCCTTCTCCACCTGGAGGATCCGGCCACTCTTCCGTTCCGCGGCGAGTGCACTGGGAGCCGCGCCGCCCGGTAGCGCGGCCACCGCCGACACGGTGTCCAGGCAGGTGGCCAGCACCGTCGGGTCGAAATCCTTGCACCCCTGCGGTGGCGGAATCGACCGCTGCCCACTCGGCGGGCTCTGCGGCGTGGAGCCCTGGCCGCCCTGTTCCGGCAGCTGAGGCTGCGGACCGGCTTCCGGGGTCAGCTGGGCCTGGGATTGCCAGTTCTCCGGCGCGGCCTGATCCTCGAAGTCGGCGCACCCCGAGGTCAGCAGCACGCCCACGGCGAGCACCGCCAGCGGGTATCGCAGGTTGGCTGCTCCCCGTGGCCGCGACGGACTCGAACGGTGCCCAAACATCGGTTCCAGGCTAGGTGGATTGTCGTGAATCGCGGGTGAGGCCCTCGACGGCAGGTCACCGTGACTAGCATGGCCAGGCGTGAGCGCGGTGATCACCGTACTGGTCCCCGAGGAAAGCGGCCTCGATGTCGTCGCCGGCATCGACGGGGTACGGGTCGCACGGTACGACCCCGACAAGCCGTTGCCGGACCATCTGCGACACGCCGAGGTGCTCGTACCGGACAACCCGCCCACCGGCATGGTCAAGGAGCGCGTTGCCGAGCTGCCCAACCTGCGGCTCGTGCAGTTGCTCACCGCGGACGCGGAATCGTGGATCGGCCAGACACCGGACGGCGTGCTGCTGTCCACCTGCCGCGGCGCGCACGGCGGCAGCACGGCGGAGTGGGTGATGACCGCGCTGCTCACCATCTACCGGGAATTCCCGTGGTTCTCGGCAGCCGCGAGCCAGCATCGCTGGTGCCCGAAGCGGACCGACACGTTGCAGGGCAAGCAGGTGCTGGTGCTCGGCGCCGGCGATGTCGGCAGGCAGCTGCGCCGCCGGCTGGAGGCATTCGACGCGCGGGTCCCGATGGTCGGGCTGACGCCGCGGGACGGTGTGTACGGGGTGGAGGAGCTACCCGCGCTGCTTCGCTGGCAGGACGTGGTCGCGCTGGCCGTGCCACTGACCTCACGCACCGAGGGCATGGTCGACGCGGGTTTCCTCGCGGCGATGCCGGACGGCGCCGTCCTCGTGAACGCGGCACGCGGACCGGTCGTGCACACCGACGCTCTGGTCGCCGAGCTGCGCAACGGCAGGCTGCGGGTCGCGCTGGACGTCACCGACCCGGAACCGCTGCCCACTGATCATCCACTGTGGACCGTTCCGGGACTGCTGCTCACCCCGCACGTCGGCGGGAGCTGTCACGGCGCACAGGAGCGCTCCTACGCGGTCGCGGCGCGCCAGATCGCCCAGTTCGTCTCCGGGGAACTACCGGACAACCTGGTGCATGGCGAGTACTAAGCTGCACTTCAACGGCTGTGAGTGCGGCGAGGGGGCGGAGTAGGGCGGTGTAGCCGTGGATCAACGTCCAGGCTTCAGTCGGATATCGATATGCGGTTGGCCGCGCGCGTCCGGGACAAATCCCCTAACCTCACGGCCCGTGCGCGATGGGGGTCAAACGAACAGCAGCGAGGAGGCGTCGTGAGTACACAAGACGACCGGTTCGGCAGGGGTGCTGGCCCCGGTGCCGGTACGCAAGGAGAGTTCGACGAGAGCGGGTTCACCAGCACGTCGCAGACCTCGCTGATCAATCAGCGCGCGGCGCAGGATTCCTACTCCGATGACGGGCCGTCCTGGCACGCCGGGTTGGACGTCGGGCTGCTGCTGGTGCGCTGGGTGCTCGGTGGCCTGTTCATCGCGCACGGGTTGCAGAAGCTCGGCATGTTCGGTGGCGTCGACGGCAGGGGAGGCGGCGTCGGCGCTTTCGCGGGGGTGCTGGAGAGCGCCGGCTACAGCCAGACGACCGCGCTCGCGTGGGTGACCACGGTGACCGAACTCGGCGCCGGTGCGCTGCTGGTGTTCGGGCTGTTCACCTCGCTAGCCGCGGCCGGCCTGCTCGGGGTGATGTTCAACGCGGTGATCGCGATGAAGCTGGAAGCCGGGTTCTTCGCGGGGGACGGCGGCTTCGAGTTGGAGATGGTGCTCGGGGTGGCGGCACTGGCACTGGCGTTCACCGGTGCCGGCCGAGTCGCGCTCGACCGGCGTACCCGGTGGTTCAGCCACGCGCCGGCCTTCGGTCTGGTCAGCGTGCTGATCGCGGCCGCGGCCAGCGCGGTGGTGCTGCTGGTCTTCAGGTAGGTCCTGGCTTCGTCTGCCTACCGGGAGGGATCCCGCACGGCTCCGGTGTGCGACGAGGTGGCCAGCCGGGCGTAGGCCTGTAGCGCGCGGCTCACCGGGCGCTGCCGGCCGTCCGGCTGCCACGGGTTCTCGCTCGCGCTCATCTTGGCTCGGCGTTCGGCGAGCACCCCGGGGTCCACGAGCAGCTCCAGCCTGCGCTGGCGCACGTCGATCAGGATGCGATCGCCGTTCTGAACCAGGCCGATGGTGCCCTCGTCGGCCGCCTCCGGCGAGATGTGCCCGACCGAGAGGCCCGAGGAGCCGCCGGAGAACCGGCCGTCGGTGATCAGCGCGCATTTCTGGCCGAGCCCGGAACCCTTGAGGAACGCCGTGGGGTGCAGCATCTCCTGCATCCCCGGCCCGCCTGCCGGTCCCTCGTAGCGGACCACGAGCACGTCTCCCGGCTGCACCTCCTTGTTCAGGATCGCCGAAACGGCCTGTTCCTGGCTTTCCACCACCCGCGCGGGGCCTTCGAAATGCCACAACTCCTCGTCGATACCCGCGGCCTTGATCACCGCGCCGTACTCGGCGAGGTTGCCACGCAGTACGGCCAGCCCGCCCTCCGCGGTGTACGCGTGCTCGACGTCGCGGATGCAGCCGCGCGCTCCATCGGTGTCCAAATCGGACCAGCGGTTCGTGGTGGAGAACGCCTCGGTGGTGCGTACCCCGCCTGGTGCGGCGTGGAACAGTTCGACGGCCCGTTCGGCTGGCGCGGCCGAACGAATGTCCCATGTGGACAGCCAGTCGGTTAGCGAGGGGCTGTGCACCGCGTGCACGTCGCGGTGCAGCAGGCCGGCACGGTCCAGCTCACCGAGGATCGCGGTGACGCCACCGGCGCGGTGCACGTCTTCCATGTGGTAGTTCGAGTTCGGGGCCACTTTGGACAGGCACGGAACCCTGCGGCTCACCGCATCGATGTCCTCAAGCGAGAAGCCGATCTCGCCTTCGCTCGCCGCGGCGAGGATGTGCAGCACGGTGTTCGTGGACCCGCCCATCGCCATGTCAAGCGCCATCGCGTTCTCGAACGCCTTGCGGTTGGCGATGGACCTCGGCAGCACGGCGGAGTCGTCCTCGCCGTACCAGCGTTTGGCCAGTTCGACGACGGTGCGCCCAGCGGAAAGAAAAAGCTCACGGCGCAACGCGTGGGTGGCGAGCGTGGAACCGTTACCCGGCAGCGCGAGCCCGAGCGCCTCGGTGAGGCAGTTCATCGAGTTCGCGGTGAACATCCCTGAGCAGGAACCGCACGTCGGGCAAGCCGAGCGCTCCACCTCGGTGAGCCCTTCGTCGTCCACCTCGGGGCTGGCCGACGCGGAGATCGCGGTGATCAGGTCGGTCGGTGCGTGTGCCACCCCGTCCACCACCACGGCTTTGCCGGCCTCCATCGGCCCGCCGGAGACGAACACCGTGGGGATGTTCAGCCGCATCGCCGCGTTCAGCATGCCGGGCGTGATCTTGTCGCAGTTCGAGATGCACACCAGCGCGTCAGCCTGATGCCCGTTGACCATGTACTCGACCGCGTCGGCGATCACCTCGCGGGACGGCAGCGAGTACAGCATCCCGGAGTGCCCCATGGCGATACCGTCGTCCACCGCGATGGTGTGGAACTCTCGCGGCACCCCACCGGCCTCCCGCACGGCGCCGGCTACCAGCTCGCCGAGGTCCTTCAGGTGCACGTGACCCGGCACGAATTGGGTGTACGAGTTCGCGATCGCCACGATGGGCTTGCCGAAATCGCCGTCGGTCATTCCGGTCGCGCGCCACAGCGCACGGGCGCCCGCGGCATTCCGGCCGTGGGTGGTGGTGCGGGAGCGGAGCTCGGGCATGGCTCCTCCAAGCCGATTCAAGTCAGGTGGTTACATCCAGGCGCCGAGGTGGGTGTGCCTCCGTGCGGCGGTATCGGTACCTGTGGAGATTACTCCTGGGCCGCGAGCGACGAGCCGGCGTCGGTACCTTCCTCGGTGGCCGGCGCGGTTTCGCCGGCCACCGTGACTTCGGTGCTCGGTGCGTCCTCGGCGTCGGAGCCTTCCTCAGTAGCAGTCGCGGCAGTAGCGGCCGCGGCGGCGGCCGGATCGGGGATTCGCCCGTCGCTCAGCGCCGCGATGACCGGCAGGTGCCGGGTGCGCACCGTTGGCAGCGCGATCTCGCTGCCGTCGCCGCGCATCGCCCGCACCCCGGAACGCCGGGTCAGCCGGAGCCCGGAAAGCTCGGACCACGGCACCGCCTGCCGGGAGAGCACCGTGCGTGCCACGATCCCGTCGCGGTCCACAGTGGTGCGGGAACGCAGCGTCCAGACCACCAGCGCCACCGGCACCAGGTAGATGGCCTGCAGTCCTGGGGCGCCGAGCGCGAAGGGTGTCGCGCATACCGTGATGAAGAAGGCCACGAGCAGCAGGACGCCAGGGGCACGGAACACCGCGCGCTGGCTGGCCGGTGGTGAGGCATCGCCGCTCGACATGACTCGATGGTGCCCCCGGGCTCGTCACGGGCATCGCGCGGGTCACCCGCACGGCCCAGTATTCGGGATATCCGTCCCGCGAAGTTGACGCTTCTCGTGGCAAGGCGTTAACGTCGAACTATGCCGCTGCGTACTGACCTCGTACTCGTACTTCCGAAGCGCGTCGACGCTTAGGAGTAGGACGACGTCGACGCGCAACCCTCGTGCGACCCATGTGGTCGGCGGGGGTTTTTTCGTGTCAAGACCAGGTTCGAGTGCGTAGCGTAGCGGTGCCACCCAACTGAGAAACCGACAACCACGAGGCAGAACTGATGACCAGCGCCACCTCGAGATCTCCCAGGTCCGAACGGGAAACAACCGGGACCGAAGATCTCCCCGCGCACACCGCGACACCGAACGGGCAGCAGGGCAGCCGCCCGAAGCCGGCGCCACCGGCCGGCGCGCCTGTACGACTCACCGGCGCGCAGTCGCTGGTGCGCTCGCTCGAGTCGGTTGGCACCGAGGTGGTATTCGGGATCCCTGGTGGCACGATCCTGCCCGCCTACGACCCGCTGCTCGACTCCACCAAGGTCCGGCACGTCCTTGTCCGGCACGAGCAGGGTGCCGGCCACGCCGCCACCGGCTACGCGCAGGCGACCGGAAAGGTCGGCGTGTGCATGGCCACATCCGGCCCTGGCGCGACGAACCTGGTGACCCCGCTGGCCGACGCGCATATGGACTCGATCCCGATCGTGGCCGTCACCGGCCAGCAGAGCCGTGCCCTGATCGGCACGGATGCCTTTCAGGAAGCCGACATCTGCGGCATCACGCTGCCGATCACCAAGCACAACTACCTGGTCACCGATCCCGCGGACATCCCGAGAGTGATCGCTGAGGCGTTCCACCTGGCGTCAACGGGACGGCCGGGACCGGTGCTGGTTGACATCCCGAAGGACGTGCTGCAGGAGACCACCTCGTTCGTCTGGCCGCCGGACCGGCAACTGCCCGGTTACCGGCCGACCCTGCGGCCACACGGCAAGCAGGTGCGGGAAGCGGCCGGACTGATCGCGAAGTCCCACCGGCCGGTGCTCTACCTCGGTGGCGGCGTGCTCAAGGCGGGCGCGGCCGACGGGCTGCGGGAGCTGGCCGAGCTGACCAACATTCCGGTGGTCACCACCCTGATGGCGCGCGGAGCCTTCCCGGACTCGCACCCGCAGAACCTCGGCATGCCCGGCATGCACGGGGCGGTCGCCGCGGTCGCCGCGATGCAGCGCTCGGACCTGATCCTGGCGCTCGGCGCCCGGTTCGACGACCGGGTCACCGGCCAGCTGTCCACCTTCGCACCGGAAGCCGCGATCGTGCACGCGGACATCGATCCCGCGGAAATCTCCAAGAACCGCAAGGCTGATGTGCCGATCGTCGGGGACTGTAAGGAGATCATCACCGAGCTGCTCAGCGCCGTGCGGGCCGAGCAGGAAGGCGATGGGGCGATGGGGTTCACGTCGTGGTGGGACCAGCTGAACTCGTGGCGGGAGACGTTCCCGCTCGGGTACGACTGGCCGGCTGACGGTGCGCTGTCGCCGCAGCACGTGATCGAGCGGATCGGCCAGCTCGCTGGGCCGGAGGCGCTGTACACGGCCGGCGTCGGCCAGCACCAGATGTGGGCGGCGCAGTTCATCCGGTACGAGCACCCGCGCAGCTGGATCAACTCCGGCGGGCTCGGCACCATGGGCTTCGCCGTGCCGGCCGCGATGGGGGCGCAGTTCGGCCACCCCGGCAAGGAGGTCTGGGCGATCGACGGGGACGGCTGCTTCCAGATGACCAACCAGGAGCTGGCCACCTGTGCGATCGAGGGCGCGCCGATCAAGGTCGCGGTGATCAACAACGGCAACCTCGGCATGGTGCGCCAGTGGCAGAACCTGTTCTACGCCGAGCGTTACTCGCAGACCGATCTCGGTACCCACGCGCACCGCATCCCGGACTTCGCGCTGCTGGCCGAATCGCTGGGATGTGCGGGCCTGCGCTGTGAGACCAAGGACGAGGTGGACGACGTCATCCAGCGGGCGAGGGAGATCACCGACCGCCCCGTCGTGATCGACTTCGTGGTGGGCAAGGATGCTCAGGTGTGGCCGATGGTGGCGGCCGGCACCGGTAACGACGAGATCATGGCGGCGCGCGGGATCCGGCCGCTGTTCGACGACGACGAGGCGGAAGGCGCGCAGCGATGAGCAAGCACACCCTGAGCGTGCTGGTCGAGAACAAGCCAGGTGTGCTGGCCAGGGTCGCGGGGCTGTTCTCCCGCCGTGGCTTCAACATCGAGTCGCTGGCGGTCGGCCCGACGGAGAACGAGGACATCTCGAGGATGACCATCGTCGTCGCGGTCGAGGAGCTGCCGCTCGAGCAGGTCACCAAGCAGCTCAACAAGCTCGTGAACATCATCAAGATCGTCGAGCTCGACCCGGACATCTCGGTGCAGCGCGAGCTGCTGCTTGTCAAGGTTCGGGCCGACGCCACGGTGCGCAGCCAGGTGCTGGAGACCGTCCAGCTGTTCCGTGCCAAGGTGGTGGACGTCTCCCCGGAGGCGCTGACCATCGAAGCGACCGGCACCGCCGACAAGATCGAGGCATTGCTGCGGATGCTGGAACCATACGGTGTCCGCGAGATGGTGCAGTCCGGAATGGTCGCCGTCGGTCGAGGCGCACGGTCCATTACCGCGACCGCGACACGGTGAGCACGCAGGAGTCTTTACGGAAAGGTAGTAGCGAACACACATGAGCGCCGAAGTTTTCTACGACGACGATGCCGACCTCGGCATGATCCAGAGCCGCAAGGTCGCCGTAATCGGGTACGGCAGCCAGGGCCACGCACACGCACTGAGCCTGCGTGATTCCGGTGTGGACGTCCGAATTGGACTTCCAGAGGGATCCAAGTCCCGCGCGAAAGCGGAAGAAGAGGGCCTGCGGGTGGTCACGCCCGCTGAGGCGACCGCGGAAGCGGACCTGATCTCCATCCAGGCGCCGGATACCGTGCAGCGCAGTCTGTACGCCAAGGACGTCGAGCCCAACCTTGGCTCGGGCAAGGCGTTGTTCTTCAGCCATGGTTTCAACGTCCGGTACGGCTACATCAACCCGCCGGACACCGTGGACGTGGTGCTCGTCGCGCCGAAGGGACCGGGCCACCTGGTACGCCGCCAGTTCGTGGACGGCAAGGGCGTTCCGAACCTGGTCGCCGTCGAGCAGGACGCCAGCGGCAACGCGCTCGCGCTCGGGCTGGCGTACTCCAAGGGCATCGGTGGCACCCGGGCGGGCACCATCAAGACGACGTTCACCGAAGAGACCGAGACCGACCTGTTCGGCGAGCAGACGGTGCTCTGCGGCGGCACGTCACACCTGATCCAGGCCGGTTTCGAGACGCTGGTCGAGGCCGGGTACCAGCCGGAGATCGCGTACTTCGAGGTGCTGCACGAGCTCAAGCTGATCGTGGACCTGATCTACGAGGGCGGCATCGCGCGGCAGCGGTACTCCTGCAGCGACACCGCCGAGTACGGCGACCTCACCCGGGGCCCGCGGATCGTCACCGATCAGACCAAGGCGGAGATGCGCAAGATCCTGGCGGAGATCCAGGACGGCAGCTTCGCCAAGGAGTGGGTGGCCGAGGACGACAACGGGCGGCCGAACTTCACCCGGCTGCGTGAGCAGGGCCAGCAGCACCAGATCGAGCAGGTCGGGAGCAAGCTGCGCGGCCTGATGTCCTGGGTGGATCGCCCGATCACCGAAACCGCGTAACGTCAGGCGTCATGCCGGCACGTTGCCGCGCGCGATGTGCCGGCATGACGCGGGTATCGTGCCGCCGTCACGCCCGAAATCCAAGGGGGAACGATGAGCGAGAACAGCGCACCCATCTACGACGACAAGGCCGAGGTGCGCGGCAAGCTCGATCTGACCAACGCCGAGTGGCAGCGCCCAGGCGGTGATCAGGTGGAGATCGCTTTCGTGCCACACACCGACGGCGCCACCTACGTAGCGATGCGCAACGCCACCGAACCGGACGGCACGGTGCTGGTGTTCACCATGGCCGAGTGGGACGCGTTCGTGGCCGGCGCCAAGGACGGCGAGTTCGACGAGCCCTGGTAACCCACCAGTACCGCAATATGCATCCATATTGCGCGGATGGGCGAGGATCGGCTGCGGCACCGCCTGAAACGGGTGGCGTTCAACACCCTTTGCTGGTGTGCACGGCTGTCCCGATAGACTCAAGCCGTCCGGGCACGCCGTTGTGGCCGGCCGGCGTGGGTGTTTGGCAGACCACGCTCACCTAGCTCGTGGGTTGGCGGAACACTCCGCGCTTCATGGAATCCACGGAAAGCTTGGGAGCTAAACACGTGAGCACATCCACTCGACCCGTCGTTCTGCTTGCCGAAAAGCTGGCGCCCTCGGTGCTGGATGTTTTCGGCGACGAGGTCGAAATCCGGCATGTCGACGGCACGGACCGCCAGGCGCTGCTCGCCGAGGTCGCACGGGCCGACGCCCTCGTCGTACGGTCCGCGACACAGGTCGACGCCGAGGTACTCACCGCCGCCGGTCAGCTGAAGGTGGTCGCCCGCGCCGGCGTCGGGCTGGACAACGTCGAGGTTCCCGCGGCTACCGAGCGCGGCGTGCTCGTGGTCAACGCCCCCACCTCCAACATCGTCTCCGCCGCCGAACACGCCTGCGCGCTGCTGCTGTCGGTCGCCCGCCGGGTCGCGGCCGCCGACGCCAGCCTGCGCGGCGGTGCCTGGAAGCGCAGCTCGTACTCCGGCGTCGAGCTGAACGGCAAGGTCGCCGGCATCGTGGGGCTCGGCAAGATCGGCCAGCTGGTCGCGCACCGCCTCGCCGCGTTCGGCATGTCGCTGATCGCCTACGACCCGTACGTCTCGGTCGCCCGCGCGGCGCAGCTGGGCATCGAGCTGGTCTCGCTGGACGAACTGCTGCGGCGGGCCGACACGATCTCCATCCACCTGCCGAAGACCGATGAGACCAAGGGGCTGATCGATGCGGGCGCGCTGGCGAAGACCAAGCCCGGTGTGATCATCGTGAACGCCGCACGAGGTGGGCTGGTCGACGAGGCCGCGCTGGCCGAGGCCGTCCGGGAGGGCCAGGTCGGTGGCGCCGGAGTCGACGTGTTCGCCACCGAGCCGACCACCGAGAGCCCGCTGTTCGACCTGGACAACGTGGTCGTCACGCCGCACCTCGGCGCATCGACTGCGGAGGCGCAGGACCGCGCGGGTACCGACGTCGCCCGGTCGGTGCTGCTCGCGCTGCGCGGGGACTTCGTGCCGGACGCGGTGAACGTGGCCACCGGGGGTTCGGTCGGCGAGGAGGTCCGCCCGTACCTGCCGCTGGTGCAGAAGCTCGGCACCGTGCTCTCCGCGCTGAGTACCAAGGCGCCAGCCTCGGTGACCATCGAGGTCCGCGGCGAGTTGGCCAGCGAGGACCTCAGCGTGCTGCCGCTCGCCGCGCTGCGCGGGGTGTTCTCCGCTGTGGTCGAGGACCAGGTCACCTTCGTCAACGCGCCGAGGCTCGCCGAGGAACTCGGGGTGTCCGTCGACCTGACCACCGGAACGGAGAGCAACAACTACCGCAGCTTGGTCACCGTGCGCACGGTGCACGACGACGGCTACCGGATGTCCGTTTCCGGCACCATCACCGGCCTCGACGAGGTCGAGAAGCTCGTCGAGGTGAACGGCCGGCACTTCGACATCCGCGCCGAGGGCCACATGCTGCTGATGGAGTACCCGGACCGGCCAGGCGTGATGGGTCGTGCCGGCACCCTGCTCGGCGAGGCCGGCATCAACATCGAGGCCGCCCAGATCAGCCAGACCACCGACCACGAGCACGCGATCATGTTGCTGCGTGTGGATCGCACGGTGGACGCCAGGGTCTACGAGCCGATCGGCGCCGCGATCGACGCGCGGGTGATTCGCGCGGTCACATTCGCATAACGGTCACGACGCATCCGCCCAGGTCAAAACGGGTATGGCCGAACAAGATCGGCTCGGAGTCCCGAATGGCCTAGACGAGCACGAGGTGGCACCGGCTAAGTTTCCTCCCACGAGGCAGGACCCGGCGCCGTAGAGGGACGGCGCCGAGCCGGGGGCTCACGGGTCGGGATCCTTCTGGGGGCCGTCCTTCGCGGGTAGCGGCAGGTCCCGAGCGGCCTCGAGTGAGGGCACAAAGTGAGCCGTACGCGCTGGCACGGGTGGATGTCCCGGTCGTCGATCGCGTTGCTTGCCGTGGTCCTGGCCACCGGTCTGACCGGTGCCGTGGCCACGGCGGGCGCGCAGCAGCAGGATGGCGGCAATCTGGCGGACGGGCTGGACATCGCGAAGGTGCCCAACCCCGCCGCCGTCCAGGACAAGCTCGGGCCACGGATGCGCGCGGTCGAGGGCACCGTCACGGCGTTCGTGGAACTGAACCGGCGCGCCGGTGCGGACGCGTTCGCCGAGGAGCGGCGCAGGGGCGGCGGCAGGGACGCGGCCACGGCCTCGGCCAACCGCGCCAAGAGCGCCGTGCGGTCGCTCGCGGACACGGTGATCGGCGAGCTGCGTTCCGGGGATGCCGGCACCACCGTGCTGGCCCGCACGGTGAACGCGGTGTCCGGCGTGGTGGTCAGGGCGGACGCCACGCGGATCCGGGAACTGGCCGGCCGCCCCGACGTGCGGTCGGTGCGCACCGTGGTGCCCAAGAAGCGCACGAATACGAGTGCCGCGCAGCTGACCAAGACGTTGAACGCCTGGCAGCAGACCGGCCAGTTCGGCGACGACATGCGGGTCGGGATCATCGACGATGGCATCGACTACACGCACGCGGACTTCGGCGGCCCCGGCACCAAGGAGGCCTACGAGGCGATCGATCCGACCAAGGTGGAGGCCTCGTACTTCCCGACCGCGAAAGTGGTCGGCGGCACCGACCTGGTCGGCGACGACTACGACTCCGCGGGCGAGGACGGCGACCCGGAGCCCAAGCCGGACCCCAACCCGCTCGGCTGCGGCGCGCACGGCACGCACGTCGCGGGCAGCGCGGGTGGGATGGGCGTGAACGGCGACGGCAGCACGTTCCGCGGTGACTACTCCAAGCTGGACGGCGAGGCGCTGAACAAGATGCGGGTGGGCCCCGGAATGGCTCCGGAGTCCCTGCTTTACGCCATCAAGGTGTTCGGCTGCGGAGGCTCGACCGAGGTCACCGCGCAGGCCATGGACTGGGCGCTGGATCCGGACGGCGACGGCGATTTCAGCGACCGGCTCGACGTGATCAACATGTCGCTGGGCAGTGACTTCGGTGCCCCGGACGACCCGGACAGCCTGTTCGTGCGCAAGCTGGCCGCGCACGGCGTGCTCTCCGTGATCTCGGCCGGCAACAGCGGCAACATCTACGACGTCGGCGGCTCGCCAGGCAACACGCCCGAGGCGCTGACGGTGGCCAGCACCAGGGATTCCTACGTACTGCGAGACGCCGTTGAGGTCACCGCACCCGGCGACGTCGCGGGCAACCAGATCGGCCAGTACAGCCAGGACTACGAGGGCTACGACGAGCTGAACAACACCAAGCCAGTGGTCCCGCTCTCCGACCAGGATGACGGCTGCGAGCCCTACTCCGAAGCCGACAAGGCGGCGGTGGCCGGCAAGTTCGTCTGGCTCGAGTGGGACGACAACGACGCCACCAGGGCCTGCGGGTCCACGGCCCGCGCCGACAACGCCGAGCAGGCGGGCGCCGAGGGCGTGCTGCTGTCCTCAACCCTTGAGCACTTCACGGCCGGGATCGCCGGCAACGCCGCGGTTCCGATGTTCCAGCTGACCGGATCGGCCACCGAGGCGGTCCGCCCCGCGCTGCGGGACGGCACGCTGGAGACGCGGTTCGCAGGCGCGCTGCGCGCCAGCGAGGAAACCTCCTACCCGGAGATCACCGACACCCCGAGCGCGTTCACCTCGCGCGGGGTGCGGGGGCCCGCGGTGAAGCCGGACGTAGGCGCGCCCGGCGACACGATCGCCTCGGCCGCACGGGGCAGCGGCAACGGCGTAATGTCCATGAGCGGCACGTCGATGGCGGCCCCGCACACGTCCGGCATCGCCGCGCTGGTCCGCCAGGCGCACCCGGACTGGACGCCGGAGGAAGTCAAGGCCGCGGTGATGAACACGGCCACCGCCGATCTGCACGGCCGGCCGAACGGCGAGGGGCCAGCCGAGGCGCCGCAGCGCGTCGGGGCCGGCAGGGTCAACGCCGAAGCCGCGGTGACCAACGAGGTGCTCGCCATGGTGCGGGACGACCCCGGCTCGGTCGGGGTGTCCTTCGGGACCGTGGAGGCCGGCAAACCGGTTTCCCTTCGCAAGACCATCGAGCTGGTGAACAAGGGCAGCGAGGAGGTCTCGCTTTCCGCCGCCTACCAGGAGCTGACCACCGTGCCGGGGGTGAGCTACGAGCTCTCCGAAGACGAGGTGTCGCTCAGCCCGCGAGGCACCGCGAAGGTCGACGTGACGCTGCGCATCGACGATCCGGCCGCGCTGCGTAAGACCGCGGATCCGACGATCGAGAAGACCCAGCTCGATGTGGCACGGCAGTTCCTCGCGGACGCCTCGGGGCGGGTCGTCTTCACGCCGGAGGACGGCGGCACCTCGCCGCTGCGGGTACCGGTGTACGCCGCGCCCAAGCCGACCGCGGATATCGGCACGCCGAACTCCGTGCGGATCCCGGACGGCGAGAAGCAGGCCGTGCTGAACCTCGAGGGGCGCGGGATCGACCAGGGTGCGGGCGATGAGGCCTACCGCTCGTTGATCAGCGTGCTGCAGCACGGCGCGAGCTCGCCCCGGCTGCCGGAGTGCAACCAGGCGATCACCACCGGGTGCACGATCAACGACACGGCCAAGGGTGCCGACCTGCGCCATGTGGGCGCGGCGAGCACCGCGCCGCTTGCCAAGAAACAGGGCAAGCCGGGCGAGGCGATGCTCGCCTTCGGCATCGCCACCTGGGAGAACTGGGCGAATGTCGGCAGCAACACGATCCCGTTCGTGGACATCGACACCACCGGGGACGGCCAACCGGACTTCGAGACCTACGCGATCAAGGCGCCGGAGACGGACGTGCTGGTGGCCAACACCGTGGACCTGAACGCCGAGGGGCAGCCGTCCGTCGACGTGCAGCCGGTGAACGGGACGTTCGGGAACGTGGACACCAACGTGTTCGACAGCAACGTGCTGACGCTGCTGGTGAACCTCGAAGCACTCGGGATCGACGCGGCCAACGCCAAGTCGGCGCCGATCAGCTACACGGTCGGCACCACCGGGTACTACACACCACCGGGTGACAAGACCGGCAACATCGACCAGATCGACGAGCCGATCGACTACGACCCCCTCGCACCCGGTATGTGGGTGCAGGGTGGTGGCGATCCCGCCCTCTCCTACCTGGCCAAGCCGGGCACCTCGCTTGTCGTCAACTACGACGCCAAGGCGGCCGAGCGGCAGGGCGCCAGCAGTCTGCTGGCGCTACACCTGCACAACGAGTCCGGCGATCGGGCGGGAAAGGTCGCGGTGCGCGGCGGGAAGCAGGTACCACCGGAGCTGCCGGTAGAGGAATCGGGACCGAGCACTACTCCGAGTGCACCGGTACCGGCGGGTTCTTGACGGTAGGTGACGCGATGGGGCCATTTTCGTACCCGGATAACCTCGTTCGGGTGTCGGACGGCGAGAAGATCAACCGCAAAGGGTGTTGCGGGGTACGGAAGCCGATCAGCTACCGGTAACCTTTCCTGGTACTGCGGCCCACGGCATGGGCGTGCTGGCTGACGTCCGCGCGGGGATCGCTGTGCTGTGCGAAGTTCACGCGAACGATTACCCCTGGAGGTGTGTGGATGCGGCTCGCGGTGATCCCCGGTGACGGGATCGGGCCCGAGGTCGTCACCGAGGCGCTGAAGGTACTCGGTGAGGTCGTGCCGACCGCTGAGGTCACTCGCTACGATCTCGGCGCGTCCAGGTGGCACGCCACCGGGGAGCTGCTGCCCGAGTCGGTGCTCGGAGAACTTCGGGAGCATGACGCGATCCTGCTCGGCGCGGTGGGTGACCCGACCGTGCCGAGCGGAATTCTGGAGCGGGGGCTGCTGCTGCGGCTGCGCTTCGAGCTCGACCATCACGTGAATCTGCGTCCCGCGCGGCTGTACCCCGGGGTGCGAAGCACGCTGGCCGAGCCGGGTGAGGTCGACATGATCATGGTTCGGGAGGGCACCGAGGGGCTGTACGCCGGCAACGGCGGGTTGCTGCGGAAGGACACCCCGAACGAGGTCGCGACCGAGGTCAGCGTGAACACCGCGTTCGGCATCGATCGGGTGGTTCGGGACGCGTTCGCCCGTGCGGCCGAGCGGCCGCGCAAGCACCTCACGCTGGTGCACAAGACGAACGTGCTCACCCATGCGGGGTCGTTGTGGTCGCGCATCGTGGAAGAGGTCTCGCTGCAGCATCCGGACGTCACGGTCGCCTACCAGCACGTGGACGCCACCACGATTCACCTGGTCACCGATCCGTCCCGGTTCGACGTGCTGGTCACCGACAACCTGTTCGGCGACATCCTCACCGACCTCGCCGCGGCGGTGACCGGTGGCATCGGGCTGGCCGCCAGCGGGAACCTGGACGTGACGGGGCGGAACCCGAGCATGTTCGAGCCGGTGCACGGCAGCGCTCCGGACATCGCGGGCCAGGGCCTGGCTGATCCGACCGCCACCGTGCTTTCCGTCGCGCTGATGCTGGATCACCTCGGCCAGCAGGAAGCAGCGAAACGCATCGAGGCGTCGGTCGCGTTCGACCTGGCGACCCGCGACCACTCGTCGCCAGGAGCCACCTACGCGATCGGGGACCGGCTGGCCGCACTGGTCTCGTCCAGCACCCGCACCGGCGCTTGACGCTGGTTACGACGACCCCGTCGCCAGGGGATCGCGTCGCCCCGCGACCGAGGGGCCCATTCGGGGCGTCTGTTGCCCTGAAGGTGGCCTTCACGGCAACCTGGGTTTGGTGATTGCGGACGGTTGTGGCATTATCCGGGCATGTCCGCTTTTAGCGTGATCATTATTGACGAGCGCGTCGGGTAGCCAGGCACCACACCCGACGCGCAGACCTCTCGCATTCGCGAGGGGTCTTTTTTGTTGCTACCTACCCCTGCCGACCAGGAGAAACCGTGACCAGCAACGCGCAAGGCCCCACCGATACGCCGCTCGGCGATTCCTTCCACGTCTACGACACCACCTTGCGGGACGGGGCGCAGCGGGAAGGCATCAGCTACTCGGTGACCGACAAGCTCGCCGTCGCGCGGCTGCTCGACGACCTCGGTGTCGGCTTCATCGAGGGCGGCTGGCCTGGCGCGTTGCCAAAGGACACCGAATTCTTCGACCGGGCGGCGAGCGAGCTGGAGCTCAACCACGCCGCGCTCGTCGCGTTCGGCTCCACCCGGCGTGCGGGCGTGCGGGCGAGCGAGGACCCGCAGGTTCGCGCGCTGCTGGACGCGAAGGCGCCGGTGGTCACGCTGGTGGCGAAATCGGATCGCCGGCACATCGAACGCGCGCTGCGCACCGACGTGGACGAGGCTTGCGCGATGGTGCGCGACACCGCGGAGTTCCTCGTCGGCGAGGGCAGGCGAGTGTTCCTGGACGCGGAGCATTTCTTCGACGGATACGCCTACGATCCGGACTGCGCGTTGCGCGTACTGGACGCCGCGGTAGCCGGCGGCGCAGACGTCGTCGTGCTGTGCGACACCAACGGCGGGCAGTTGCCGACCGGACTGTCCCAGACGGTCACCGAGGTGATCGCCCGAACCGGCTTCCGGGTCGGCATCCACTGCCAGGACGACACGTCCTGCGCGGTGGCCAACAGCGTTGCCGCGGTGCAAGCGGGTGCGACCCACGTGCAGTGCACAGCCAACGGTTACGGGGAACGAGCCGGCAATGCCGATTTGTTCGCCGTGGTAGGAAATCTGGTGACCAAGCTCGACATGCCGGTGCTACCGCCCGGCAAGGTGGCCGAGCTTTCCCGGACATCGCACGCACTTGCCGAGATCGCGAACATCGCACCCGAAGCCCACCAGGCATACGTCGGGACGTCAGCCTTCGCCCACAAGGCGGGGTTGCACGCGAGCGCGATCAAGGTGGACCCGGAGTTGTACAACCACATCGACCCGGTCACCGTCGGCAATGACATGCGGGTACTGGTCACCGAGATGGCCGGCCGGGCCAGCCTCGAGCTCAAGGGGCGCGAGCTCGGGGTCGATCTGGCCGGCCAACCCGACGCGCTGTCCAATGTGGTGCGGCGAGTGAAGGATCTTGAAGCGCAGGGCTGGAGCTTCGAAGCGGCGGACGCGTCGCTTGAACTGCTGCTCCGCAGCGAGGTCGACAATGGACAGTCGCATGTGGAAGATCCGCCGTTCACCCTCGAGTCCTACCGGGTGGTGCTCGATCACGGGCAAGACGGCGGTGTGCTCTCCGAAGCGACCGTGAAGGTGCACGTCGGCGGCCAGCGGGTGATCGCGACCGCGGAGGGGAACGGGCCGGTCCATGCGTTGGATGCCGCGCTGCGCAAGGCATTGTCGCCGCACCTGTCCTGGTTGGACAGGGTGGAGCTGATCGACTACAAGGTCCGCATCCTGCCTGGGCACCCGGGAACGGACGCTGTCACGAGGGTGTTGCTGGAATCGAGCGACGGTGAGACCGAGTGGACCACGGTCGGCGTGCACGGCAACATCGTGGAAGCCAGCTGGCTGGCGCTGTGCGACGCGCTGGTGCACAAGGCGATTCGCGCGCGCCAGCTAACCGGCTGACGCATCGGTACGCAGCGCGCCGAAGGTAACGTCGAGCAGTTCCCGCTCGACGGTCGCCGCGTCCGGAAGCAGCGCTGCGTGGCGGCCAGTCGCGAGTAGTCCGAAAGGATGCCCGCATGCCCAATGGCGCGCCGATGCGGACGGGTTAGGGTGCACGCGTGCGTCTAGGTCGTATTGCTCATCCAGAAGGTGTCGCGTTCGCCGTGATCGAAGGGGAGGCCGACGCTCCGCCGGAGCAGCTCACCGCCGCGGAGATCGCCGAACACCCCTTCGGTACCCCGAACTACACCGGCCGCCGCTGGCCACTGGCCGATGTCCGGCTGCTCGCCCCGATCCTGCCTACCAAGATCGTGTGTGTCGGGCGGAACTACGCCGATCACGCCAAGGAGATGGGCGGCGAGGCACCGGAGAACCCGGTGATCTTCCTGAAGCCGTCCACGACGGTGATCAGCCCGAACAGTTCGATCAAACTGCCGGCCGAATCGGAACGCGTGGACTTCGAAGGGGAGCTCGCGGCCGTGATCGGCATGCCGTGTAAGGACATCCCGGCCTCGCGTGCCGCGCAGGTGCTGCGCGGGTACACGATCGCCAACGACGTCACGGCGCGCGACCAGCAGAAAGCCGACGTGCAGTACACCAGGGCCAAGGGGCACGACACGTTCTGCCCGCTCGGCCCCTGGATCGAAACCGATGTCGATCCCGCCGATCTGGCGATCCGCACCGAACTGGACGGGGTCCTCAAGCAGGACGCGCGAACCTCGCTGTTTCTGCACGACGTCGGCAAGCTGGTCGAGTGGATTTCCCGAGTGATGACGCTGCTGCCGGGCGATCTGATCCTCACCGGCACACCGGCCGGTGTCGGCCCCATGGAGCCGGGGCAGACCGTGTCGGTGAGCGTGGAGGGCATCGGCACCCTCAGCAACCCTGTCGAGGCCCGCTAACCGACCAGGCCTGCCCGCGACGCTGTTATCAGCGTGCCGAAGGACTTGCGTTGAAGTGCACTTCAACATCGAGGATGGCGTTCATCGAACAGCCCGATGGGAAGGACTTCAGATGCGGACAAGCCTTCGTCTCGGTGGGGACGTCTGGATCAACCGGCTCGGATACGGCGCGATGCGGCTGTGTGGGCCGCAGTTCTGGGGTGAACCGGCCGATCGCGAGCACGCGATCGCGGTGCTGCGTCGTGCGGTTGAGCTCGGTGTGGACTTCTTCGATACCGCCGAGGCCTACGGCCCGCACACCAACGAGGAGATCGTCGGTGCGGCACTGCGGCCCTACGATCACGTGGTGATCGCCACCAAGGGCGGTGGGGTTCGGCCCTCCCCCGAGGAGTGGGAGGCGCTGGGCAAGCCAGGGTTCATCAGGCAAGGTGTCGAGACCAGCCTTCGTCGCCTGGGCCTCGAGTGCCTTGACCTCTACCAGCTCCACCGGGTCGATCCCGAGGTCCCGCTGGCTGAGACCCTCGGCGCCCTCGATGACCTGCGGCAGGCTGGCAAAATCAGGCACATCGGTCTGTCCGAAGTGGACGTCGAGACAATCGAGGCCGCCAGGAAGATCGTGCCTGTCGTAGCGGTGCAGAACAGGTACAGCCTCGTCGACCGGCACTGGGATGATGTCGTCGACTACTGCCAGGCGGAAGGCATGGCGTTCATCGCCTGGTCGCCGACCGGCGGCGGAAACTACCGCGCCCTGGCTGAGGCGGTAGCCAGGGCGGGCGGGCTGGCAGGTGTTGGGTCGACTCAGGTGGCGCTCGCCTGGTTGCTGCGCAGAACGTCGACGACGGTGGCAATCCCCGGGACTACCTCACTGCAACATCTTGCCGAGAACGTTGCGGCAGCCGACGTGTCGCTCACCGACGAACAGTATCTCCAACTCACCCGACTGCCCCAGGCGAGTATGTCACGCCAGCCTTGACCGGACGATTACGTCTTCCGCGCCTTCATCGCCATGGTCGGTGTAGTCGATCGGATGTCATTCAGCGGACGCTCGACGATGGACGTTCAGCGGCCGACGCGGTGGATGGTCTGCGTGCAGTGGTGGCGATCGCGGTGCCGGCCCGACGCGATCTCCGACGCGCGAGTGCGGACGTGCTCTTGGTATTCGGGGCAGTCATCGAGTCGATCGTGCACGCAGCCCATCACGTGGGCGAGGACGTCTTTGACGTGAGTGAGGTGCTCGATGCGTTTCTGAAGCTCCACGATGCGCTCGGATGCCACAGACTTCGCGTACGCGGCGCTTCCACCGGTTTCGTCGAACAGCATCGCCATCTCGTTCAACGTGAAGCCAGCCTCCTGCCACCAAGCGATGGCGGCGAGCTGGCGCAGGCCGTGCTGGTTGTAGAAGCGTCGTCCGCTGGACCGCCCCGCTGGTTGGAGCAACCCTTCGCGCTCGTAGTAGCGCAACGTCGATGTCTGGACACCGGCGAGCTCGGCCAGCTCACTGACGTCAAAGCAGATGTTATCGCCGATTTGACCCGCGGGATCGGATTCACTCATTGGCTTGAAGTTTACCTCAACGGTCACACTTCGATGCCGGTGTCGTGGTCGCGATTGACAGCAGCCTACACAAGGCACCGCGCGGCGCGGGAGCTCTGCCTGACCACCTACTCGTTCACGTCCTAAACCTGGCGCTTGGCGAACTCCGGCGCGTGTTCGGGGCGCAGCCCGCGCCCGAGCACATACGCGGGAACCCGTTGCAGCCACGGAACTCGCCGCATGAGGCGAAGCGGCAGCGGCAGGTGCTGCGATCTGGCGATCTCGACCTTTCCGCGCAGCGTGGGCCCGAGGACCCGCGCGTGCAGGAATCGTTGCACGCCTTGGGTCACCGCGGTGGGCAGCAGCCTGCGCCGCTGCACCTTGGCCAGCGTCGCCGGGCTCGCCCGGCCGTGCCGCAACGGCTCGGCGAGCAGCGTTGCCGCGGCGACGGCGTCCTGCACGGCGAGGTTGATGCCTACACCACCAACCGGGGACATCGCGTGCGCGGCGTCGCCGACGCACAGCAAGCCGTTCACATGCCACTTGCGCAACCGATCGAGCCGGACGTCGAGTAGCTTCACCTCGTCCCAGGACCGCAGCGCGTTCACCCGGTCGGCCAGCCACGGCGCGGTTTTCGAGAGACTGTCGATGAACCCGCTCACCGGTTCCTGCCGCATCCGGGCATCGGCGCCCTTCGGGATCAGTGAGGCGCACTGCCAGTAGTCCCCACGATCGATCATGATCACCGCGCGGTTCTCGCTGATGACGCCGACGCCGCCCTCCGGATCGTTGTCGTTGCGCGGAAGGCGGAACCACCAGACATCCATCGGGGTCGGCCATTCCTTGGTGCGCAGGCCAGACGCGGCGCGCAGCACGGAATCGCGCCCATCGCACGCCACGGTCAGATCGGCACGGATTTCCCCGTGCGCACCGTCTCTCGTGCGGTACCGCACGCCGTGCACGTTGCCGCGCTCGGTGATCAGCTCGGTGGCTTCGGTGTTCATCCGCAGCACGAAAGTGGGCTCCTCGCGCCCGGCGTCCGCAAGCAGATCGAGCAGATCCCATTGCGGCACCATCGCGATGTAGGGGTGCTTGCCGGAAAGCTGCGTCAGGTCACCGAATTGCACCATCCCGTCGCCATACGGCACGACGATCCGCTCGAGCTTGCGATGCGGCAGCGTGGCGAACTTCTCCCCGAGACCGAGCTCGTCGAGGAGGTCAAGGGTCGTCGGGTGCACGGTGTCGCCGCGGAAATCCCGGAGGAAGTCAGCGTGTTTCTCCAGCACGGTCACGTCGACGCCGGCACGGGCGAGCAACAGGCCGAGCACCATTCCAGCCGGGCCGCCACCGACCACACAGCACGTTGTCCGTTCCACGCCGCCCTCCCTATTTCAATACATGTTGAAAACGGTAGCATGCTCGCCATCGCCTCGCGGAGTCAAGCCGTTGCCGAGCGGATACCCTTTTCGGGTCATGACAGAAACAACGCCATCCTCAAGCACCGGCACGGTGCGCGCCCGGTTCTGCCCATCGCCAACCGGGATCCCGCACGTCGGACTCATTCGCGCCGCCCTCTACAACTGGGCATTCGCCAGGCACAACGGCGGCAAACTGGTCTTCCGGATCGAGGACACCGACGCCGCCCGCGATTCCGAGGAAAGCTACGCGGCGATCATCGACGGGTTGCGCTGGCTCGGGATCGACTGGGACGAGGGCCCGGAGATCGGCGGCCCGTACGGCCCGTACCGGCAAAGCGAGCGTGCCGAGATCTACGCCGACGTGGCGCGCCGGCTGCTCGAAGCGGATGAGCTGTACGAGTCGTTCTCCTCGCCCGAGGAGATCGAGCAGCGCCGCACCGCGGCCGGCCAGGACCCCAAGCTCGGCTACGACAACGCCGACCGCGAGCTCAGCGAAGCCAGGAAGGCCGAACTCCGTGCCGAGGGACGGCAGCCGGTGCTGCGGCTACGCATGCCGGACGAGGACATCAGCTTCACCGATCTGATCAGGGGTGAGGTGACCTTCGCGGCCGGCAGCGTCCCCGACCCGGTGCTGGTCCGGGCGAACGGCACGCCGTTGTACCCGTTCGTCAATCCGGTTGACGACGCGATGATGCGCATCACGCATATCCTCCGAGGCGAGGACCTGCTGCCGTCCACGCCCCGGCAGATCGCGTTGTTCGAGGCGTTGCGACGCATCGGAGTCGCGGAAATCATCCCGGCGTACGCGCACCTTCCGCTGGTCCGCGGTGAAGGCAACAAGAAACTGTCCAAGCGCGATCCGCAATCCAACCTGTTCAACTACCGGGACCGCGGGTTCCTGCCCGAAGGCATGCTCAACTACCTGGCGTTGCTCGGCTGGTCCATCGCCGAGGACCGGGACGTGTTCAGCATGCCCGAGATGATCGACGCGTTCGAGATATCCAGGGTGAGCCCGAACCCGGCCCGCTTCGACCTGAAGAAGGCCGAAGCCATCAACGCGACGCACCTGCGGGCGTTGCCGGTCGAAGAGTTCGTGCGGCGGGTCGAGCCGTATCTCGTGCGGGCAGGGCTGCTCGCCGAACCACCGACCGAGCAGCAGCACGAGGTACTGCGTGCGGTGGCGTCGCTGGTGCAGGAGCGCCTCGTCGTGCTGTCCGAAGCCGTCGCGATGCTGCGCTTCCTGTTCGTCGACGAGGCCGACTTCCAGCCCGAACCCGACTCCGCGGCCAAGGCACTCGGCTCGGAAGCCGCGCCGATCCTGAACGCCAGCCTGACCTCCCTCGAGGCGCTGGCCGAATGGAGCGCGCCGGAGATCGAGCGGGCGCTGAAGGAAGCACTCGTCGACGGTCTCGAACTGAAACCACGGAAAGCATTCGCACCGGTACGCGTCGCGGTAACCGGGCGAACCGTATCGCCACCGCTGTACGAATCCATGGAACTACTCGGTCGCGAGCGCTCCATCGCGCGACTCCGAAAAGCGCTCGATGCCTGATTACAGCCAGCGATAATCACTGAGCGCACACCGCTTGACCGTGTAAGTCGTGCCAACATCACCTCGTTAGCCGAATCGCTCTCCGTGGTTATCCGCCTAGCCTCTCGGGGTGACATTCGCGCTGACGGCCTGCGAAGAACAGCAGGCAACCCCCGACATCAGCGACGGCGAGCTGGCGTACCGGCCACCGGTACTGCGTGCGATCTGCCTCGACATCGACGACACCCTGGTCGACTTCACGCGCTCGGCGCGATGCGCGCTGTCCGCGTTGATCGGCCGCGACGACATGTGGCCGATCTGGGTGCGAACCACCGAGGAACACGTCGCCAGGGTGGTCGCCGGTGAGCTCGACTACGTCTCGATGCACGCGCAGCGGACCAAGGCGTTCCTCGCCGAACTGGGCGCGCTCATCGACGACGACGTGGCAGGGCGGCTCGAGGAACACCGGCGGCAGATGATGCGCAGCAACTGGCGGCTGTTCGGCGACGTGCTGCCGTGCCTCGACTGGCTCCGCGCGGCCGGGGTGCGGATCGCGGCCGTGACGAACGCCTCCGGCGGGCACCAGCGAGCCAAACTCGCCTCACTCGGACTGGCCGGCTTCGTCGACCACGTCGTGATAGCCGGCGAACTCGGGGTGGCCAAACCCGAACCAGGGATCTTCCACGAGGCCTGCCGGGTGCTCGGCGTGCATCCGGAAGAGACCGCACACGTCGGCGACCGGCTCGAGCTCGACGCGATCGGAGCGCGTGACGCCGGGCTGTGCGGCGTATGGCTGGACCGAGTGGGCGAGCACGATCCGGCCGAGGACGCCGAACGGCTGCCGCGCGGTGTGCACGTGGTCAGCAGCCTCGCGTCGCTGCCCGAACTGCTGGTGTGCGAGTTCGCCGCGATCGCACCGGTCGCCTCGGTCGTCGCGAGTTGACCGCGCCGGGACGCGCTTCGATGGGGGCAGTGCAGCCCGCTCGCGTGGCTTCGTTTACCATTTTTGCCCGGTAGCGCGCGCGGGTTCACCATGACCCGGGCGTCGTGCCTGTGGGGTATGGTGTAATCGGCAGCACGACTGATTCTGGTTCAGTTAGTCTAGGTTCGAGTCCTGGTACCCCAGCGGAGACAAACGCAGCAGTCTGCTAGGTTCTCCCTCCGGTAGGTTACTGCCGAAGGCCCCGTCGTCTAGCGGCCTAGGACGCCGCCCTCTCAAGGCGGTAGCGCGGGTTCAAATCCCGTCGGGGCTACATCGGCATGTTTAGCGGCCCGGCTTTGCCGGGCCGCTTTCCCGTTTTCCGGATCTTGTTGGGGGGCCGAGCCCCCCATGCCCCCCACGTGCGCGCGGCTTTGCCGCGCTGGTGGGGTGGTCGTGGTTCGGGGGCGCACGAGCGCTGCGCGCCGTGCGCGGTGGCGCGGGGGTGTGGGGGTGTGGGGGCGCTGCGCGCCGTGCGCGGTGGTCCGGGGGCTGGTGGTGCTTGGGCGCACGAGGGCTTCGCGCCGTGCGCGGTGGCCGGGGGTGTGGGGCGCATGAGGGCTTCGCGCCGTGCGTGGTGGCCCGGGTGTGGGGCTCACTAGGGCTTCGCCCTGTGCGCGGTGGGGCTGCGGGGTGTTGTGCGGAGTGGGGCCACTCGCGCCGGAGGTCCACAGTGGAGCCTGGAGGGGCCACGAACCAATTAGGGCGCTATAACGACCGAGAAAAGTACTCACAGCCAGGTTGGGCGGCGGCTACGCCGCACAGGAGACGTTTAGAGGCGGGAGCGCAGCGCGTCGGCGGCGGCGAGCAAATCCGCCGCCCAGCGCGCACCGGGGCGCCGTCCGATCCGATCAACCGGCCCGGAAACCGAAACCGCGGCCACCACGGTGCCCGCGCTGTCCCGCACCGGCGCCGAAACGCTCGCCACGCCCGGCTCCCGCTCCGCGACGCTTTGCGCCCAACCGCGCCTGCGCACCTCGAGCAGTGTCCGCTCACCGAACACCGCATCGTTCAGGATCGCGCGCTGGCTCGGCGGATCAGCCCACGCGGCAAGCACCTTCGCCCCCGAACCGGCCGTCATCGGTAGTCGAGTACCAACCGGCACGGTGTCCCGCAGCCCGCTCGGCGGCTCCGCGGTCGACACGCACACCCGTTGCATGCCGTCGCGCCGATACAGCTGCACGCTCTCGCCGGTGATGTCCCGCAACTTGGGCAGTACGCTCAGTGCGGCGTCCAGCAGCGGATCCGTTGCCCCGCCGGCAAGTTCGGTCAGCGCCGGGCCCGGACGCCACTGCCCGTCCTCGCCCCTGCGCAGCAACCGGTGCACCTCGAGGCCAACGGCAAGACGATGCGCCGTCGCGCGGGGCAACCCCGTCCGATTGCACAACTCCGCCAACCCGCAGGGTTCCTTCGCCACCGCCTCGAGGACGGCCACTGCCTTGTCCAATACACCGATACCGCTATGCTGTCCCACGTCTCGATACTAGCTTCCCGTATACTGGGAAGTCCAGATGGCGGCGGCGCCAGCCAGGTCCGCAACCGACCGCGCTGCCAACGAACGTCGATGAGGAGGAGCCCCCGATGGCAACGAAGCAGGGTCGCACGCTCCCGGAGAAGGTCTGGGACGCGCACGTGGTGCGGCATGGCGATGGCGCGGAGCCAGACCTGCTCTACATCGACCTGCATCTGGTGCACGAAGTCACCAGCCCGCAAGCATTCGACGGGCTGCGGCTCGACGGGCGCCCGGTGCGGCGACCGGACCTGACGATCGCGACCGAGGACCACAACGTTCCGACGGTCGACATCGAACTTCCGATCGCCGACCCCGTTTCCCGGACACAGGTCGACACGCTTCGGCGTAACTGCGAGGAATTCGGGGTACGGCTGCACCCGATGGGCGATGCCGAGCAGGGCATCGTGCACGTCGTGGGGCCGCAGCTCGGCCTCACCCAGCCCGGAATGACCGTGGTGTGCGGGGACAGTCACACCTCGACGCACGGCGCGTTCGGCGCACTGGCCTTCGGGATCGGCACCTCGGAGGTGGAGCACGTGCTCGCCACCCAGACGCTTCCGCTGCGCCCGTTCAAGACCATGGCGATCAACGTGGACGGTGAGCTTCGCCCCGGTGTCACGGCGAAGGACATCATCCTCGCGGTCATCGCGAAGATCGGCACCGGCGGCGGGCAGGGCTACGTGCTCGAGTACCGAGGAACGGCGATCGAATCGCTGTCCATGGAAGCCAGGATGACCATCTGCAACATGTCGATCGAGGCAGGCGCGCGCGCCGGGATGGTCGCACCGGACGATGTGACGTTCGACTACCTCGCGAGCCGCCCGCACGCCCCGTCCGGCGCCGACTGGGACACCGCGGTCGCCGAGTGGCGGGCACTGCGTACCGATTCCGGGGCGAGTTTCGACGCGGAAGTGCACATCGACGCGAGCTCGCTGACCCCGTTCGTGACCTGGGGAACCAACCCGGGACAGGGCCTGCCGCTGGCCGAAAGCGTGCCGGACCCGGAGGCGATCGCGGATGAAGGGGCGCGTTTCGCCGCCGAGAAGGCACTGTCCTACATGGACCTGCAGCCGGGCACGCCGCTGCGGGAGATCGCGGTGGACACCGTGTTCCTCGGCTCATGCACCAACGGCCGGATCGAGGATCTGCGAGCGGCCGCTGGCGTGCTGCGCGGGCACCAGGTCGCGGACGGCGTGCGGATGCTGGTGGTGCCCGGCTCGATGCGGGTGCGCCAAGCCGCGGAAGCCGAAGGACTGCACCAGGTATTCCAGGAAGCCGGCGCGGAGTGGCGGCAGGCCGGCTGCTCGATGTGCCTCGGCATGAACCCGGATCAGCTCGCTCCCGGCGAGCGCAGTGCCTCGACATCCAATCGTAACTTCGAGGGCCGGCAAGGTAAGGGCGGCCGCACCCATCTGGTCTCCCCGCTCGTCGCGGCGGCCACCGCGGTACGCGGGAAGCTGTCCTCACCCGAGGATCTGCTCGCCGGGGCCGAAAGCCAGCTTGCCGGGGCGAGTGCCGGTGTCGAGGACGCGGACTGAACGAAGCGGAAGGGCCGAACACATCATGGAACCATTCACCCGACACAGCGGCGTTGGCGTGCCGCTGCGGAGGTCCAACGTGGACACCGACCAGATCATCCCGGCGGTCTATCTGAAGCGGGTCAGCAGGACCGGTTTCGAGGATGGGCTGTTCGCGGCCTGGCGGGCCGATGAGCATTTCGTGCTGAATCAGAAGCCCTATGCGGCCGGCAGCGTGCTGGTCGCCGGCCAGGATTTCGGCACCGGGTCGTCGCGGGAGCATGCGGTATGGGCGTTGATGAACTACGGCTTCCGGGTCGTCATATCGCCCCGGTTCGCCGACATCTTCCGGGGCAACGCGGGCAAACAGGGCCTGCTCGCCGCCGAGTGCACCCAGTCCGATGTCGAGCAGCTCTGGAAGATCCTTGAGAACGAGCCGGGAACCGAGGTCTCGGTGGATCTGGAGGAGAAGGTTGTCCGTGCGAAGGACTTCCAGGCCCCGTTCGGGATCGACGACTACACCCGCTGGCGGCTGCTCGAGGGTTTGGACGACATCGCACTGACATTGCGGTATGCGACCGATATCGACACCTTCGAGAGCGGCAGGCCGGTCTGGAAGCCGAAAACCACCCCAATAGCGGGCGGCTGATCTGCCCGGATTCCTTGCGCGACCAGGGAATTCGGTGCCTCGCAGAGCCCCGTGAGCTGCGATGTTGTGGCTCATTTCACCCCCTTCAGCGATACCGCGACGGGGGGTCTACGAAGGAAACTCCCACGCGCCAACGAAAAAAATCCCGCGTGGCGCATGGAATTTGTGCTGTGTTGGGCTACCGTGGCGCAAGAGTCGGTCATAAGACCGAAAACAACGGTGTGCTTTCTGGAGGACTGGAAGGTGAACAAGGCCCAGCTCATTGAGGCGCTCGGAGAGCGCCTGGGCGACAAGAAGGCCGCGGGCAACGCGGTCGACAGTCTCGTTGATGTGATCGTGCGGACGGTCAACAAGGGCGAAAAGGTCAACATCACCGGGTTTGGCGTGTTCGAGAAGCGCGCCCGTGCGGCACGGACCGCGCGTAATCCCCGCACAGGGGAGACCGTGAAGGTGAAGAAGACCAACGTCCCGGCTTTCCGCGCTGGCACCATGTTCAAGGACGTGGTGAGCGGTACGAAGAAGCTGCCGAAGCAGCCGGCCAAGCGGGCGACCGCGGCGGCGAGCACGGGCACCCGGAGCACCACAAGCCGGGGCACCACGACCCGTGGCACCACCGCCAAGGCGACCACGCGTGCCGGCACGCGTGCCACTTCGACGCGCAGCACCGGAACCCGCAGCACCGGAACCCGCAGCACGGCGACTCGCACCGCGGCGAAGAGCACCGCGAGCAAGTCGACGGCGAGGACCGGGGCCAAGAGCACGGCAAGCAAGAGCACGGCGGCGAAGCGGGCCACCAAGCCCGCTGCCAAGTCGACCGCGAAGAAGACCACGGCTGCTGCCACCAAGAAGGCGGCTCCGGCGAGGGCCACCAAGGCCACGTCGAAGGCGGCTCCCAAGGCGACAGCGGCCAAGAGGTCCACTACATCCGCCAAGAAGACCACTGCTTCGGCCAAGAAAAAGAAGTAGTGGGCAAACCACGAAAAAGGGCCCGGCGTAAGGCTGCCGGGCCCTTTTTTCGTGTTCTGCCGATATCACGGTGCTCGGCCACCCGGCCGACGGGGGAGGCGCTAGTCTGCGGCCATGCCGGAGTTCCGGGATCATTAGGCCCGGAAAGCGGAGGTGGGTGTGGCCACGAACGTGGAGGTACGGCTGTTCCGGCCGCTCCAGGTGCGCGTCTGCGGGAACCGATCGCCGTGCCGAGTGGCCGGCAGCGTGCTTTACTTGCCACGCTCGCCCTTTCGGCTGGCCAGCCGGTTTCCTTCGATGAGCTCGCCCGCTGCGTGTGGGGAGCGGAGCTGCCGTCGCATGTCCGCGGTAGCCTGCGAACCTACGTGATGCGGTTGCGGCAGCGGCTCGGCGAGAATGCCATCGCCACGGACGCGTCCGGGTATCACTTCGACGTCGACCCCGATCGGGTGGATGTGCTGCGATTCCGGCGGCGGGTTTCTCGATCCCATCGGAAGCCGATCCCGACATCGCGGAGCACCCCGGATCAGAGTGGCGGAACCGCCGATCGTGGGCCGGAAGCCGCCCACGCCCCACCACGGCAACTCCCGCTCGGCGTCGCGCACTTCACCGGCCGGCGCGTGGAGCTCGCGGCACTGGACGCGGTACTCGCCGCGGATCCGCCGGCCAGCCAGGGAATCGTGGTGGTGTGCGGAACGGCCGGTGTGGGCAAGACCACGGTTGCCGTGCACTGGGCACGCCGGGTGCGCGAGCTGTTCCCTGACGGCCAGCTGTTCGCCGATCTGCGTGGACACTCCTCGGACCCGCCACAGACCCCCCGAAGAGGTGCTGGATGCCGTCCTGCGGGCCGTTGGGGTGCCGGCAAGCGCCATTCCATCCACAGTGGAGCAACCCGTACGGGTGGAGCGGGTGAGCGCCCTGCTGCGCGATCGGCTGGCCGATAAGCGGATGCTGATCGTGCTCGACAACGTCGCCGATGCCGGCCAGGTACGGCCGCTGCCGGGGGATGGCGGCCTCGTCCTGGTGACCAGCCGCAGCCAGCTACGTGGTCTGGTGGCACGGGAAGGAGCGCGCAGGATCGACCGCGGCGGGTTCGACACCACCGACGCGGCGGCTTTGCTCGTATCCAGTGTTGGTAGCGATCGGGTCGAAGCGGAACCGGGGCACTCGTCGAACTCACCGAGTTGTGCGGTGGGCTCCCGCTGGCGCTGGCGTTGGCAGCCGAGCGGGGCCTCCCGGTTCCCGGATACCTCGCTCGCCGAGTTGGTGCGGGAGCTGCGGAACCACCGCGACCGGCTGGACGCCCTCACCGATCCGCAGGACGGCAGCACGGATTTGCGCGCCGCGTTCTCCTGGTCGTACCGAGCACTCCGCCCGGACGATGCCAGGGTGTTCCGGTCGCTCAGCCTGCATCCCGGCGCGGACCTCAGCTTGCCAGCGGCTGCCGCGCTGATCGGTGCGTCGATCGGTGCGGCGCGAGCCTCGCTTGATCGGCTCGTCGCGGTGCATCTGCTGGGGCAACAACGCCCCGCGCGGTACCAGTTCCACGACCTGCTCAGGGTTTATGCCGCGGAGCGGGCGCGGGAGGAAAGCGGCGAAACCGAGCAGGCCTCCGCGCTCTGCCGGCTTTTCGACTGGTACCTGCACACCGCCATCGCGGCCAGGCGGTTCGTGCGCCCGGATCCGCGGCTGCGTCCGGTGCTGGAGGCGCCGGAATCGACCGTCACGGGCCAGGATTTCCCCGATCACGACGAGGCGCTCGGGTGGTTCGAATCGGAGCGCGCCAACCTGGTCGCGGTAATCGAATACGCGACGGAACACGGCTACTTGGAACACTCCTGGCTGGTCGCGCGGCCGGCGGTTTACACGATGGTCGCGGTCAGGACGCAGGAACGGCAAGCGGGCTCGGGATGTAGTCGGCGGCGATCAGTCTTTCCTGCCCGCCGCGTTGTGCGGGCAGGAAAGACAGCACCCATACGGATGCCTTCTTGGCGATGATCCGCCCCATACTGACGTCGTCGCGTTCGGCCAGGCCGGTCACCAGGTCCGGGATCACGCCACCCTGGCTGCAGACCACCGGTGTACCGGACCCGTCCACGATCTCCTGCAGCCGCCCGAGCGCGCCCCGCGAATCCTTCCAGTAGGAATCCTCGGCCAGCAGCGGCTCCGTCTGCACGGTTATCCCGAGATCTTCGGCAACACCCTGCACGGTTTGCACGCAACGCAGCCTGGGTGCGGAAAACACCTTGTCCGGCCCGAATAACGGCAGCAGCGTGCGCAACGCTGCTGCCTGCTCCATTCCCGCGGCGCTCAGCGGCCGCAGATCGTCGTCTCCGCTCCAGTCCTGACGTTTGCCCGCTTTCGCGTGCCGAACCAGCAACACGGTGCGGGAATCCGCCGGTTGTGCGGCGAATTCCGCAATGATGTCCGAATCGTGCGGGTAGCTCACCCTCGCGCGCGCACGATCGGGCTCGATCCAGCACAACTCATCGACCTCGTCGTTCGGCCGGAACGTGCCCTCCAACGCGCGAGCGCTGAAGTACTGCACGGTCTTCGGTAGCGAGTGCGTTCCTGATGCCGGCACGGAGTAGCTCACCTGCCCGAGCTTCCGGCCGAGGATCGCCCGAAAACCGGTCTCCTCGCGCGCTTCCCGCGTGGCGGCCGCCGCGCTGGTCTCCCCGGCGTCCAGCTTGCCTTTCGGCAGGGACCAGTCGTCGTACCGTGGCCGATGTACAAGCGCTACTTCCACAACTCCGCCGGGTCGTTGCCGCCACAGCACCGTCCCGGCCGCACGAATTCGGCTCACCCATTCGCTCCGTGTTTGACGAGCAGTTCGACCTGATGGTCCCTGACCAGGGAGCGATCGTCCGGCACGGGTTCCCACTCGCCGGTCGAGGTCAACCTCCAGCTGCGGGTCGCGGGGTCGAAGGCGGAGTCGAAGATCTCGTCAAGCGCGGCGACGAGCTTGGGATCGGTCACCCGCACCTGCATCTCGATCCGGCGATCGAGGTTGCGATGCATCATGTCCGCACTACCGATCCAATGCTCGCCGGCACCGACGAAATGGAAGATCCGGGAGTGCTCGAGGAATCGCCCGAGGATCGAGCGAACCGAGATGTTCTCACTCAGGCCGGCCACACCCGGCTTCAATGTGCAAATGCCGCGCACCAGGATGTCGACCGGCACACCGGCGCGGGACGCCTGATACAGCGCGTCGATGACCTGCTCGTCGACCAGCGAGTTGAGCTTGAAGCGGATGCCGGCCGGCCGGCCGGCGCGGGCGTGCTCGATCTCCGCGCCGATGCGATCGACGATCCCGCGCCGGATGCCGTACGGCGCGACAAGGACGCTGCGGTAGTGCTGCCGGCGCGCGTAGCCGGTCAGCGTGTTGAACAGGTCGGTGAGGTCAGCGCCGAGGGTCGGCTCGGCGGTGAGCAGGCCGAGATCCTCGTACAGCCGCGCGGTTTTCGGGTTGTAGTTGCCGGTGCCAATGTGGCAGTAGCGGCGGATCGTGGAGCCTTCCTGGCGCACCACGAGCGAGGTCTTGCAGTGGGTCTTCAGGCCGACCAGGCCGTAGACCACGTGCACGCCCGCCTTTTCCAGGGCGCGTGCCCATTTGATGTTGGCCTGCTCGTCGAAACGTGCCTTGATCTCCACCAGCGCCACGACCTGCTTGCCGGCTTCGGCCGCGGTGATCAAAGCGTCCACAATGGGCGAATCGCCCGATGTGCGGTAGAGCGTTTGCTTGATCGCAAGCACTTTCGGGTCGGCGGCGGCCTGCTCGATGAAGCGCTGCACGGTGGTGGAGAACGAGTCGTAGGGGTGGTGCACCAGCACGTCGCCCTCCCGCAGGGTCGCGAACACGCTCTTCGGCGTTTCGCGCTCCCCGAACGCCGGCTGGGTGGCCGGCACGAACGGGGCGTCCTTGAGCTCCCTGCGATCCACCGCGTGGATCTGCCACAGGCAGGACAGGTCGATCAGGCCGTGGCAGACGACCACGTCCTTCGGATGTACCTCCAGCTCGCGCAGCAGCAGCTCGAGCATGTGCTCGCTCATCGAGTGCTCGATCTCCAACCGGACCGGCGGACCGAAACGACGCTGCGCGAGTTCGCGTTCCAACGCCTGCAGCAGATCCTCGTCGCGATCCTCTTCGACCTCGAGATCGGCGTTGCGGGTCACCCGGAACACGTGATGCTCGATGACCTCCATGCCGGTGAACAAATCATCGAGGTGCGCGGAGATCAGTTCCTCGAGAGGGAGGAATGTCACATCCGGGTTGTCCGGCTGCGCGTCGATCGGGATGAGCCGCGGCACGTTGTTCGGCACCTTCACGCGTGCGAACCGCTCGGTGGCGCCCTCCGGGTCGCGCACCGTCACCGCGAGGTTCAGGGACAGCCCGGAGATGTACGGGAACGGGTGCGCCGGATCGACCGCGAGCGGGGTCAGTACCGGGAAGATCTGCTCGGTGAAGTAGTTGGAGAGACGCAGCTGCTCGGCCTCATTCAGGTCGGACCATCCGACAATCCGGATGCCGTGCTTGGACAGTTCCGGCCTGAGATGCTCCTCGAACGTCGCGGTGTGCCGCTCGACCAGTTCCTGGTTGCGTTTCGAGATATAGGACAGCTGCTCGCGCGGAGTCAGCCCGTCCGCGCTGCGTACCGAAAGCCCGGTCTCGTTGCGCCGTTTCAGGCCGGCAACCCGGACCATGTAGAACTCGTCCAGGTTGGACGCGAAGATCGCCAGGAACTTGACGCGCTCGAGCAACGGCTGGGACTCGTCCTCGGCGAGCGCCAGCACTCGGGCGTTGAAATCCTGCCAGGACAGTTCCCGGTTGAAGTAGCGATCTTCGGGCAGCTCCGTGGCAGGAACCACCGGGGTGACCGCGGGAGGCGCGGACGGAACCGCGCGCACCTCGGCCGGCTCATCGCCCATCCCGTTGCTGACCGTGGTACGGCCGGGCGGAGCCAGCGGTGCGCTACGGATGCTTGGTGACTGCCCGGAGTCCTCGCTGCTGGTACTCACACCGCCATTGTTCCGCACCGGCCCGGGTCGTGTCGCCCAGCTCAACCGGCGTAGGACGGTGTGTTCAACAGCTCGCGGGTGTGTGGTCCGAGACCGAGGCCGGCGGCGTAGCTGAGGTCCTCGGCGGTGTCCACATCGCATCGCAGCGAGGGCGTGTCCAGATCAAGCAGTCGCGCGCCCGACTCGAGATGCGCCCTCGCCGAGCCAGGGCCGAACCGCGGGTCGAGGGCGTGGCCGGCTGCGGCGACCAGCAGCGTCGTCCCGGTTCCCTGCCGGTCGGGGCAGAACGCCCTGCCGCCTGCCGCCTCGGCGAGCGCGGCGCCGAGCTCGGCCGGCCGCAGCGCCGGAAGGTCGGCCTGCAGGGCAGCGATGACGCGGTCGGATGATCGTCCCAGCACCGCCTCGCCGTGCCGGTAGGCCGCGTTGAGTTCCGGTACCGGTCCCTCGCCGGACACCGTGATTCCCTTTGCGCGTAGCGCGGAATTCACGCGCGCGTCGCCGCTGACGACCAGCACGTCGCGAACGCCTGGCGTGGCGCCGGCGGCGAGCACCGTGTCGGTCACCATGGCCAGCACCAGCTCGGCGTGTGCGGCGTCCGATCGGCCGGCTGCCCCGCGAAGGCGGGACTTCGCGAGCCGGAGCGACTTGACGGGCACGACAAGGTCCACGGCGGCTGGATTCACTTGTCCATCATCCCCGAATGGGAGGGGGTGTGGGTCGCGCGGCAGGAAAGGCGAGGATGGAGCCCGGACGGGTTATGTTCGGGTACGGACCGTTGAACGGCAGCGAGACACCGAGGGTGGCCGGGCGACCTCGTTGTGTTGATCCGGGCAGAGATGCGGAAAGCTGAGGAGGAGCGTTGGCCAAGCGCGAGAAGGGTGGCTTCTGGGTCGGCTGTGCCGCGGTGCTGTTCTACCCGCTGACCTGGCTTGGGCGCAGCGTCTATCGCGGTACGGACCGGATTCCGCTGGACGGCTCGGCGCTGCTGGTGATGAACCACGTCTCGCATCTCGATCCGGCCGTGGACGCGGTGTTCGTGCACCGCAACAGGCGAGTCCCCCGGTTCATGGCGAAGGACAGCCTTTTCAAGGTGCCGATCTTCGGCAAGATCCTTGGCGGGTCGGGCGGCATCCCGGTCTACCGGGGTACCGCGGACGCCCGGCAGAGCCTGAGTGCCGCCAGGGAGGCACTGCAGAGCGACAAGATCGTGCTGATCTACCCGGAGGGCACCATCACCAAGGATCCGGATGGCTGGCCGATGCGCGCGCGGACCGGGGTTGCGCGGCTGGCGCTGGATACCGACGCACCCATCATCCCGGTCGCCCGCTGGGGCACGAACTTCATCTGGGACGGGTACCACAAGCGATTCCGGCCGCTGCCGCGCAAGACGGTGTACGTGACGGTGGGCGAGCCGATGGATCTGTCCGCGTACCGGGACAAGCCGCAAAGCAACGAGGTGCTCCGCGAGGTCACCGATCTGTTGATGAACCGGGTGCGCGAGTTGCTCGCCGAGGTCAGGCAGGAGCAGGCGCCGGCCGAGTTCTTCCTGCCGAGCAAGGCGGCACGGAAATCGAAGGAGCAGGACGGCGAGGCCCCTTCGTAATATGAACGAGTCTGATATGTGGGTGGAGCCAGTCGCGGTGCAGCGAGTCACGGTCATGGGCGCGGGCTCATGGGGCACAGCGTTCGCCAAGGTGCTCGCGGATGCCGGCAGGGATGTCACGTTGTGGGCGCGGCGCACCGAGATCGCCGAAGCGGTGCGTGACCGGCACGCCAACCCGGACTACCTGCCCGACGTCGAGTTGCCGGACCGGGTACACGCCACCTCGGACGCGCGGTCGGCTCTGGATGGCGCGCAGGCCGTGGTGCTGGCCGTGCCGAGTCAGAGCCTGCGGTCCAACCTCACCGCGTGGCGCTCGATGTTGCCTGCCGACGTGCCGCTGGTGAGCCTGGCCAAGGGTGTTGAGCTCGGCACGCTGAAACGGATGAGCGAGGTGATCACCGACGTCGCGCGGGTGCACGCGGATCGGGTGGTCGTGGTGGCCGGACCGAGCCTTGCGCGGGAGATCGCCGAGGCGCAGCCGGCCGCCGCGGTGTTCGCCTGCACGGATCACGAGCGTGCGGTGTCCTTGCAACGGGCGTGCTCCAACCGCTACTTCCGGCCGTACACGAACACCGATGTGCGAGGCTGTGAGCTCGGCGGCGCGTGCAAGAACGTGATCGCGTTGAGCTGCGGGATGGCGGCAGGGCTCGGCTTCGGGGACAACACGCGGGCCACGTTGATCACCAGGGGGCTGGCGGAGATTTCCCGGCTCGGCTCGAAACTGGGTGCCGATCCGTTGACCTTTTCCGGTCTTGCCGGGCTCGGGGACCTGATCGCGACGTGCTCGTCGCCGCTGTCCCGCAATCGCGGTTTCGGTGTGCGGCTCGGGCGCGGCGAGAGCCTGGCGCAGGCGCAGGAAGCCGCCCACGGGCAGGTTGCCGAGGGTGTGAAGTCCTGCGTGTCGATCTGGGAGCTGGCTTCAAGGCTCGGCGTGGACATGCCGATCACCGATGGGGTGCGCCGGGTGTGCCACGAAGGGCTCAGCCCGCGCGAGATGGCCGCGGAGCTGCTCGGTCGCCAGCGCAAGCACGAGTGGGACTAGTGTCCTTAAACTCGGTGGCGCCGTGGTGTGCCGGTGGTTAACGTGTCGCTCGTGCATCGGCTCTTCCCGATCTCCCCTCCGCCCCGCCGCTGAGCGGGGCGCTGTTACCGGCGCGTGGGTGTAGCCCGCGCGCTTGATCCGTGCTGCCCGTGGCGTTCGCCCGGGCTTTTTCTGTGCCTATTGGCGGCCTATTGGCGCCCCGCTTCGCGTTGCCTTGTCCATTCGCGACGGTGGAGCGTCACTGTGCTTACTTCTTCTCGATCTTCGTTATTGCTGGCCGCTGCCGGGGTCCTGTGGGGAACCGGCGGCTTGGCCGGTGCGCTGTTGCAAGAACAGGCGCACCTCGATCCGCTGGCTGTCGCCGCTTACCGGCTGCTGCTCGGTGGCGGGTTGGCCACCGCCGGGTACGCCGTTCACGGTGGGTTGCGCCAGCGCTGGAGCTTGCCGATGGCCAGGCGGGTGCTGGTAGTTGGGTCATTGCTTGCGATCTTCCAGACGGCGTACTACGCGGCGATCTCCCAGATCTCGGTCAGCCTGGCGACGTTGATCACGATCGGCAGTGTGCCGTTGTTCGTGGCGGTGGCAACCGCGGCCCGGGACCGCCGGTGGCCGCGGCCAACGGTGGTGCTGACGATCTGTGTCGCGTTGGCCGGTCTGGCACTGCTCTGCGGCGCCCCGGTCGCGGCCGGTTCACCGTGGTCGAAGGCGGTGGGTGTGTCGTTGTCGTTGTGCGCCGGTGCGGGTTTCGCGACCATGACGATGATCAACCGTCCCGCGCTCGCCGGGCTGAGCTCGGCCGCGGTGACCACGTTCGGGTTGCTCACCGGCGGCTTGCTGTTGCTGCCGTTCGCCTTGCCGCTCGGGATGGGTGTCCCGCTGTCCGCCGGTGTGCTGGGTACCGCGGTGTTTCTCGGGGCGGTGCCTACCGCGATCGCCTACGGCGCGTACTTCGCGGGGCTGCGGCACGCACAACCGGTGGTGGCGGCGCTGTCGGTACTGCTGGAGCCGTTGACCGCGACCGTGCTTTCGGTGATCCTGCTCGGCGATCGGCTCGGCGTGGCCGGGACGCTCGGCGCGGTGCTGCTCTGTGCGGCGCTCGCGCTGAATTACCTGCCCGCGAGGCGGGAGCGCGTGCTGGCCACCCGGTAGCGGCGGCCCGCGCGGCCCGCGGAGTTCCGCGGTGGGTACTTTCGGGTGCTATGGCGACCGAAAGTACCCACGGGTGGAGCGACGGCACGCGCTGCGTGCACGCTGGCGAGTCCACAGTGGTCGGCGGGCCGTTGCTCGCCGGACCGACATTCGCCGCGCCGTACCGGCTGGGGGAGACCGAGTACTACTACGGTCGCGCGGACAACCCGACTTGGCGCGCCCTCGAGTCCGCGCTCGGGGAGCTGGATGGCGGCGAGGCGGTGCTGTTCTCGTCCGGGATGGCTGCCATCACGACCGTGCTGCGCGGGGTGCTGAAGCAGGGGGACACCCTGGTGGTCCCGGCGGACGGTTACTACCTGGTGCGCGCCTACGTGCGCGACGAGCTGGCCGGGCTCGACCTTGACGTCCGTGCGGTACCGACCGCCGGTAGCTGGCACGATGCGGTCCGCGGCGCCGGGTTCGTGCTGCTGGAAACCCCGTCGAACCCGGGCCTGGACGTGTGCGACATCGAAGCCATCGCTCGGGCCGCGCATGCCGAGGGTGCCCTGGTAGCCGTGGACAACACGACCGCGACCCCGCTCGGGCAACGCCCGCTGCACCTCGGCGCCGACCTGGTCGTCTGCAGTGACACCAAGGCCGTCGCCGGGCACAGCGATCTCGTCCTCGGCCATGTGTCCACACGCGATGATCAACTACTCGCGCGGCTACGCGCCGGCCGCACCGCGGGTGGTGCCGTCCCCGGCGCGTTCGAGGCGTGGCTGGCGCACCGCGGCCTCGGCACCCTGGATCTGCGGCTGGAACGGCAGGCAAGCAACGCGGCGGCGCTCTACGAGGCGCTACGCGAATACCCGGACGTGTGCGGGCTGCGCTGGCCCGGTTCCCCGCACGACCCGGCGCACGAGATCGCGTCGAAGCAGATGGATCGCTTCGGCGGCGTGCTGAGCTTCGAGTTGCCGTCCGAAGCGGCGGTGAACTCCGTGCTCGCGAACTCCCGGGTACTCACGGACGCCACCAGCTTCGGTGGCCTGCACACCACCCTGGACCGCCGCACCCGGTGGGGCGATCCGGTACCCGAAGGATTCGTCCGGCTGTCCGCGGGCTGCGAGAACGCCGCCGACCTGGTCGCCGACCTGCGCGCCGCGCTGGACGCGTCCACTTGGTGAAATCAACTTGACCGATGAAGCGGATGCTGGTTTCCTACACCGCGTGATGAAGCGTGCGATGAGCGGGCGGCGCGGTCATATCGACCTGCGCCGAGTAGCCAGCGCGCTCTGTATCCGCAGGTGAGCCTCCCACACTCACTGCCCACTCGGGCCATGCCCACCTGCCATCGAAGGATCCCTTGTGTTCGCTGTACCACCCAACACCGTCCTGCCGGCTGCCGATTCGACCATTCGGCACCCGGCACGCATCGCGCGAGATTTCGCCGCCGACCGGGACAGCTGGCGGCACCTGCTGCGTTACGACCCTGATCAGCGCTACTCCGCGCTGATCAGGCGCACCGGCGAGTTCGAAGCGTGGCTGCTGTCCTGGCTGCCCGGCCAGCACACCGAGCTGCACGATCACGGCGACGCGACCGGCGCGTTCACGGTGGTTACCGGCACGCTCACGGAGCGCGTGTTCCGAACCGGACCCGGCACCGGTGGGCACACCGACAGCCACGACGTGGCGGTCGGCCAGTCCCGGGTGTTCGGGCCGAACTACGTGCACCAGGTCAGCAACGCGGGCTCCGACCCGGCGGTGAGTATCCACGTGTACCGGCCCGAACGCCCGGCGCGCTTCCTGCCCGACGCGCTGTGACCGCACGGTGCCCGCGCTATGACCGGGCTATGACCGCGCTATGACACCGAATGCCCGTCGCCGGCAGCTGCCTGCGCAAGGGACGCCGAACGCTCGGCGGACTCCGCCGCGGCCTCGCCCTCACCCGCGGCGCCGGCATCCAGCCCGGCCGACGTCAGGTTGATCCGCACCAGCACCGAGGCACTGCGCGCCGCCGATGCGGCCAGCGTCGCGGCGGTGATCGCATCACCCCGGGACACCGGATTCCCGTGCGCGGAAAGCAACGCGGCCATCGAGGCGACCTCGGCGGCGAGCCGGGCGATCCGCAGCGGTGGTTGCGCGGCCGCCACCAGCGCGTCGCGAACAGCCTGGCTGCATGCCGGCGAGTCGATGGCCAGCCGCTGCACCGTGCACACCGCCTTGTAGGACACCGAATCCGCACCGGCGAGCATGGCCGCCCGCTCGCGCAGCTTGTCCGCGTTCGCCGCGATCTCCTCGGCATCGTCAAGCGAGCGCGACAATCGGGCTGTCATCCCGACGAGCCCGGCCGCCGCGGCAACGGTGACGGCGCAGACGTTGCCGCCCGTCGCGGACGGCGCCGGCGCGGCCACGTCGGCGAGATACTCCCGGACAGAATTGTCGAGGGTGCTCAACTCAATCCCACCACCTCACCGCGCTCGTCGATGTCGATGCGTTCCGCCGCGGGCGCCGAACCGAGGCCCGGCATGGTTCTCATGTCCCCGCAGATGGGGTAGACGAAACCCGCGCCAACCGAGGCTCGCACCTCGCGCACCGGAAGCGTCCAGCCGGTTGGCGCCCCGGTCAGTCCCGGATCCGAACTCAGCGACAGGTGCGTCTTGGCGATGCACACCGGCAGCTCGCCGAACCCGTTCGCCTCGTAGTCCGCGATGGCCCTTGCCGCGGCCGGCTGGAACGACACGCCATCCGCCCCGTAAACCTTGGTCGCGACCGTCTCGATCTTGGTGCGCAGATCGGCCGAGTCCGGGTACAGCAACCGGAAATCGCTCGGCTCGTCGGCGGCGGCGACCACCGCCTCGGCCAGGTCGAGGGCGCCCTTACCGCCCTCCGTGTAGTGGTTGCTCACCGCCACCCGCACGCCTTCCTCCTCGGCGACCGCCCGAATCGCGTCGTGCTCGCTCGGATAGTCGGTGGGGAACGCGTTGATCGCGACAACCGGGGAAACCCCGTGCAGCCGGATGTTCTCGATCTGCTTGCGCAGGTTCGCCGCCCCGGCCAGCACATCGTCCGGGTTCTCGGCGAGCATCTCGTCCGGCAGCGGGCGGCCCGCGACCACCCGGTACCGCCCGGAATGCGCCTTCAGCGCGCGCACCGTGCTCACCAGCACCGCCGCGTCCGGCCGCATCCCTGAGGTGCGGCACTTGATGTTGAAGAACCGCTCGGCCCCCATATCGGCGCCGAAGCCCGCCTCGGTGACAAGGAAATCCGCGCACCGGCTGGCGATCCGGTCGGCGACGATGGAGGAGTTGCCGTGCGCGATGTTGCCGAACGGTCCGGCGTGCACCAGCACCGGCGTGTTCTCCGCGGTCTGCATCAGGTTCGGCTTGATCGCCTCCCGCATGATCACCGTCATCGCGCCGGCCGCGCCCAGCTCTTCGGCCGTGACCGGGGAGCCGTCCCGGTCGTAGCCGATCACGATCCGGCCGAGCCGCTGGCGCATGTCGTGCAGCGAGGTGGACAGCGCCAGCACGGCCATCACCTCGCTGGCCGCGGTGATGTCGAAACCGGACTGCCTCGGCGTGCCGTCCGCCTTCGCGCCGAGTCCGGTGACGATGTTGCGCAGTTCCCGGTCGTTCACATCCAGCACCCGCCGCCAGGTGATCCGGTGCGGGTCGATGCCGAGCTTGTTGTCCTTGTGGATGTGGTTGTCGATCATCGCGGACAGCAGGTTGTGCGCCGCCGTTACCGCGTGCATGTCCCCTGTCAGGTGCAGGTTCAGTGCTTCCATCGGCACCACCTGGCTGTACCCGCCGCCCGCGGCGCCGCCCTTGATGCCGAAGGTCGGTCCCATCGAGGGTTGCCGGATCGTCACCACGGAGCTCTTCCCGAGATGCCGCAACGCCTGCCCGAGGCCGACCGTGGTTGTCGTCTTCCCCTCGCCAAGTGGGGTCGGGGTGATCGCGGAGACCACCACGTACTTCGCCGGTCGCGCATCGGCGTGCTCGTCCAGCGCGTCGAGCGAGACCTTCGCGACATGCCGCCCGTACGGTTCCAGCAGATGTGGGCCGAGCCCAAGCTGGCCGGCGATCTCCTCGAGCGGCTTGAGCGTGGTGGCACGTGAAATGTCCAAATCGGATGGCAGAGTCATGCGGACACCTCCTCGAGCCTGGTGGACATCTCGTGCCGGAACCGTTGGGTCCTGGCGATCTCGTTGAAGGTGAAGAAATGCCAGCCGGCAAGGCCGTAGGCCGGATCGATGAGATAAGGAGCCAGCTCGTCGAAAAGACCTTCCGGTGTGTAGCGACTGAGCAGCTTGCCGACCACCCCGTGCTGCTTGCGCAGGAACCGCATCGAGTCGCCGAGCCCGATCTTCAACGAGATCCGCAGCAGCTTCGTCGCGTCAACCACACCCGGCACGCCGATGTGGATCGGCAACTCGATTCCCCGCGCCCGCACCGCCTTCGTCCAGGAGGCGATCGTGTACGCGTCAAAGCAGATCTGCGAGACGATGTAGTCGGCGTAAGCGGACTTGTCCGCCATGGCGTCGATCATCGCCGCATCAGAGATGAACGCGTGCCGCTCGGGGTAACCGGTGATCCCGATCCGGGACGGCCGGCGCCCGAGCTCGTCCATCGCCCGCAGCAGGGCGAGCGCGTCAGGGAATTCACCCGCGGGCTCGGTGGAATCCCCCGCGATCACGAACGCTTCGGACAGGCCCGCATCCGCCATCCGGTCGAGAACCTCGACCAGCTGATGCCGGTCGGCGATCAGCCGGGCGGCGAGATGCGGGACCACCTGAAAACCCAGCGCGCGCAGGTCGCTTGCCACCTCCAGTGTCGCGTCCGGACCCTTCGTCGGTGACGAGGTCACGGTCACCGTGCTGCCGGCCGGAAGCTGCTCGGCACGTTCCAGAACGCCGCGCAGCGGCAGTACCTCGAATCGGGCATCGGCGAGGTACTGCCGGAGTTGCTCATTCCGTATGGTCATCTCACGCACTCACCGCACGCTCGAGACGCTTCGGGATGTCCTTCTTCGGATCGAGGAACGGCTTCTCGACGACGACCGCGTCGTGGCGGCCGTGCTGGGTCTCGATCACCAGCTCGGTGCCCAGTTCCTGGTAGGCGATCGGCACCATCGCGTAGCCGATGTTGCGCTCCAGCCGCGGCGAGTAGCACGCGGAGGTGACCTCGCCGATCCGCAGCCCGTGCGGGTCGTGCACGGGGAAGACGTCGATCATCGAGCCGTCGTTGAACGAACCGACATTCGGACCGCCGATCTCGACGCCGACCAGCTTGCGGGTGACGCCGTGCTTCTTGATCCGTTGCAGCGCGGCCTTGCCGATGAAGTCGGCGTCCTGCTCGAGATCAACCATCCAGGTGGCCTCGAAGCCGTAGCCGACCTCGAACGGGTTGGTCTGGTACGTGATGTCGTTGCCCCACGACAGGATTCCGGCCTCGATGCGGCGGATGTGGCACGGCCCGATCACCCGCATGTTGTGCGGCTCGCCGGCCTGCCAGATGCTGTCCCACAGCCGGACACCGTCCTTGCTGGCGTTATGCAGGTAGATCTCGTAGCCGAGCTCGGCCGTGAAGCCGGTGCGGGACACCACCACGTCCATACCGTCCAGCTGCCGATCGACCGTGTAGTAGTACGGAACATCCAAAATGGACTCGCCGAACAGGTCGACCATCACCTCGCGGGATCTCGGCCCCTGTACCTGCACAGGTCCCACATCGGGCTCGCGGATGTGCACGTTCATCCCGAGGCTGTAGGCGAGGCCCTTGGCCCACAGCAGCACGTCGCTGTCCGCGAGGGAGAGCCAGAAGTGGTTCTCGCCGAGACGGAGCAGCACCGGGTCGTTGATGATCCCGCCGTCCTCGGCGGTGATGAACACGTACTTGCACTGCCCGACCTTGCACTTGTTCAGATCGCGCGGTACGAGCATGTTGGTGAACTCGAACGCGTCCGGGCCGGTGATCTCCACCTGCCGTTCCACGCCGACGTCCCACAGCGTGACGTCGTTCAGCAATGCCCAGTACTCGCCGACGGGGTCGCCGTAGTGCCGTGCGTGGTAGGTGTGGTTGTACACGCTGTACAACCCGACGCCGTGCTGGCGGGAGGCGTAGAAGAATGGTGACTTCCGGATTCTGGGGTACTGCAACACTCCCGGGCTGGGGTTGACGCTCATCGGATGCTCCTTCGGGGTTTTTGGTACAGGTGGCTCTCGCCCGTGCCTGTGGAGGACGGGGTGTGTGAACTTCGGGGGTATGAAGTTGTTCAGGCGCGAGTCAGCAGCGCATCCGTTTCATCTCGGGGTCAAAGAACGGGTCGGCGACGACCGTGGCCGGATGTCGCCGGTCGAAGTAGGACACCTCGAGCTCGGTGTCTACTTCGGAAAGCTCGGCCGGTAGCCAGGCGTACGCCAGGCTCGCGCCGACGCTGTGGCCGTAGCCGGCACTCGTGGTGAAGCCGACCGCGCCACCATGGGACTCGGGGCCGACGAATACCGGCTCCGAACCCATCAACACGGTGCCGTCGTCGATTCGCAGGCAGCACAACCGCCGCCGCACCGGGTGTTCCCGGCGCCGCAGCAGCGCATCGCGGCCGATGAAATCGCCTTTGTCGGGTTTGACGGCGAAACCCAGTCCAGCCTCGTCGGGGTCGTGCAGGCTCCACATGTCGGCGCCCCACGCGCGGTAGCCCTTCTCGATGCGCAGCCCGTTGAACGCGCCCCTGCCGGCCGGCACGATCCCGTGCTCGGCGCCGGCCGCACTCAGCAGGTCCCACAGCCGCAGCCCGAACTCGGCCGAGGTGTACAGCTCCCAGCCAAGCTCGCCCACATAGGACAGTCGAAGTGCGGTCACGGGGACTTCCGCGATATACAGCTGCTTGGCTCGGAAGAACCGGAAACTCTCGTGCGAGATGTCTTCGCTGGCAAGGGGTGCGAGCACGTCACGGGCCCTCGGACCCCACAGCCCGATGCAACACGTGCCGCCGGTGATGTCCCGGACGTGGGTCGTCTCGTCGGCGTGCGCGCGCAGCCAGGCGATGTCCCGCTGCCCGTTCAGCCCGACCTGGAAGGTGTCTCTCGACAGCCTGGCGACCGTGATATCCGCGCGAATACCGCCGGTTGGCTCCAGCATCAGGGTGTAGGTGACGTAACCGGGCGGGCGGTCCAGCTGGTTGGTTGTCAAGCGCTGCAACAGTTCGAGCGCGCCGCGCCCGCTGACTTCGGCACGGGCGAGCGACGTCATGTCGTAGAGCGCCACCCGCTCCCTGGTTGCCTGGTGCTCGGCGCCGACGATCGGCGAGAAGTACCGGCCTGCCCACGGCCCCGGTTCGGTGATCTGCCGCCCGTCGAGCAGGGTGGAGTTCGACTCGAACCAGTGCGGGCGCTCCCAGCCGTTCGCCTCGAGGAAGTACGCGCCGAGCTCGCGTTGCCGCGAGTAGAACGGGCTGGTCCGCAGCGGCCGGGGGTGCTCGGGTGGCTGCTGCGGGTGGATGATGTCGTACACCTCGCGGAAGTTCTGCGCACTCCGCTCGCCGACGTAGCAGGGGCTGTGCGCGAAGCCGTCGAACCGCCGCACGTCGGCGGCCCGCAGGTCGATGCTCGGCACCGCGCCGGTCATCCACTCTGCCAGCGCCATGCCGACGCCGCCGGCGTGCGTGATCCACACCGCCTCGCCGAGCCAGAAGTTCTCGACTTCCCTCGAAGGGCCGAGTACCGGCATGCCGTCCGAAGTGAACAGGAACAGCCCGTTCATTCCCTCGGAGACCTCGGTGCGTTCGAGCGCGGGGAGCAGCTCGCAGGCGTCCGCCCACGGCCCGGCGAAATCCTGCGGGGTGAACGGGTGCACCGACGACATGCCCTTCCAGTCGCCGCCTTCGGACGGCGCTTCGGCGCCCTCGCCGGCCGCGGCGGTCGGCAGGATCTCGTCGGTGCGTACCGGAATCGCGCGGTGCTGGTACGAGCCGACGCCGTACCGGTCGTGGATCTGCCGGAAGTAAATCGAGCTGTCCTGGTGGCGCAGGATCGGCTGGGCCACCTCGTCGGCTCCGGCCGGTAGTCCGGACACCGGCCCGGTCACCGCGTACTGGTGCGCGAGCGGTTGCACCGGCACGGACACGCCGGCCAGTGCCCCGATCCGCGAACCCCAGATGCCCGCGCAGCACAGCACCTGTTCCACCGCAACGGATCCGCGCGAGGTGTGCACCGCGCGAACGCGCCCGTCCGCGATGTCGAACCCGGTCACTTCGGTGTTCGCGAGGAACCGCACGCCGCGCTGCTGCGCGTCCCTTGCCATCGCTTCGGCCGCCCGCACCGGTTTGGCGATCCCGTCCGTCGCGACGTACAGCCCGCCGTGGATCCGCGCCGGGTCCACGTGCGGAATGGCCTCGTGCACCTCGCGCGGGCCGATCAGCTCCGCCTCCACGCCCCACGAGGTGGCCAGCCCGTGCTTGCGCTTCAAGTCGTCCCAGCGTTGCGGTGTCGCGGCCACTTCGATCCCGCCGACCTGGTGAAAACATGCCTTGCCGTCAAGGGTTTCCTCGGCGTAGCGCTGCACCGTGTAGCTGGCCAGCTGGGTCATGGCCTGCGAGCCGCTCGTTTGAAAAACCAGCCCGGGGGCATGCGAACTGGAGCCGCCGGTTGCGAACAGCGGCCCCTGCTCGACGACCAAAACATCGGTCATGCCGAGCCGCGCGAGATGGTAGGCGGTGCTGCATCCGACGATGCCCGCCCCTATGACAAGGATTTGCGTCCTGCTATCCATAGTCGCCGCCTTGTTGCGTCTACGACAACTCACTGCGTATAACGCAACAGTGCGCTCTATCCCCGGTGTGCGTCAAGCCACGGAGGAGACGATTTTTTGGCTGCCCTTTTCGGCCGGGGCGAGAGGCTGCTTCGTGCTACGCCGAGAGAGTGAAGTTAACAACGTTTACCGATGATTGGTTGTGCCGCTTCACGGGCTCCGCGATGATCACGGCATGTCGCTATCCGCGTTGTCCCGCAGGCGTTTTCTCGGTCTCGGTGCCCTCCATTCCGCGGCCGCGCTCGGCCTGACGACGGTGTCGGCCGCCGGAGTGGAAGCCGCTCCCGGCGCGGGATCGAAAGATCGCCGGGAACCGGACTTCGTGCCGGCCGTGGTGATCGGCACCGGCTATGGCGGCGCGGTGGCCGCGCGACGGTTGGGGGAAGCCGGTATCGGCACGCTGATGCTGGAGACCGGCCAGCTGTGGGACGACCAGGGTTCGGACGGCAACGTGTTCTGCACCATGCTCAAACCGGATCGGCGCTCGATGTGGTTCCGCAACCGCACCGAGGACCCGCTGGCCAGCTTTCTCTGGCTGGACGTGGTGAACAGGAACATCGAGCGGTACCCGGGCGTGCTGGATCGGGTCGATTTCGGCGAGATGTCCGTGTACGTCGGTCGCGGCGTCGGCGGTGGTTCACTGGTCAACGGCGGGATGGCGGTGACACCGCGGCGGGACTACTTCGCCGAGATCCTGCCGTCGGTGGACACGGATGAGATGTACCACACCTACTTCCCGCGCGCGAACGCCGCGCTCGGCGTGAACCATGTGGACCGGGACTGGTTCGAGTCCTGCGCGGCGTACAAATACGCCAGGGTTTCCAGGGCGCAGGCGGAGAAGGCGGGTTTTCGCACCACGTTCGTGCCGAACGTGTACGACTTCGACTACATGCGCGCCGAGGAGGCCGGCCAGGTGCCGCGCTCCGCGCTCGGCGGCGAGGTGATCTACGGCAACAACCACGGCAAGCGCTCGCTCGACAAGTCCTACCTGGCGACCGCGCTTGGCACCGGCAGGGTCACCATCCAGACGCTGCGCCGGGTTCGCGCGATCCGCGAGCAGGCCGACGGCAGGTACCTGCTCGACGTCGAGCACATCGACGCCGGCGGCGAGGTGGTGGACCGTCGCGAGCTTGCCACCCGGCACCTGTTCCTCGGCGCGGGCAGCCTCGGCTCCACCGAGTTGCTGTTGCGGGCACGGGAAACCGGTGCGTTGCCCGAACTGAACGAGCACATTGGACAGTGCTGGGGGACCAACGGCAACGTGATGCTCGGGCGCGCGAACCACGCGTGGAATCCAACCGGCACCGTACAGTCCGGGATGCCCGCGCTCGGCATCGACGGCTGGGACGATCCGGCGCACCCGGTGTTCGCGGAGATCGCGCCGATGCCCGCGGGCCTGGAAACCTGGGTGAGCCTGTACCTGGCGATCACGAAGAACCCGGAACGTGGCCGGTTCAGCTACGACCCGGCGAGCGACTCGGCCCGGCTGCACTGGTCGCAGTCCCAGGGCCAGCCGTCCATCGACGCGGCGAAGGCGTTGTTCGACAAGATCAACCGGGCGAACAAGACGATCTACCGGCACGATCTGTTCGGCGACAGCCGGGCGTTCGAGAACCGGTTCACCTACCACCCGCTCGGCGGTCTGGTCCTCGGCAAGGCCACCGACAACTACGGGAGGGTGGCCGGCTACCCGAACCTCTACGTGGTGGACGGATCGCTGATCCCCGGCAGCACCGGCGTCAACCCGTTCGTCACGATCACCGCGCTCGCCGAGCGGAACATGGAACGGATCATCGCCGAGGACCTGACGCGCTGAGCTCCCTGCTCGCCTGTTGCTTCGACGGGGCGAGCGCGGCCGGCAGCCGCCGGCGATAGGCGGCGAACCGCTTCGGCATGTTCATCGCGAACACCCCGATCAACCGGGGACCACGGTGGTAGGTGGCGACGAACCGCTGGGCTGCCGTGGTCCCCTCCACGATGTCCACCTTGTCCTTCGGTCGCACGTAGCCCGCGAACTGCAGCGTCGAACCGTATTGCTGGGACCACAGATGCGGCACGCCGGTGTACGGCGCGACGGTCCGCCCGGCGAGCAGGTTGCGCACCGCGATCGGCGGCTGGTTCATGGCGTTCGCCCAGTGATCGAAACGCACCCGCTGGCCGCGGTACACGCAGTGATAGCGGGCCACGTCGCCGACCGCGACCACGTTGGGCAGCCTGGTGACCATCCCGGAGTCGGTGAGCACGCCGTCCCGCACCCGTAGCCCGGATCCGCGCAGCCAGCCGGTCGCCGGTGTGACGCCGACGGCGACCACCACGATGTCCGCGGCGAGCACCCGCCCGTCGGCCAGCTCGACCCCGGTGACCCGGTCGGTGCCGAGCACCCTGGTCGCCGCGGTGCCGCACCGGGTGCGTACCCCGTTGTCCTCGTGCAGGTCGAAGCACAGCGGAGCGATCTCGATGCCGAACGTCGGTACCAACGGCATGTGCCGCACGTCCACCACGGTGGTCTTCGCTCTGAGTGCCTGGCAGGCCGATGCGACCTCGCCGCCGACGAGGCCACCGCCGATCACCACCACGCGCGCGCCGGCGCGTATCTCGTCGCGTACCGCGAGCGCGTCGTCCAGCGTGTACAGCAGGTGGCTGCCCGGTATCTCGCCCGCGCCGGGGATCGTCTCGCGGGTCGCGCCGGTGGCGATCACCACGCCGTCGGTGCGGATCTCGGTGCCGTCGTCGAGCGCGATCGCACCCCCGCGGTGCTCCAACCGGACGGCCCGCGTGCCGAGGCGCCACTCGGCGCGGAGCCCGTCGGTTTCGCCGGTATCGCTCAACGCGAGCTCGTCGACGTCCCACTTGCCGGTGAGGAACTCCTTGGACAGTTGCGGGCGGTCGTACGGCGGGCGGTTCTCCGCGCCGACGATCACCAGCCGCCCGTCGAAGCCCTGCTCACGAAGTTCCTGGGCCGCTCGCCAGCCCGCAAGTGACGCACCGACGATGGTGATTGCCTTCATTTATCGACTCGGCACATACCGGCTCGGGAAGGCACGATGGCACCACCTTCGGACGACAACAGCACCTCCGTTGCGCGATAGGAAACATGCACTGTTATGTGCAACAAATGTGACCTGTAGGTCGCAAGAACGTCAAGAGCTGAGTGGTTGGTTCCAGAATTCGCCCTCCTAACGGATACGGTTCAGTTGTGACGAACGAAGCGGAGGCACGGGGGCGGAGCTCTGGCGCGCTGGTGCAGTCCGTCGACCGGGCCGTGACCATTCTGGAACTGCTGGCCCGCAACGGCGAGACGGGCATCACCGAGATCGCCGGTGAGCTGGGGGTGCACAAGTCGACGGCTTCCCGGTTGGTCAGTGTGCTCGAGGCGCGCGGGCTGGTTGAGCAGCTCGGCGAGCGCGGCAAGTACGCGATCGGGTTCGGGATCGTCCGGCTCGCGGGGGCCGCCACCGAGCGGATGGACCTACCCAGGTTGGGCCGGCCGTTCTGCGAGTCGCTCGCCGGCGAGCTCGGCGAGACGGTCAACATCGCGATCCGCGACTTCGACGTGGCGATCAACATCAGCCAGACGCGGGGTACCGCTTCGGTCACCACGCACAACTGGGTCGGGCAGCGGACGCCGTTGCACGCCACCTCGAGCGGCAAGGTGCTGCTGGCACACGCGCCGCCGACGGATCAGGACGAGTTGCTCTCCGAGACGCTGGAGCGCTACACGACCCGCACCATCACAGACCCGAACGAGCTGCGCGCCATGTTCGACGCGATCGTGCGGGACTGCTACGCGACCAGCTACGAGGAACTCGAGCTCGGGCTGAACGCCGCCGCCGTGGCCGTGCACGACCAGGACGGCTCGGTGATCGCCGCGCTGTCCGCATCCGGTCCTTCGTACCGCTTCTCCCGCAGACGGGTGCGCGAGGTGGTCGGCGCGATGACCGTGGCAGCCAAAGAACTCTCCGCGCAACTCGGCTACCTGGAAAGCTAGCTCCGCCTGGCCAGGCACCCAATATGCATCCATATTGCGGTGTGGGGAGCGCCCGCGCCGAGGTTGGCTTTCTGGTCCGACGATGTTGGCGTCGCGATTTCTACCGATCAGTCGCGGTGCCGGACGTGCGGTGGGGTCGGGGTGCCGTCCGGTAGCAGCGGGCACGGCTCGATTTCGCCCCAGCTGCGCCGCAGCGGCAGCACCCCTGCCCACGCCCGCGCCTCGGCCACGTCTTCGTCCTCGTCGACTGGTGGACCGGTGCGGATCTTCACCGCGGCTTCGGTCAGGTCCAGCGCGAACACCGCGGTCTTGGCCAGCTCGCGCTTGGTTGGCTGGCGCGCGTGCGACCAGGAACCCGGCGCGAGGTGTTCGGTGATCACCCGGAGCGCGTGCAGCTTGCGCCCGGGTTCGGTGATGGCGCTCGGCCGGCCGTGTACCACCGCGGAGCGATAGTTGACCGAGTTGTGGAACACCGCGCGGGCGTAGACCACGCCGTCGAGCAGCGTCACGCCGACGCACACGTCCGCGCCGGCCCCGAGCACGCGCAGGCTGCTCGCGCCGGTGGATCCGTGCAGGTAGAGCGTGTTGCCGTCGCGACCGTAGCCGGTTGGCAGCACGACAGGCGCGCCGTCCGCGACGAACGCGAGATGGCAGATCAGCCCGGCATCGAGCACGGCGTACAGCGCCGCGCGGTCGGTGACGGCACGGTGCTTACCGCGTCGAACGGTGCTGCGCTCGGTCGGTGAAAGCGTCATGCTCACCAGGATCATCGGAGAAGTGGCATCATTGAAGAACCACTGACACTGATAATTGGAAGGCCACTTGTGGCTCGCGATACCTCGACGGCGCTGCCGGTACGGCTGGACCGGGCTTCGCCGACCCCGCTCGCCGTGCAACTCGCCGACGCGTTGCGCGCGAGGGCGGCGTCCGGGCAGCTGCGCAGCGGCGACCGGCTGCCCTCCACGCGAGCGCTCGCCGCTCGGCTGCGGGTGAGCCGCACGGTGGCCGCGGCGGCGTACGAGCAGCTGCACGCCGAGGGATGGATCGCCGGCCGGCACGGCTCCGGCACCTACGTCACCACAACACCGCCGGGAGCGCTGCCCGCGAGACCGCCCCGATCGCGCCGCGAGACCAGCAACGACAACGTCATCGACCTCACGCTCGGCTCCCCGTGGGCTGACGGGCTGGACCGTGCCGCGTGGCGCCGGGCGTGGCGGGCCTCGGCAGACGTCGTCCCGCTGCTGCGCCCGCAGCGGACCGGGCTGCCGGAATTCCGGACCACGGTGGCCGAGCACCTGCTCCGGCATCGCGGGCTGGTCGCGGCCGAGGATTCGGTGCTGGCCACCTCCGGAACCAGTGCGGCTGCCGGTGAGCTGGCCGCCGCCGGCCTGTTCGGCGACGGCGCGACGGTGGCCGTCGAGGAGCCCGGCTACCAGCGGGCCGTCGGGGCGCTTCGGGCCTGCGGCATCCGGGTGCTGCCCGCGCCGGTCGACGACGGCGGTCTGATCCCGGACGCGGTGCCGGCCGGGGTTCGGGCGGTGTACTGCTCGCCGTCCCATCAATACCCGCTCGGCGGCAGGATGATCGCCTCCCGCAGGGTGGCGTTGGTCGAGCGGGCGCGCGCCGAGGGCATGCTGGTCATCGAGGACGACTACGACGGGGAGCTGCGCTACGACGTGGCACCGCTGCCGCTGCTCGCCGCCCTCGCCCCGGATGTCGTGGTACATCTCGGCACCACGAGCAAGATCCTCACGCCCACGCTGGGGATCGGCTGGATGGTGGCACCACCCTCGGTGGGCTCCGCGGTGCTGGCACACCGGGAACGCACCGGCACCAACCCCGCGGCCGCCGGGCAACGGGTGCTCGTCGAGCTGGCCCGCAACGGGGATCTCGCCCGGCACCTCCGCAAGCTGCGAAGGGAGCTGGCCGCGCGGCGCGCGCTGCTCGTGGACGGGCTCACCGAGGCCGGCGTGCGGGTGCTCGGTGACGACGCGGGCGCGCATGTCGTGGTGCCGCTGCCGTCCGCGGAGGCGGAACGTGCGGTGCTGGCCGCGGCGGCGCGGCGCGGTATCTGGCTGGACGGGCTCCGCCGGCACCACGCTGGAAAGCCGGGGCGGTACGGGGTGGCGGTCGGCTATACGAGTTGTGCGCGGCCAACGCTGCGGGCAGCGTTGGGTACGCTCGTGAGTCTTTTTCAGGGCTATAGCACCCACCCTGTCTGATGGCTTGACCCTGCGAGCAGGTCTCGCCGCCTCACGAGGGTAGGGTCCAGCCCCATGACCGCACGGAAGATTCGGGTGGCCGTGGTGTTCGGCGGCCGCAGCACCGAGCACGCGGTGTCGTGCGTGTCGGCCGGCAGCGTGCTCGCGCACCTGGACCGCGAGCGGTTCGAGGTGGTTCCGGTTGGCATCACCCAAGACGGCGGCTGGGTTCTCGGGCGGGACGACCCGGAGGCCCTCGAGGTCTCCGGCCGGCGGATGCCGTCGGTGACCGATGGCCGCTCACTCGTGCTTGCCGGCGATCCGACGAACAACGATCTGATGGCACTCGAGCCCGGCTCCGAGGGCGAAGTACTGTCCGAAGTGGACATTGTGTTTCCGGTGCTGCACGGTGCGTACGGCGAGGACGGCACCATCCAGGGGCTGCTCGAGCTGGCCGGAATCCCGTACGCGGGGCCGGGTGTGCTGTCCAGCGCGGTGGCGATGGACAAGGAGTACGCCAAGAAACTCCTTGCCGCCGAAGGGCTTGCCGTCGGCGACTACGTGGTGCTGCGCCGTGGCCAGCGCACGTTGTCGCAGCAGCACCGCGATCGGCTCGGCCTTCCGGTTTTCGTGAAACCCGCGCGGGCCGGATCGTCCATCGGTATCAGCAAGGTCGCCGACTGGGCCGAGCTGGACGCCGCGATCGCGCTGGCCAGGCAGACCGACCCGAAGGTGCTGGTGGAAGCCGGGGTCGTCGGCAACGAGATCGAGTGCGGGGTGCTGGAGTTCCCGGACGGCCGGGTAGAGGCGTCGCTGCCGGCGGAGATCCGGGTGACCGGCGGAGACGTTGACTGGTACGACTTCGACGCGAAGTACCTGGATTCCGACGAGCTGTGCGAGTTCGACATCCCCGCGAAACTGGACGACGAGGTCACCGAGCGGCTGCGCGCGATGGCGGTGCGCGCCTTCCACGCGCTGGACTGCCAGGGTCTGGCCAGGGTGGATTTCTTCGTCGGACCGAACGGTGAGCTGATCGTCAACGAGGTCAACACGATGCCGGGTTTCACGCACATCTCGATGTACCCGAAGATGTGGGAGGTCACCGGCGTGGACTACCCGACGCTGCTGTCCACCCTGATCGACACCGCGCTGGCAAGGGGCACCGGCCTGCGCTGAGCGCTCAGCCCCAGAAACGCTCAGCCCCAGAAACGCTCAGCCCCAGAAACGCTCAGCCCCAGAAACGCTCAGACACAGAACGAGCAGCTTCAGAACGCCCAGCTTCAGAACGCCCAGCCACCGAGCGGTCTGTCGAACCGGTCAGCCGAAGGGCAGCGGTGCCGGGGGCAGCGTGGCGCGGACCCGTTTGGAGATGGTTTGCAACGGGCCGGTGCCCGCGTCGCTCGGCACGGTCAGCGCCAGGTACACCTTGCGGTCCACGGCGTACCAGGTCGCCGTGCCAGGGCGTTCCACCACGAGCCATTGCACCCTGGAAACTACCCGCAGCGGCGACGTGCGGGTGAGCTCGGCGGGCCTGCCGACGCCGCACCGCAGGATCAACGGCTCGTGCTCGGCGGAGCCCCACGCGATGGTCGACGGCGGTGCGGGCCTGGCGATCTTCAGCCTTCGCAACCGGTCGCCCTCGGAGACGAGGGTGGCCGGCATCGCGCGCATCACCTTGTCACACCGCGGGGATCCGGCCCCCGGTGCGGGCGCGGCCGGCACGATCAGCGGCTCCCTGCCGGCCGGCTGCTCACCGTTGTCCAGTTGCTCACCGGAACCGAAGACCAGCCCGAGCACCGCGGCGCCGGCCGCGAGCACACCGCACAGCGCGACGGCTGTGATGATCACCGGCCGCGGCAGGCCGCCTGGTTCGTCGGGCACCCGGCAAGGCTACAAATGCACCACCGGGCAGGTGAGGGTGCGGGTGATCCCGTTGACACCCTGGACCCTGGCGACGACGAGTTGACCGAGCTGATCGACGTTCTCCGCCTCGGCCCGCACGATCACGTCGTACGGCCCGGTGACGTCCTCCGCGCTGGCCACCCCGGGAATCCCGGCTATCTCCTCGGCCACCGCTGCGGCTTGCCCGACCTCGGTCTGGATGAGGATGTATGCGTGGACCACGGCGCGCCCCTTGTCTGATGCTTCGACCCCGCGAGCGGGGCCTCAGGTGTCCGGACAGCTGAGCTCCAGGTAGGAACTTGTGCGGATTTTTGTTCCGGATCCGATTGTCGGATCTAGGAAGCAACGTACCCCACGTAGAGTCGCCGGTGGGCGAAGAGCACGCGGGTGAGGAGGGCCTCCATTGGCAAGGGATCCGGCGCCATCGGACAGCCACACCAAGGCGGAGACCGTCGCTGAGGTCAGCGAGTTCGATCTGATCGGTCAGCTCACGAAGGGCCGCCCTCGGCCGGCCGGCACGTTGCTCGGCCCTGGTGACGACGCCGCGATCCTCGCGGCCGCGGATGGGCGGGTCGTGGCGACCACCGACGTGCTCACCGAGGGCGTGCACTTTCGCCTCGATTGGTCGACACCGGAGCAGGTGGGCCGCAAGGCGGCGGCTGTGAACCTGGCCGACCTGGCCGCGATGGGGGCACGGCCGACCGCGCTGCTGGTGGGAATCGGCTGTCCCGGTTCCACCAAGGTGGATCTGTTGCGCGAGCTGACCACTGGGATCTGGCAGGAGGCGCTGAACGTCGACGCCGGGCTGGCCGGTGGTGACCTGGTCAGTGCGGCGCAGCTGGTGATCTCGGTGACCGCGCTCGGCGACCTGCAGGGCCGCGAACCGGTTACCAGGGCGGGCGCCCAGCCCGGCGACGTGGTGGCGGTGTCCGGCCGGTTCGGCTGGGCGGCAGCCGGGCTCGCCGTACTCGGGCGCGGCTTCCGCTCGCCGGTCGCGGTGGTGAACGCGCAGCGCTGGCCCGAGCCGCCCTACGCGGCCGGCCCGCAGGCCGCCGAAGCCGGAGCTACCGCCATGATCGACGTCTCGGACGGGCTGCTCGCCGACCTCGGGCACATCGCGAAAGCGTCCAGCGTGGCGATCGACGTGCAGGCCGGACAGGTCGAGGTGCACCAGCGCCTTGTGGACGTCGGATCGGCGCTCGGCGTTGATCCGTTGCACTGGGTGTTGACCGGCGGCGAGGACCACGGGCTCGCGGCGACGTTCCCCGAGCACGGTGCGGTGCCGGAGGGCTGGGCGCTGATCGGCTCGGTCGGCCGAGGGCAAGGCGTCACCGTGGACGGCGGGCCGTATGAAGGGCCGGGCGGTTGGGAACACTGGCGATGAGCCTGGCGTTGCGCGTGGTCCGGTACGACGATCCGGACGCGCTGAAGCTGATCGCCGAGCTGCAGCAGGAGTACGTGCAGCGGTACGGCCAGCAGGATCTGACCCCGGTCGAGCCGAGCGAGTTCGCGCCGCCTCGCGGGCTGTTCCTGCTCGGATACGCCGGCGGCGAGCCGGTGGTCTGCGGTGGCTGGCGGGCGCACGACGGCGACGAGCCGGGTTTCCAGGACGGCGACGCGGAGCTCAAGCGGATGTACGTGCCGCCGGCCGCGCGCGGGCGCGGGTACGCGCGGGCCGTCCTCACCGAGTTGGAACGCACGGCACGGGAGGCGGGTCGGCGCCGATGCGTGCTCGAAACAGGCTCGGTGCAACCGGAGGCGATCGGGCTCTACACCTCGTCCGGATACACCGAGATCGACAAGTTCGGCCTGTACCAGTGTGATTCGCGGAGCCGGTACTACGCGAAGATGCTCTGAGAACCTGTTCTCGAAGGAGGTAGCTGGTGCCGATCTATGCCCTAGGTGAACTGGAACCACAGATCCACCCCGATGCCTACGTGCACCCGGACGCGACGGTGATCGGCGACGTCCGGCTCGGTGCGCACGCGTCGGTGTGGCCGCAGGCCGTGCTGCGCGGCGATCGCGGCTACATCGAGATCGGGGAGCGCAGCAACATCCAGGACGGCACCGTCATCCACACCACGGCCGAGACCCCGGCGATCGTCGGCCCGTCCAGCGCGGTCGGACATTCCGTGCACATCGAGGGCGCGAGGATCGGGGAAAACTGCCTGATCGCGTCCGGGTCGATAGTGCTGAACGGCACCGTGGTCGAAGACGGTGCGGTGGTCGGCGCCGGTGCGGTGATCTCGTTCAACGGGCACGTGCCGAGCGGCCAGATCGCACTTGGCGTGCCGGCGAGATGCCGGGAGAACAACTCGTTCAGCATCGAGGGCGTGCAGCTGATCGTGCGGAGCTATATGGACAACGCCGAACAGTTCCGCGCCAAGTTGCGCCGCCTGGACTGAGGCTTTCGGACGGTGGGGGTGCCGCCGCCCAAAATCGCCGGCACCCCACACCCCGCGCCCCCGGGTGCGGCGGGCGCGGCGCTAGGCTCACCACTCGTGGCCGCACGTCCGTTGAGCGAATCCGTCGAAGAAGGCTGGGCACACGCCCTGGAACCCGTTGCCGACCGGATCTCCGGGATGGGGGACTTCCTGCGTGCCGAGATCGCGGCCGGCCGAAGCTACCTGCCGGCGGGGGAGAACGTGCTGCGTGCGTTCAAGCAGCCGTTCCACGCGGTGCGGGTGCTGATCGTCGGGCAGGATCCGTACCCGACGCCCGGCCATCCGATCGGGCTGTGCTTCTCGGTTGCCGCCGACGTCCGTCCGCTACCCAAGAGCCTGATCAACATTTTCCAGGAGTACTGCGACGATCTCGGGCACCCGCCGCCGTCCAACGGTGATCTTTCGGCCTGGACGGAAGCCGGTGTGCTGCTGCTGAACAGGGCGCTCACCGTGCAGCCGCACCGGCCCAACTCCCATCAGGGCAAGGGCTGGGAAGAGGTCACCGAGCAGGCGATCCGCGCGCTCGCGGCACGCGACGATCCGTTGGTGGCGATCCTGTGGGGACGCAACGCGCGTAACCTCAAGCCGCTGCTCGGCAGGGTGCCGTGCGTGGAGTCCGCGCATCCGAGCCCGATGTCCGCGCACAACGGGTTCTTCGGGGCGCGCCCGTTCAGCAGGGCGAACAAGCTACTGGTCGAGCAGGGCGCCGAGCCGGTGGACTGGAAACTGCCCTAGCGATGAAAAACCGGTACTGGTCCGTGCCAGTACCGGTCGGCGACAGTTTCGATCGGAAGGTGACCGATCGGCGACGTCAGCCCCTGGCGATCTTGCCGCCCTTGATGCAAGACGTGCACACGTTCATCCGCTTGCGCTGCGACAGGCCGACCTTCGCGTGTACCGTCTGGATGTTCGGGTTCCACCGGCGGTTGGTCTTCCGGTGCGAGTGCGAGACCGACTTGCCGAAGCCCGGCCCCTTGCCACAGACGTCGCAAACGGCAGCCACGTCGAACACTCCTTAACGAATTGCGGACACTCCCGGCGAGCGCCGGGGACTCGATCCAGCGTAGCCGGTACCCGGACGGCCGGCGAACCCGGGTCGCTACGCTCGCGGAATCATCCAACGGAAGGGCAGAGCGGGTGTTGCGGTCGTTGGACGCGGCGGCGGTCGGACGGTGGGCGACCGCCTGCGTCGACCTGCTGGACAAGCTGCACGCGGATATCGATGAGATCAACGTCTACCCGGTTCCCGATTCGGACACCGGGTCGAACCTGCTGCAGACTATGCGCTCCGCGCTGGACCAGCTGCGCGGCACCCGGCCGGCCGGCGTCGGCGAGGCGTTGTCCGCACTCGCCAAGGGTGCGCTGTCCGGGGCGCGGGGCAACTCCGGGGTGATCCTGTCCCAGCTGTTGCGGGGCTGCGCCGAGGAACTGGGCGACGAGCGGCACGTGACCGGGCCGCGGTGGAGTGCCGCGCTTGACCGGGCCGCGGAGCTTGCCACCGGTGCCGTCGCCGAGCCGGCGGAGGGCACCATCCTGAGCGTGCTGCACGCCGCGGCCGGCGCCGCGCGGGGCGTGGGTGAGCTGGACGCGGTGGCCGAGCGGGCCGCTCGTTCGGCTGGCGAGGCGCTGGAGCGCACCCCGGAGCAGCTGCCGGTGCTCGCCGAGGCCGGCGTGGTCGACGCGGGCGGTCGCGGGCTGGTGGCCGTGTTCGACGCGTTCGACGCCGTGGTGTCCGGGCGAACGGACATCGGATCCGACTGGCTTGGCCCCGAGCGGCGGCTGCGGATGCCGGGTGTGCGGCCGATCGAGCAACCGAAACCGCCGGAATCGCGCAGCTACGAGGTGATGTACCTGCTCGAGGACGTGCGAGACGGCGAGCTGGCCACCTTGCGGACGGCACTGACCGGGATCGGCGACTGCGTCACGGTCGCGGGCGACGGTGCCGGCCGGCACGCGATTCATGTGCATTGCGACGACATCGGCGCCGCGATCGAGGCCGGTATCGATGCGGGGCGGCCGCGGCAGATCGCGGTGACGCCGCTGGTCGAACTCCGCCCGGCCGCGCGGTTCGGCTACGACCGGGCGGTCCTCGTCGTGGTGCGTACCGAGGAGCTCGCCGAGCTGGTTCGCGCGGAGGGCGCGGCCGCGTTCGTGGCGGGCGGCGACGAGTTCGATCCGGCGCACGCCGTTCAGGCGATCCGCGACACCTCGGCCGCGCACGTCGTGGTGCTTGCCGCCGACGAGGAGCTCAGCTCGGTGGCCACTGGCGCGGCGCAGCGCGCCGAGGCCGGCGGGCAGGACGTGGTGATCGTGCCGTGCGCATCGCCGGTGCAAGGGCTCGCCGCGCTCGCGGTGCACGACTTGCAGCGGCGGGCCAACGAGGACGTCGTGGCCATGGCCGAAGCGGCCGCGGCAACCCGGTACGGCGAGTTGCGGATCGCCGAATCCGAGGCGCTCACCTGGGTGGGCCGATGCGGGCCGGGTGACGTGCTCGGGCTGGTGGACGGGGAAGTCATGCTGGTCGAGGGGGGTCCCGCCGGACCGGAGTCGCTCGCCACCTCGGCGTGTGCCGTGGTGGAACGGATGCTCACCGCGGACGGCGAGCTGGTGACCGTGTTGCTCGGCGCCGAATCGGCGAGCACCGCTGAGCTGGTCGAGGTGCTGCGGGATTACCTGCGCGACGAGCACCCCGAGGTCGACCTGGTGTGCTACCAGGGCGCCGGCCAGGAGGCCTTGGTGCTGCTCGGTGTGGAGTGACGGTGCTTGTCGTGCCTGACGGTGCTTGTCGTGCCGAGCGGGCATAATGCGCGCTGAGGGAGCGAGATGGTTGGACTTGACGACAAGCTTCTCCCGCTGATCGGGGCTCGATCGGCGAAGGCGCTGGAGAACGCGCTGCGGATCCGCACCGTTGGCGACTTGCTGCGGCACTACCCGCGTCGGTACGCGCAGCGCGGTGAGCTCACCAAGATCGCCGGGCTGGAGATCGGCGAGCACGCCACCGTGCTCGCGGAGGTGCGCAACGTCAGCAAGCGGAAGATGCGGCACCGCAAGGGGATGCTCACCGAGGTTCTGATCACCGACGGCGAGCGCACCATGACCTGCGTGTTCTTCAAGGTGTTCAAGGAGCTCGGCCGGCTCACCCCCGGCAAGCAGGCGCTGTTCGCCGGCAAGGTCACCCGGTACAAGCGCACCTTGCAGCTCGCGCACCCCGAGTTCAAGCTGCTCGACGACGACGCGGACGAGGATGCGGTGACCGGGTTCGCCAGCGGGTGGATCCCCGTCTACCCGGCGGCCAAGGACCTGCAGTCCTGGTCGATCTGGAACGCCGTGCGGCAGTTGCTGCCGCAGTGGGACGGCGTGGAGGATCCGCTGCCGGAGGATCTGCGGCGCCGGCTGGATCTGCCGGACCTTTCCCGGGCGATCCACGAGATCCACCAGCCGGCCGAGTGGGCGCAGATCGAGCACGCCAGGAAGCGGCTGAAGTGGGACGAGGCGCTAGCCGTGCAGCTAGTGCTGGCCAGCCGCCGGCAATCGGCCGGGGTGGTGCCGGCGCCGAGTTGCCCACCGAAGCCGGGCGGTATCGCGGACTCGTTCGACCAGCGGTTGCCGTTCGAGCTGACCGAGGGGCAGCGGGAGGTCGGCGACACCGTCTCGGCCGAGCTGGCCGGTGAGCATCCGATGAACCGGTTGCTGCAGGGCGAGGTGGGCAGCGGCAAGACGATGGTCGCGCTACGCGCCATGCTGCAGGTGGTGGACTCCGGCCGGCAGGCCGCGATGCTCGCCCCGACCGAGGTGCTCGCCGCGCAGCATGCCCGGTCGCTGACCGAACTGCTCGGCGACCTGGCCATGGCGGGCGAGCTGGGTGGCGCCGAGCAGGCCACCAGGGTGGCGCTGCTCACCGGATCGATGGGCGCGGCGAAACGCAAGCAGGCGATGCTGGACGTGGCGAGTGGGGCGGCCGGGATCGTGGTCGGCACCCACGCGCTGATCCAGGACAAGGTGTCCTTCGCCGACCTCGGCATGGTCGTGGTGGACGAGCAGCACCGCTTCGGGGTCGAGCAGCGGGACGCGCTGCGTGCGAGGGCGGGCGGCGGCGCCAGCCCGCACGTGCTGGTGATGACCGCCACGCCGATCCCGCGGACCGTCGCGATGACCGTGTACGGCGACCTTGAGACGTCCTCGCTGCGCGAGCTGCCTGCCGGGCGCTCGCCGATTTCCACCAGCGTCGTGCCGGCTGCCGAGAAGCCCGCGTGGCTGGACCGCGCGTGGCGGCGGATTCGCGAGGAGGTCGAGGCCGGGCATCAGGTGTACGTGGTGTGCCCTCGGATCGGTGACGGCGATGAGTCCGCGGACGACGACGCACCGGACACAGTGGACACTTCCGACGACGAAGAGCGGGGGCGCGCCCCGCTTGCCGTCTCGGACATCGCCCCGATGCTCGAGGACGGTCCGCTTTCCGGGCTTCGGATCGGTGTGCTGCACGGGCGGTTGCCGGCCGACCAGAAGGATTCCGTGATGCGCGCGTTCGCGGCCGGCGAGCTCGACGTGCTGGTGGCCACCACCGTGGTGGAGGTCGGCGTGGACGTGCCGAACGCTACGGTCATGGTGCTCATGGACGCGGACCGGTTCGGGATGAGTCAGCTGCATCAGCTACGTGGCCGGGTCGGCCGGGGCAGCGCGCCCGGGTTGTGCCTGCTGGTCACCGAGGCGCTCGAGGGCACAACGGCACGTGACCGGCTGGACGCCGTGGCGTCCACTGTGGACGGTTTCGAGCTCGCCCGGCTGGATCTGGAACTGCGCAGGGAGGGCGACGTTCTCGGGGCGTCCCAATCCGGGCGCCGTTCGGGCCTGAAGATGCTCTCCTTGCTGCGCGACGAGGATGTGATCACCCGGGCACGGGACGAGGCGCAACGGTTCGTCCGCGACGATCCGGAGCTCACCGGGTACCCAGGGTTGGCGCGGATGGTCGCGGACATCGTGGACGAGGAGCGGGCCCACTACCTTGAGAAGGTGTAGCGGTACCTCGAAAAGGGGTAGCCCGCCGTCGTTGTCGAGTTCGTCACACCATTGATCCGGGTCTCGTCGCAGGTCAACCGCGACAAACGTCCGTTGGCTGAGATGGTGCTCCCGGTTTACGGGAGCAACGCGGTAACGTGCCTAAAACCTGTAGAGCTCGCGCGGAGTGGGACAACCCCGCTCCGCGCACTCTGTTGAGGCGCTTCGGCAGTACGCGTGTCACGTTGCCGGAGCGCTGGAAAGACCCGACAGGAGGGAACTGGGCATGTTCCGAAAGGTGCTCGTTGCCAACCGCGGCGAGATCGCCATCCGCGCCTTCCGTGCCGGCTACGAGCTGGGCGCTGGCACCGTGGCCGTGTTTCCGCATGAGGACCGCAACTCCCTGCACCGGTTGAAAGCCGACGAGGCCTACGAGATCGGCGAGCCGGGGCATCCGGTGCGGGCTTACCTTTCCGTGGACGAGATCGTCGGCGCGGCGCACAGGGCGGGCGCCGACGCGGTGTATCCGGGTTACGGCTTCCTGTCGGAAAATCCCGAGCTGTCGCGCGCCTGCGATCGGGCCGGTATCACGTTCGTCGGGCCGAACACCGAGATCCTCGAGTTGACGGGGAACAAGGCGCGGGCGGTGGCTGCGGCCCGCGAGTCTGGCATCCCGGTGCTCGGCTCATCCAGCCCGTCATCCGATGTGGACGAATTGCTCGCGGCCGCCGAGGAGATCGGCTACCCGGTGTTCGTCAAGGCGGTCGCGGGCGGCGGCGGCAGAGGGATGCGGCGGGTAACGGAACCCGACGCGTTGCGGGACTCGATCGAGGCCGCGATGCGCGAGGCGGAGTCCGCCTTCGGGGACCCGACGGTGTTCCTGGAACAGGCGGTGGTCAATCCGAGGCACATCGAGGTGCAGATCCTCGCGGACGGCGAGGGGCATGTGATCCACCTGTTCGAGCGGGACTGCTCGTTGCAACGCCGGCATCAGAAGGTGGTGGAGATCGCGCCGGCGCCGAATCTCGATCCGACGTTGCGGGAGCGGATCTGCGCCGACGCGGTGCGATTCGCCAAGCACATCGGATACCGCAACGCGGGCACCGTGGAGTTCCTGCTCGACGAGCGCGGTCAGCACGTGTTCATCGAGATGAACCCGCGCATCCAGGTGGAGCACACGGTGACCGAGGAGGTCACGGACGTCGACCTTGTGCACTCCCAGCTGCGCATCGCGGCCGGGGAAACCCTGGACGATCTGGGGCTGCGGCAGGACGAGATCGACCTGCACGGCGCCGCCCTGCAGTGCCGCATCACCACCGAGGATCCGGCGAACGGGTTTCGCCCCGACACCGGGATGATCAGCGCCTACCGCTCGCCAGGCGGATCCGGCATCCGGCTGGACGGGGGAACCGCCTTCGCCGGCACCGAGATCAGTGCGCACTTCGACTCGATGCTGGTGAAGCTCAGCTGCCGAGGCCGGGATTTCCCCGCCGCGGTCAAACGCGCCCGCCGGGCCGTCGCCGAGTTCCGGATTCGCGGGGTGGCAACGAATATCCCGTTCCTGCAGGCCGTGCTCGACGAGCCGGACTTCCAGGCCGGCAGGGTCACCACGTCGTTCATCGAGGAGCGCCCGCACCTGCTCACCGCGCGGCACTCGGCGGACCGCGGCACGAGGCTGCTCAGCTACCTCGCCGAGGTTACGGTGAACCGGCCGAACGGGGAGCGGCCCCGGCTGATCGAGCCGCGGAGCAAGCTGCGGGCCATCGATCCGCAAGCCGAACCGCCGGCGGGCTCGAAGCAGAAGCTCACCGAACTCGGGCCGGAAGGGTTCGCCAGTTGGTTGCGTAGCAGCCCCACGCTTGGCGTCACCGATACGACCTTCCGGGACGCGCACCAGTCGTTGCTCGCCACCAGGGTGCGGACCAAGGATCTCGTCGCGGTCGCCCCGCAGGTCGCGCACACCCTGCCGGAGCTGCTTTCCGTGGAGTGCTGGGGTGGAGCGACCTACGACGTCGCGCTGCGGTTCCTCAGCGAGGACCCGTGGGAGCGGCTGGAGGCGCTGCGCAAGGCGATGCCGAACATCTGCCTGCAGATGTTGTTGCGTGGCCGCAACACCGTGGGCTACACGCCATACCCGGAGAAGGTCACGCACGCCTTCGTCGAGGAGGCCACCAGGACCGGGATCGACATCTTCCGGATCTTCGACGCGCTCAACGACATCGAGCAGATGCGCCCCGCGATCGCCGCCGTGCGGGAGACCGGCGCGGCGGTGGCTGAAGTCTCGCTGTGCTACACGGCGGATCTGTCCGATCCGTCCGAGAAGCTGTACACATTGGACTACTACCTGAAGCTGGCCGAGCAGATCGTGAACGCGGGCGCGCACGTGATCGCGATCAAGGACATGGCAGGACTGCTGCGCGCGCCGGCTGCGGCGACGCTGGTTTCCGCGCTGCGCAAGGAATTCGACCTGCCCGTACACCTGCACACGCACGACACCGCTGGCGGGCAGTTGGCAACCTACTTCGCGGCGATGCAGGCGGGGGTGGACGCGGTGGACGGCGCGGCCGCCTCGATGGCCGGTACCACCTCCCAGCCGCCGCTTTCCGCGATCGTGGCGGCCACCGACTACGGTGCCAGGCCGACCGGGCTGGATCTCGGTGCGATCGGGGAGCTGGAGCCATACTGGGAGATCGTGCGCAAGGTGTACGCGCCGTTCGAGGCCGGGCTTTCCTCGCCGACCGGACGGGTGTATCACCACGAGATCCCCGGCGGGCAGCTGTCCAATTTGCGCACCCAGGCGGTGGCACTGGGCCTTGGCGACCGGTTCGAGGACATCGAGGCGATGTACGAGGCTGCGGACCGGATGCTCGGCCGGCTGGTCAAGGTCACCCCATCGTCCAAAGTGGTCGGTGACCTCGCGCTGCATCTGGTTGGCGCCGGCGTTTCACCGCGGGACTTCGAGGCGGACCCGGACAAGTTCGACATCCCGGACTCGGTAATCGGGTTCCTGCGCGGCGAGCTGGGTGACCCACCGGGTGGGTGGCCGGAACCGTTCCGCAGCAAGGCGTTGCAGGGCCGCTCCGAGCCGAAGCCGGTGCAGGAGCTGTCCGAGGAAGACCACGCGGGGCTGCGCGACTCGCGCCGCGCGGCGCTCAACCGGTTGCTGTTTCCAGGGCCGACGAAGGAATTCGAAGCGCACCGCGAGGCGTATGGGGACACCAGCGTGCTGGAGAGCAAGGACTTCTTCTACGGTTTGCGGCCCGGCGAGGAGTACGCCGTGGACCTCGAGCCAGGGGTACGTCTACTGATCGAGCTGGAAGCCATCGGTGAGGCCGACGAGCGCGGCATGCGCGTCGTGATGTCCTCGCTGAACGGTCAGCTCCGCCCGATGCACGTGCGGGACCATTCGGTGGCCTCGGACCTGCCGGTCGCGGAGAAGGCGGACCGGTCGAACGCGGGGCACGTCGCCGCGCCGTTCGCCGGTGTGGTGACGCTCGCGGTCGGCGAGGGCGACACGGTGGAGTCCGGGGCGACCGTGGCGACCATCGAGGCGATGAAGATGGAAGCCGCGATCACCGCGTCGAGCGCCGGCACGGTGGAACGCCTCGCCATCAACACCGTGCAGCAAGTGGAAGGCGGCGACCTCCTCATCGTCCTCTCCTGACCCACGCCCGGTACCCGGGTGGTGTTGTCCGCTGAGGAGCGCGAGACGTTGCAACGGTGGGCGCGGCGTGCGGGGACCTCACCGACAACCGTCTCCACCGATCCCACCCTCTAGTTGGGCGCCTGCTGTCGGCTTGGCTGGGTGAACGTGTATTCGTGGGTGCTGCGTGGGCTGCGGCATGAGGAGAAGGCCGGTGACTGGCCGGGCCGGTGAGTCTTTGGTCGCGTTATGCGGCGGGGGTGTTGATGGGGTTG
>WHSZ01000125.1 GCA_009379845.1 Pseudonocardiaceae bacterium | reverse complement strand
CGGCCATGGCGGCTCCCGCGCCGGCCGCGGCTGCCGGGGCGAGGCCCGCCGGCATGGCCCGCTCGCCGGTTGGGGTCGGCTGCGCGTCCGCCGCCGCGGCGGCACGTTGCTTCACCTGGTCGGCCATGGCCGCGGCGCCGAGCGCGATCGCGTACTTCGGGTGCACGTCGACCGCGGTCGGCCTGCCGAGCTCGGCCGAAACGAGCTGGGAAACGAGCGGGATCCGGCTGGAACCACCCACCAGTAGCACGGTCCGCACGTCTTCGGCCGTCACCTGTGCCGAGCGAAGTGCCCGCCGCACGGACTGAATGGTCGTCGCGATGGAGGGGCCAATCATCCGTTCGAACTCGCCACGAGTCAGCCGCACCTCGGTCTGCAGGCTGGGCAGCAGCACCGGAACGGTCGTCTCGGTGTCCGCGGACAGCGCCTCCTTGGCGAGCACGCAGTCGTGGCGCAGCCGGGTCAGTCCGGTGACGACTCGCGGATCCGTCCGGTCGAGATCGCTCAACGCATGGTCCACCGACTGGTTCACGTGCGCGAAGATGGCTTCATCGAAGTCGATGCCACCGAGGCTCTCGACACCCTCGGGTGTGCCGAGGATCTCGAAACCGGAGCCGAGCTTGCGCAGCACGGTGGCGTCGAATGTCCCGCCCCCGAGGTCGTAAACCGCGACGATCGCCCCGTTTTCCACCCGCTCGGTCGACGCGTAGTAAGCGGCGGCGGCTTCTGGTTCGGTCAGCATCCGGACGTTCTCGAGGCCGGCTCGCGCTGGCATCTGGTCGAACAGCTCTCGCTTGTACGGGCCCCAGTTGGCCGGATAGGTGAGGGTGACGCTGGCGGGCTCGCCACCCTCGGTCTGGGCCGTTTTCGCCACGACCTGTTCGAGCAGCAGCGCCGTCAGCGCGGCGGCCGAGTACGGCGCACCACCCAGTACCAGCGGGGTCGGATCACCCAACCGTCGTTTGAACTCCCGCCCTACCCGCTCCGACTCGGCGGCTGCCCGGCGGTCAGCCGCGTCGCCGGTGAGGACCGTGCCGTCCTCTCGAACCAGCACCACGGAGGGGACGGCTGCCGACCGATCGCCGAGTGTGACCAGTTCGGTCTTTCCGGATCTGCTGAGCGCCGCGGCGGTAAAGGTGGTGCCCAGATCGATACCCAGGTTGTACGACACTGGCCTGCCTCCTAGAGCTGTGCCGGATCGAGAGTGCTCTCGTTCGAATCGACTTGCTGACCGCCGCTCGCCGTCGGCGTGGGGTCGCCGAACATCTCGGAAGCATCCGAAGGCTCGGTCCCCGACGGTTCGGCGTCGGATCCGGGTACCTCGCCCGCGCCCTGCTGGCCGTCGAACGGCCGGGTGGCCGGTAGTTCTTCGAGTTCGGTCTGGTTCGGCTCGGTCGGCGCCGGGCCATCGGTCGCGCCGGTGCTCGGTGGTTCCGGCTCGAAATGTCCACTGGTTGTCGCGTCCGGCGCGGGCGGGGTCGTCGGAGCTGTCTCCGGCGCCGGCTCCGGCCCGAGGGCGCCGCGAGCTACCGGCGTCAGGGGGGCGTCGAGAACCCCGTCGGGAAGCCCGCCGGGTGTCGCGCCGAACGCGGGGTCGAGTCCGGCGGAGGCAACGTAGCTCTCCGCCGTCGCTTGGGTCACCAGCGCCGGCCCCGGCGGTGCCGCCGCAGCGGGCGCCGTGGGAGCGTGGCTGCCGCCCACCGGCGCCTTGGGTGCGGCCGCGGATTCGTAAGTCGGTGCACGGGTCGTGGTGCCGTAGCCGGGTTCGCGCCAGGACGGTGTGAACGGTCCGGGTGGAGTCGTGTCCACCTCGACTTCGGTCTTCGTCTGACTCTGATTGATGACGAAGACGTCCTCCTCGCCGTCCCCCGGGTCGTCCACGGCGCTCGCGGTCTGCTCGAAGTTCCCGTAGACGTCCGCGTCCTCGACGTCGTCGAGAATGCCGTCGTCTTCGTCGATCACGGTGAGCTCCTGCTCCTGGATCACCACGACGGCGTCTTCCGGAATGTTGTCGTTCGGGTCGCCTGGCTGCTCGGTCACCGTCAGCTCACCGTCGATGGCGACCGTGACGTTGCCCTCGTCGTCGAGGCGGATCACCACGTCGGCGTCCTGCTGGATGACGAGGTCGGTATCCGCGTGCTCCTTCGTGACGGTCTTCTGCTGGCGGTCCTCGAACACCTCTCGCTGGCCGTCCCTGTGCACCACGATCGTGATGACCGATTCGACGAGATACTGCCCGTTCGGCAGGTCGTGCACCACGATGTGCTGCACGAACTCCACGAGGATGTCGTCACCGAGCGGCCCCGGCCCGCCGTCGGCGCCTGGACCGTGCTCGCCGTGTTCCCCCGAAGGCCCTGAGTCGCCATCCCCTGAGTCGCCGGCATCGGAGTCCCCGGGGTCACCGCTGGACCCGGGAGCACCATCGGAGCCTGCCCCGCTCTCCTGCCCCTGGTCGGTGGTCTCGGTCGACGTGGTATCGGTCGACGTGGTCTCGGTCGACGTGATCGCCGAGCTCGCACCGTCGCCGCCGGGGCCGATCGTCGTCTCGAGGGTGGAGGACACGCTCTGGCCGGTGGTCTGGCTGGAGACGGTCACGCTCTCCGAACCAACTACTTCCCCCTCGGCGGCGGCGCCGTCGCCCGTCTGCTGCGACTCGCCGTCCGGGTGCGCGGCGGGCCGGACCTCCACCGGGTGCGATTCGCCTGCCGCGTCGACATACTCTGCCGTCAACATCGTCGAGCCGACGGCGATCCCGGCCCCGGCGATCACCCTCGGGCTAATGACGCGAAGCACCAGACCCCGAGCGGACTCCCCCGCCTGTCCGGTAGGTAGGTCCTCGCTCATAACACCACTCTCACTTGCCGGAGCACCCGCGTCATGAGTAGCCGACTACTCGGCTACCGGCGCACGTGCCGCTTCTACTCGGTGCTGGTCGGGCTGGGCACTGCTGGTCGGGCTGGGCACTGCTGGCGCGACGGCCTCGGATTGACCGTCGAGGTGACGCACCAGGATGCCTTCACACGTCCGGACCAGTACCCGTGCCGCCTCCCTGTGCTCCCTGGGCGCCGTGGGGTCCTCGCTGCGGCGTTGCCAGCTGGACAGCGCTTCCCGCACAGCCGCCATGACTTCGGATTCGCTCGCGCCGGGTGGCAGCCCGAGCCGGCTGCGGTCGTCGATGCCCTCGGCGCCCAGTAGTCGTTCGGCACGCTCCGCACTGCCGTCCGCGCCGACCGAGACGTGGCCGGTCCGTAGCCGATCGGACAGCTCGACCTCGGCGAACTCGTGGGCGCCCGCCCGGAACTGTTCGAGATCGCGAAGCAGTGCTTCCCCTTCGGGGTGCGGGAACTCCCGCACCACCTGCTCCAGAGTCAGCAACGCCGAGCGGGCCTTCAACACCCCGGCGCGGGCCGCGAACCGGTTGGCGAGCAGCTGCCGCAGCTCGTCGAGCCCGCTGTAGCGCAGGAACTGGCGAGAGAGGTCGGTAGCGCTTGTCACCTGCCCGGTGCGGATCAGATCGATACCGACCCGCACGCCGTACATCCCGAACCGTTCAAGGAGAAGGGCACGTTCGGCCGGTAGCACCTCGAGCGAGGTGGCCTCGTTGACGAACCGGTCGGCCGAAACCAGCAGCCGCTGGGCTTCCTGCCCGCCGGCCGCGAGGATCTCGAGGGACCGGTACTCGGCTTGGCGCAAACTCGCTCCGGACGCGGCGAGCAGCCCCGCGACCGGGATCACCGTCTGACACAACCGCCGGACCCGGTGATCATCCCGGTAGCGGGCGGCGATCCGGTGCGCGGCGGACAGCGCGTCCAGCCGGGCGTGACCGACCTCGTCCGCCCTCGCCAGCACGCCGATCGTGTTCATCGGCCACCGTTGCGCCGGTTCGTCGTGAAAGGCCTCCAGGAAGCGCACGTCGAAGGAATGCATGTGCCGCATGAGATAGATGACGGCATCCGCCGTGCTAGCGCCGTCGCCCTCGGGGGCAAGCAGTGATTCGGTGTGCTCGGAAAGCCCGGTACTCATGGAGCCCATCCCGGGCGTGTCGATCAGTGTCATGTCCCGCAGCGCCGGGGACGGCCAGTCGACCACGAGCCGGTCCACGTCTTCCGGGGCCAGGCCGTCGAGGTCGATGGCGGTCGCCGGCCCGGAGCGGGCGAACGGCACCTGGCGTGCCGGCCCGGACCGCGGGTGCAGCATCAGCTGGTAGGTGATCCCGTCGCGGTACCAGGTCACGATGCGGGTGCACTCGCCTGCGTCGGTGGCGGCCAGGTCCTGGCCAACCAGGGCGTTCAGCAGCGTGGACTTGCCGGCCTTGACCCGCCCGGCGATCGCCACGCGCAGCGGCTCCTCCAGCCGGTCCACCGCGAGGGCCAGCGTCGCCGCGGGCCCGCCGTCGGTGTACAACCGGCGAGCCGCTCGAAGGAGTTCGCTGATCTGCTGGAGCAGTGGCTGATCACCGTTCATCCGGCACCTCCCCCGCCGCCCCCTGCGATGACTCCCGCGCGGGGCTCGGGCTGCTGGCGCGCCGGCGACTCGGAGAGCTGCGTCGCTCTGGACCGCACCATCCGCAGTGAGTCCAGATCGGTCTGCAGCCGCTGAGCCTCTTTGGTGTCGCTCTCTACTTTGCGCACCGCTTCCTGCGCCCCCTTCAACGCCTCGTTGACCGACCGCTGCAGTTCCTCCGCACGCTGTGTGTAGCCGTCCCGCATGTCGCGTTGCAGCCTGCGCAGCCCGTCGCGGGAGTCCTTGCCCGCCTTGAGGTTGAACTCATCGATGAATCGGCGCACCGACATCTTCGCCTGCGACCGGCATTTTTCCAGCTGACGTTTGCGCTCGTCCTTGAAGCCGGCACGTCCCATCAGCGCACCGGCAGCCAGTCCGATCGGCAGCGGGATGACCAGGCTCGTCAGCGTGCCCATCATGGTGATCATGAGGACGCCCATGTAGCCCTTCTGGAACCCGGCCATGCCACCCGCCATCCGCTTGCGTTCGCCGGCGAAGGAGGAGTCGACCTCGATGGACTGCACGAACTCGCTGGCCGCGGCCCCGTCGGTCGGGGTGGTGATCGCCGCCTCGGCGATCTCGAAGTGTTCCGCGACGCGGGCGCCGACTTCGCGGGCGCTGCGCACCAGCAGCGCGTAGTTGTCCATCGCCTCGGAGGCGATGCGCTGCCGGAGCCACTGCTCGAACTCGTCCCAGTTCTTGCCGGGATCGCCGTCGTCGATGGTCTTCTCGGCCTCGGCAAGCACAACTCGTACCCGCGATCGCAGGTCGAAGTCGACATCGGAGCTGATGTCCGCGAAACCGTCGACCAAGATTTGCTGCCAGCGGGCGGACTGCGCCTTCAGTCGCTCGGCCCGCTCGTTGGCCGTTTCGAGCGCGGCGGTCAGCTCGGCCACCCGCTCGGGATGCTCGAGCGCCGCTTTTTTCGATCGAACCGTGCCTTCCAGTTGGCTGACCGCGGACAGCACGTGGTTGGCGAGCGACTGAAGTGCCAGGCGCTCGGCGTCGTGCAGCACCCGCTGCAGTGCGGACAGCAACGCCGGGAACCCCGACTCGTCGTTCAGCTGCTCATCCTGCGCCTGCGCGGCGTGGACCCGCAGTGTGGAGGAGATCGCCAGCGGTTCGACGCTGGCGCCGCTGCGCCGCAGGTGCCCGAGGTTCAGTTCGAGGATGCGCCGCCATTGCGGATATAGGTCGATCTTGCTCATCGCGAAGATGATCCTCGGGCAGAGTTCCCCGGCCGTGCGGAGGAATTTGACCTCCTCCGCGGTGAGTTCCTGGGAGGCATCCGACACGAAGATCACCGCGTGTGCCTCGGGTAGCGCGCCCACGGTGACGGTGTTGTGCACGGACCCGAGGCCGCCAACCCCGGGGGTGTCGACAAGCACCAAGCCGCCCGCGAGCAGCTGACGGTCCAGCCCGACGGTGACGGAACGGAGCCGTCGCGCGTTGCCGGGATTTCCGGCCTCCGACACATAGGCGCCGAGCTCGGAAATGGGGATCTGCTCGATCCAGGATCGCCCCGCCGACTCGTCGGGCTGATACGTCGCCGTCGCGTTTGGCTGTGCCGCGAAGCGGATCTCGGTGGGTACCGCCGTGGCGATGTCGTCGTCAACAGGGCAGATCGGTGCGGTCAGCAGGGCATTGATGAGGGAACTCTTGCCCTGCTTGAATTCGCCGACCACGTAGACCGTGACCGCTGGTTCGGCGATCAACCGCCGGGCGCCTGTCAGCCGCTGAACGAGGTCCTCCCGCTCGTATACCCGCGACCCCTTGATGGCGAGATCAAGTGTTTCCGCGGCGTACTGCACGGTCGAACTCGTCTGCGGCGCGGACATATCCCCTCCGTGTCCTCGGGTGAGCGCTTCGAGCAACGGCCAATCGCGGTTGGCGGGCCACGCTTGTCTGGTGCGTGGCCCGCCAACGCGTGATCGGTGCGATCTCAGATCACCGGTTCGGCCTCGCCGCCGGTCGGCTCCTCGGATTCCGAGACGGCCTGCTGGTTGAACTGGCTCTCCTCGAAACCGCCGGAATCCTGCTGGTTCTGCAGGATGTTGCCGCCGCCGTCGTCGCCATCGGCCACAGCCTGCTGGTTAAACGCCGAACCCGAGCCGGAATCCTGCTGGTTCTGCAGGATGTTCCCGCCGCCGTCATCGCCGTCGGCCACGGCCTGCTGGTTGAACGCCGAACCCGAATCGCCACCCTGCTGGTTCTGCAGGACGTTGCCGCCACCGCCGGAACCACCGGCCACGGCCTGCTGGCTGAACTGATCGCCGGGCACGTATCCGGGCCCGTATGCGGGGTAGTAGCCGCCGTAACCGCCGCCGCCCTGGGCGTTCTGCAGCACGTTGCCACCGCCGCCAGCGCCACCGCCGGCTACCGCCTGCTGGTTGTACTGACCGCCCGGCCCATAGCCGTAGCCGCCACCACCCTGCTCGTTCTGCAGGATGTTCCCGCCACCGCCAGGACCGCCACCGGCCACCGCCTGCTGACTGAACTGCCCACCCGGCCCGTAACCACCAGCTGGGTAGTACTCGCCCGTGTAGCCGCCACCTGGGTAGCCGCCACCTGGGTAGCCGCCACCTGGGTAGCCGCCACCTGGGTAGCCGCCACCTGGGTAGCCGCCACCTGGGTAGCCGCCACCTGGGTAGCCGCCACCTG
>WHSZ01000037.1 GCA_009379845.1 Pseudonocardiaceae bacterium | reverse complement strand
GACCTCAGGCGAGCGAGCCAGTAGCCATAGAGCGCCTGACACTGCCTCACCCCGTCGCTCCTATGCTCGCCACTCCCCCCGGGCCAGGTGCCTACCGGCAAAGGTTGGGCGTGGGAACTGAAACGGGATGGCGTGCGCCTCGGGGTCGCACTCACCGCTGACCGCGTGCATGCGCACAGCCGCAACGGCAACGACGTCACCGCCTACTAACCCGAAACTCGCCAACCTCCCTGAACTCGTGCACATGTCGGCGCTACTCGATGGGTGTAGGCAGCATGGAACTGATAGTCGGGCCACCACGAGTAGTTACGGCCAGGCTGGATCATTGGTTCATACTCTCGCGTGGGACTCCAGCGACCAGCTCGTGCCGCTATCCGGAGTGTCGAGCCACACCACGTGATCACCGTTGCCGGTGACGGTGAGCCCGAGCCGCGACCAGTCGGGAGAGCCCAGCTCGATCCACCGGCGGTGGGTGTCCTCGAGCGCGTCCCACAAGCGGGTCGGGCCTCCTTGCACGACTTCGCGGTCGTCGCCGTCGGCGTGCACACGCACCTGCGCCCACGAGCCGGACTCGGTCTCGATGTGTGTCCACTCTGGACCGTTGTCGGTGATGTCGCGGAGCCCGAACTGGACGGCTTCGCGATAGTGCGATTGCGTAAGGAACCACGGAATCAGCATCGCCCACGGAAACGGCTCCAGCTGCGTGGTTGAGCGTGCCCCATCGTCGTCATTGATGTAGCGAAGACCGTCGGAAGCCGGCGCAGTGTCCGCCGTGCGCATCGCCATGAATCCGGCCCACTGGGCGAGAAACCGCCCCTGGAGGCGGTCACCCGTGCGCTGCAGCAGGACGAGGTTGCCCGCGTGCACCGTTGGTTTCAAATCCGTGAGGATCAATCCGCCATCTCGTACCTGATGTATCCAGTCGCCGGGGATCGCAGGCACCGAGCAGGTGGCGATGATCCGGTCGAACGGAGCGTGCTCCGGCATGCCGCGCGCGCCGTCGCTCGCCATCAACGTGGGCGCGTAGCCCAGCGTCGACAGTCGCTGCCGCGCGGCGTCGACCAGCTCGGCACCGATATCCAGAGAGAACACCCGGTCGTCGCCGAGCCGGTGACACAACAGTGCGGCGTTGTAGCCGGTGCCGGTGCCGATCTCCAACACCCGGTGCTCGTCCCGCACGTCCATAGCATCCAGCATGCGAACCATCAAGCCGGGTTTCGTCGACGAGGACACCGAAACTCGGCCGCCGGTAGCGGTCTCCGCGAGATCGGTGGTCAGGGGAGCATTGCGATAAACCGCCTCCAACCACCCCGGTGTATCGGCCGCGGTCTCGGTCCACCCGCCGTCAGGTTGCTGCTCGACGAACGACGGCACAAACACGTGACGCGGTGTCTCGGCGAGCGCTCGTATCCACCGTTGATCGTCCGTCGCTCCGGAGTCGGCGACCTCAGCGGCGAGTTGGCGGGCGCGTTCTTCTCACCGGATCATGCGGTGTCTCCTCGGGTGAGCATGTCGGCCAGCGTATCGGTGATCGGGGCGTCGATCTTGTCTTCGATCCAGCCGTACTGGCCTTGTGGGTTGCATTCGAGAAACACCCACGAACCGTCCGGTTGCACCACGAAGTCGCATGCTCCGTATGCCAGGCCCATCGCCTCGATGTAGCGGCGCAGGCCGTTCGTCACCTGGGTGGGCGGCACGACTCGGCTGTAGTGCAGGGCAGCGTAGTCGGCGCGCCAGTCGATACGCGCGGCCTCGCTGCTGGCGTAGATCCCGGCCGCGAACATCGCGTCGCCCACCACGATTACGCGCGCCTCGAACAACTTGGGCACCCATCGTTGAAACTGGTGGCTTGTGCATTCGACGCCGCCGAGATCCGCGAGGTCATCGTCATCGAGCAGCTTGGTGAAGGCCACCTGGCGCCCGTTGGCTTCACGTACCGACGGTGCACCCAGCGCCTTCGACACGAGCGAGCCGTCTTTCGCGAAGCGGCATACGTCGTCGGCGCGGTTGGTGATCAGGGTGTCCGGCACGGTCAATTCGCACTGTGTCGCCGTGGCCAGCTGGCGTGGTTTGTAGGCGGCGTCGGCTGCCCGGCTCGGGTGGTTCACCCACAGCACGGGCAGCGACGCCAACACCCCGCCGAACCCCAACTTCGCCTCGCTCATGACCCACTGCCGCTCGGTCGCGGACATCCCGTCGGGCGGATCGAACGCGGACGGACTGCGATACCAGACTGACCGCAGTTCCTCCAGCGCCACCGTGTGGGTGCCGGTGTCAAGCTCGCCGACCCACTGCCCAGCGTGAATATGGGCAGACAAGCGCGCGCGTCGCGGGAATCGCGCAGTATCCATCCGCACGACAGGTGCGTCACGCTATTGCAGCGCGGCCACCATGCGATCGGCCGTGATGTCGAAGTCCGGGGCGAGGATGAGAACGGTCATCAGTCGTTGTGCCAATCCTCTGAACTCGGCGGGTCCTCTCCGTCCACGCGGGTGGTGGTGTTCGCCGTCGGTTGGCCCTTCGCCTCCGGCCCTTCAATCAGGGGCCGACCGTTACTGTCCACGGCAATCTGCCGGTCCGCGTCGTAAGTCCATTCCGGAATGGGGGTGCCGCCGCGTGCGGGTTCGGTGTGCCGCAATCCCCAAGGGCGCAGCGGCGACGGCTTCTCGGCGGGTGGGGTCGGCGTGGACCCTGCGAGGGCGAATTGCCCACTGACGGAGGCGAGCGGGTCGTGTGTCGTGGTCATCTCTCCAGTCCTTTCCTTGTCGAACACGAGCGGGCACTGTACGTAGTCGGCTGTGGGCGTGGAACTCCTTTCACTCGCGTGCCGTAGCGGCGTTGGTGTCGGTGGTCAGTCGAGCGTGTCGCGCGCGTGTTGATCTGTGTCCATGTTCGCTTTTGCGCAGTGTGGCGAGATCGGCTCGCTGCCGTCTTCCCAGCTCGCCAGGGTTTGCGTCGCGATGCGGCTGCCCATCTCGGCGATGAGCTGCGCGCGCGTCATTCCTTGCCGCTTCCGGATCGTGTGCAGTTCACGGCCGAGCGCGCGCACGAGCGCGGTAGTTGTTGCGGCTGCCGTCATGGTGTCTGCACCTCGGTCAGCGAGAACGCGACGGCGAGCCGGTGTGCGCGGGTGGGCGCGCCGGGCATCCCGTGCCGGGGTAGCGCCAGCAGCTCGGTGACGACTTCGGCGACTGTGCCGCAGGTTTGCCACAGCGCGGCGCCGTTCGGGTAGTCCTCGACGCGGTAGCGCACGGCAGCCGCGCGCCGCATGCTCTGGATCGTGTGGGTGTCGACGGTGCCGTCGCGCCAGCGTTCCGCATGGATCGCCGCGACCGCGCCGCCGTCCGGGTCACGCAGGTGTAGGAACGCGAACCCAGCAGCAACGGAACGTTGGATCGCCTCGATATGTTCGCGTTCGCCGTCGTCGATCGGCGTGAGCGCGAGCGTTGACGCGGCGTTGAACATGGTGCCTGCCCTCCCCTGGGGTGCGGCGTGTAGATGGGCGGCGAGCGAACGGCGGAGCGTCGTTGGAGGTAGCGCGCTCAACGCTGCCCACTCGCCGCTGGAGGCCAGCCCAACCAACCCTGGGCCATCGCCGATCGGGCTGGGCATGGCATTTACCGCTCGGTCTCGGCGCGGTTGGCGAAATCGGTGAGCTGCTGAGCGAAGACGCGAGCAGCTTGCGCCGTTAAGACCGCACCGAGAGGTGGTGTGAACCGTTTTTCAATTGGTGGTGGATGGACCTGCTCAGATGGAGATCATTACGCGCGTGCCAGGTCGGTTCAGCGCACTTGGTGGTAGGGCCGTCGAGGCAGTCAGCGCTTACATCAGCTTGGTGGTCATTCGCCGCAGCGGGCGTCAATTTCGGTGGGTGGTCACTGGTGCGCTCGATGCGCTGCAGGATTTCGTGGACCTCCAGTGTTGATCGGCAGACATCCTTGGTGTCATTCACGGCACATGCGTCGGCACCGCTTCGGGGGTCGAACGGGACGCATCGCGCGTCGTGTCAGGGGTCGGGAGGTGTGACGATCAGCGCGGTTCGCGCTGCGACCAGCGCGGCCGGTGCGGCGGCTAGGAACGTGGCCACTACGTCGTCGTCGAGTGAGCCGACGACCCGCTTGCCGCGTAGCACGTCGAGGTAGCCGTCGGGTACGCGGTGGACGGTTACCGGTTCGTCTTGCAGGAGCCGGGCGAGTGAGAGCACGTTGGATAGGTCGTTGTGGTTAGCCATCGGTACCTCCGTTGTCGGGTCGGGTGGGGAAGCATTGGGGGCACGGCTCGCGCCGCGTGGGCGGTGCGACGCCTGGCGGAGTGCACACCGCGCCACACTCGGCGAGTCCGAGACGCTGCCCCCGCGACGGCACCCGGGTGCGGTTGTGCGGGCGTACCCAGTGCAGTAGGCGGTTGGTGAACAGCCCAGGCCACGCCTCGTGCATGTCCACGGTGGGCCACCGGTCACGGGTCCCGTTGCTCGGCGTCGATCACGCGCCCGTCCAGTTCATCGGCGCGCGCCAACAGGTCGTCGGTGAGCTGCCGCAGGTGCTCGCCGAGCGCGCGTAAACCTTCCGCCGGAAGCTCGCCGCCGTCCTGACGGTGCAGCAGCTCAAGCGCGGCCGCGCCCACCTGCTGGTTGACCTGGCTGAGTCGTGTCAGTAGCTCGCGGTCCTGCCGGGCGACCATCAGGCGGCCGTCCCGTGATACGCGTTGCGCGGCTGCGGGTCGTGTTCCGCTTCGACGAGTTGGGCGCGCAGGAGGAGGGCATCCCGAACGGCACCGCGCAGGTCGCCGACTGCAAGCGGTTCCAGCACCATCCGGCCTGGCTGAGAGGGTTCTAGCCGCACACCATCCACAGCGAACGTGACCGCGATGTGCGCAGGATGGCCGCGCTCGTCTCGGCAGGCCACGGTCCAGGTGTAGGGATCGATCTGCCACCGCAGCCGATCAAGTAGTGACAGGACGGTCTTCCGGGCACTCAACATGATCATTGTTCCTCTGGCCATGGGAATCATGAGAATTGTTGCTTCGTACAGGGCGGACTTGTTAATACGCGTCGTATGGCATCCATTCGATACACGTCGGCCGTTTCCACGTTTCCAGCAATTCAATCAACGCTTTACGAGCCTCGGTAATAGGTATCGCCGCAGTGCGTGGAAATACCGATCCAGTGGTGCCATTGAAAATCAGATCCACGTCGGGTAACGGGCGTCTCGGGTTGTACGAGTTGGCGATTGTCATCTGCGGCTCATCGTGGTCTATATAATTCAGAGCTGCTAACCCTGCCGAGGGGCGGACACTGATTCGGAGTTGATGATTGGGGAACGGCCCGTCCTTGGTGTGATGGAATTCAACGTCACCGACCGACAGTGTGGTTTCCCATCCTTTATGGTCAGTCCGCAGAATCTCGTCAATCAGACGGGTGGATGTCAGCATTCCGTGAGTTACCCGAGCTACCCCGGTGGTGAGCGATGCTGTGACGATCATGTGCAGTTCGCCGTTCTCCGTTGCGGGCGTGGTGTGCTGATGAGGAAGTGATCTGGTCTGCCTGCAGCAACCGTCATGCCGCGCAGCGGCCCGGATCTATATCGACTTCGGAATGCTGCATGCCGAAGTCGATATAACGCCTGGTCAGAGCCGCACTGCCAAGCGCAAGTCAACCCGCTGGTGGGTGGCTGTCACCCTATGTACGCTGGTCAGAGGCATATCGGCTTGACTCTTGATGGGGGAACGGATGGGTTCTCCAGGACCGCAGCGACGGTCGAGCGGTACGTCCGACGCTCGTCGCTGCCAGGGTTGCGCAACTGTGCTCGCGGCCGACAACACGGCACATCTGTGTAGCAGGTGCCATAGGGAACAACGGGATCAACTTCGTACCCCGCCGGTTCAGCTCAGGAACGAATTCTTCGAGACGGACGAATTTCGGGCAGCATTTGAGAGTCAACATATCGGCAAGGTTTTCAAAGCATATCGAAACTATCCACTGCATTTGCAACTGTTCGGCAAGGCTCTTAATCAGGAACTTCTCGGACGATGGCTAGGTCTCACGCAGGCTCAGGTGAGCAAACTCGAAAATGGCAAGCCAGAACAGAATCTTGAGGCTCTGCGAAATTACGCCAAGATCCTACACCTTCCACAGCATATGCTGTGGTTCGATTTCGCCGGACAAAGCCGACTGAAGCCGCCATCGCGCACAGCTGATGATGTTAATGCTGGCGGATTGATTGTTCCTCAGTCCCGGGATGACATTCTCGTCGCGAACACTGGCATGGACACACTCGAATTGCTTCGACGTGTGCGGGCATCGGCCATCGACTCCTCAACAATCGACGCGCTTAACATCACGGTCGAGCAGTTGTGTTGCGACTACGCGCACACGGACGCCAGCGAATTGATCAGGACCGGTAAGGAGTGGCTCGGGAAGATGACCGAGTTACTCGATAACCGCCTTACCCTTGCCCAGCATCGCGACGTGCTCAACAACGCAGGCATGCTGGCCCTGCTCGTCGGTTGTCTCGAATACGATCTTGGTGACGCGCGGTCCGCTGAGGCGACACGGCGCATGGCAATGGAGCTGGGCAAGGAGTCGGGAGATTCGGGGATCGTGGGTTGGTCTCACGAAATGCTCGCATGGTTCAACCTGACTGCGGGCAACTTCCGCGCGGTCATCTCTGCCGCCGAAGCAGGCGCGCTTGCTGCACCATCGCATTCCGTTGCGGTGCAGCTCTACGGTCAACAGGCGAAGGCATACGCGCGCATGCAAATGCCCGAAAAGGTCCACGAAGCGCTTGAAGAAGGTAGTGCGTTGCTGGACAGGATTCCCTACCCGGACAAGCCGGAAAACCACTTCGTTGTTGATCCCGATAAATGGGATTTCTACGCAATGGACACGTACCGGATTGTCGGGCAAGACCAGCTCGCGAAGCGCAACGCCGATGAGGTCATCCGGCGCAGCGTCAATTCGGAAGGCGTGCTCGTAGCGCCCATGCGCAACGCCGAAGCCCACTTGACACTAGCCGTAATCGCCGCTCGGCGCGGCGAGACCGAGGAAGCGGCTACGTTGGGCATCAATGCGTTGCAGAACGGTCGGCGAAGTCGCCCGTCACTGCTGATGGTTGCCTCCGAGCTGGAACACGAGCTGGATACCTACGGCGCAAGGGCAGGCGCGGACTTCCGCGAGCTGTTCAACGACCTGAAGCGTGGCGAGGAATCCTAGGGAAGTGGATCAACATTCCCGAGCAGAATATTTCAGTCATTCTTCATTTTTTCCTGAATGATCGGGTGCATTTATACGTTCATGACCTGGGTTTATTTAGTCGGCTGGGACCTGGCACATGCGGTAGGCAATGTGCCGTTGCGGCTGCATGACTGGGGAGCGGACTTCGCGGCCTGGTGTTCCTACAAGTACCTCAACGGCGGGCCGGGGCGGTCGCCGGGGCATTCGTACACGAGCGGCATCCGGGCGATCCGGGCTTGCCCCGGTTCGACGGCTGGTGGGGCACCGAGAAAGCCACCCGGTTCGAGATGGCACCGGAGTCCCGGCCGCCGTCCACTGTGGAGGCATGGCCGTTGTCCTGCCCGGCCATCCTCGCGATGAGCCCGGTGCGGACCTCGCTGCCGATGTTCGACGAGGTCGGGATGGACACCTTACGAGCCCGGAGTTTGCGGTTGACCGGTTATCTCGAACGGCTGGTCGACGAGATCGTCCCGGCGCGCCCGCTCGGGGTGCTCACGCCGCGGGATGCGGCACACCGCCGGGGTTGCCAGCTTTCGTTGCGAGTGGAGCGAGGCGGCGCGCACGAGCTGTCCAGGCTGCTGCGCGTGGGAAGCCGTCCGGTGACCCAATTTGCATCCATATTGCGGTTAGTGGAACGCCTCGGCGAGCCACCACGACCCACCGTCGTTGGCGATCTTCGCGTCCACCACCAGCGGCATGTGGCCGGGGTTGTCCAGCCAGCCGCGCACCGCGTCCAGATCCGCCGGCTCCCGCACGGTCACGCCCGCGCAACCGAACCCGCGCGCGATCGACGCGATATCGGTGTCCGGGAAGCGCACGGTTTCCAGGTCGGCGTCCTGGCCGAAGTGGTGCACCTCCGCGCCGAACGCCGCGTCGTTGTACACCACGATCAGCATTGGCAGCCCGAGGCGCACCACGGTCTCCAGCTCCGCGATGCTCATGTGGAACCCACCGTCGCCGAGTGCGGCGACCGGAAGCCGATCCGGGCGCGCCAGCGCCGCACCGATCGCGGTGGCCAGCCCGAGCCCGATCGACTGGAACGCCTGAGTGAAGCAGAACCCGTACTGGTCCGGGACGGTGAGGTACGCGCTCGGGTATCCCATGAAGTTGCCCGAATCGACGGCGACGATCCGCTCCGCGGGCAGCAGATCGTCCAGCCGGATGCTCAACGTCCGTGGATCGATGTGCCGGTCCTGCCCGAACTCGGTGTAGGGCTCGTGGCGCCACGCGGCGCGTTCGGCGATCCGGGTGCGCACCCGCGGCTCGCGGTAGCCGGTGCGCGCTGGTCCACGCGCGACCAGCTCCGTGTGCACATCGGCGGCGGTCAGCGCGACGTCGCCGAGCACCCCGACGTCCACCGGCCGGTGTGCCCCCAGCGCGGCTGCGTCCACGTCGACCTGCGCGACCCGGGTATCCGCGGCGATAAGCTTGCCGTGCCGCATGGTCCACATGTTCAGCGCGCACCCCCAGCCGACGATCACGTCGGCGCCGGAGATCAGCTCCGCGGCCAGTGGTGAGGCGAAGCCGCCGGAGATGCCGAGCGACCACGGGTCGTCGTGGAACAACCCGGTCGCGACGGCGGAGGTGGCGAGCAGCGCGCCGGCCGCGTGCCCGAGGGAGCGCAGCTGGTCGCGCGCGCCACGCGCACCCCGGCCCGCGACGAACACTGGCCGCCGCGCTCCCGCGATCAGCTCCGCGAGTTCGGCAACCGAAGCCGGATCCGGACGCACCGCGTGTGGTTGCTTCAGCTCAGCGAAGCCCTTCGCGGTGGTCTGCTCGACGTACTGTGCCTGCACGTCAAGCGGGACGCTCAGCACCACCGTGCGCCGCTCGTGCACGGCGGTGCGGCAGGCCCGCACCGTGTCGGTCGCGGCGGAGGCGGCCGAGTGCACCCGCTCCGGCACCGCTCCGACCGCCCGCACCGCGGCGTCCTGGTCGATCCGGAAGTTCCCGAGCACGGCGGCTCCCGGGGTGTCCGCGGTGAGCACCAGCAGCGGGGTGCGGCTCTTGGCCGCTTCGCTGATCCCGGTGAGCGCGTTCGTCAACCCGCATCCCTGGTGCGTGGATACCACCGCCAGCCGCTCGCTCATCCGGGCGAACGCGTCCGCCATCGTTGCCGCGCCCGCTTCGTGCCGGGTGGCCACGAATGGCACCCCGTGCGCCCGCAACGCGTTGGTGAACTCGAAGTTCCCGCTGCCGACAACGCCGAACACGCGTGCCGCGCCGAGCTCGGCCACCGTGCGGCCGACCAGCCACGCGACGGTCTGCTCAGCCATCGCGTTCCACCAGCGCGAGTGCGCGCGCCGGGCTGCCGGAGCCGCCGACGATCGGCAACGGAGAGACCACGATGACCGAACCGGTTGGGGGCAGTTTCGCCAGGTTCTGCAGCTGTGTCAGCCCGCACTTGCCGGCGCCGAGCAGCAACTCGTGGCACGGGAACGGCGGATCGAGCGCGGGCGCGCCACCGGCGTCGGTGCCAACCGTCTCCACACCGAGCCCGGCGAGCGGTGTCTCATCGGCGAGCCAGCGCGCACACTCGGCGGAAATGCCGGGCGTGTGTGAGCCTTTCTCGTCGGCGTTCAGGAACTCGCCCGCGTTTCCGGAGCGGGTGTCCCAGCCGGTCCGGTAGAGCAGCCAGCCGCCGTCCGGCAGCGCCCCGTGCTCGGCTTCCCACCGCCGCACATCGTCGATCTCCAGCAGGAAGTCGGGATCTTCGGCTGCCCGGTCGGTCACGTCGAGTACCACGGCGGGACCGATCAGCGTGCCGAGCGGGAGCTGCGCGACATCCGGCCCGTCCTTGCCGGAGATCCAGTGATTCGGCGCGTCGACGTGCGTGCCGGTGTGCTCGCCGGTGTGGATGTTGTTCCAGTACCAGCGAGGGCCGCGCTCGTCGTACCGGCTGATCTCCTCGAGCTGGAAGGAAATCGTGTTGGAGAACGGTTCCGGCAGCTGTAGCACGGGCGTGTTCGGCGTCAGCGGCGCGGTCAGATCGACGACCTCGACACGTTTCGTGCTGATCGCGGTGAGCAGTTCGGACAGCAGCGACATGCCAACCTCCTGGGTCTCGGGCTATCGGAGTGCGGGGCGGGGCAGCCGGATTCCCTTCGCCTCCAGCCGCGGAATGACCTCGGCAGCGAACTGCTCCAGCTCAGCGACGTAGTCCACAAAGGACAGCGTCATACCGGACAGCCCAGCCTTGGCGTACTTCTCGATCTCATCGGCTACATCGTCCGGTGAACCGATCAGTGGGCAGGTGCCGTGCCCGGCGGCGAACCGGGAACGGAAGGTTGCCAGCATTTCCTTGGTGAACGACTGGGCGTGCATACCCTGTAGCCGCATCAGGTTGTCCACTGCTTCCCAGTCCGCGTACTCCTCGGCGTAGTAATGCAGGTATTCCTCCGCCTCGGCGCGGGTGGCGCGGCAGACGAGGTGTGCCGGAGACATCACGCCGACAGTCCGGCGGTAGTCCGCGCGCGCGGACGCGGTGAGCTGAGCCACCACCCGCTCACCCTCTTCCGCGTCACCGATGATGGTGAACACGAAGTTCGCGTTGCGCGCCGCGAACGCCCTGCCCTGCGTGCTGGAACCGGCGTTGAGCACCGGCAGTATGCCCTGCACCGGCTTCGGCATGGACTCAACGCCCTTCAGCGAGTAGAAACGCCCATCCAGGTCGTAGCGCCCCTCGCGGGTCCACAGCGCGCGCACGTGGTCCCACCATTCCTGTGCCATGGCGTAGCGATCGTCGTGCTCGCTGGGTAGCTCGACGCCCATCGCGTGGTACTCCGGCTGGTTCCACCCGGCCACGATGTTCACGCCGGCCCGGCCGCCGCCTACCTGGTCCACGGTCGCCAACTGCTTGGCACTGACCACCGGGTGGTTGAACGCGGTGTGCACGGTCGCGAACACCACCACCCGCTCTGTGGTGGCGAGTAGCGCGGAGGCCCACGGGACCGGTTCGAGCACGCCCTCGTGAAAGTTCGTTTCGCCGCCGTATCCGATCCATCTGGCGATAGGCAGGATGAAGTCGACGCCGACCTCGTCGGCGAGCCGGGCGAGCCGGAGATTGTCCTCCCAGGTCGCGCCCCAGCGCTCGGAGATCTTGGTGACGGCGAGGCCGCCGGTGCAGTTCGGGGAGAACAGACCGAGTTTGAAGTCGCGGCCATCGGTGAGAGCGTTTCTCATGGCCTACTCCTTCGCGACTGGAGTGGTTTGCCGAATATAGCGTTTCGATAATTGTCGTCACTGTAGCGTAAGGTCTGACGGGACGGAATCTTTCGTTGATCAAGTCTTGCGGCCGGTCAGCGCGCCGGCGACCAGATGTCCGGACGCCCCGGCCAGTCCCGGCCCCGGATGTGTGGATGCCCCGATGTGCCACAGGCCGCGCACCGGCGTGCGGTGCCGCGCGGCGGATGGCAGTGGCCGCCACAGCAGGTTCTGATCGAGCTCAGCCGAACCGCCGTACGGATCGCCTGCCATCGCGTTACGGTTCGCAGCCGCCAGATCCGCCGGAGTGATCACGTCCATCCCGCGCACCAGGGAACGCAGCCCCGGCGCGTACCTCGCGACCCGGTCCAGCACCCGCTCGGCGTAGGCCGCACCTAGTTCGGCGGACCAGCCGTCTGCGTCCAGCCGCCCCGCGCCGTCGCCGCGTGGCTGCCAGGGGAGCTCCTGCAACTGCAGCCAGAGGCTCGCCGCACCCTCCGGTACCCGATCCGGATCCAGCACGTACTGCTGCCCGACGACCACGGTCGGTTCGCTCGGCAGCAGCCCGGCTTCGGCCTGCGCGCAGGCGATTCCGGTGCTCGCCGCCCCGTCCGAAATGTGCAGCAACGGCACGTCGGCTAGCCGCGCGTCGGTCCATCGCGGCGGACCGGACAGCGCCACGTGCACCTGCATCGCCGCACGACCCGGCCGGAAAGACGCCGCCTGCCGACGCAGCTCGGGGCGCACCGCACTGGGCTCGAGCAGCTCGCCGTACAGCGCACCCGGCGTGACCGATGCGAGTACCGCGCGGCGGGCCCGCAGCGACACGCCACCTGACAGCACCCCGGTGGCGCGTCCCCGTTCGGTCAGGATCCGCTCGACAGGGCTGGACAACCGCACCCGTACCCCGAGCGCATCCAGCAGCTCGGAGAAGGCCGCGACGAACCGGCCGGCGCCGCCAGCCACCACCGGCAGCCCGAAGCCGTGCATGGTCGCCGCGAGCACCGGCAGCATGAAGCCACCGGACGCGTGATCCGGACCGAGCCCGGCGTGCAGCAGCCAGGGCGTCCACAGCTGGTCCACCTCCCAGCCCTCGAACTCGCCGCGCAGATATCCGCGACCGCTGCTGGCCAGCTCGCGCAGCAGCCGCCCGGCCTGCCGGCGCTTGCGCAGCAGCGGAAGGGCGGTACGCGTGGCGCGCCAGGAACGCAGCTCGCTTCCCATCAACGCGCCCACCACATCGGCGTTCGCGCCGAAACGCTCGAGCATCCCGAGGTAGGCGTCCCGATCTCGAGGGTGTTCGAACGCCTGGGCGGTCACGGCGGGATCGCGGTGTGCGACGACAATCCTGCCCTCGCCGGACACGCTGGCCGTGACCAGATTGTCGGTGTTGCGGTAGCTCAGGCCGTGGCGCCGCAGGTCCTCGCCGAGCGCGCGGTATGCCGGTCCCGAGACGAACAGCGGGTGCCAGGACGAGTACGTGTCGTGCAGATATCCCGGCAGCGTTCGCTGCTCGGTGGCGATGAACCCGCCGAGCCGGTCACTGGCCTCCACCAGCTCGACGGACCAGCCCGCCTTGGCGAGCTCGGCGGCGGCAACCATCCCGTTGATCCCCGCACCGATAACGACCGCGTCGACCTGGTCCGTCATCCGCCCTCCCGTTCAGGCATCCCATCCTTCAGGAGTCCCAAATGCCGGGTCGACACGTGGCAGGGGCCGGGCCCGTCGAAAGAGTACCCGCGCGCGCCGTCGATCGGCGATGCCCAGTAACGCGTCTACTGTGTACCGAATATCGGAAGCTTGCTCTCGGCAAGGGGCATCGTTGTGGGAACCGCACTCACCGGCTCTGGACGGTTGCGGGATCACCTTCCCGTTCACGTAACCGGTAGCGCTGGATCTTGCCGGTGCGGGTGCGCGGCAGCTCGGTGACGAACTCGATCGCGCGCGGGTACTTGTACGGCGCGATCGCCTGCTTCACGAAGTCCTGCAACTCCCGCGCCTTCGCGGGGTGGCCTGCGATGCCTTCGGCGAGCACCACGTAGGCCTTCACCAGCGAACCGCGCGCCTCGTCCGGCGCGTCGATCACGGCCGCTTCCGCGACCTCGGGATGTCCGAGCAGCGCCTGCTCCACCTCCGGAGCCGCGATGTTGTACCCGGATGAAACGATCATGTCGTCGCTGCGGGCCTGATACCAGAAGTAGCCGTCCGAATCCCGGATGTAGGTGTCTCCTGTCAGGTTCCAGCCATCCTGCGCATAGCGTGCCTGGCGCTCGTCAGCCAGGTAACGGCAGCCGGTCGGCCCCTTGATCGCGAGCCGGCCCGGCGTGCCGTCCGGCACCTCGACACCCTTGCCGTCCACGATGCGTGCCTGATAGCCGGGAACCGGCTTACCGGTGGATCCGGGGCGGATGTCCTCATCGGCCGCGGAGATGAAGATGTGCAGCAGCTCGGTGGCCCCGATGCCGTCGATGATGCGGATTCCGGTCTGGTGGTGGAATTCCTCGGATACCGTGGCCGGCAGGTGCTCGCCCGCCGAGACGCAGCGGCGCAGGCTGCGCAGCTGGGGCGCCGCTCCCGCGGTCAGCATCGCCTTGTACGCGGTGGGCGCGGTGAAGACCACGGAGACGCCGTGCGCGGCGATCGCATCGGCCAGCTCGACCGGTGTCGCCCTCTCCAGCAACAGCGTGGACGCGCCGCAGCGCATCGGGAACACCACGGCACCGCCGAGCCCGAAGGTGAATCCGAGTGGTGGGGTACCGGCGAACACGTCGTCCGGCAGCGGGCGCAGCACCTGGGCGGAGAACGTGTCGGCGATGGCGAGGATGTCGCGGTGGAAATGCATGGTCGCCTTGGGCTGGCCGGTGGTGCCTGAGGTGGGAGCGAGCAGGGCGACGTCATCGGCCGCCGTCGCAACCGCGTTGAACGCGCCGCTCTTGCTGGCGCAGCGGGCGACGAGGTCGTCCTGCTCCGTGCCGTCGTAGCTCAGCATCGGCATCCGCGCGTTCGCCAGCGGTGCGAGCTCGTCGGTGAACCGGTGGTCGCAGATGGCCAGCGCGGGGCCGGTGAGCTCGGCGAGCACCCGGATCTCGTTGGTACGTAACAGGGCCATTGTTGTCACGGCGACACCGCCTGCCTTGAGCACGCCGAACCAGGCGGCGACCAGCCAGGGGTTGTTCGGACCGCGCAGCAGCACGCGGTTGCCCGGCACCAGACCGAAATCCTCGGTGAGGACCTGGGCCACCTGATTCGCCCTGTGCAGCACATCACCGTAGGACCAGGTTTCGGTCGCCGAGCGTAGGCATGCGCGGTCGGCGCCGAACGTCGCGATGGTGCCGTCCAGCAGTGCCTCCGCGGCGTTCAGCCGTTCCGAGTACTGCAATTCGGATAGCTCGAAACGGAACTCCGGCCACTGCTCGAACGGTGGCAGGTTGTCCCGGCAGAACGTGTCCGTATGGCCGGACGGAGAAAGCTCCATCACCAACACCCTCCTCGAGAACAGGTGGTGACGAGTTCCTCCAGTATTACTCGATCGTGACGGTAGTCAAGATGTCGCAATATCGAATCTTGAGTGCCCACCACATGGCATGCCGTTTTCGTGACGGCCGTTATCATTCAATGATACGCTGGGCGCATTTCGTGTACCGCAGGGCAAGGAGAGCGAGATGAGTCCGTTCCGCGGATCGGTACCTTTCACCGACGATTGGCAGCACTTCGGCTTCGAGTGCGCCGATGGCATCGCCACCGTCACGCTGGATCGCCCTGACAAGCTGAACGCGCTCACCTTCGCCAGCTACGCCGACCTGCGGGACCTGCTGCGGGCGCTTCCCCAGCACGGTGAGGTTCGTGCCCTGGTACTTCGTGGTTCCGGCCGGGCGTTCTGTGCCGGTGGCGACGTCAACGAGATCATCGGTGCGACGCTCGAGATGCCGCCCGACGAGCTGCTCGAGTTCACTAGGATGACCGGCGAAGTGATCAAGGGCATGCGAGAATGCCCGATCCCGATCATCGTGGCGCTGCAAGGTATGGCAGCGGGCGCCGGTTCGGTGCTCGCGCTCGCCGCCGATTTCCGCATCGCCACGCCGGCCGCCAAGTTCGCCTTCCTGTTCACCAAGGTCGGGCTTTCCGGGGCGGACATGGGATCGGCCTACCTGCTGCCGCGGCTGGTCGGGCTGGGAAGGGCCACCCAGCTGCTGATGCTTGGCGACACGATCGACGCGGAGCGCGCCGAGCGCTACGGGTTGATCAGCGAGCTGGTGCAAGCCGAGGAGCTGGACGACGCCGTCGACCGGCTCGCGCGGCGGCTGGCAGGTGGGCCGTTTCAGGGGTATGCGCAGACCAAGGCGTTGCTCACCCGCGAGCTCGACATGAGCCTGTCCGGCGCGCTCGAGCTCGAGGCCATGACGCAGGCGCTGCTGATGAAGACCTCGGACTACGCCGAGTTCCACGCGGCGTTCAACGACAAGCGGGACCCGGAGTGGCGGGGGCGGTGATCGCTACCGGTACAGCTCCCTGGCGATAATCGAGCGCTGTACTTCGGAGGCGCCCTCGTAGATCCGGGGTGCCCGGACCTCGCGGTAGAGGTGTTCCAGGCGATGCCCTCGGCGCAGCGCGCGAGCGCCGTGGATCTGGATGGCGCTGTCCACCACGAACTGCGCGGTCTCGGTAGCCATCAGCTTCGCCATCGCGGCACGGGAGGCGAGCCCGCCGTCACCCGCGTCATAGCCGGCCGCCGCCGAGTACACCAGCAGGCGGGATGCCTCGATCCTGGTGGCCATCTCCGCAAGCGAGTGCGAGACGGACTGCAGTTCCTTCAGCGGCGCGCCGAATGCCTCGCGCGTGCCGGCGTGTGCCACCGCGGCATCCAGCGCGGCCTGCGCCATGCCGACCGCGAACGCACCCACACTTGGCCGGAACAGATCGAGGGTCCGCATCGCTACCCGGAACCCGCGGTCCGGCTCGCCGAGGAGATCCTCCTGGCCGACCGGCACGCCGTCGAACACCAGCCGGCCGATCGGGTGCGGGCTGACCATGTCCAGATGCTCCCCGGACAGTCCGGGGCGATCGGCGGGAACGAGGAAGGCGCTGACGCCCCGAGCACCCGCATCCGGCGTGGTTCGGGCGAAGACCGTGTAGAAATCGGCCTCCGGGGCGTTCGAGATCCAGATCTTCTCGCCGCGCAACCGCCAGCGGCTCGCATCGGGCTCCGCGGCCAGCTCCAGCGCGGCGGCATCGGATCCGGCGTTCGGCTCGGTGAGCGCGAACGCGGCGACCGCTTCACCCGCGGCGACCGTGGGGATCCAGCGGTCCACCTGGTGCTGGCTGCCGGACTGCAGGACCGGGTAGCTGCCGAGGCCCTGAAGGGCCAGCGCGGTCTCGGCTTCGGTGCTCTCCTGGGCAAGTGCCTCGCGCAGCAGGCACAGGTCGATCGCGGCGGCGTCGGTGTATGCGGCGCCGTCCGAACCGCGCGCGAACAGCCGGGACAGTAGCCCGCGTTCGCCCATTGCCTTGATCAGCTCGCGGTTGACCTTGCCGGCCGGCCCGGCCTCGGCGAGCGGGCGCAACCGCTCGGCGCCGACCTCGCGCACCCAGGTTACGAACTCCCGCTGCTGCCCGGTCAACCGGAACTCGCCCATCCAAGCCACCTCTCCATCGTCGGCCGCTACTCGAGCGGCATCGCCTCGGGGCACCATCGCTGGTGCGCGGTTCCGGCCTCGCCGTCCCTGATCAGCCGCAGTCTCGGCTTGGGTTCCTCCGCGCGGCCACCCCGTGGCTTGCGGCTACCGGCCGCGAACTGCTTGGGCCAGCGGACGCCGGGACCGCTGTAGTCCTGGTCCGCCGCGGCATGCAAGGTCCACTGTGGATCGAACAGGTGTGTCCTGCCAACCGCGCAGAGATCCGCACGTCCGGCGAGCAAGATCGAGTTCAGGTCGTCGTACGACGAGATGGCGCCCACCGCGATCACCGCGATGCCGTACTTGCGGCCAACCTCGTTGCGGATCCGGTCGGCGAACGGAGTCTGGTAGCTGCGCCCGTATGCCGGGCGCTCCGCCTTGACCACCTGTCCAGTGGATACGTCGATGCCCGCGGCCCCGTGCTCGGCGAACGCGCCGGCGATCTGCACCGCGTCGTCGGCGTCGATGCCACCGTCGTACCAGTCGGTGGCGGAAATCCGCACCGTCATCGGGCGTTCGTCCGGCCACGCCTCCCGGATCGCGTCGAAAACTTCGAGCGGGTAGCGCAGCCGGTTCCGCAGCGATCCGCCGTAGCCGTCGATGCGCTGGTTGGACAACGGTGAGATGAATGAGGAAAGCAGGTATCCGTGCGCGCAGTGCAGTTCGAGGACATCGAATCCGGCGCGGTCGGCGGCCCGTGCGGAGGCCACGAACTCGTCCTTGATCGCGGCGAGTTCGCTACCGGTGAGCTCGCGGGGCGTCTGGTTGTCGGGGGAGTAGGGCAGCGGGGAGGGACCGACGACTTCCCAGTTGTCCTCCGGCAGCGGTTCGTCGATGCCGTCCCACATCAGCTTGGTGGAGCCCTTCCGGCCGGAGTGGCCGAGCTGGATGCCGACGCGTGCCGGGCTGTGCTGATGCACGAAGTCGACGATCCGCCGCCACTGGGCCTCCTGATCCGGAGTGCACAGGCAGGCGCAGCCCGGCGAAATGCGCCCGGTCTCCGACACGCACACCATTTCGGTCATCACCAGCCCGGCACCGCCGAGCGCTTTGCTGCCAAGGTGCACCAGGTGGAAGTCGGTTGGCATGCCGTCGTCGGCCGAATACATGTCCATCGGCGAGACCACCACGCGGTTGGGCAGCTCCAGCTCGCCGAGCCGGAACGGTTGGAACATCGGCGGGCTCGGCTCGGCGTGCGCCGGATCGGGCCAGTGCTCCGCCTGGTCGGTCGCGAACCATCGATCGGTGTCCGCGACAAACTCCGAATCGCGCAGCCGGAGATTGTCGTAGGTTACCCGGCGGCTACGGGTGAGCAGGTTGAACGCGAACTGGATGGGCTCCTGGTGGGTGTACTGGGCGATGTTCTCGAACCACTCAAGGCTGGCGCGGGCGGCGCGCTGGGTGGAGGCCACCACGGGCCGGCGTTCCCGCTCGTACTCCGCCAGCGCGCTGCCGGTGTCGGGGTGCTCGTGCAGGCAGGCGGCGAGTGCCAGTGCGTCCTCCATCGCGAGCTTGGTGCCGGAGCCGATGGAGAAATGCGCGGTGTGCGCGGCGTCGCCGAGCAGCACGACGTTCCCGTGCCGCCAGCTCTCGCAGTGCACGGTGGTGAAGTTCAGCCACTTCGAGTTGTTCGCGAACACCCGCTGGTTGCCGAGCACCTCGGTGAACAGCCCGCTGACCACCTCGATCGATCGCTCGTCGCTGACGCCCGGAAGCAGCGGGTTCGGGGCCAGCTGGTCGAAACCGCCGCGGTACCAGGTGTCCTCGTGCATCTCCACGATGAACGTGCTTGCGTCCCGGCTGTACGGGTAACCGTGCAGCTGCATGACCCCGTACGGCGTGTCGCGGATGTCGAACTTGAAGGCGTCGAAAACCCGCTCGGTGCCGAGCCAGATGTACTTGCAGGCGTGCGTTTGCAGGCTTGGCTGGAAGCTGTCAGCGAACCGGTTCCGGACGACCGAGTTCGCGCCGTCCGAGGCGATCACCAGGTCGTGCTCGGCGACCAGCCGGTCGAGGCCCGGCGCCTCGATCTGGTGCCGCATCCGTACCCTGAGCGCGGCACACCGCTGCTGCAACACGTGCAACAGGCGCTTGCGGCTCATCGCCGCGAAGCCGTGGCCGCCGGAGGTCAGCGTGCTGCCCCGGTAACGCACGTCGATGTCGTCCCAGCGGGCGAAGTCGCGCTCCATGGCGTGAAAGATCTCGGTATCGGCGTGCTCGATCCCGCCGAGCGTCTCGTCGGAGAACACCACACCGAACCCGAACGTATCGTCCGGCGCGTTGCGTTCCCAGACGATGATCTCGTGCCGAGGATCGAGCTGCTTGGCGAGCGCGGAGAAGTAGAGCCCGCCCGGACCACCGCCGATGACCGCGATGCGCATCTCGGCCTCCTTGACGTCGAACCGGATGTCTTCATGGTATGTCGAGTTTGATACGACCGTCAATAAAACGTAATATCAACCGGGTGACCGAGAAACGCACGTGCCTGATCACCGGCGCCGGCCGCGGCATCGGCCGCACCGTCGCGGCCCGGTTGTCCGCAGCCGGTCATCGCGTCGCGCTCACCGCTCGCTCAGCCGATGAGCTCACCGGCGTGGCGGGGGCGTTGCCGGGTCCCGCGTTCCCGCTGCCAGCCGACTTGACGGACGATGCGGCGGTGAGCAACGTGTTCGGCGCTGTCGAGCAGCGGTGGGGCCCGGTGGAGATCCTGGTGCTTGCCGCCGGCACGGCCAGCTCCGCGCCGTTGACCAAGACAACGGATGACGACTGGCAGCAAGCCCTCGCGGTGAACCTGACGGCGCCGTTCCGGTGCCTCCGGCGCGCGGTACCCGCCATGGTGGAGGGTGGCTGGGGCCGGGCGGTGGTCATCGCGTCGGCCGCCGCCAAGCGCGGTGATGCGTACGTATCCGCGTACACCGCGAGCAAGCACGGCGTGCTCGGCGTGGTCCGCTCCACTGCCGCCGAACTGGCCGGCAGTGGAGTCACCGTCAACGCCGTCTGTCCCGGCTTCGTGGACACCGCGATGACGCGAGCGAGCATCGAGAACATCAGCGCCACAACGGGGCGCACGCCGGAGCAGGCCAGGCAAGCGTTGGAACGCCGCCAGCCCATCAACCGTTTGATCACCACCGAGGAGGTTGCCGACGCGGTGGAGTTGTGCCTGCGCACTCCGGCGATCAACGGCCAAGGGATCAATGTGGACGGAGGCGCAGTTCAATCGTGAACCTGGACCGCATCAACCCGGACTCCTTGGCGCGGCCGTCCGGCTTTTCGCACGCAGTATCCGTCACCGGCGCCCGCCTGGTTTTCCTCGCCGGCCAAACCGCGCTCGACCCGGAAGGCGCCATCGTCGGGGGCGGCATCGTCGCCCAGTTCGAGCGCGCGATGAGCAACCTGCTGACCGCCCTGCACGCCGCGGGCGGCCGTCCGGAACACCTGGCGCAGTTGACCATCTATCTGGTGGATATTGACGACTACCGCGCGCACGCCAAGGAGATCGGTGGAGTGTGGCGCGAGCTGATCGGCGCACACTACCCGGCCGCCGCGGGTATCGGGGTGCATCGCCTGTGGGATCCCGAGGCGCTGGTCGAGGTCCAGGCCGTCGCCGCGGTCCCGGAAACCTAGGCCCGCGGCGCCCCGGCTATTTCCCTGCGGATGTCACGTCACTGGCGTGTTCTGGCCGATCTTGATGCGCCATTCACCATCGATGAGTTGAGCGATGACCATGAAAATGGCCTCCATGGGATCTTTGCGCTGGTCCTGAGTGTCAGCCTCGGAGCGGAGTGTCCGCTGGCGGGAGTGGATCACCGCCAGTTCCGCTGTGAGGTGCGTGATGCTCTCGACCGTATAGCTGACGCTGATGTTTTCGAGTGGCCCACCCTGGCCGAATACGAATGCCTGGGCACGGTAGAGCGATTCCTTGTCGTCGACCAGGTTGCCGCCGAAGTTGACGAAGATGGGGTCGTCCACGAACAGATCGTTCATGGAGTTGGCATCGTTCGTGTTGAAGGCGTGTTCATAGTGCTTGATGAGATCGTTCTGCGCGCGGTCAGTCCCAGTGTGCAAGGTGTGCTCCTATCGTTGTGAACAGGATCGATCCTGCAACCTCGACTTAGCTCCAGGTCAAGGACTACCGCAGAGGTACAACCGGTTACCGGTGGGACAGACCGGTGGCGCGCGTCACGTGGGTGTGCGCCTCGTCCGCCAGCCGCGACCGCAACGCGAAGAACAGCTCGGTGGCCCTGGCGCCGGTCCACCCTTTGGGCAACAGCTCGGCTGGCAACCCAGGGTCGAGGTACGGTAGCCGCCGCCAATCCGTCAGTACTCGCACGTAGTCCGTGAAGGCCTCCCGCTCGCGCGCGGAACGCCGGCGCTTCCACCGCCGCAACACCGGTTCGTGCAACCGGAGGAACTCACCGTAGAGCCGCCGAAGCTGATCAAGGTCCCACCACTGCGCGACTTTCTCCCGCAGATCGCCGAATGCTAGGTGATCCGCCTTGAACACGTCCGCGTACCGATCCAGCCCCAGCCGTTGAAGCATCGCGGTGGTCGCTTCGTGCAAGTGCGCGGGCGCGATCCACACGCCGGGCGCCGCCGTGCCGAATCCCAGCCGGGTCAACTGAGTGCGGAGCACGTGCCGCTGCTGACGCGCCGTCTCAGGAACCGAGAACACCGCGAGCACCCAACCGTCCTGGAGCGTCCCGCGGTGCGGCGCGAAAATCCGCTCGTCGCCCTCTCGCAGGATCTCCACAGCGTCCGCGGACAGCTGGTAACCGGCGGCGCCGTCGTGCCGGTTTGCCTCCAGGATCCCCCTGCGTTTCAGCCGGGAAATCGAGGATCGCACGGCGGTCTCGTCGATCCCGATGTCCGCGAGGAGGTTGACCAGCGCCGCGACGGAGAACCAGCCGTCGCTCTCCCGGGAGTATAGCCCGTACACCGTCACGATCAGCTGCCGTGGCTGAGCACCGCGACCGGTCAACTCCCCAACGGCCGCATCGTCCGCCATCACACCGGTCGTCACGGAGACACGATATCAAACGGCACACTTCGCGGGGGCGTGGTCAGAGCAAGCCGAAACCAGGCCAATGTGGACTGTCGGATCGTTCAGCGACACCGGCTCCGCCGTTGGCCGCGATAAGCGCCGTGGTTACCTCGAATCGGGCTGCGGCACGCTGTGTCGATTAGCCGTTCCCGTCGTGGGAGGTGGTCTCGTCGGGGGCGAACTGTGCCATTGACATCTCAATCGCCGCGGCGAGGTCGTCTGCTGTGGCGGTGCCCGACGACTCGACGCCGGTTGTCCAAGCATGCACGGACTGCTTCGAGAACTCTTGTCCTTGCGGAGAGTTCGTGACCGCGACGGGGTCTTCGTCCGGTTCGCCTTCGAAGAACAACCCCAGGGCCATGAGCGCACCGTCCCATCCCGGGCCGACGTAGAGCGCGCCCGCACCACTGCCGGCTATCTCGATGGGCACGGTGTGTTCGAGTTCGAGGACCGTGTCACTGTCCCCCTTCCAGGACAGGCGCACCTCGACGATGCTGGTCGGGCCGCCGAAGGTGACCTTGAGCAGGTGAGGAGGCTCGCAAGCGAGGATCTCACCTCCGGCGTTGCCTTCCAGCTGGAACGAGCCGCCGACCCGCAGATCGCCACCGAGGGGGAGAAACCATCGCTTCACGCGATCAGGGTCGGTCACCGCATCCCAGACGTCCTCGATCGTCGCGTCGTAGCTGCGGTTCAGCAGGACACTGACAACCTCGCCACTCGCGGTTGACTGCATGGCGACCTCACGATGGATGGCCTTGAGCTGATTGGCGATGTCGATCATGTCGTCACTTCTCCTTGTCGGTCGGCGGGCGGTCCGAGGACCTGTCCGTGACGTTTTTCGCGCGTCGTTCGCGCTTGCCGCGAGCGAGTTCGGTGGCCAACGCGTCCAGGTGCTGGCTCCAGAACCGGCGGAACTGCTCCAGCCACATGTCGATCTCCCGCAGCGGCTCGGAGCTCACCGCATAGAGACGGCGGACTCCCTCGGCCCGCACGGTCGTGAACCCGTTCTCCCGCAACACCCTCAGGTGCTGAGACACCCCGGGCTGAGAGATCCCGAACTCGTCTTGGATGGCCGCGGCGATCGCACCGGAAGTCCGCTCACCATCGGCAAGCAACTCCAGGATCCGCCGCCGGGCTGGATCGCCCAGCACATCGAACGCGTGCACAAGACGAGGATCTCAGCAGCTACTTATATAAGTCAATACTAAAATAACTGCCTGCGGAGCGTCGCGGGTAAACGTCCGTGCGTCACCCGAGTTCTTCGATTGAGCGGGACCGCGGTGGCGCTCGCGGCGAGTACGCGAATCTCACGTTGGAGTCCCTGTGCTGACGTGCTGAGTAGCGTTACGGTCTGCTCGACGACCTGGCTGGTGGTGTTGATTCATGTCGGGAGGGAGTTGTGGGCAGACATGAGTACGACCGGGAGTCGGAGCGGCAGGCGCGCGTGAGCGACATCATTGGTGAGCCCGACGTCGAGCGGCCGAACGCGGCACGCATGTACGACTACTACCTGGGTGGTTCGACGAATTTCGCGGTGGATCGCGAAGCCGCGGAGGCGGGATTGGTCGCGATGCCGCATGCGCGGGACTACGCGCGGGCGAACCGGGCGTTCATGGACCGTGCGGTGAGGTACCTGGCCCGGGCGGGGATTGATCAGTTCCTGGACCTGGGCTCCGGGATCCCGACGGTCGGCAACGTGCATGAGGTCGCGCACCGGCACAACCCCGAGGCGCGGGTGGCCTATGTTGATGTCGAGCCGGTCGCGGTGGCGCATGCCCGGTTGCTGCTCGATGATGATCCCCGGGTGTCGGTGACCCAGGCGGATATTCGCCAGCCGCAGCAGGTATTGGCCGCCGAAGGTGTTGCCGGGCTGCTGGATTTCACCCGGCGGGTGGCCGTGCTGGCGGTGGCGGTCGTGCCGTTCGTGCCCGATCAGGACGAGGCCCTTGCCGTGATCGAGGCCTACCGGCGTGCGTGCGTTCCGGGCAGCTTCATCGTCGTTTCCCATATCTCCGCGCTCTCGGCCAGCCCGGAGCAGGTGGCAGCCGCCGAGGGGGTCATGGCCCGCACGCCCACGCCGGTTCGCTGGCGGCATCGGGACGAGATCGCCGAACTGCTCGAGGGCTACACCCTGGTCCCGCCGGGTCTGGTGCCCAGCCCGCAATGGAACCCCGAAGACGCCCCCACGGTGGAGGAGGTCGGACGCTCCAACGCCTACGCGGCGGTCGGGATCATAGCGCCCGGCGGCTGACGGCAATGGGTCGTGCCGGCACATCACCCAGATCCGCGGATGGTTTGACAGCGACGGTGCCCGCCCCTGGCGGCGCTGATCAGGCTGGGCGCCCCTGGGTGAGCTTGTCCCAAAGCGATCCGGCGTTCAGGGTCTGGATGTGGTCCATCATGTATGCCTGCCCGATATCGACCGGGTAGCGATCCGCGAAGTTGACCCTGGCCACGGTCTCGTCACGAGACCATCCCTTGGCGACCGCTTCGGCGACGGCCTGCACCCAGTCCAGCAGGTTCACCCGCTGCCGCGCCAGGTAGTCGGGCGTCACCACGTCGCCGTGGCCGGGGATGATCCAGTCGACGTCGAGGGTGGCGACGCGGTCAAGCGCGGCGAGCCAGTCGGTGACGTTCGACCCCATCAGCCAGGTCTGGCACTCGGAGAAGATCGTGTCTCCGGTGAAGACGACCCGCTCCTCGGGCACGTGCACGGCGATCTGGCCCGGCGTGTGGCCGGGCGTGTGCAGGAGTTCGAAGCTGTGATTGCCCACCCGCAGCGTCAGATCGCTGGTGAAGACGATCTGGCCCTTGTTCGGATCGGCGAAGTAGGTTTCCCGATCGGGGAAGATGGCCTCCCCGTCCGGGTCGTCGGTGGGAATCGCCTCGCGGGCGTACTCGAACGAGTCGAGTTTCGGGGTGACCTCCATGAAGTTGTCGTAGACCCCTTGGTGGTGCACTACGGTGCCGCTGCCCTTGAAGTAGTAGTTGCCGAAAATGTGGTCGACGTGGTGTTCGGTGTTGATGATGTACCTGATCGGACCGTATGTTTCGGCTTCCTCGCGCATCGCGACCGCCTTGGTCGGCAGCTGAGGAGTATCGACGATGACCACACCGTCACCTGTTACCACCATGCTGGGGTTGCAGCCACGTAGCGTCGTGTCCGTCCAGACATTGCTGGTGACTTTGTGCATTCTGCCCTTCTCCTAACTACTCGCGCGGCGGTGACGTGGTGGACGGCTCGGGTGGCATTGCTCAGTCGTCGCGGGGTTCGTACGGTCCGGCCGTGAGAGTTCCGTCCGGGTGCAGGAGAATCTCCGCTCCGCTGAGGTAAGCGGGTTCGCCGGGGTCTCGGCCCGTGCCACGGCTGAGCACCGAGCGCACCACGGGGGAGTGCGTGACGCCGACGACGAGCCGCCCGTGCAGCGGTCCAGGATCGCCGACGCTCCGCACGAAGGCATCCATCCGATCGGCGATGGTCCCGGCGCTTTCGCCGGGCGGGTCGGGATGCGACAGCCACCAGCCGATCCGATCCCGACGGGGAATGAACTCAGCGAAGAACGGGTTGGCCGCCGCGTCCTCTTCGGACAGTCCAGGGACCTGCTCGGCTAGCGCGGCAACGGAGGAGACCATGTTCACTCGTACACCCGAGACGTAGATATCCGGGTTGCGCAACGCGAACGCATCGATCGGTCCGGATGCCCTCACCGGATCGTCGATACCGGCCACTATCGCCTCGGCGGTCTCCCGGGTGCGGCGGGTCCCTCCGTATAGCACGGTGATCGGCTCGGGATGCGCGCCGAGCGCCTTACCGGCCCGCGAAGAGACTTCCCACCCGTGCTCGGTCACCGGGACATCGCCCCGGTGTGATGCGACCTCCCCATGCCGGAGCAGCAGCACCCGGACAAGCGACTCAGACATCAATGGTTTCGTAGGTCTGGACCTGGCGGGCCTCAAGGTACTCCAGGATGTAGTTGAACACGTTCTCCTGGAAGTGTGGGCTGGCCTTGTGCTCCTGGTAGCCCGCCTCGTCGACGTACTGCTCGTAGAGAAAGAACGTCCGCGGGTCGTCGGGGGAGACCTGGGCCTGGTAGAAGAGGTTCTTCGGCTCCGCGCGCGACAGCGGGGTCATCTTGCGGATGGCCTCTTCGACGCGCTTCTCCTCGCCTGCCTTGGCTTTCCAGATGGCGGCCACTACGAATGCCATGTGTTCCTCGTTCCTCTCATTTCACGAAGCCGGCCGTGCGCCGACTCGATTGCGGAGCAGGCCGATCCCCTCGGCCTCCATTTCGATGACGTCTTCGGGCTGAAGCCACCTGTTGAGCTCGAGCCCGGAGCCGGTCGCGACCGTCCCGGAACCGAACACCTCGCCGGCGCGGAGCGTGAGAGCCTGGGACGCGTAGGCGATCATGTTGGCGAAGGTGTGATACATGCTCGCCGTGGTGTCCTCGCCCCACTGCTCACCGTTGACGCGGACGCGTAGCCGCGCATCGTGAACATCGAACTCGTCGGGGGTGACAATGCACGGACCGAGCACGTTCGAGCCGTCCCAGTCCTTGGCCTTGCACGGGCCCATGCCGACCGGCAACTCCTTGGCCTGGACATCGCGGGCGGACATGTCGTTCCAGATGGTGTAGCCGAACACGTGCCGGAGCGCGTTCTCCGCTCTGATGTCCTTTCCTTCCGTACCAATGATCGCGGCCAGCTCGAGTTCGTGATCGAGCTTGTCCGCATAGGGCGGCCAGGGGATCTCGTCACCAGGGCCGATGACCGTGTCGGGAAGGCCCTTGTAGTAGGCCGGCACGGTGTACCACTCGTCCGGGATCGACTTGCCGAGTCCGGCGAACGCGTTCTTCAAATGCCCCTCGAAGGCAAGGAAATCCCGGAGCGTTCGTGGCCGCAGTGGCGCTTGGAGCACGGCGTCCGGCACCTCCGCACGGTTGTTCCCGAGTGGTGCGCCCGCCTCGATGAAGGCGATCATGTCGCCGCCGAAACCCGCGTCGACGACCGTGTCGCCTTCCAGGTATCCCACCCTGTGCTGCCCCCGCGATTCGTAGGTCACGTACTTCACCGCGCCGCCTCCTCGATGGCGTCAACGATCTTGGTGTAACAACCGCATCGGCACAAATTGCCGCCGAGTCCTTCCCTGATCTGCTCGCGGCTGGTGGCCGTCCCGTGCTCCACCATGTTCTTGGCTGTGAGGACCATGCCCGGAATGCAAAAACCGCACTGGAACGCGTGCTGGCGGTCGAAGCAACTCACCACCTCGTCGTCCCTTGGTATGCCCTCGATTGTGGTGATCTGCTTTCCGAGCGCCAGGGGAGCCATCAAGATGCAGGACGACACCGGTTCGCCGTCCAGAAGGACGGTGCACGTGCCACACAGCCCGACTCCGCAGGTGACCCGCGGACCGGTCAACGCGACATGGTCCCGCAAGACGTCGACCAACATCGTGGTCGGTTCGACGTCGACCTCGATCGCGTTGCCGTTGACGGAAAGCTCGATTCTCATCGCGCAGCCGGCCTTCCGTCCACTCGCGACGCGAGTACGCGCTCGGGGCTCATCGGAAGTTCACGGGGGCGATAGCCCAAGCTCGCTACCGCGTTACCTAACGCCGGCGGAACCGGCGGTACCGCGGTTTCGCCCAGTCCGTGAACCTCGGCGCCAGGACTCTCCATCAGCCGATGCTGGATCGAGGCGCAGTCCAGAGCGGAAGCGATGTTGTAGTCCGACAGGTTCGGGTTCACCAACTGCCCGTCCTGGTAGCTGATTTCCTCGAACAACGACGAGCCCAGTGCCATGATCATGGAGCCCTCGTTCTGCAGCTCAGCGGCCGGCCTGTTGACGACCGTGCCGGCGTAGGACGAGGCGTAGAGCGTCTTCACATCGATGACGCCGGTCTCGTCGTCGATCTCAACATGCGCCGACGCTGCCCCCTGATGCCAGTGGGACGACGCGATTCCTTCGCCGGTGTCCGGATCGAGCCCGCCCTCGTTAACGATGCGGCCACGGCCAACCGTGCCACCGTTCCTCAGCTCACGCGCGGCCTCGGCCAGCGCGCGGCTCATCATGTGTGTTGAGCGGCTGGACGTTGTCCTGGTGTCATACGGAACCAGATCGGTGTCCGGGCACGGCACCGTGATGCGATCCGGATGGACGTCGAGCAGGTCGGCTACGATGCGGGTGAGCGCCTCGACGGAGCCCTGACCCATATCGGCCGTTCCACTGTGGACCTCGAAACGGCCGTCCGGAAGCGAGCGGATCGCGGCCTCTGCGCGGCTGGGCGTCTGCATGCCTTTGAGCATGATCGCTATTCCTTTGCCCTTGCGCCCGTCCTGCCAGGCGACCGCCTTCGCCACGTCGTCGAGCAGTTCCTCGAAATGGGTGTCGCGCATGATCTCGCCGGTGCAGAACGCATCGCCGTCCCGAAGTAGGTTCATCCGGCGTAGCTCGACCGGGTCGATCCGGAGTTCGTCGGCGAGCATGTCGACCAGTCGCTCGCAGGCCCATGCCGACTGCATCGCCCCGTAGCCGCGGAAGGCTCCCGCCGGCGGCAGGTTTGTGTATGCGCAGTAGGAATCGACCGCGACGTGGTCGAATCGGTACGGCCCGACGCCAGCATAACCCATCTTCTGCGCGACGCCCGGACCGCAGTCGGCGTAGCCACCGGTGTTGAGGTACGCCAGCATCTGCTTCGCGACGAACTTGCCGTCCCTTCTCGCGCCGATCCGCATCCGTACCGTACTGGCGTGTCGCGTGACCTCACCGAACACCTCGTCGCGATCGAGGACGCAGCGTACCGGCCTGCCAACCGCTTTGGCGGCGACCGCGGCGATCGCCTCGGTGCGCATGAAGGTTTTCGCGCCGAACGAGCCGCCCATGGGCGCGGCGACCACCCGAACACTCTCGGCTGGCAGTCCGAATAGGACGGCTAGATCCTGGCGCAGGTTGAACGGTGTCTGCGTGCCGGTCGTCACCTCGAGGCGGCCGTCGACCCACTCGGCGACGGTGGCGTGTGGCTCCATCGGAACGTGGGACGCCGCTGGGGTCCGGAACGTCTCTTCGAAGACGACATCCGCGTCGGCGAACGCATCCGCCAGCCGATCATCGCCGGGCGACGGCAAATCGATGAGCAGGTTCGGCTCGTGGCGACCCCGCAATCCCGGTGTCCGTATCCGGAAATGGTGGCAGACGTTGGTGCCGTCCTGCGGACGCATCTCGAAGTATGCCGAGTCACTGTTCGATGTGACGTGGGCCGCGTGCACCAAGGGCGCTGATGGCTGAACGGCCTCGAGCTCGTCGAACACAGCCGGTGAGGTCTCGTACCGCACGTCGATCGCCGCTGCCGCCTGCCGGGCGGCCTTCTCGGTGGCCGCGACCACCGCGACTACCGGGTCACCGAGGTATTTCGGCTCCGAGGCGAGAACGTGTTGGTCCGCGATCTGGCATCCGTACTTGCCGTGCGGGAGTACGTCCTCGGGGGTGATGACGGCGACCTCGTCGTCCACGGCCGTCGCGTCGATCGCGGTCACCGTGCCAGCTGGAATACCTGCGCGGACCAGACGCAGGTGCCACATGCCGGGAACCTTGTGGTCAACCGAATAGCGGATGTCGGCGGTGATCCGTGCGTCGGTCATGGACCCACCTGCATGAGTACGCGGCGCACCTCGACACCGACGACCCGGCGGCGGTAGGCGGCCGATCCCCGGCCGTCGCCGATGCACCGGATCGCCTCGGCGTAGGCCGCACCGATCTCGCGGGCGCTGTCCTCGTCACCCGGCTTCCACGCAGCGCAGATATCGGCATAGTGTTGCGGTCTGTCGCTGACCGCACCGACCACGACCCGTACCCGGTCATCCTCACGAGCCGCCGCCACCGCGACGGTGGGCCGGTCCTCTCGCGACCGCGTCCTGAATTTGCGGTACACCCCCTTTCCGCGTGGCCGGGGCACCACGACCCGCGTGATCAGCTCGTCGTCGGCAAGCGTGGTCTCATAGTGACCGGCGATCAGGTCCTCGATCGGCACCCTGCGCATGCCTCGGACGCTGGCGACTTCGGCGACCGCGCGAGAAGCGACCAGCATCGACGGTGGGTCGGACGCGTAGTCGGCGTCAGCAAGAACGCCGCCGATGGTGGCCACGTTGCGGATCCGTGGGCTCGCCACGACACCGAACGCCTGCGCGAGGCCCGGCCAGTCTTCCCGTACCACCGGCGTCAGCTCCAGCCGCCGATGTGTCACCATCGCGCCCACCGAGAGATCGCCTTCGGTGCCAAGGGTTTTCAGCTCGCTGATGTTTTGCAGGGAGATCCACTCATCGTTGTCCAGCAAGCCCTGACCGCTCAGGATGCCAAGAAAGGTGCCGCCGGCGATGACGGTTGCCCCCGGATTGTCGGCCTTGAGGCGCAACGCCTCATCGACCGTGGAAGGCATCTGCCAGGACACAAGACCTCCTTGGTGGCGCGCTCACACCGTGGTGACCGGTCGGGACTGCAGCATGTGCAGGCCCGTGTTGTCGTAGGCCCACTCGATGTCCTGCGGGCACCCGTTGAGATCAGCGAGCCGCAGCCCGAGCGCGGCGAGCTCGGCGAGTTCGGAATCGCTCATGATCTGGGTGCCGACCAGACGCTTCTTCTTGATGGCGCCTCTCCTGTCCAGCGCGTAGTAGTCGGGCGTCACCTCACCGGAGACAACCCGTTCGCCCACCCCGTACGCCGCCTCGACAACCAGACGGTCCCGCCTGCCGGTCACCGGATCGACGGTGAACAACACACCGGCCTTCGTCGCGTCGACCATGCGCTGTACCACGACCGCCATCGCGATGTCCTGGTGAGAACCCTTGTGCAGCCGGTAGAACATCGCACGGTCGCTGAAGAAGGACAGCCAGCACGCCACCACCTTTCGCATCACCTCGTCGAGATCCTGGACATACAGGCAGGTCTCCTGCTGCCCGGCATAGGAGGCGTCCGCACCGTCCTCCGCGCATGCCGACGACCGGACGGCGACCGGGCCGGCCGGAAGCTTGTCGTAGTGCTCCTCGATCAGAGCGCGGGGCGGCGCGCTATTGGCGACCAGGCGGCGCGCCGCGTCAGTGTCCTGTGCCCGCAGGTGGCCGAGCAGCGTCTCGTGGTCAACGGCCGCCACGAACGCCTGGGCGGTGATGACGAAGCCAGGCGGCACCGGCAGCCCGTTGTGGGTCATGGATGCCAGGCTCGCTCCCTTGCCACCGGCGCGGTGCACCTCGCGGCAGCGTTCGTCCTCGAAGGGCAGCACCAGTGGGACACGGCTCATCGTTGATCTCCGGTCACCAGATCCGCGAATGACTCGATGTGCGCCCGCATCTCCTTACCCACGAGATCGGGGTCGCCCTGGCGCAGCGCGTCCAGAATCGGCAGATGGGCGTTGGCGACGGCGGCCAGGTCCAGGTTTGACTTGATCAGGCTGACGAGCGTGAAGACCTCGATCCGCAGCCCACTCCACGCGTCGAGAAGCACCGAGTTGCCGGCCGCCTCCACGATCAGCTCGTGGAAGCGCGCGTCGTGAATCAGCAAGCCGTGCTGATCCCGGTCACGAGCGGCCGTCCGCATAGCCTGCAACTCGGCGTCGAGCTGTCGCAACAATTTGTCGTCGACGCAGGGTGTCGCCAGCTCGCCAGCCAGCTGCTCCAGCCTGGCTCGCACCGGATAGGTCTCACTCAGCTCCTCCGCTGTGACCGCGCGGACCCGCGCTCCGCGGTAGGGCTCGCTGTCCACGAACCTCATGGCCTTGAGATCCCGCAGCGCCTCGCGCACCGGCGCCTGGCTAACTCCCAGCTCGTTGACCAGCTGGAGCTCGACGACCCGGTCCCCGGGTTTGTAGGTGCCGTCCAGGATGCGCTGAATGATCAGTTCTTTGATCTGTTCGCGCATCACGGTGCGTTCCAGTGTCATGACAGGATCTGCACCCTTCCGGTGGCGCCGTTGACCCGGACCCGGTCGCCGGTGGTGATCCGACGAGTGGCGTCCGAGGTGCCGACCACAGCCGGGATGCCGAATTCCCGGGAAACCACCGCCGGGTGCGAAGCCATCCCACCGGCGTCGGTAACCAGACCACCGATCCTCGTGAAGAGCACCACCCAGGCGGGGCTGGTCATCCGGCAGATCACGATCTCGCCCCGCCGTACCTCGTCGAACTGCTCGGGAGACAGCACGATCCGAGCCGTGCCTTCCACGACGCCGACCGACGCGGCAAGGCCGTTGATCTCGCCTTCGGTGGTCGACGGCTTCCGGTGCAGCTTCTCGGGAAACCCCCACAGTGCCAGGTACGGAAACGCCAGGTTGTCGTCGGTCGCGGTGCCAACCCAGTCGCGCGGACGGAGCTCGTAGGCGCGTTCACGCTCATCCCGCCGATCGCCGACCAGCTCCTCGGGGTCGAAACTGTTGCTGCCAGCCATCAGGGTTCGCAGTTCGTTGTAGCGCAGGTACATCACGTCTTCGGGATCGCCGAGCTTGCCGGCTTCGGCGAGCTTCGCGCCGATCGCGATCAGCACGATCCGCACTCGCGCGTTGGTGCCCTGGTCGATGTAGAAGTGGTGGTCCGGCGTGAGCGGGTTCATCCGCAGGCTCGCTTCGAGCGCGCTGGCGAGGCGGTCGCGATCGTCGCCTTCCGGAACGCCCTCCATGACTTCGGCCTTGGCGGCTTCGAGGTCTTTGGCCACCGCGTCGATCTCTTCCGGGAAGCTGTAGTCGGTCTCCAGGTAGCCGCGAATCGCCTCGATGATCGGTGCCCGGTCCTCGCGCCAGGTCTTGAACGAGAACTCGTGCGCGTACATCGACTTGTAGCCGAAGACCTTCTGGTAGTTCTCGATATCCCCGGCCAGTAATTGGCGTCCCTCGTCGGTAGCTTCGAGCTCCTTGACGATGTCGCCGGCGGCTTGCTTCTTGAACGCCTTCGCGACCGCACTGTCCGGCTTGCTCTTGATCTTTTCCTTGATCTTCCAGAGCTCCTCGATGGAATCCCAGTTACGGTTCTCGGTCGAGCTCTGCAGCCGACCGAGCAACGGGCCGTGCTCGCCCTCGCCTTTGACCTCGGCGACAACCGTGTTGAGGTTGGTCGTGGCGGAGAACTGGGCGAAGTTGAGCACCCAGTGGATCTGCCAATGCCGGTCGTGCATGTCGATCGCGTCCTCGAGCAGGATGGCGAGTTCGACCAGGCTGGCGCCGTCGTAGTCGTAGCTGTCGAAACGCTCGAAGTTGCGGGTCATCTCCGGTATCAGCCGCTCTCGCCACCAGACGAGGAAGTTCTCCGCGTAGTAGGGGAGCGTCCAACCGAGGTAGCCGCCGATCTCGTGTGCGTAGGAGTCTTCGAGGGGTGTGCGTGGCGTGTAGCGGGCGCCGTACTCGGACGCTTCGGCGCTCAGGCCCTTCGACGCGGGAATCGCGGCGGTGTAGACGTAACCGTTGATGATCTTCGAGATCCAGTCGCACGCGAACGGTGTCCCGAATCGCCGGAACATGTAGTCACACTTGAGCCACCAGCCGCCGATGTCGGCGTACATCGGGGACACCGGGTTCGGGATGTGCAGATCGTCGTGCACCCACAGGAGTTCACGCTGGCCCTCTTCCCACGTCACAGGGAACTCGTCGTCTCCGAAGAAGGTGGTGATCGTTTCAGTCATCTCGTCCTCCTGGGCGCTGTGATACCGATCACTCGAGACTATTGATTATCGATAATCTGCCGTGAGGGCCGTCATGTCAAGCGCGCGTTTCCAGGTTGCGCGGCGGCTCGCGGCTATCGTTCAGCGGTCCGTTTCTTCCCGCCGAACAAGTACTTCTGCGCCAGCGCGGCCGGATCGAATGCGGCGGGTGCCGGCGCCTTCGGCCGCGTGCCGGTCACCGGCCGGGCCTGGACGATGCAGATCGGGTCACCGAGCCTGCGGTCCTCGGCCATGACCCACTCGACGTCGACGGGGTAGCCGCAGTGCCGCTCGATCGCGGTCACCGCCTCGGTGATCGCACCGATCGGCTCGTCGTCGAGCACCCGGCGATCGGCGAGTTCTGCCGGCATGTCGGTTTCCGCGACCCGGCCGGTGGCGTCGTCGAGCCCAGAGACCACAGCCTTGTGCGCCACGTGATACGTCAGCACCCGGCCGTCCGACTTGCCCACCTCTACGTGGTCCGGATCGACCAGCCCCTGCACGATCGCCTCGCCCCACCCCCACGATGTCTCGATGACCACGCGATCGCTGCGGCCCGTCACCGGATGCACCGAGAACGCGACACCGGAAGCGCGCGCCGGGATCAGCTCGATCACGCCGACCGCGATCGGCATGTCGTGGTGGCTGATCCCGTTGCGCAGCCGGTAATCCAGCGCCCGCGCGGTGAACAGCGAGCCCCAGCACGAGCGGACGGCGGTGAGAACCTCCGAGGCGCCAGAGACCCCGAGGTAGGTGTCGAAGATACCCGCGAAGGAGGCGTCCGCGGAGTCCTCACCGGTAGCCGACGAGCGCACCGCCGTCGGCACGTCGACCCCGGCACACCGCCGGCACAACTCCTGGTAGGCCGCCGTGATCTCGGCGCCGAGCGCATCCGGCAGCGGGGTGGTGTCGAACAGCGAGCGGATCGTTTTGGAGGCTTCTTCGACGGCGACCGTTGACGGGTCCGGTCCCACTGCCTCGACGGCCTCGTCAATCCGGGCGTCGAGGCCGGAATCCGCGCAATGCCGCCGGTACGACTCGATCGTGACGGCGAACCCTCGCGGAATCCGCACCCCTGCCCGGTGCACGTCGGCCAGCCGTCCCATCTTCGCTCCGGCCACACTCGCCGCCTGGTCCGGCTCGACGGCGTCGACCCAAACCAGGGAGCCGCCGCGCTGCGTCATCCCCACACCTTTCGCGCCACGGTCACCACGAGCTCCAGTTTGCGCCGCTGGTCGTCGGCGGTCAGCTCGTTGCCTTCCCAGGTGCTCGCGAACCCGCATTGCGGGCTGAGCGCCAGCCGCTCGTGTGGGACGAAACGGGCCGCCTCATCGATGCGACGGCGCAGGTCGTCGGCGTTCTCCAGCTCAGGGCTTTTGGTCGTGACGAGACCGAGGACGGCGGTGGTGTCCTCGGGCACGAAACGCAGCGCCTCGAAGCCGCCGGCCCGGACGTCGTCGTACTCGAGCAGCAGTCGGTCGTAGCGGGCCTCGGCGAACAGCGTCTCGGCGAATTCCTCGTAGGGAACGGCGCTCTCCCACATACTCCGGTAGTTGCCCCGGCAGATGTGCAGCCCCGTGGTAACCCCGTGCAGCCCGTCGAACACCCGCCGGTCCGCTCTGACGTACTCGGCGAGCTGCTCGCGACGCCGGTCCGGGTCGGGGAACAATCGCCGCTCGTCGAGGAAGGTGTACTTCGGCGCGTCGAGCTGCAGGTAGCGCACTCCCGCCTGCGCCAGGGCGCGCGCCTCGGCGTTCATGATCTCGACGAGGTCGTCGAGGAACGCCGCGCGATCGGAATACGCGCGGCCGGAAACGCCGTCGGACCAGTAGCTCAGGAAGTTGGACGGCACCGGCAGGGTCACCTTGATCGGGAAATCGGTGTGGTCGAGGACGTAGCGAACCTCGGTGTCGAGGACGCTGCCACGGCGCCGCAGCACCGAGTTGACCACCGGCGACGTGTGGCTGACCTGGCGGCCCGATTCGTCGGTCCAGGTCCGCACGAACCCCGTCGGGTCGAACCCGTCGGCCACGGCCAGTACGGGCTCGTGCCAGATGCGCCGCCGCAGTTCTCCGTCACCCACGACGTCCAGGCCCAGCTCGGCCTGTAGCCCGAGCATGTCGTCGACGGCCGCGTCCTGCAGCGCGCGCAGCTCACCAGCGGGCGCGTCGCGCTCCATCGCGGACTTCAACGAGTGCGGTCGCAACAGGCTGCCGACGCCCTCGGCCCGGAAGACGCCGGTTGGGAGCTCACTCACCGCGCACCTCCCGCGCCGCCGCCGCTGCCGCCGTCATCTTCCGGATGGCGAGGTTGCGGGGGACCCGCCGCAGCCCGCAGTCCGTGGAGATCTCCAGTTCGTCGAGCTGGCGGTATTTCTCGCACACCCTGACCCGCTCGATGATGTCGGCCGGCGTCTCCGCGTAGTGCGTCTTGATGTCGATCAGGCCGGCGGACAGGATCCGGCCCCGGTCCCACTGCCCGACCAGATCGATCTCGGCCATCTCCCTGGCGCCGAACTCAAGGCTGAACCCGTGCACGTTGGCGTCGAGCAACCGGGGAAACAGCCATCGGTAGGTGCGCTTGGCGTACGGGAGGCGGCGGAACGAACCGAAGCAGATGTGCACCGTGAACGTGCAGCCGGCGAAGCCGTCGATCACCTTGTTGATCAGCTCGACCATCGCCCCCGGTGTGCGGTCGTCCTCGGCGACGCCCGGCGTGATCGGCTCCTCGATCTGTATGTAGTCACATCCCGCTTCGAGCAGGTTCTGGATGTGCGAACGCACGGCCGGCACGAACGCTTCGGCGCATGCCTTGCGGTTCGGGTAGACCGCGGCGAAGTCCAGTTCGGTCGTCATGCCGTATGGCCCTGGAATGCCGACTCGTGGCCGCCGACTGGTGTGCTCGCGCAGGAAGCGGTATTCGCCTTCGAAGTCCCAGATCCACTCAAGGCCGTCCAAAGGCTGGGTGACTTCCCAGACATCGAGCATGTCCATCCCCAGCGCACCCAGTCGCCGGGGACCCGGACGCTGCTTGAGGCCCGGCAGGGCCGCGGTCATGCTCTCGATCCACCCTCGGCGGCGGTGCTCGCCGTCGGTGACGACGTCAAGGCCGCAGCTCTCCTGGTCGGAGATCGCCAGCCGGCAGTAGTCGTCGTAGAGCTCGCGCTCGTCTTCCGGGCCGAAGCGGCCGGCGTGCTCGGCTTCTTCGAGCAGGTCCCACCATCCCGGCCGTGCCCAGCCTCCCGTGGTGGTGACGGCCAGCGGCTGTCGTTCGGTCATTGTGCCTCCCTCACGGTTGAGCGATCCCCTCGCCGAGCGCGGCGACCAGCTCGTCGTGGACGCTGGCATTGCTCGCGACGACGTCGACGCACCCGAGCCCGACGGGCCTGCCGGCGAAGTCGGTGAACCGCCCGCCGGCCTCCTCGACGAGCAGGCGCCCCGCCGCCGTGTCCCACGGATCCATCGCGCGTTCGACGTACGCGGTGTAGCGACCGGCCGCGATGTGCGCGAGGACGAGCGCAGGCGCGCCGGGGAAGCGGACACCGGCGGTGGTGTTCATCAGCAGGCCCATCAGTTCGAGGAACTCGGCGATCACCGCGGGATCCGCCGACTGCGCCTGCGTGACGACCAGCGCCTCGGCCGCCGATGGCACCGTTGAGACCCGCAGCGGTGTTCCGTTGCAGGTGACGCCGTGCCCCAGTGTCGCGGTGAACAGCTCGTCGCGGCTCGGGTCGTACACCGCGCCCGCGAGCACCTTCCCGTCGAGGGTCACGGCAACGGACGTGCCGAAGTAGGGCACGCCGTTGAGGTAGTTCCGGGTGCCGTCCAGCGGGTCGACGTACCACACCGGTCCACTGCCGGGAGCCCGCCGCTCGCCGTCTCCCTCCTCACCGATCACGGTGTGGTCGGGGTACTCCGCACCGATCACGTCCGTGACCGCGCGCTGCGCGCTGAGATCGGCCGTGCTGGTGACGTCGACGCGCGCGTCCTTGAGCGTGACGCCAAGCGGCCCGCCCTGCAGGCGTAGCAGCTCGGCGCCGGCCGCGCGTGCCGCGCGCTCCGCGGTGGCCGCCAACGCGGTCAGCTTGCCGTCCATGACTGTCCGATGTGGAGCGTTCACGAGTCGCCGGGGGTCAGGACCTGGACGACGCCTTGCTCGCCGTCCACCCGGACGCGGTCGCCGGTGCGGATCGTCGACGTGGCCACCGCGGTGCCCACCACGCACGGGATCCCGTACTCGCGGCTGATGATCGCGGTGTGCGCGAGGCTGCCGCCGGTGTCGGTCACGGCGGCGGCCACGATCCCGAAGGCGGGTGTCCACTCGGTGGTCGTGCCGCCGCACACCAGGATTTCTCCCGACCTGATCTGGTCGATCTCGCGGGCCGAGCGCACTACCCTGGCTGGCCCGACGGCGACACCGCCGGAGGCGGGCATCCCGCGCAGCTCTGCGGTGGTCAAGCCGTGCCGGATCGTCGCGAGATACTCCGGGGTGAGCCCGAAGATCTCCGTCATCAGGGGGTCCTCGACGCGCTCGGGCACCGTGCCCACCATCGGCGGCAGGTCGTCGCCCCGGGTGCGCCACTGCTCGTAGTAGTCCCGCCGGGCAGGCACCAGAGCGGCCAGCCGTGCCCAGTCGCCGCGCCCGGCCATGGCATCGTACAGCTCGGGTTTGAACAGGTAGAACACGTCTTCGGGGGCGGCGAGTTCGCCGTCGGCGACCAGGTGCTCGGCCAGTGCGAGCGACAGGCGCCGAACTGGGAGGTGGATGCGCCGGTCGATGAGGAAGTTGTGCTCCTCGTTCCACCACACGAAGTTGGCCGCCCGGTTGGCTTCCAGCGCCGTGTCGAACCGCTCGCGATCGGCCTCGTCGGGGATCTTCTCGCGCGCCGCGGCGACCAGCTCGTCCCGCTTGCCGAGCACTTCGCGTTCCGCGGCGGCGAAGTCGTATGTGTCGTCGGTGGCGAGGTACTCGCGGATGGTGGCCAGCGGAGTCACCGGGTGCTCGGCCCACGAGGGACGATCGATCGTGCAGGTCTCCTCGGTGCGCTGACCCCAGGTGGTGAGGAAGTCGACGAACTCCTTCCACCATTCGCCGCCGCCGGGCAACGTCGTGATCCTGGCGCGCACCTCCTCGGGATCGACCTGCTCCGGCCCGGCGGTGAGCGCCTGGTCGACGCCGAGCTCGCGGGCTCGCATCGCCAGTGCCCACATGCGCTCGTCGGTGGCGAGGAAGCTCGTCCGCTCGCCGGCCAGCCAGCGGGGAACCTCGGTGGCGTCCAACCCGACCTCGATGGCCAACCCGTACAGGCCAAGGTAGTTCGCGGCGAGCAGGTACATGACCTCGAAATGGATGGCCCAGCCCCGTCGGTGGAACGCGTATGCGTCCTGCAAGGCGTGCCACACCTCGTCACGGGTCATCGTGGCGGGGTTGAGCTCGTCGAAGTGCTGGTATCCGGCCTTGAGCTCGTCCACGAAGCCCTGCCAGTAGGCCGCGAAGTCCGTCATCTTCTCCGCGAGCAGCGGCCCGAACCGCCGCTCGCGCGCGGCCATCAGCCACTCCGAGGTGATGGGGACCTGGCTGATGTACACGTGCACGCCGGCCAGCCGGTTCACCATTCCGGCAGTGGGCGGGATTCCGGTCATCTCGGCGCCCAGCTGGGTTCCCCAGGTCTGGGCGTCCTCCAGCAGCGCGATACTCGCCGGGGTCAACCCCTCACCGAAATGCATGGTGTCGCGGAGCCAGAAGCGGTCCTCGTCGTGTTTGCCGAACAGGGCAAGTGGCTCCGCGACGTAGGGCCGCGCATCCAGTCGGGGCTCGTAGCCGGGATAGAACTCCCTCCCGATGAACTGGTCGATCGGAATGACATGGCCAGACTCGCTCACGGCTGCCTCCTGCGACATTGCGGGGCTGGTCGGAGCCTAAAACGATCCGGGTCGACGGTATGAGCCGATTTCGGAAGTGGCTATCCCTTTCCGGCATCGGATACGCTGCGCGAAAGCATGAGACTCGTGGGCCATCGGGTCCAACGTCTCTCGGTGCTGAGAGGTGCGACGATGCCCCCATCCGCCCGAGCCGGGATCCAGACGCGCAACTTCGATGAGGCGCACTGGTTGGCGCAGCGGCTGATGACCCGCCACCGGATGGACGTCGTCAGTGACGATCAACCTTTCGAAGCCCGGATCGACACCGACCAGTGCGATGGCATGGGCGTCATGCAGTTCTCCTTCGGTGCCGAAGTATTCGTCGACTCGGAGCCGCTGGAGCATTTCGTCACCATCCACGTACCGCTGGCCGGACGGCTGCGGGTCGAGCATCGAGACCAGCGTGTGGTGGCGCATCAGCGGCAGGCGGCGGTGTTCTCCTGCCAGGGGCCGATGACCCTCCGCTGGGAACGCGGGCTCCAGCTGCTGGTGCTCAAGATCGAACAAGCCGATCTCGAGCGGCGGCTGCGCATGTTGCTCAGCGAGCCGTTGCGCCGGCCGCTGGTCTTCGACGTGGCGGCCCCGCTCGATGGGACGAGTGGGGCGCTCGCCGGCGTGACCGACCTCGTCCGCCGCGCGTTCGACGCGGCTGGCCCGGCCGGCCCGCCGGCACCGGTGCGCGCGGAGCTGAAGAGCATGGTGGTCTCGGCGCTGCTGCTCGGGCACCGGCACTCCTACACGGACGCGGTGTTCGCCCCGAGATCACTACGCGCGCCGCGAGCGCTGCGGCTGGCGGTGGAGCTGATCGAGGACGGGTCACCGCTGACCACCGCGGAGCTGGCTCGACAGGTCGAGGTCAGCGAACGGACGCTCTACGAGGCGTTCCAGCGCACGTTCGGGCTGTCCCCATCGGCATACTCCCGTCAACTCCGGCTGGAACGGGTCCGTGACGAGCTGGTACGCCTTTCCGCGGACGATGGCGAGACGATAGCGGAAGTCGCGCTGCGGCACGGCTTCAACCACCCGAGCCGGTTCGCCACCAGCTACCGGAACCGGTTCGGAGAACTCCCCTCCGTGACGCTGAGGCGTACTCATCCTGGGTAGCACGACCTGCGCTGGCGTTCTTCGCGGGCGGCCTGCTGACGGGGCCGCCCTTGCTCTTGACCGCGCCGCGACCTCGGTTTACCGTCTTGCTAATCGTTTAGCCCTAATCGTTTAGGAGACGCGGTGGCGAAGAAGCCGACGTTGCGGGACGTCAGTCGCGCCTCGGGGCTGTCCATGTACACCGTGTCGCGCGCCCTCAGCAATGGCGGAGGAGTTTCCGAACGCAGCCGTGAGCTCGTGTTGAAGGCCGCCCGCGAGCTGGGTTATGTGCCGAACCGGGCGGCGCAGGAGTTGCGGCGAAACACGCGCAGCTCCGTCGCCGTGATCACCGCGAGCACGTCGAATGCTTACTACATCGACATGATGAAGGGCATCGAACGGACGTTGCGGTCCTGCGACCGGACGGCGGTGGTCGCCGACATCGCATCCGAGGGGCGTTACACGCCCGAGCTCGAGGATGCCACCGTGCAGCACCTGATCCAGTCCCGGACGGCGGGGGTCATCTCGACGCTGACGCTCAGCGAGGAGAACACCGCGCTGTTGGCGGACTGGGACATTCCCGTCGTGTTCGTCGACTCGCACCCGCCCGAGAACACTGACGTGCCGAGCGTGACCATGGATAACTTCACGGCAAGCATGCGGGTGGGCGCCCACCTCGCCGAGCACGGCTATACCGACTGGCTCTTCCTGGTTTACCCGGCACTGTGGTCCACCCGCTTCGCGCGTGAGCGTGGCATCCGGGCCGCCGCCCACGAGCACGGCGCGAACCTGACGGTGATCGAGAGCCAGAACGATGCCGTCTCCGCGCGCGCGACCCTCGCGGCCTACCTCGACCAGCCGGAAACGCCGACACCCCGCGCGATCATCGCCGGTAACAACCCGATGGTGCACGGGACCTTGCACGTACTGAACGACCGTGGCCTCGCCGTTCCGGACGACGTCGCGATCATCGGCTTCGACGAGTTCGCGTGGGCACCACTGCTGGATCCACCGCTGACGGTGCTGGACGAGGACAGCGAGCACATCGGCGCGCTGGCCGCGCGGATCCTGACCCGCATCATCGACGAGCAGATGGACGCCGAGCGCCGCGGCGAATCGCCAGCCCCGGTCTACCGGCCGGAGGACCGTCAGGAGGTGAGCGCCGATCTCGTCATCAGGAGATCCTGCGGCTGCTGACCTGCCGCGTTCATAACCGACCACACACCCCTTTCGAGCCCGCTCACGAGCACGGTTCGCCAGCCGACGCATGCCTCCGGCAGCCCGCGGCGGCCGAGCGCGGCGGGCTGGCTCCCACACCGAGGAGGCACAGTGACGTACCACTCGTTCAAGGCCGCATTGCTGACGATCGCGTCCGTTGCGGCGCTCGGCTTGGCCGGCTGCACATCCGGCGACGCCGACGTCCAGGCCAACCGGACGGAGAAGATCGAGTCCATCGGACTGCTGGTGCAGGACATGTCGAACCCGTTCTTCTCCGCGATGGACAAGGGCGCCAAGCAGGCGGCCAAGAAGATCGGCGCGACGATCAACACTCAGGACGCCCAGCTGGATCTGGCCAACCAGAACAACCAGATCGACGCGTTCATTCAGCAGGGCGTTGATCTCATCATCATCAGCGCGGTCGACGAGAGCGGAATCGAGCCCGCGATCGTGCGCGCCCGGCAGGCCGGGATCATCGTAATCGCGGTGGACACCCCGGCCAAGGGCGCGGACGCGGTCATCATGACCGACGCCGTGCAGGCCGGCGAGAAGTCCTGCCGGTATCTCTTCGAGCAGATCGGCGGCAAGGGCAACGTGCTGATCGTGGACGGCACGCCGATCCAGACCATCCGGGATCGCATCACCGGTTGCCGCAACACGCTGAAGAAGTACCCGGGCATCAAGGTGGTCGGCCGGCAGGCGTCCAAGAACGATCGCGCCTCCGGGCTGACGGTGACCACCGACATGCTGACGGCCACACCGAACGTGCAGGGCATCTTCGGGATGAACGATCCCTCGGCGCTCGGTGCGGTGCTGGCGGTGGAGCAGGCCGGCCTCCGCGGCAAGATCAAGGTCACCGGTGTCGACGGCAGCCCCGAGGGCGTGGCCGAGCTGAAGCGCTCCGGGTCGCCGTTCAGCGGCACCGCGACGCAGGACCCGGCCGAGATGGTTCGCCACGGCGTGCGGACAGCACAGGCCATCGTGGATGGTGAACCGCCGAAGAAATCCACGATACTGATTCCCAGCGAGCTGGTCACCCGCGACACCGTCGACGAGTACCCCGGGTGGTGAGCATGTCAGCCGAGCACGACGCCCCGTTACTGCGGCTCGAGGGCGTGACGAAACGTTTCGGCGCCACGCTCGCTCTTGGCGGGGTGGACTTCGATCTGCGCGCGGGTGAGGTGCACGCGCTGCTGGGCGAGAACGGCGCGGGCAAGTCGACCTTGATGAAGGTCCTCGCGGGCAACGAGCAGCGCGACGCCGGCCGAATCTTGCTCGACGGCGAGGAGATCGAGATCCGTTCGCCGGCCGAGGCGCGCCAGCACGGCATCGCGATCATCCACCAGGAGCTGAACACGGTCGCGACCATGACCGTCGCCGAGAATCTGGCCCTCGGGCAGGAACCGAGGAGCCGGTACGGCGCGCTCGATCGCCGCGGGATGGTCCGTAGCGCGCAACAGAAGCTAGCTCGGATCGGTGCCGGCATCGATCCCCGCCGCCGGCTGGGCGCGCTCAGCGTGGGGATGCAGCAGATGGTGGAGATCGCTCGCGCGGTGAGCGAGCGGGCCAGGATCCTGGTGCTCGACGAGCCGACGGCCGCACTGTCTCGGGCCGAGGCCGGCCAGCTCTACCGGCTCGTCGACGAGATGCGCGAGGACGGCGTCGGGCTCGTCTACATCTCACACCGCATGGAAGAGGTGTGGCAGCTCGCCGATCGGGTCACCGTCTTCCGCGATGGCGCGCGCATCGGCACGCGCGACAAGGACGATGTTCGGCCGCCCGACGTGGTTCGGATGATGGTCGGCCGCCCGGTCGAGGACCTCTACCAGCACGACCGCCGCCGGCCAGGTGGCGTCCTGCTCGACGTCGAGGGGCTAACCGGGTCGGGCGTCGGCCCAGCCAGCTTCCAGGTGCGTGCCGGCGAGGTCGTCTGCCTCGCCGGGCTGATCGGCTCCGGCCGCACCGAGATCGCCCGGCTGGTGTTCGGCGCGGACAAGCCGAGCGCGGGCACGGTCCGCGTCGCCGGCAGGGCCGTCAACCCCACGAGCCCACGCGACGGTATCCGCGCCGGGCTCGCGATGGTTCCGGAGAGCCGCAAGGACCAGGCGTTGTTCCTGCCGCACTCGGTGGAGAGCAACATCGACATCAGCTCACTCGGGCAGCACACCACGGTCGGCGTGTTGCACCGCCGCCGCATCCGCGAAGCCGTGAGCACGCAAATGGAGGGCCTTCGACTGCGCCGTAACGCCTTGCGGCTTCCGGTGAAGTCACTTTCCGGTGGCAACCAGCAGAAGGCGGCCCTCGCGCGGTGGCTGATGCGCGAGTCAGAAGTCCTGATTCTCGACGAGCCAACCCGGGGCGTCGATATCGGTGCCAAGAGCGAGATCTACGAGCTCATCAACCAGCTCACCGAGCGCGGCAAGGCTGTCCTCGTGGTGTCGTCCGATTTGCCAGAGGCGATCGGCATCAGCGACCGCATTCTCGTCATGCGGGCCGGTCACATCGTGCACGAGCTGGACTCGCACGCCGCCACCGAGGAGGACGTCATGTTCCATGCCACCGGCGCGGTGGGCGGCGACCAGGGAGAGACCGATGAGTGACCGCACCCTTGAGACAACCGAGCACACCGCCACACAACCCGAGTCGGAGACGAAAGGCTCGTTCGACTTCGCCTACTGGTGGGACCGGGTGGGTATCCTCCTCGTTCTCATCGCACTGGTGATCCTGATGGCGGCGATGGCTCCGAATTTCGCCTCCGTCGACAACCTGCTCAACATCGCGCGGTCCATCGCGATCAACGCGATCCTCGCGGCTGGGCTCACCTTCGTGATCCTGACCGCCGGCATCGACCTCTCGGTCGGCTCGACGCTCGCGGTGGCGGGCGTGGTCTCCGTACTCACCGCGGTGGCTGGCATGCCGACACCCGTGGCAGTTCTGCTCGGCATACTCGCCGGCGCGGCCGCGGGGCTGGTGAACGGCCTGCTCACCGCCTACCTTTCGCTCGCCGCGTTCATCGTCACCCTTGGCTCGATGACGTACCTGCGCGGCCTCGCCTACACGATGACCGACGGGCAGCCGGTGGTCGATAACATGTTGAGCTTCCGCGACATCGGAAACGGCTACTTCGCGGGAATCCCGGCGCCCGTGGTGATCATGGTGATCGTTTACGCGGTCGCCTGGTTCGTCCTGGAGCGGACCCGCTACGGCCGCCACGTCTACGCCGTCGGCGGCAACGCCGAAGCCGCCCGCCTCGCCGGGATCAACGTCAAGCGAGTGATCACGTCGGTGTACGTGATCGGCGGCGCATGCGCGGGCCTCGCAGGCGTCATCTTCGCTGCGCGGGTGGTTTCCGCGCAGCCGACCGCCGGCACGAGTTACGAGCTCGACGCGATTGCCGCGGTGGTACTGGGCGGGACGAGCCTGATGGGCGGTCGCGGGCGCATCGCCGGCACCCTCATCGGCTCGATCATCCTCGGCGTGCTCAGTACCGGCCTGATCCTGATGAACGTGCCGTTCTTCACGCAGCTCCTCATCAAGGGCGCGGTGATCATCTTCGCCGTCGCCGTCGACAGTCTGAAGCAGGGCCCGCTGCGGCTGCACCGCCGCGCCGCCACTCCGGCGCCACGCGGCTGACCGTGCCGCGCGCCACCCCGTGAGCTCCGTCCGGTGCTCGCCGACGTCCCCCGGACGTCATAGCAGGAGAGGAGTTACCACGTGCCCTTCACCGTCGTCGTGACAGATCCCCGACCCGGCTGGCGCAACAACGAGCCGGTCACCTTCACCGTTGAGCACGATCTCACCGGCGAGTTATGGCGCGCGCACACGGACACCGGCGAGGATCTGCTGTGCCAGCGTCTGTCCAGTTCGGACATACCCGGTCGCGCCACGTTCATAACGGTGCTCAGCTTCGAGGGCAAGACCGAGTTCACGCTTGTGGAGCCGATTGACAATGCCGGCGTGGGCATCCGTACCGGCTCCGCCCAAGAGCCGGACGGATTCGTCCGGCTGGACACCGGCTACTTCGATCTCGAACTGTGCACCGGTACCGCGCAGGGCACCGGCTCGTCCAAATGGGGTCTGCGGCACTTCCGGTCGCTCCATGAGGGTGTGGACCTGCTGCCGTCCGGTGACAACGCGATCGGCGGTTTCTACGGCCCGTTCTTCACCCCGGAGAACGGGCTCATCAACCCGCCGGAACACACCACCGTGGACATCGAGGTCGTCGAACGGGGACCGATCCTGCACCACTACCGGATGAACGGCACCGTTCCGGACGGTCTGCTAGCGGAACTGAAAGGAAAGACCTTCTCGATCGACTGGTGGTTCACCTACGGCACACCGTACTTCCGTCGTCGCTACCGGGTGGACAACTTCCAGACCGTCGTCAATGGACGGTCGGTGACGAACAAGATCACCGTGGGGGACGAGTTCGAAGGCGGCCGTGGGCGGCTGGTCTTCGACCGCTTCGACGTCTACTCCGGGACGCACTATCGGGCGGGCGACCCGTACGCGGAAGAGCTGGCCGCGATGGTCGAGGAGACCCTGGCGACCTCCACATCTGAATCGCCCAAGTTCAAAGACTTCCGCGGACAGCTCAGCGGCGAAATCGAGGCAGCGCACTGGGATCTCTACTGGCGGCTCTTCTGCGTCTGGGAGGGGGCACTGGACGACACCGAGATCCGCCAACGGCTGGAACGGGTACGAGCACGGGCGCACACGCGAGCGGATCTGGAGGAGCGCTGGTGGGTCCACACCGGCGGTCCTATCGAGGTCTCCGCCGTGCCCGACGAAACGATCTTCCCCGGCCCAGCCTCGAAAACGGCGGAGTTTCACTCGGAGTCCGAGCGAGCCATGGTGTGGTGGACCTCGGCGCCCTCCGGGGCGTTCCAGATCGTGCAGCGGCCACAATCCGGCTGGGTCAACTGGGGGTCAAACGGCGAGAACGAATGTCCGGAGCTCCCGGTCGGCGTGGAGATCAAGACAGCGTATGGCCCCTTCGCCGGCACCTGGCGCCAGGTGGCCGACCAGCTCGAATCACCTCCGGAGGTCCGGGTGCTCCCCGAGGGCACATGAGATGCGCGACGCCGGAGCCCCGGGGCCCACGTCAGCGCGCGTCGAAGACCGCCTCATAAGCACGCTGGCCAGAACTGTCCGTTCGCCGCGATAATCCAGCCATGGCGTACGACCATGAGTTGGCAGACCGGATCCGCGAACTGATCGCCGGTGAGGAGGGCGTCGCCGAGCAGCGGATGTTCGGCGGCCTGGCGTTTCTGATCAACGGGAACATGTCGGTGGCGGCCAGCGGGCAGGGCGGCTTGCTGGTTCGGACGAACCCCGAGGAGAGCGACGCGCTGGTCGACGATGACCGTGTGCGGCCGATGGTAATGCGGGGACGCGAGATGCGCGGATGGCTCACGGTCGACGCCGAGGCCGTTGACGACTCGAGCCAGCTCCAACTGTGGGTGGCCCGTGGTGTCTCCTACGCACGGTCGCTGCCAGCCAAGACCAAGCGCCGGTGACCGCCCGAACGGCGCGGCGCGTTCCGGCGGACCTTGAGACTTTCGGTCACCAGGGGGACCTGCCACACCAACTGCACCAGCCCGGCGATCTTCGCTGGCATCGGTAGCCGCTCGCTTCGCCACCCGTCCACCGCGAGCTTGATCTTCGCCGGCATGTAGGCGACGAACAACGTGGCAGCCAATCCACTGGACACCTTGCGTGTTCGGGGGATCGCGAGGCCAGCGCCGACGCAAAGGTTGGCCGCCCCAGCGACATAGGTGTAGATCCTCGGACTGCCGGGCAACCGCGACGGGATGATCGAGTCGAAGCGCTTCGGTATCACGAAGTGCATCGCACCCCCGCCAAGAAGCACGATGGACAAACGGATCGCGGCGGCTTGACTGTTCCCAGGAGTGCGGAGCCGATCTGTTGTTGATGGCATGGATACAAGAGTAGAAGCGCGGGTCGGGCTGTCCTTCGTGGCCATCGGCGAACCGCGTTCGCCTGCCCGGCGTCAGCCGCTGACGCTGTACTGGCCGGCTTTAGGCTGCCATCCGGCCGGAGGGTCCTCGCCGACCCTTCCATCCACCGCCTCGCGGAGCAGGTCGGCGTGCCCGGTGTGCCGGCCGTACTCCTCGATCAGGTCGCACACCAGCCGGCGCAGGCTGGCATGGCGACTGTCCGGCCCGGACACGTGGACCAGCTGGTCGAGTCCGCCGTCGGCCAGGGCCGCGTCGAGCCTCGCGCGGGATCGTTCGACCGCGTCGTCCCAAAACGCGTAGAGCTGCTCAGGGGTGTCATTGGCGGCGGAGGTGAACGGCCACTCGAACTCGTCATCCCATTCGGCAGGCTTCCATGGCCCGCCGATTGGCTCCCCAGCCAGCTTGACGCTGAAAATGAAGTCCTCCACGACAGCGAGATGCTTGAGCAGGCCGCCGAGAGTCAGCGAGGAGGCCCCGATGCGGATCCGCAGCGCGGCCGCGTCGAGGTCGTCGGCCTTCCAGCGAAAGGTCGTGCGCATCCGGTCAAGCGCACCGAGGAGGTGCTCGACCTCCGTGCCGGCCAATGGCGGCTCCCACGGGTAGTCATGGTCTGCCATGGGGACACCATAGACCCGGTCCCGGACACTACGTTGGGAATTGTGATAGGCGGCTGGAGAGTCGGGGGAGTGCAGCGGAGCAGCCGGAAAATTGCCGCGGAGAAGACGTCGAACGTCGTTGCCGTTGTTCGACGGGGTTGTGACGGCTGGTCATCGCGTCCGGGATCGACCGGACCCCAGCCCGGCACATCAAGGGAGCAGCAATGCGTTTTCTGATCACGCACCGCCTCGACGAGCGCGCCCCCGAGTGGAACCCCAGCGAGGAGTTCGTCGAGAAGATGGGCGCGTTCATCCAGGACGCGACCGACAAGGGCGTGCTGATCACGGGCGAGGGTGTCCACCCATCCGAGAAAGGCGCGCGGGTGCGCAAGGCCCGAGGTGCGGCGATCACGGCAACCGACGGGCCGTTCACCGAGGTCAAGGAGGTCATCGGTGGCTTCCTGCTGGTCAATGCCAAGGACCGAGCCGAGGCCGTCGAGCTCGCCAAGCGATACGCCGCCTTCTTCGAGGAAGTCGAGGTCGAGGTGCGCCAGGTCGTCGAGTTCGAGGACATGGAGGCGCCGGACGGGTCGGCGGACAGGTAACCGGTGCTCGACCGGCACACTGGGCGGGCCATCCGGGTGATCTCGGCGAAAGCCGACGACATGTGCGCCCGCTGTCCGTAAGGTCCTTCGTCTGGGTCATGATCGACTGACACGCCACGGAGGACGGGGACTGCGACGGCCATGCCACGCGGGAACATCGACCTCGACGGCAGCAACCTCATCGTGGAGCGCGGCGTGCACGCGCCCAGCGACCTAACGATCGTGGAGCGCAAAGGCTGGGGACACCCGGACACGCTTGCCGATCACTTGGCGGAGCGGCTGTCGCGGGCCTACAGCCGCTACACGCTGCGCGAGTTCGGGGTTGTGTTGCACCACAACTTCGACAAGCTAGCCCTGCTGGGCGGCTGCTCGGAGGTGCGGTACGAGCTGGGTCGGGTGGTGGCCCCCGTGCGGGTGCTAGTCAACGGTCGTGCGGCGCGCGCATGCGGAGGAGTGGCCGTTCCGGTAGACCAGCTCATCACCGAGGAGGTCACCAGGTTCTTCGCTGAGCGGCTGCCGGAACTGGATGGGCGCTTGTCCATCGAGCTCAACGTGACCAGCAACGCCAGCCCCGGCGCCGTGCTGACCGGGAACGGCCCTACCGACCGGGAACGCTGGTTCGCGCCGAGGTCGAGCGACGATCTGCGCGAGCGGCAGCAATTGCTCGCTAATGACACAAGTCTCGGCACCGGCTGGGCACCGCGGAGCCGCACCGAGCATTTCGTGGGAACACTCGTCGACCACTTCTCCAGCCCGAATGGTTTCCCGTTTTTCCATCCCTGGTGTGGTTCCGATGTGAAGGTGATGGCTCACGGTGCGGGGCGGGAGCTGGACGTGGTACTGGCGGTGCCGCAGAAGTGCGTGCACGTAGCCAGTCGTGCCGAATACCTGGCGAACAAGGACGCCGTACTCGTCGAATGCGGGCGGCTGGCGACCCGGTATCTGCCCGAGGTCGAGGCGCGATTCCGACTCAACGCTCGCGACCTGCCCGAGCGCGATGAGCTGTACCTGACCTATACCGGCTCCTCGATCGAGTCAGGCGACGAAGGTGTGGTTGGCCGGGGCAACCGGGTGAACGGCCTGATCACCCCGCTACGGCCGATGAACGTCGAGGGCGCGAACGGCAAGAATCCCGTCTATCACGTCGGCAAGCTCTACAACGTGGCCGCGAACCGGATCGCTCAGCGCTTGCACGACGCGACCGGGGCGTACGCTGAGGTGCACTTGATCAGCGCCACCGGCCAGCGGTTAGATCGGCCCTGGCGGATCGTGGTTCGGCTCGCCGACGAAGGTGATGACTTGGCCGACGACAAGCTGCGCGCGTTGCTGCTGGAGACCCTGGACACCTTCCCGGCGCTGACCGAGGAGATTCTGGCCGGCGACGGTCCAGCGTTGGCCTGAGCATCCGGACGGCCTGTGATTACCTGGCGAGTCGACCCGGGTATTCCCGCGTGAGGTGCGCGCCGCTCTTGCTACCGTCAGTGCACACGCTTCAGTACATGGAAATGAGGACGAGGCGACCAATGCATGATGCCCGCACCCTGCTTGACCTGGGCGAGGACGCAGTACGTTCGCTGGCCCGGCGGGGCCACACGCTTGAGCTGACCGCGATCGAGGACTTGTTCACGCGTCGGAATTCTTCGATCAAGAGCGCGGACGAGTTGCGGGCCGAGTCGAAGAAGGTCGCCGCCGAGGTGGGCAAGACCGCCAAGACCGGTGGCGACGCCTCGGAACTGAAAGAACGCGCGCGGGCGCTCAAGGACCAGGTGCGCGAGCTGGAGGAGGACCAGGAGAAAGTCGAGGGTGAGCTGCGCGAGGCGCTGCTGACGATCCCCAACTTCCCCGCCGAGGATGTGCCCGACGGGTATTCCGACGAGTTCAACGTCGAGATCCGCAAGCACGGCAACCCACCTGGCTTCAGCTTTGACCCCAAGGACCACGTGGACCTCGGTGAGACGATGGGCATCTTCGACTTCGGTCGGGCGGCCAAGCTTTCGGGTTCTCGCTTCAGCGTCACATGCGGTGCCGGGGCGGTGCTGGAACGGGCGCTGGCGACGTTCTTTCTGAACCTGCACACGGGCCGCCACGGCTACCAGGAGGTTAGCGTCCCGAACCTGGTGAACCGGACGACGATGACTGGCACAGGCCAGCTGCCCAAGTTCGAGGAAGACCTCTTCCGAACAGCGGTGGCCGATCGCGAGCTGTTCTTGATCCCGACGGCCGAAGTGCCGCTGACCAATCTGAACGCCGACGAAATCCTGCCCACCGAAGATCTGCCCTACGCCTACACCGCATGGACGCCATGCTTCCGCTCGGAAGCCGGCTCCTACGGGCGGGATACCCGGGGCATTCTGCGGCTGCACCAGTTCTCCAAGGTTGAGCTGGTGCGTGTGGTGCGTCCGGAGGAGTCCCGCGCTGAGCTCGAAACGATGCTCGGCCATGCCGAGGCCTGTCTGAAAGAGCTCGGATTGACGTACCGGGTCGTCGCTTTGGCCGCTGGCGACCTGGGCTTTTCTGCGACGTTCACCTACGACATCGAGGTCTGGCTGCCCAGCCAGAGCACCTACCGCGAGATCAGCTCGTGCTCCGACTGCGGCACGTTCCAGGCGCGCCGGGCAGCCATTCGTACGAAAAGCAAGGACGGAAAGCGTGGACTCGCAGCCACCTTGAATGGCTCGGGGTTGCCGATCGGTCGAACTCTGGCTGCTCTATTGGAACAGAACCAACAGCAGGACGGTTCGGTGGTCCTCCCCGAGGCACTGGTCCCATTCGCGGGCTTCCGGCGGATCGCGGCGGACGGCACACCCGAGCAGTAGTTCGATGCTTGTCGGCGTCTGCGATTTCCCTGGCGACTACGCCTTCCCGCCCTCTGGATATGGCGGGATCGAGCGGTGGCTGTGGGCGGTCGCGGTCGGTGCCAGGGCCGCGGGGGCCGACGTGCACCTGCTCGGTCCACTGTGGCGATCGGAACTTTCCGACGAGTGGACGGTGCACCCGATCCGGTTGGAGGAGGTGACGCCGAACAGTCGAGAGGCCCGCGCCCTGCGGGACACCGACTACGAGCTGCTTGTGGTCGGTCACGAGTATCCGTCGCTGCCTGCCTGGCGGGCCGTGTGGGAGACGCTGGAGACCGATCTGGCCACGTTCCAGCATTGGCCGTACTTCCAGCACCAGCCTGAGGCTTTCGACGGGGTGCGGGCGCGGCTGTACTGCTACTCGGAGCAGATGCGCCAGCGCTATGCCGCGCAGCGGCCAATCACGGAGTTGGCGGTCCACCTCGGGCTAGAGGAAGCCGAGCTACCAGCGCGGGATGGCGACGGCGTGCTATGGATAGGGCGAATCGACCGGCAGAAGGCTCCTCACCTCGCCATCCGCGCTGCCGGACTGCTGGGGCGCGAGATCACCATCGCCGGACCACTGTTCGACCGTGGCTATCTGGACGCCCACAGCGGAGATCTCGGCGCCAACCACGTCACCTTGGTCGGGGAAGTCGGCGGTGCAGCCAAGATGCGGCTTCTCGCCGGCGCGGGCACGCTCGTCTACACCTGCGCGCGCGACTACATCGAGGCCGGCGCCGCCAGCTTCGGCGAAGCTCTACGCGCCGGGACCCCGGTCGTTGCGCTGGCCTGGCAACCAGGCACCTGCGCGGAGGCCGCGCTATGCGAACAGACTGGAACCGTGGTCCGGCTCGACCGCAACGCCGACGATGAGATCGCGGCGAAGGCACTTGCGGACGCGATTGGTCAGGTGACGCCGCTACGGGCTGCGGATGTCCAGGAGATTGGGCTCGCGAGGTTTGATCCCCTCCAGCACTACCAGGCGCTTGCCACCCGACCATGCTGAGCGACCGTCCCGCCGAACTACAGGCCGCGCTGCGGCGGACGTTTCCGCGCTGGGACTGCACCCGTGACGGCGACCGCATAACGCTCGGCCACAGGCGTGGCGGCCGCACCTATCGCCCGCTGCGGCGCCCACGATCCTGGTCCCAGATGCTGGCAACCTTGAGCGACGCCTGCGCCGCCCACGGCATCCAGAGAGGCAACCTGCTGCCGCTGCACGGGCTCGGTGATGCCGAGCTGACCTTCTCGGCCGTCCAGGGCCTGGACCCGTACCTCAAACACGGCCGGTACCACGTCCACGCACGCGGATTCCTCCCGCAGCCCGTCGTCCGCTTCACCGGTCCCCGCGACGAACAAGGCGCATTGCTGCCGGGCTTTGCGACGTCGTTCGTGAATATCTCGATCGTCGAACCGATTGGGACCATTCAGGACCACGTGGCGCTGATCGACTCCTGGATCGCCGCCCTTTCGCGTCTCGGCTTCCACGCCCAGCACCTGACCATCAGCGGCAGTCTCGCTGTGTGGCACCGCACGCCAGTCGCCGGGATCACCCTGAAGCTTCACCACGACGGTCGGGAACTCGGGGACGCCGTGTTGCTGTGGAATCAGGAGAATCCGGCCAAGCTCGCCACCGACATCGGTTCCGGCCTCGAACGGTCGGCCTGGCTGCTCACCGCTCAAACCTGGGCACAAGTTGTATACGGCAAACTCGCCGAGCAGATAGACGTTCGCGTACTCGACGCCGTGCGCACCGCGACCCTCATCGTCGGCACCGGTACCTGTCCTGCTCCACGCGGTCCCGGCAACGCCCTGCGTCGCCTGCTCCGCCCCGAAACCGAACGCATCGGCGGCCTTGGGCTCAGCCGAGTCGTCCGGTGGGCGCATGCCTACTGGAGCGGGATTCAACCGCTATCGGTGCCCTGGCCCGAGGTCTGCCGCATCCTCGACACGGAGATATATGATCAATCAGGAGGCGAGGAAACACCGTGGTCCGACTGACACCAGGAATCCCCGCTGGAACGCGCACGAGACTCGTTGAACATTACGGCCCTACCGTCCGCACCTGGTTGCACGGTGCTGGCAACAAAATTGCGGCAACCGCTGCACAATCCGAGATCACCGTCGACGGATTCCACGATGCCGGCTGGACTTCCGTAGTCGCCGTCGGACGCGATGCAGCCGGCCAGCTTGTGATTCTAAAGGCGTTTCCGGACCCGGACCGCTACCACCACGAACAAGCGGCATTGACACATTGGGCAGGACACAGCTCATGCTGCCTGCTCGGCTCCGACGATACGGCCAGGGTTCTCATTATCGAACTCGTCGGTCGCGCGGCGGGTGGAGCGTCGGCACCTAACGACGCCGCCGAACGAGTCGCGGACGTACTGCCGCAACTGCATCGGATCGAGGTCGAGCCCGATAGCTCGGTACCGACGCTCCGCGACTACTACCGCCAAACGGTCCTGCCCCGAATTCAGCACCGTGCCTCACGCCACGGCACGGCCGTCGGCGAAGAAACCGTGTGCGGCGCGCTCGATCTGGGCGCCAAGCTGTGTACGGAGCGCCATCGTCGGGCGATGCTGCACTCGGATCTCTATGCGGAAAACGTAGTATTCGACGCTGAGCAGGTCCCTGTCTTCATCGACCCACACCCCAAGATCGGGTCCCCGGCCTTCGACTGGGCTTTCTGGTGCGTTTACTACCGACAGGACGGCGGCTTCGCTACCCGAGTTGCCCTCTGCCGATCACACGTTCCCGACCTCGCAAACGAGGTTCTAGCCTGGTCACTGACACTCGCCGTCGACGGCGCCCTCTATTACACCGAGAACAATGATCCGGACGCAGCGATGATGCTCCAGGTACTTGCCTCACCGGAGCTGGCACATGTCCGGTGGTAACGCTTGGCTCGGCTGGCCGTCGGATTTCTTGGACACCGGCTGCGAGGCGCTGGTTAGCTCGACTTGACCTTCCCGCCGTGCCCGAATCCGTCAGTGGAGCGCAGATGCCGCGTAACCTTCCCGTCTCCCGCCGTTCGTTGCTGCGCGCCGGGCTCGCCGTATCCGCGGCGGGCCCGCTCGCACCCGGCCAGCTCACCGATCGCCCCGCCTCGGCGGCGATCG
>WHSZ01000113.1 GCA_009379845.1 Pseudonocardiaceae bacterium | reverse complement strand
CTTCCCAGAACTCGGTGTGCGCTTGCTCTTCCTTGTCGCGTGCCTTCTTGTAGATCTCCAGGCAGGTATTGAACGTCTGGGCCTTGGCGTTGAAATCAGCGACCTTCGCCTGATACGCGCTGCGGTCGGCCTTGTACTCCGGTGGTCAAGAAACGCTGCACCGCCTTCGCCTTCCCATTCCGCGTGTGCGGTGTTGCGCGCGGCGTGGTGCGCGTCGTCGCCCTGCGAGGCCGCGCCCTCGCCACTGCGGAGGGCTCGGGCTGCTTCCTGGAGCATGCCGACGCTGCCATTGACGATCGTGTTGATGTGTTGTGGCGTGGCCATCGTGTCCCCCTGGTGGTTCAGCCGGTCGGTTCCGGCGGTGGCGTCGGTGCCGGAGCGGTTTCGGTCGTCGGGGGCGGCTCGTTCTTGTATTCTTCCTCGCCCGGCTCGTCTCCGGCGTCTTCGAGAGGTCGTGCGTTCTCCTCCTGCGCGCGCCGCCGGTTGACATCGGACTCGTTGTAGTCCTCAGGCTTGTCCAGCTTTTTCTTGTTTTCGTGCTCCGTTGCGGTGTACGAGCCCTTGGCGGCGTTCACATTGGACGCCAAGGTGTCGCCTTGCTGCGCCAGCGCCAGGGCCGCCTTGCCGACACGTGCGAGTGCTGCGTTAGCGACGTCCGACGAGAACCCGGCATTCACGGCATCCGGCAGGCCGCGGGCGACCTGATCCAGCGATCTCGCCCCGGCGCGCACGTTATTCACGATCGAGGACAGCTGCGCCTCATCGACGCGCATCCTCCCGTCTCCTGCTCCCATGCGCCTCGTCCTCCCCTTACTCGAAGTAGTTTCCTTCGGTCATCGCCGCAACCAGTCCACGATCGGCGCAGTATGACGTACGTCCTCATCAAGCCACCCGTTGAACACGACGCCGTTCGCTCCGCAGTCTTGCGCAATTTTGTCGATGCGGTCTGCACGGATAGCGGACACGGCTTGGAACTGGCCGCATGCGGCCCATGCTTGCTCCGGCGACTCGAAGACGAGCAGCAGCTTCTCGCCCGCGCGGGTGCCGTGCAGCTCGGCGTTCACCCGACGATCCCCAGCCCGCACGGGGCGCGTCGGAATCCAGACGACTGGTTCCTCGGGCGGCGGCTGGTCATCGAGCGGTTCCAGGGGATCGAAGTCGTGTCGATCCGGTTCGGGATAGCGAGCGCCCCCGGGATGCCACATGTCGATCGCCGCCAGGACCGTGACATCGAGCTCCGCGGCTAGCGTGACGATCTCCGCTGCCGTGGTCGCCGCATACGGCTGACCATCCCCACGCGACTCGATGAGCAGCCGGACACCGGTGTACAGCCAGAGGCAGAGCTCGTTGTCCTTCTCCGTCGGGGAGAGCTCTGGGCCGCCGTGCTCCGGCTCGACCAGCACGTACAGGCGCTCTCCTCCCACGCAGTCGACAAGATCATCAATGTGGGTCAACGTCGTGCGGCGGTACCCACGAAGTTCTCCCGTCAGCTGCCATCCCCCTAACTCACAGCGATCAGTACAACACGCATAGCGTGTGCGGACAACCACCCGTCATGCTCCGTCGGAAGTAGGACGCGCAGGTTGAGCCGCCATGTTCCGATGCGCCGCCGACATCACCGAGACGGCCTAACCCATCCGTCGGCCTCTTGATCAATGCGACGCCAATGCTCATTGCATCGCGCCCCTGCGCGGGGCTGTAGGGGACAACTGCCTGCCTATAGCCCATGAGTGGATCTACTCAGAGACAAGTCCGCTGTCGCTACTCTTGTGACGGATTCTGAAGCCGGTCGGGAGGCCGGAATGCGGGTCGTTTGAGACGGGTTGGAGCTACGTGTTCGTGCCTCGTTTGCCACCATTTGCCAGGTAGGTTTCGATGGCAATGCGGATGTCGACGAGGTGGTAGCCGCGTATCTGGCGGGTCCGGCCGTCCTCGCCGGGCATCCGTTTCCGGTCGGGCTTGCACCCGAGGTCGCTCATGTCGCGGCCCAACGCGGTCGGCTCGACATCAAGAGCTTCGATGAGCTCCGTGGTAGGTACGAAGTCCCGGCAGTCGGAGTCGAGATCATCACCGAGATAGTCCACAACGGACGCTAGTGGCTCGGGTAGTTCCATCCTCGGTTCGGAGTCGGCGTTGTTTCCCGGTCCGATTGCACGCTCCGCTACGATGTGGTCGAACACTGGGGCCGTGTCTTGTCCGGCTGCGTGCCCGGTGACGGTTCCGGCCGCCTCCCGCAACGCCCGGCCGCGCTGGCACATTTCCTGCCAGTCGTCGTTGGGCATGAAGTAGGTGCGGACGGTCATGGCAATCGTCTCGGCCACGGCCTCGGTTTCCCCGTCTGGCCGGAGGATGCCTACACCCTTGTGCGAGGCGGGTAGCCGACTGGAATCGAAGCCTCGGGTGTTCATTTGCTCGCCGAGGATGATGTTGGAATCTCGCCAGTCCATGACCCGCAACGCGAACCGCGACCCGAGCACCGCCCGCAGCCCGGAGGGGATCGTCTTCGAATCCGGACGCTGTGTCGCCAGCGCCAGAATGACCTCAGCGGCCGGCGCCTTCTTGGCCAACCAGGTAAGTAGCTCGCCGATGTACTCGCCCGCGGTGAGCTTCTTTCCTTGCACCGCAACGGGTGTGCGATCCTCCAGGGGAACTTGCACACTTCATCGATGAAGATCGCCGTCACCGGCATGTCCAGCGAACGGTTGCGGGAGATCTCCGGCGTGATCTTCGATTCCGGGCAGGTCGCGTCGTCGAGTTCCCGCATGCGCCGGTACCGGCGTTGCACCTCGCCGACGAGCTCGACGAGCCAGTCCTTGAGTAAGAGCACGTCGTCGACGGACCCGCGTTCCCGCTGCTTCTTAGGTCGCTTCGCCCTGGCCATGGGCCTATCGTTTCGCACCACATTTGACCCCACGAGACTGATCGAGAAACCACGGGTCTCAACGGTTTCGCTGGTCGTGCGTGGAGCCGGTGAGGGGGCTCGAACCCCTAACCTTTCGCTTACAAGGCGAATGCTCTGCCAATTGAGCTACACCGGCGGGCCGCGGAACACCACACCCCTTCCGGGAACATGGTAAGCACGCTCGAGTGGCGTCCTTCGTCGAGGTCCTACCAAGATCGTGGTGGACGACACAATCCGGCACATGCAACGGTCGAGCGGTGTGCGTCGATGCCCAGCGGGAAAGGTGAGGAGGTGACTCTGGAAATGTGGTTCACGCAGCGGCCCAACCAGCGCCGCCGCGTAGGTTCGCGTCGACGCGCATGGCAAGTGCTCGAGGCACCGACCGGCGAGCAGCCAACCCAAGGCACAGAAGGAATGTACGGGCCGGCGCTGCCGGAGGAATCAACCGTCCATTTCGTACTGAATCTCGCGCTGCGAATCGGCGAGATCCAGATGGCGAGTGGCGCTGGCGCCTCCGACGTGACGGCCACGATGCTCGCTGTCACCGCTTCCTACGGGCTGCCGCACTGCGAAGCTGACGTCGTCTTCACCTCGATCACGATCGCCTGCCACCGAGGCACCGACCTCGCCCCCGTCACCTCCGTCCGGGTGGTACGCACGCGCGGCGTCGACTACAGCCGACTCACCTCCACCGAGGCCCTGGTCCGAAAGATCACCCGGGGCAAGATCAGCTCTGAGGACGCCTACGCCGAGCTGCGGCGCATCGAGCAGGCGCCGCACCCGTACCCCCGCTGGGTGAGCACGGCCGCGTGGGGCGGGATGGCAGCCAGCATCGCCGTGCTGATCGGAGCCAACGGCTACATCGCGATGCTCGCGTTCGTGGTCGCCGCGCTGATCGACCGGATCGGCCGGTTGCTCAACCGGCGCGCGTTGCCGTTCTTCTTCCAGCAGACGATCGGCGGCACGCTGGCCACCGGGATCGCGCTGGCGATCATGGCAACCGACTGGCTCGGCCAGAACCAGCCGAGCCTGGTGATCGGTGCGACGATCACCGTGTTGCTGTCCGGACTGTCCGTGGTCGGCACCGTGCAGGACGCGATCAGTGGCTACAACGTCACGGCCGCGGGCCGGTCACTCGAGGTCGCGCTGATGACCATCGGGCTGGTCACTGGCGTGCTGCTCGCCCTGAAGATCGGTAACTGGCTCGGCTCCAGCTACATCGCGGCGGCGGACGCGCCGAGCGCCACGGTGCTCGGCGTGCCGTTGAAGGTCGTGGCCGGCGCCTCCGCCGCGGCCTGCTTCGCGCTGGCCAGCTACTCGAGGCTACGCGGCATGCTGGTCTCCGCCGCCGCCGGCGCGGTCGGCGCCGCCGCGTACAGCACGCTGGCCCTGACCGAGGTGGGTCAGATCGCCGCCTCGGCGATCGCCGCCACGCTGGTCGGCTTCTGTGGCGGTTTGATGGCGAGGCGGCTCGGGGTGACCCCGCTCGTGGTCGCGGTGTCCGGAATGGTGCCGTTGCTGCCAGGCCTGCTCACCTACCGCGCGCTGTACCAGATCGTGCAGTCCGGCGAACTTGCCACCCTGGCCGAGGCGATCAGCGTGGGACTGGCGCTCGGCGCGGGTGTCGTGCTCGGTGAGTATCTCGCCCAACCGGTGCGTACCGGGCTCGGCAGGCTGGAGCGCCGGATGGCGGGCCCGCGGATGGCCGGGCCGCTGCGCCCGGCGCGCCGTCGGCTCGAGTGATCCACGCCCGCACACCCGTGCGTGCACTTCCGCACACCATTACTGTGGCTGTGGAAGGACGATCGGGAGGTCTTGTGGGCGAGCACGGCGAGCTGGCCGACTTCGTCGTAGTGGCGAACCGGCTGCCCGTCGATCTGGAGCGCTTCCCGGACGGCACCCAACGCTGGAAGCACAGTCCGGGCGGCCTGGTCTCCGCGCTCGAACCGTTCCTGCGATCGCGCAAGGGCGCCTGGGTCGGCTGGCCCGGTGTCGCCGACGTCGAGGTGGACGAGTTCAGCGACGGCGGGATGCGGTTGTGCCCTGTCACGTTGACCTCAACGGACATGCGCGACTACTACGAGGGGTTCTCGAACGCCACGTTGTGGCCGCTGTATCACGACGTGGTGGCCCGACCGATCTTCGACCGGTCCTGGTGGGACCGCTACGTCCGGGTGAACCAGCGATTCGCGGAGGTGTCCGCGAAGATCGCGGCCGAGGCCGCCGTGGTGTGGATCCAGGACTACCAGCTGCAGCTGGTCCCTGAGATGCTCCGCGAGCTGCGGCCCGACCTGCGCATCGGGTTCTTCCTGCACATCCCGTTCCCGCCCACCGAGCTGTTCATGCAGCTGCCGTGGCGCGCGGAGATCGTGCGCGGGTTGCTCGGCGCGGACCTGGTCGGCTTCCACCGCCCCGGCGGGGCGCAGAACTTCCTTTGGCTGGCTCGCCGGCTGGTTGGTCTGGAGCCGAGCAGGGGCGCGGTTGGCGTGCGCAGCAGGCCGGGTGTCGTGCAGGTCGGGGACCGGCCGGTCCGGGTTGGTGCGTTTCCGATCTCCATCGACGCCAACGGCCTCGACACGCTGGCTCGGAGCAAGGATGTCATCGCCCGCGCCAAGGAGATCCGGGCCGACCTCGGCAATCCGAAGCGGATCCTGCTCGGCGTCGACCGATTGGACTACACCAAAGGCATCGACCTGCGGCTGCTCGCCCTGCAGGAGTTGCTCGCCGAGCGGCGCATCCTGCCGAGCGAGGTCGCGATGCTGCAGCTGGCCACACCGAGCCGCGAGCGGGTCGAGCACTACCAGAAGATGCGCGGCGACATCGAGCAGCTGGTCAGCCGGATCAACGGAGAATTCGCCAAGGTGGGCCAGCCGGTGGTGCATTACCTGCACCAGTCGGTGAATCGAAAGGAGCTCGCGGCCTTTTTCTCCGCAGCCGACGTGATGGTGGTAACCCCGTTGCGGGATGGCATGAACCTCGTCTGTAAGGAATATGTTGCCTGCCGGCACGACCTTGGCGGTACCTTGCTATTGAGCGAGTTCGCCGGTGCCGCGGCCGAATTGACGAGTGCTTTCCAGGTCAACCCACACGATCTCGACGGAGTGAAGAACGCCCTGTACTCCGCCCTGACAATCGATCCGGCAGAAGGCCGCCGTAGGATGCGCGCTCTACGACGTCAGGTCCTCACCCATGATGTCGACAGGTGGGCTCGATCCTTCCTGGAGGCATTGGGAACCGAGACGGCCTAACCGCGACCGCACACCCGGACACTCCAAGGAGTCGCGTTGACCGCCGAGGCACTGCCCGCTGAGCTACGCCGCGTGATCGTGCACATCGCACGAACCCCGCGGCTACTCGTCGCCTCTGACTACGACGGAACACTCGCGCCGATCGTGGAAGATCCCGAGCTGGCCCGACCGCTTCCAGAGTCGGTCGGTGCGCTGCGCTCGCTGGCCGGCCTGCACGAAACCACGACCGCGGTGATCTCCGGCCGCGCGCTGCGCGATCTGGCCACGTTGTCCCGGCTGCCGGCCGAAGTCCATCTGGTCGGCAGTCACGGATCGGAGTTCGACATCGGCTTCGTGCACGCGCTTGACGCGGAGTCCCGCGCGCTGCACCGCAGACTGGAAGCCGAACTGGACGCGTTGATCGGGGGAGACAGCGGGATCAACCTCGAGGTGAAACCGGCGAGCATCGCGGTGCACGTGCGTCGGGCCGATTCCGACGTCGCCGCCCGCGTGCTGGACGCGGTGCGCTCCGGCCCGTGCACCTGGGACGGCGTCGAGGTCACCGAGGGCAAAGAGGTCATCGAGCTCGCCGTGGTGGCCACCAACAAGGGGTTCGCCCTCGACGAGCTGCGCCACCAGGTCGGTGCCACCGCCGCGATCTTCCTCGGCGACGACGTCACCGACGAGAAGGTGTTTCAACGCCTTTCCGGCCCGGATGTCGGCGTGAAGGTCGGCCAGGGCGAGAGCGCGGCGCCCTTCCGTATTCCGGACACCACCGATGTGGCGACCGTGCTCGCGTTCGTGTTCGAGGAGCGGCGAAACTGGCTGTACGGGGAGCAGGCGACGCCGATCGAGCGGCTGACCATGCTCGCCAACGGCAACTCGGTCGCGCTGCTTACGCCGGACGCCAAGCTGACCTGGATGTGCCACCCGGATCCGGACTCCACCGCGATGTTCGCGGATCTGCTCGGCGGTCCGGATGCCGGACATTTCTCCGTGAAACCCCACCGGGGCAACGGAAGCGACACGACACAGCAGAACGGTTTGCCGCTCGGTCAACGCTACCTGCCGGGCACCATGACCGTGGAGACCCGGTGGTCCCGGCTGCTGATCACCGACTACCTCGACCACGACACCCCGGCGCACCGCACCGATCTCATCCGGGTGATCTCCGGGGAAACGCGCGCCGCGGTCACCTTCGCGCCGCGCCCGGAGTTCGGCCGCGTTCCGGTCCGGCTGATCACCGAGGAGGACGGGCTGCGGGTGCTCGGCACCACGGAGCCGGTCGTGCTGCGTTCCCCCGGCGTCACGTGGAAGATCACGTCGGACGGGGTGCATGACACCGCGCAGGCCGTGGTCGCACCGTCCGAGGAGCAGCCGGTCGTGCTGGAACTTCGGTGTGGCACAACGGATCTCGGGCCGAGCGAGCACCAGGAGATGACCCGCAGGCAGCACGCCGCGAGCTACTGGACGGACTGGCTGGCCGGCCTGAAACTGCCCGACGTGGAACGCGACCTCGTCGCCCGCTCCGCGCTGACGTTGCGCGGCCTCTCGCACAAGGAAACCGGCGCGTTCATGGCGGCCGCGACGACCTCGCTGCCCGAGGAAATCGGTGGCGTGCGCAACTGGGACTACCGGTACTGCTGGGTCCGCGACGGCGCGCTGACCGCCCAGGCGCTGGTGGCGCTCGGCTCAATCGATGAGGCGGACGGTTACCTCCGCTGGGTGCACAACGTGCTCGGCACGATGCCGGGCCCCGAGCGGCTGCGGCCGCTGTACTCGATCCGGGGCACCACGCTCGGCCCCGAGGCCGTGATCGACACGCTGCCCGGCTACGCGGGTTCCCGTCCGGTACGGGTCGGCAACCTGGCCGATCAGCAGGTGCAGCTGGACGTGTTCGGCCCGGTCGTGGAGCTCGTGGTGGCGCTGTCCGAAGCGCGCGGCGAGATCACCGATGCGGACTGGGACATGGTCCGTGCCATGGCCGAAGCGGTGAGCAGGCGCTGGGATGAGGCGGATCACGGGATCTGGGAGGAGCGGCACGCGCCGCGGCATCGGGTGTACTCCAGGGTGATGTGCTGGGTGACGCTGGATCGCGCGATCAAGCTGGCGGACACCTACGGGCGCGAGGTGGACCCGAGCTGGGCCGGGCTGCGCGAGGAGATCGCCAACGACGTGCTCGAGAAGGGCTGGAACCCGGAGGCGTGCGGCGGCATCGGCGCCTACACCACCGCGTACGACGGCACCGACCTTGACGCGGCGTCCCTGCACATCGGGCTGACCGGGATGATCGACCCGAGCGATCCGAAGTTCCAGGCAACGGTCACCGCGATCGAATCGGAACTGCGCACCGGCTCGACGGTGTACCGGTACCGCAGGGACGACGGGCTGCCGGGTAACGAGGGCGGATTCCATCTGTGTGCCGCGTGGATGATCGAGGCGTACGTGCTCGCCGGCCGGCGGACCGAGGCCGAGGAGCTGTTCCAGCAACTGGTGGACGTCGCGGGTCCGACCGGGCTGCTTTCCGAGGAGTACGACCCGATCGCGGAGCGCTCGCTCGGCAATCACCCGCAGGCCTACTCGCACCTCGGTCTGATCCGCTGTGCCCAGCTGCTGTCCCGCTGAGTTGATCAGGCTGAGTAGCCCTTTGGCGGGATCAGGCTGGCCACCTGGTCGAAGCTGAGCTCGTACTGCTCCGGGGTTTCCTCGAACCCGCCGGTGCCGGCGGCCGGGTCGGCGATCACCACGTTCCGCGTCCCGGCGTCGTAACCGACGATCGTGAAGTAGTGGTACACCGTCGAGTCCGGGTAGCCGGGCGGCTGATTTCCCGGTGGGGCAACGATGTTCGCCACCAGCGCGTGGCCCTCGTCGATGTCTCGCACGATGTCGTCCCACAGCAGGTCCTTCTGTTCCTGCGTCGGCGGATCGTCCGGCAGCTGCCTGCTCACATACCGCGCCTCGCCGAGGTTGTCGTTCAGCACGTCGGTGACAAGTCCAATGTGGTCAGTGCCGTTCTCGGTTGTGCCGAGCTGTTCGGCGAGGGTGTCCTGGCTCGACGGATCCGGCAGCTGAGCGGACAGCGCGATGCGAGTGGCGGCCGGCCCGCAGTAGTAGCCGGTCTCCTGTGACTGGTACTCGATCTCCAGAGTCTTCGCCGCCGCGACATCCGCTTGCCGCTGCGTCTCGGCGGGTGCGGCTGCCCCGGCGATCCCGGGCGCCACCAGCAGCCCGGCACCGGCGAGCAGGGCGACCGCAGCCAGCGATCGACGACGCATCTTGTCCTCCTCGGCTCGACGGACGGATCGGTTAGTACCGAACCACAAATCGACATAATGCGAAAGTCACCAACGACAAACGGTGGGTATCCGGGCAATGACCACACGTGCGAAGTACCGGATCGGCGTCATGTGTAAAGACCCGCCGCGTCGGATAACCAAGTGGGTCCGCGCGTCCGTCGGGGGCGTGCGGCCCCGCACCCCTTTCGCCTCGAGTGCTAACGGCCGCTCGCGCTCGGCAGCCGGATCACCTCTGCCCCCTGGCCGTCGAGCACGCCGAGTGCGGTCGAGATATCCGGCACCTCGAGTGCCCGCACGCCGGACGGCACCTTCCCGGCATCGGGCGGGATCAGCGCCCTGGTGAAGCCCAGCCGCGCGGCCTCGGCCAGCCGCCTGCCCACGTCCGGGACACGGCGCACTTCCCCGGCCAGCCCCACTTCGCCGAGCACCACCATGTCGGCGGGCAGCGCCACGTCCCGTGCGGCCGAGGCGACCGCGAGCGCGGCTGCCAGATCGGCTGCCGGCTCAGCCACCCGCATCCCGCCGACCGTCGCGGTGTACACGTCGGCGTTGCTCAACCGGACCCGCCCACGCCGCTCGAGCACGGCGAGCACCATGGACACCCGCGAGGAATCCAACCCGTTCACCGCACGCCGCGGTGAGGCCAACGACGAGCCGGCCACCAGCGCCTGGACCTCGCCGAGCAGTGGCCGCTTGCCCTCCACGACGACGGTGACCGCGGTGCCGGAAACCGCCGCATCCCTGCGGTTCAAGAACAACCCGGACGGATCGGCCACGCCCGCGATCCCGTCGTCACACAACTCGAAGCAGCCGACCTCGTCGGCGGGACCAAACCGGTTCTTCACGCCGCGCACCAGCCGCAGCGTGGAATGCCGGTCGCCTTCGAAGTGCAGCACCACGTCGACAAGGTGCTCGAGCACCCGCGGCCCGGCCACCGCGCCGTCTTTGGTCACATGCCCGACGAGCAGCACCGGCAGCCCGCGCTCCTTGGCGAGTGCGACCAGAGCCGTGGTGACCGACCGGACCTGGGTCACGCCACCCGGAGTGCCCTCGACTTCCGGCGAACCGATGGTCTGCACCGAATCCACGATCAGCAGGCCCGGCCGGACCGCGTCCACGTGCCCGGCAAGCGCGCCGACATCGCTCTCCGCGGCGAGGTACAGGTCGTCGTGCACGTTCCCGGTGCGCTCGGCGCGCAGCCGGACCTGCCCGGCCGATTCCTCGCCGGTGACGTACAGCGCCGGTCCGCCGGCGCCGTCGGCGGCCCACCGGTGCCCCACCTCGAGCAGCAGCGTCGACTTGCCGACCCCGGGCTCGCCGGCGAGCAGCACGACGGCACCCGCGACGATCCCGCCACCGAGCACCCTGTCGAGCTCACCGACTCCGGTCGACCGTGCCCGCGCGGTGGAGATGTCCACGTCCGCGATCGGCCGCGCCGGGGCGCTCGGCGCGGCTTCCGCGATCTTGGTCAGCTGCGGGCGCGGGCCGGCTGCTTCCTCGAAGCTGCCCCACGCGTGGCATTCCGGGCAGCGCCCCACCCATTTCGCGACCTGGTAGCCGCACTCGGCGCACCGGTAGCCCGCTCCCTTGTTCTTCCCCACGGGGACACCTTAGGAACAGGGGCCGACAACACGTGGGAGGCGCGACTCAGTGTCCTTAGTGGTCGGCTCCGGAAGTCCTTCGGGGGTTGATCATGCTGCGAGCGCGGCGGAGGATTCTTGCTGGTGATCGGCGGTGTGCCGGTCGAGCCTGGCCAGCAGATCGTCCAGGTCGGAAGTGGTGAACTTCCACTGG